>SFDX01000003.1 GCA_004557455.1 Akkermansia muciniphila | reverse complement strand
GTTCGGTATGTGAAATCGCCCGTTCGGTATGTCAAATTCCCTGTCGGGTATGCCGAGAACCGGCACCAAGAAGGCGCAGGTATGTTCACCTGCGCCCTCACCGGTCTACGCCCTGCGGAATGGCTTACATGTTCTCATCCGTCCCTAGGATGTATTCCAGCGGAAGGCTGGGGGCTTCCTTCGATACCTTCCCACTGAACTTCACGTATCGCATCACCGCGATACCGTCCGGGTCATTTTTCAGGGCGGAGCGCACGGATTTCGCGGAGATGTCGCAATCCGTGAAGATTTCACGGAAACCGCGGCTGAAGGTGTCGATGGCCAGCCATTCGCTACCGCCCTTAGTGCGGACGATTTTCAGCCCGAGGCCCTCCAGCGCACACTCGGCGGCATCAATCTCCTCCGGGTCGGCGGCGCGCTCATAGGCAATGCGGCACAGGCGTGTGACCGTCTTGCCGGTCTTGTGCTCCCTGTAGGTCAGGAGCGCATCCAGCACGCGCTGGGCGTCACTGCGTCTGTCCGTGTTCACATTGCGCTCGGCGTCGGTGAGCACGGCCTGTTCGGCGTATGCGGACACGAGCTCGGCGGGGATTTTCCCCGAGTGTGCCACCGAGTAGCCGGCGGCCAGCAGCAGGGCCATATTCGCGGCCGTGCGGTCCACCGTAGCGGCCCCTGCCGCCGTCAGCGTTGCCTTGATGGCCCGCTTCAGCGCCCTCGCGTTGCGCAGGATCTCGGCATGCCGCTCCAGCACACGGCGCAGGAAACGCGGCGTGAAATCGGGGGTCCGGAGCATCTTCTTGAGCGGCTCCTGCTTGTTGTAACGCGCCTCGCGCTCGGCCCGGGTCTCCCTGTTCGTCAGGTTCAGGGCGATGAAACGGGAGATATCCGTCTCCCTCTCCAGGCCGTTATCGACCGAGAAGAGGATGGAGCAGAAGAGGGGTTTGTAGATGATAACGGAACCATTCAGAGCGGATTGCGTGATACTCGGCGAATCCTCGGTGGCCACGGAGCGGATCAACTCCAGGATGCTCTCCATGCGCCCCTTACCGCCGCCCGGTCGCCCGGGGGCGGTATCCGGCTCGGCCTCATCGAAAATGAGCGGCAGCGCCTTTCTGTCCAGCATGCGGCGGATGCCCGCCTCCGTACTGCGCCCGTCGACCTTGACCAGCAGCCCGCGGTCACCGCCCAGCGCCGCCGTGATATCATCCTGCAGATTGCTCTTGCCCGTGCCGGCGGGGGCGTTGATCCACAGCTGGGGGCGCACGGGTATGATGCCCGAGAGGACGGCGCAGGCCATCCAGCCCACCACCAGCTCCGCCGACAGGGGAGACTGCCACGGGCGCAGGCGGATCAGCTCCGACAACTGTGCCCCCTCGCGGTCCGTCATGGCCGTATCCGCGGGCAGGATGCCGAGGCTGCCCCGGGTGTCATAGATGTATTTTCCCGAGACACACCCGGACAACTCCTCTGCCGCGCCGTCTGCGCCGAAGCGGTAGCAATGCCGCCGGCCGGAGTTGTAGATGACGGAGCCGGCCGGGCCGGGCCACACCCCGCTGTAGCGCACGCGCTCCTCGCAGAAGCGGCGGCGCGCGCACTCGGTCTGCACATACTCCGTTATCATTTCGACAAGGCGCCGCCTCATGCTCGTCTCACACTCCGACCAGCGGGGGAAGAGCGGTGACAGGTTGTATGTTTTGTTGAGCCAGGCGGTCAACTGCTCGATCGGCGCAAGCTGCACGACATCGCCGTAGGTATTCGCGAGCTTCCGGAAGCTCACGACGGTGCGGTAAGCGTGCGACCAGCAACAGATATCCCTGCTGCTGTTGTAGCCCAGCGGTACGAAGGGGCAGCACCCCTCCGGCACCGGCCAGATGCGTGCGTTCTCGGCCTCCTCGGCGGCGGCGGCGTTATCGGCGGCCAGCTCGGCGTCTGCCTGCAGCTTGGCGATGACGGATCGCATGGGATCACTGTCTGTCATATGTTCGTTTATCATGGGTGTATTTTCTTTCTATTGGTTAGAATATCTTCTGCGAGCTGCATCGGGCAACCCGCCCGCAGCGCGGCCCGCGCATCTTTGGCCCCCCGGCTCGGGGTCCAGCGGTACAGATGCCGCACGCCGGCGGCGGCGAGGACTGCGGCCGTGCGGCGTGCCCCCTCCAGCCCCGCGGCGTCTGCATCGGAAATCAGCGTCACATTCGCGGCCACCAGCGGGGCAGCCCACTCGGCGCGGAAGGTGCCGGCATCCGGCTTGGCGAGCACGGTGGGCAACTCGCCGACGGCGGGGTAGATGTCCGGCGCGTTGTGGGCCATGTAGTCCAGCCACTGCTGGAAGGCGGCGCGCACGGCCAGGGCATCGCTCTCGCCTTCGGTGATGTATACATCCCCGGCCCCGCGGGCAGCCTGTGCCCCGAAGAGGGCGCACTTTCGCCCCCGGCACAGGAACCTGGGCTTGCCGCGCGCGACCTCGGCGGGGGTGCTGCGGGTCTTCACCATCAGCACATGCACGCCATCTGCCGCCCTGCGGGTGTAGATGTAGAGGAGGCGCCCCGCGGCATCCAGCCCCAGCAGCCCCGGAGAGCCGGCCGCGGTCGGGTCGGTGAGCGGCATCATGTCCTCCAAGGGCAGCCCCAGGGCCTCGGCATGCGCCCGCATGGCTTGCGGGTTGCGGCGTGCGCGGGCCACGGCGTGCAGGGCCTCCGCCTGCTCCTGCGGCGGCAGCTCCTGCGACTCGGGCGGCTTCGGCGCGGCAGGGCACAGCGGGCGGGGCAGGTGCTGCCCCCGGCGCCTCCGCACGACCTTCCCGTCGGGGGACTCGTGCAGAATATAACCCACCCGCGCGGCCACCTCGCGGACGCAGGCGGCGAAGTGGCGGCGCACATCCACCCCCAGCACGGCGGCGGCCACATCCAGCACGGTGCCGCCCCGATTGCAGGCGCGGCACAGGGTGATGCCCACCCCGCCCAGGTCCGCAAGCTCCAGATGCGGGCGGGTGTGCGCCCCGAAGGGACAGGGGAACACCGGCACGCGCCCTTTGCGCACGGGTTGGCCGAGCGCGGTCTCGCAGTAGGCGCGGGCGATGTCGTAGCCTTTCAGGGCCTCAATATCATTCTGCGCGATGCTCATGGGGCAGGAATTTGCGGCGGGTGAAGGCGACGATGTATCGGACGGCGTTCAGGTGCTTGTGGGCGGTGCGTAGTAGCCCGTTGCGTAAGGCGTATATCATTTGTAACATGCCCGACATTGTATGCAAAAAAATGTGCCCGGGACAAGGGGGGCGAAACCGCGGACACCAATAACCCCTTAGAGGACGGGATGGTTGCTGACCACGGAATAAAGAGAATTTCGGGAGAGTTTGCAGCGTGCTTGGCTCAGTTCAGACTGCATGCCGCCGTGGTAGGAGAACCCGAGTGGAGGCTGACCGCGGAATGAAAGGAATTTTGGGAGAGGTAGTGGCGTGCTTGGGTCGGGACAGACTGCATGCCGCCGGGGTGGTAGCTCCCTTAGATATTATAACAAAATCCGAAGCTGCCTACAATGAACCTGCTTCGACGTCTTGCCGATGTTTCGAAGGCCAATCAGTCTCCGAAAATTCCCTTTATTCCGCGGTCAGACTTTCTCCCTCTCGATTATCTCGGAGGTGTGAAGTAAGGTGGTAGCCTCTTCTCGACACCAAGTCAAGTAGGCCCTTTTTCTGATTTCAGAGTTACTTCCGAAAAATAAGCTGCCTCGTATAAAGCAGGATACTCAATCAACCTGTTCGGACAATGTCCTCACCATCTGGTTGGAAGTGTTAGGAATGGAGGAGAAACCGAACTTTTTGTAGAATTTCTTGACCTTCTTGTCAATGGCATCTACTAAAATGAGGGCTCCTGCGCCTTTGTCTGCACGCTTCTGTATTTCCTGAATGGCTTCCTGTAAAAGCATAGAGCCATATCGCTTAGGCTCATCTCTGTTGCTATTGCGCTGGTGCTTTTTGTCTACAGCAAGCAATCCTATTTTCCAGGCAGGAATCGGAAAGGTGACATCGTAATATTTGCTCTGCTCAGAACGCAGAGCCCTTCCATCTATGGCAAAAGGGGAAATGGCATAAAAGCCGATAAGCTCCCGAGTTTCTGCTTCTATCAGGAGAGTAACAGCACTCAGTCCTTTCCGGATGAATGTTTGAGCATGCTCTTTGATGAACTCATCCAGAGAAGGTTCCCCACAGTTAAAACTCTCTGTAGCAACAGGCAAATCGCCGTAATTGATGTATGCAGCAGACATATCAATCAATCACCAGACGGGGTATCGCTGAATTCAGTTTACGGGCTTCGATGGTGGCTTCGTTAGGCGTATAGGACTTGTCAATAAGTTGAACAAGGAACTGCGCTCCTGCTTTTGTCAGAGAAAGCGGCTCGTCGGTGTACATGAAGCTCTTCTTGATCTTGCCATTCTTTGCCAGTTTTACGACAAGCCCATTCCTGCCGCGCCGGGTACCCTTCGCGGTTGAGTGCCGTTGCTTTTTTACTGTCGCCTTCATATCTGCGCCTATGATACCATTTACGGGAGGAAGGTTCAAGCCCAATCAATAAAAAAACTGAGGGCGGCTCTGAAAAAGTATAGTCAAGATACGGCCCTTGGGGGGCGTTATTTTTCCGGGCAGAGGTGCAGCTTGGTGCGCAGGAAAAAGAGGGAGAGGAAGAGCGCGAGGAATTCTGCGCAGGTTTGGGCGAGCCAGAGGCCGTTGATGCCCAGCCAGAGCGGCAGGAGCAGGATGCAGGCCGAGAGGAGGAAGAAGGTGCGTGTGAAGGAGACGATGGCCGAGATCACGCCGTTGCCCAGGGCTGTGAAGAGGGCGGAGGTAAAGATATTTGTGCCGACGAGCAGGAAGCTGAGGGCGTAAAGCGGGAAGCCCTCCGACGCCAGGCGGTACACCGGGCTGCCCGGGGGCAGGAAGATGCCCAGCACCGGCACCTTGAGCAGCAGCGAGCCCAGGTAGGCCAGCAGCGAGCCCACCGCGATGAACCCGAAGCAGGTGCGTACGATGAAACGCAGTTGCACTGCATCCCGCGCGCCGAATTTGTACGCGATGACGGGGCTGATGCCGTTGCTGAACCCGAAGAGGAACGCCGTTAGAATAAACTCGAAGTAGAACACCACGGTGAGCGCCGCCACGCCGTCCTCCCCCGCCAGGCGCATGAAGCTGAAGTTATACAACAGACCGATGACCGACAGCGCCAGGCTGGTCACCATCTCGGACGACCCGTTGCCGCACAGCGCCGCCAGATCCCGCAGGGGGAGGGCAGGGCGCGCCCAGCTCAGGCTCGACCCCCTGCGCGCAAAGAACACGGCCCCCGCCGCGGTGTAGACCGCCCAGCCCGCGCAGGTGGCCAGGGAAGCCCCCGCCACCCCCATGCCCAGCGGCACCATCAGCACATAATCCAGCACCATGTTCGTGCAGCCCGCAGCCAGGGAAATCCCCAGTCCCAAGCCGGGGCGCCCCGCCGTCACGAAGAAGGTTTGGTAGGCAATTTGCAGGAAGAGGCAGGGCATCAGCAGGAACTGCCAGAAGAGGTAATCCCGCAGGAAAGGCCGCTGCGCCTCGCTCGCCCCCGTCAGGGAGATAAGCCCCTCACTGCCCAACAGCCCCGCCGCCGTCAGCAGCAGCCCCACGCCTACCAAAATCCCCATGAGCGCGGAGAAATTGCGGCGCGCCTCCTCCGCCCGACCCTCGCCCATGCGCGCGGCGATCAGCGCACTGCCGCCGGAGGTCGCCATAAAGGCCAGCCCCATCATCAACCCCATGTAAGGGAAGTACATGTTGAGCGCCGACAGCGCCAAGGTGCCCACGCAGCGCGACACAAAGATGCCGTCCACAATCGTGTAGAGCGACATGCAGAGCATCATCGCCATACTCGGCAGGGTAAAGCGCAGGATACCCCGGCGCGAGAAACGGCGGGAGAGATTGTTCTGCGGATCGGTAGGAGACAAAGCGGTAGAGAATAAAAATACGCCCCGGAACCTTATCCGGGGCGCAGAAACGGTAAACTGGCGCGGGCTTACAGGCCCTCCTTGAGCATGGTGGAAGCCTTGAAAGCGACGTAGGAGCAAGGCGGGATGGTGATAACCTCCTTGGTAGCGGGGTTACGCCCCTCGCGAGCGGCGCGGGTGCGGGTCTCGAAGGTACCGAAACCGATAATCTGCACCTTCTCCTTAACGACGGCCTTACGGATGGCGGCCAAGGTCGCGTCGAGGGCCTTGGCAGCGCTCTTCCTGGTAGCGCCCTCGCCCAGCTCTGCCTGAATTGCTTCGATGAGTTGAGTCTTGTTCATAATTTGTCTGAGTGTAGAAAATGGTGTGTGCCGGGGCAGTCTATCATAAAAGTCCCCGCGCCGCAAGGAAAATAATGCGCTTTTATGTCATTTACGCCACATTTCCGTCCTACGCCCCCCGAAGAGCGAGCGCACGGGGGCGTAGCGCAGCACCCGGCCGTCCTGCAAATCGAGGAAAAAAGGGGTAGCGTGTTTGAAGAAAGCCCCCGTATTATAAACGCGGCAGCGGGGGAACTGCCACTGCCCGCTGCGGTGAAAATGCCCCAACACCAAGGTGCGGACGCCGGGCAGGTAGTGCTCCGCAAAAGCATTGGCCAGAGCGGCACTGCGCAGCCAACAGCGAACGATGGCCCAGGGGCGCTCCGGCGGCCAGAAGCAGTGCATCAGGCTGCGGAGGGGGCCGGGCAGGGCGCTGCTGCGGCGCATGATGGGGCGGTGCAGCATGCTCATGGCACGGGCTAGCTCCAGGCGCGCCGTCAGGTCCTCATCGGCCTCCGGGTGGGCGGCGATCAGGGCGCGGCACTCCTGCTTGTGGCGCAGGTACTCCCAGCTCCAGGGCGCCACCTCGCGGTACAGAGCGTGGCCGTGCATGGCGGCTACGCTGCCGCCCCAGAGCTTCAGGAGCATGGGCGGCACGTCCGGGTCATGGTTACCGGCCAGCAGGATGGTACGCACACCCGCGCGCTCGCACTGCTCCAGCAACCGCGCACGCAGGGCCAGGGCCCGCTCCCGCCACTCGCAGGGGCGCGTCTCCGCCAGGTCACCGTTGAGCACCAGGGTATCGCACCCGTGCACCAGCCCCGGCAGCAGCCCCCCTGCGGGCAGGCAGCAGCGCTCGTGCCCCAGGTGCAGGTCCGACACAAAGCGCACGCGCTCCCCGGGTGCCGGCTCGTGGCAGATGATGGTTGACATAGCCTCTGTAATATATTACCCGCGCTGGCGGACGGCCTCGTACAGGCATACACCCGTGGCCACGGATACATTCAGGCAGGGCACGCTGCCCAGCATGGGGATGCGGATCAGGAAGTCACAGTTCTCCTCCGTCAGGCGGCGCATGCCGTCGCCCTCCGCGCCCATCACCAGCGCAATGCCGCCCTTCAGGTCCATATCGTAGAGGCTCCTGTCCCCGTGGTCGGAGGTACCGACGAACCACAGGCCCGCCTCCTTCATACTCTTCATGGTGCGGGCCAGGTTGGTCACCTGTACGAAAGGCACATGCTCCGCCGCGCCCACGGACACACGGAGCACGGTCTCGGTGATGGCGACGGACTTATCCTTGGGGGCCACCACGGCGGCCACCCCCGCGCCGTCCGCCGTGCGCAGAATGGCGCCCAGATTGTGCGGGTCCTGAATGCAATCCAGCACTAAGTAAAGCCCCTGCGGCTGCGCCTGCAGAATCTCCTGCAAATCCCCCTCATCCAGGGAACGCACCACCTGCTTGCTCGGCGAGTGCTCGGCACGGGCCTCAGCGCGGGCGGTGTGTTTGTTCGCCCGCGCGGGGCGGTCTGTGTTGCGGTATTTCATCTCGCGAAAAGCATAACGGGTCGGCGGCGGTTTGTCAATCCCGGTGCTCGGCATGCCGGCAGAGAAGGGGGGCTACACCGTGACCACGCTGTCCAACTTTGCGATGCTCACCTCCCCGGTGTGAACGGCGCGCAGGGCCTCCTGCATGGCAGCGGTGCACTCCGGCTCGCCGTGCACCAGGAAGACCCGGCTCTTCGGCCCGCCCGTGGCGCGGAAGTAGCGCAGCAGCTCCTCGTGGTCCGCATGGCCGGAGAAGGAATCCAGAGACTTGATATCCGCGCGCACCGGGCACACATCGCCCAGAATCCGCACCTCCTTGGCACCGGAGCAAATGCGCCGGCCCAGCGTGTTGGCCGCGCAGTAGCCCACAAAGAGCACCGTGTTGTTATCCCGCCCGATGCCGTTCTTGAGGTGGTGCAGGATGCGCCCGGCCTCGCACATGCCGGAGGCGGAGATGATGATGGCCTGCTCGCGCAGCCCGTTCAGCCGCTGAGATTCCGTGATGGTGCGCACCATGTGCAACTGCTCGAAGCTGAAGGGATCCCGCTCATCGAAAAGGTAGCGGTACACCTCCTCGTTGAAACACTCCGGGTGAATGCGGAAGATCTCCGTGGCGCTCACGGCCATGGGGCTGTCCACATAGACGGGGTAGAGCGGCAGGCGGTGGTCCCTGTAGGCCAGGTTCAGCAGATAGAGCAGCTGCTGCGTGCGCTCCACGGCAAAGGAGGGTATATACACATGGCCGCCCTTTTTCATCGCGCGGCGGATGGTGTTGTAGAACTCCTCGTCCGCCCGCGCCGCTGCCTCATGCCGCCGCCCGCCGTAGGTGCTCTCCATCAGCATGATGTCCACATCCGGCACGGGTTCGGGGTCCTTCAGCAGCTCGTTGTTCCCGCGGCCCACATCGCCGGAGAACAGCAGGCGCTTGTGCCGCCCGTCTTCCTCGTCATCGATGTCCAGCACAATCTGCGAGGCCCCGAGAATATGCCCCGCATCGAAGAATTGCAGGGTTACCCCCGGCGCTATCACAAAGGGCATGTGGTAGTTAAAGGTGATGAAGTTGCGCATGCTCTCCGCCGCCTCTTCCTCCGTATAAATAGGCGTGGCCACACAGCCGCTGCCTCCCTTCCGCCGGTCCATCTTGTTCAGGAACTTGCAGTCGTTCTCCTGAATGCGCCCGGAGTCCAGCAGCATCAGCTGGCACAGGTCGCGCGTGGCTTGGGTGCAGTAGATCGGCCCCTTGAAGCCCCGCTTCACCAAATTCGGCAGGTTGCCGGAGTGGTCGATGTGCGCATGTGACAGCACCACGCAGTTGATATCCCGCGGGTTAAAATACGGGAAATCGCGGTTGATGCGTAATTCATCCTCTCGGTGGCCCTGGTACATGCCGCAGTCCAGCAGTATCTTGCTGCCGTTCACCTCCAGCAAGTGCTGTGAACCCGTCGTCGTTTCGTCTGCTCCGCAAAAATGAATCTTCATTACCCACCATTTTACCCCGCGCCCACAAAAAAGCAAGCTGTTTTTGCGCTCGAGCGGGCAAAAATTGCGCAGGACGCCGGGCGGCCCGAAAGGCGGGGGCTACAGCATTCCGCACGCAGAGTCAAGCCCCAATGGCACAAAATCCTTATTTTTTCGGTCTTTTCTTCATTTCTGCACCTCCTGTTCCTTGCTCAGGGGTGTAGTTCACTTCCTTCGTAAGGCCTTCAGTATCAAGGCTTTTCATGCTGTCTGCATGCGGAATGCTGTATGCTGATGTTGTCGGGAGTGGCTAACTGCATGCTGCGGAGAAACCCTTGACGCGTCATCAACACACATTCACACAGCATTATGAAACGAACATTGTTCAACACCATGATGGGCTGCCTTGCGGCCCTGTCCCTTGCGGGCTGCGGCGACTCCGGCGGCGGCTCCTCCACCGTGCCCTCCGAGAGACTGATCAGCGAGGGATATTCTACTGTCAAGCTCAGTTCCGATGAGAGCGGTAAGGTTTCGTACGGATGCATTCTTGAGTCGAACGGAATGTGCCTATTCTTCCCAGTGCGACCCTCTTCCTTCTGCTTCAAAGGACGCTGGACCGAGGAATTCTTGGGGGATGGAAAATTTCTGATTACTTTTGGCGATTTTTCCCCCCTCGTAACTTCCGCGAATTGGAAGTGTACGATCGACTTCACCCCGGGGCCGATTACTTTGACCATTACTAACATGAGTGCGTACCGAGCCGCTCAAGAAGTTTCCGCCTCCTTTGATAAAGCGCCCTTTACCCATACAGCTGGCGATGATTGCCCCGACCCCTCGTCTCCGGTCGGTACGGGACTAAAGTTGATAATGCTCTCGGGGAGCTCGTCCGGCTCATCCGGGTCCGATCTCCAATAATCTGCCTCTCCCTTTCCGAGAAGCCACGACGCCCCTGCCGCCTTTGGGTGACAGGGGCTCCTTTGGTACGCCCGACGCGATATGTGCACTAAAGTGAAAGTCCACAAGGTACCGTGATGATGCGGAAACTCAAACCTGAAGAACAAAGCAGCCGACGGCTGTAGGGCTGATGAGCCACACCCATCGGGGTTTGCCCTGTAAGGGTGAGTGCCCGTGGGGCGGGCACGAAGCATCTGCGGGAAAGTAACAACCCGAGGGAGAGTAAGTTCGAGGGGAAGTCCCGACCGCACGAACAGAAACCACATAAGAGGCCGGACGGATGCCCTCCTGTTCCTGCCTCCTTGAGAAAGCAAGCTGTTTTTGCGCTCGAGCGGGCAAAAATTGCGCAGGACACCGGGCGGCCCGTAAGGCGGGGGCTTCTTGCGTGAAGCAGCCCCCGCCGCGGGCGACGGGTCAGTCGGCGGGGTAGGTGGATAAAATATCCGCCGCCTCTGCCACGAAGTTTCGGATGGTCTGCATGCCCCCGTGCTTCTCGAGGGTCTGCTCGTCCATGTAGCAACTGCGCTTGATTTCCAGCATCACGGAGATGACGCGCGGGTCCTTGTGGTAGAAGTCGAGCGGGACAACGGAGCCGGAGTAGGGGTCGTTCAGCTCGGCGGACAAGCCGTATCGGGCGGCGCAGGCGGCCAGGGACTCCGCGAGGGCGCGGGGGCAGTGGTAGTCCTCGAACCCGATGCAGACATCCGGCCGTTTTTCGCCCACCACGCCGAGCAGGTTATATGTCCCCGGGTAGCTGTGCAGGTCAAGGATGCGGGCGGTGGAGAAAATATCCAGATCGATGCGCGTAGCCTGCGCCAGCTCCTCATGGTGCGGGTAGTAATAGCGGCTGAGTAGGCTGCGGCGGCGCTTCTCGCTCGGTAGGTTGCGCAGCACGGTGCCGTCGTAGGCGCGGGTGGGGATGACCCCGGAGCCGAGCTCGGCGGCAGGCTCCTGCGCATCGTCGGAGAAGCGCTCCGGATCAACCACGATGCGTGAGACGGGCGCGGTGACGGCGAAGCAACCCTCGGGTGCCATCTCGTCTGTGTAGAGATCGGCGCTGTAGCGGGCGATGCGCTCCTGATCCTCTCGGGGGCAGCTCAGCCCGCAGTGCTTCGGGATGTAGGTGGAGGCGTGCGGGATGTTGACAATGACGCGGGGGCGCTTCGCGATGCGCGCAATCACCTGCGGCAGGGTCAGCGGCTCCGGGCAGACGGGCTTGCGCACATGGGGGAGGATGGAGTCTGTCATGTCGAAGATCCCCGCGTACTCGCCGTCCTCCATCCTCGGGACGAGGCGGACGAGGCGGTGCGTCACGCTGTCACAGGCGGCTGCGGGCCTGCTCGATACCATGAAGTCGGGCTGGATGTAGCAAAGGTGGCCCTGCTCATTCATGCCGCGCCAGGGGTTGGCTTCCCGGGAGGTCCAGCAGCGCAGCAGGTCGCCCATGCGAACGGTGGCGCGGTAGCCCCAGCGGTGATAGATGGGCGACGGCGCGAGGGCGTCGTTCATCTCCGGGGCGGAGCAGATCTCGTCTGCGTGCTCAAGCAGCTCAGTGATGTAGTGAGCCGTCATCTCTCTCAGGCTCGACGTTGTTTTATATTCGGTATTCATGATGATGTGTGTGTTTGTGGGGCAGCAACACGGACGGCACAGGAATACCGAAGACAAAAAAGCCGCGGCTTCATCCCCTGCGGGATAACACCACGGCTCTTGCATCTGCGTACAATCAGAAACACTCTGAAGGATTGACCTAAGCCGTCACATTATTTGCCGGTTGTACGAGACAACCTCCGCAGATTACGGCTCTGCGTCAGCCCTTAACGAGAGACCTCTCACCTCTCCGCCGCAGATGATACCACACTTCCTTCCTTTTTTCAAGCCAATAATACACAGCTCTCCCTCATTTTTGTGTCATACACCCGCGTCCCCGAGGCACCCCGAGTGTCATATGTCAGATGAAGCGAGGCAGCCGGGGCAGTTGCGGACGAAGTGAGAGGGGGATATTTCGATGAGGGGCGGGGTGTGGTCGGTGGGACAGAGGTCGGGATTGCCGATGATGTTGCGCGGGCGGAAAGAGCAGCCGAGGACGGGATGTTTGAGGGTGGGCGGAAGGCCCGGGATGGGGCGGAGGCGCTCGCCCTTGGGGCGTGCGGCGGGCATGGAGGCGAGCAGGGAGCGCGTATAAGCGTGAAGGGGGTGAGCAATCAGTTCATCCGCGGGGGCGGATTCAACGATGCTGCCGGCATACATCACTTGGATGCGGTGCGCGTAGTTCTTCACGACGCCCAGATCGTGCGTGATGAGAATGACAGCCGTGCCCAGCTCCTGCTGGCGGGCGCGGAGCAGATCCAGCACCTGCTTCTGCACGGTAACATCAAGTGCGGTGGTCGGCTCATCCGCGATCAGGATGCGGGGCCGCGTGATGAGCGCCATGGCAATCATGACGCGCTGGCGCATACCGCCGGAGAACTCATGCGGGTAGGCCAGCGCGCGTTGCTCGGGGTCCGGAATGCCCGTGAGGGCCAGCTCCTCCACGGCACGGGCGCGGGCCTCCCGGCGGGAAAGCCCCTTGTGCAGCACGAGCGGCTCTGCTACCTGATCCCCCACGCGCATGCAGGGATTCAGGCAGGTCATGGGGTCCTGGAAAATCATGGAAATCTGTTGTCCGCGCAGGGAAGCAAGCTCGTGTTCCCGCAGCTTCAGCAGATCACGCCCGTCAAATAAGGCCCGGGAACTCTGCGGAATGGACGCCGGCGGGCAGGGGAGGAGCCCCATGAGCGCCGAACAGGTGACCGACTTACCCGAGCCGGACTCCCCGACGATGCCGAGGGTTTCGCCGGCGTGCAAATCAAAACTCACGTCTTGGACGGCATAGGTCGTCTCATGCCGATGTCGGAATTGAACACTGAGGTTGCGGACGCTGAGGAGGGGCGGATTCATAGCGAAAAAATAGGTTACATCGTGGAACGCACAGCAAAGGGGAGGTGCGGCAGAGAGGCATGCTGCATCCCCAGCCCCTGCACCAGAGAACGCAGCAAACAGAGAGAAGCAGCGGCATCGAAGAGCGCATCGTGCCACGAGCGCTCCGGCACCAGCGCCTGAACCTGCGGCGTACAGCCCAAGGCCCCGCACACGCTGCCGAGAGCGTGATCCCGCAGTTGGGGCAGGGCCTTGCGCGCCAGCTCCAGGGTATCAAGCCACGGCCCGAAGCCATGCCCCGGGAAGGCATGCAGAAAGCGGGCCTCCGTGGCGGGATTATGCCCCAGAACCACGGCACCGCCCAGCATCTCCCGCAGTTGCGGCCAGAGCGCGGAAAACGCGGGGGCCTCCGCCAGCATGGAGCTTGTGATACCGTGCACACGCGCGGCACTCCAACGCACGGGATGCAGCGGGGCAATGTAGGAAACGAACAGACGCGGTGCGGGGTCAAACAAGCCCTCCGCGCGCACCACGCCCACCTGCACCGGGCAATCCGTCTCCCCCGGTGCAGCCCCGGCGGACTCGAAGTCGATGGCCGCCCAGGGCAGCTCCGCCAGCGGGCGCTGCATCAGTGCTTCATCCATGCCTGAACACGCTCGCAGAGCTCGCTGCAAAGGGCCTCGTAGTCACAGGTCAGGAAGCGGCCATCGCGGTACAGCTCCTGCCCACCCACCACGGTGAGCTTGTTTTCCATGCCTGTTGCGGCGTAAACGGTATTGGACAGGATATTGTGCACGGGCTGCATGTTCGGCCCGGTGAGGTCCAGGGCGATGAAATCCGCGCGCATTCCGGGCTCCAGGGAGCCGATGTAGGGATCGTGCAGGGCGGCGGCACCGTTGCGCGTGGCCATATCCAGCGCGAACTGCGCCGGGCACTCCGTGGGGGAGAGGGCGTGCCCCTTGTGGATGAGCGCCGCCACATACATATCCCGGAAGAGGTTTTGGGCATTGTTAGAAGCCGGACCGTCCGTACCGAGCGCAACGGGGATACCGGCGCGGCGCATGGCCTCGACGGGGGCGTGGCCGCTGGCCAGCTTCATGTTGCTGGCCGGGTTATGCACCACGGCGCAGCGTCCCTCCGCCAACATTTGTATATCATCCTCATCCGCATAAACGGTGTGGAAGAAGGTGGAATTCGGTTGCAGCAGCCCCAAGCTCCGGCAGTACGCCACGGGGGAGAGTCCATGCGCCTCTCGGCAGCCCTGCACCTCGGTCTGCGTCTCCGCCAGGTGCATGCCGAAGGGCAGGTCCAGCTCCCGGGCCAGGGCATGGCAATCCCGCAGCATCTGCGGCGTGGTGGTGTAGGGCGCATGGGGCAGCACGGCGGCGCGCAGGCGTTTGTGCCCGCGCAGTCGGTTCGCTAAGCCGCGCACCACATCGCAGTAGCGCTCGAAGGAATCCGCCGCGAGCGAGGGGAAGTACTGCGTGACACTCTCGCCGATGAGACCGCGCAGGCCGATGCGGTCCGCGGCGCGCACCACGGACTCGCTCAACATATACATATCAAAGAACGCGGTGGTACCGGTTCGCAGCATCTCGGCAAAGCTGAAGAGGGCCCCCAGCTCCACCAGCTCCGGGGTGAGCTTGGCCTCTCGGGGGAAGATGTCCTGCTGCAGCCAATCCATGAGGGCCTTGTCATCCGAGTAGCCGCGCAGCAGGCTCATGGAGACATGCGTGTGGCTGTTGATAAGCCCGGGGAGGATCACCGCGCAGCCGAGGTCGACGCGCCGGGCCTCCGGGTAGAGGATCTCAAGCATATCCGTGTGCCCGACGCAGCAGATGCGGTCGCCGGCCACGGCCACGGCGCCCTTACGGATGACATCTCGTCCCGCATTCTGGGTCAGGACGTAATCGGCGGTGTACAGGGCGTTGCAGACAGGTTCGTTCAACATAATTTTACCAGAAAAGGACAGCGCAGACGATGATGGCGACGGAGTACGCCAGCCCGCTCCACACGGTGACGGCATACAGCACGGGACGTCGGGTGAACCACCCCATCCAGTCGCGGAAAAGGTAGGGCTTCGCGACCCAGAACATGGCCGCCGTGAGCGCGGGGTACCACCAGATCGGGATGAGCAGGCGCGTGACGGGGTCCTTCAGGAAGGCCGCCGTCATGGGCACGATGGCCAGCAGCAGCAGGAAGAACCCCAGCGCGCGGGGGAAGAGCAGCTCCTTGCACATGGTGCCCAGCACCAGGCAGAACACCGGGCAGAGCAGCAGGAGAATCCCGCGCAGCGGCTCGAACATGAAGAGCTCCATGCGCAGCGGGTTGGCGTCGGAATCAAACAAAAGCAGCGCCGTCCACAGGAAGTCAATCCCCAGCAGAAACTGCCCCGCCTTTGTGGCATCGTGTGCGGCGGCCAGGGCCCGCTTCGTTTTCTCCGGGCGCAGGCAGGCATACAGATAGAGCACCAGCAGCACGCCCCCCATCACCAAGCCGGCGGTGCAGAGGGGGATTTCCTCGTAGGCGTGAATGTTCAGATGATTCATGGTAAAAAACGCGCGCGGGGATTGTAGCACACTGCGCGCGCCTTGGCAAGCCCAAAACAGGCGCTGGCGCAGTTTGCGTTTGCCACAGTGGGGAATATGTGCTAGAATGCGCGGCATGAGAAGAACGCTCACGCTTCTTGTTGCGTGCGCCGTTTCGGCGGCCGCAGTGGAGGAACAGGGAATTACGGGTCCGACGGAGACCGAATTGATCGGCCCCGCCATGCAGGCCGCAGCAGCTCAACGGAAGCCGGCTCCGGCGCGTCAGGCAGAGGTCTCGGTGTCCTATTTCGGCGGGTTGGCCCCCAGCCGGAGTAGCTCGCACATGCACATTACGGATGCTTATGCCACCTTGCCCGTGTACACCGGTGCCGTTTCGACGGACGGTAGTTTCCTGCCGTCGGAATTCGTGACAAAGTTAGATCTCATAGGCCGTTACACGCGCCTGGAAGGCGACCTGCACGGCGAGCTCTACAGCTTCGGTTGCAATCTTTCTGCCGAAACGGGGCTGAATCCCTATACCAAGGCGCTGGTAGGCATCAGCCCGCTCTTTTGCGGGGATACGGATTTATTCAATGGCCGCAACCTGTACCTGAACTTTTACGGCGGCTTGGCAGGGGCCTTGAGCGTGGATTTCCAATATATGATAGGTCTGGTGTATGCGCCGCAGAATTCTCTCGCTCCCGTGCTGCCCATGGTTCACATCACCTGGAAGTACGCCCCGGACTGGGAGCTGCGCATGCGCCATATGCGCTTCTCCACGGTCAACACGGCCGTGCCCGGCTTGGAGTGGGGCCCCTTCGCGGAGTTCAACGGCGGTATCTGGACTCTGCGGCGGGAGGGCGAGACGCAGCGCTTCCGCATGACGCATCTGGTGCTGGGCTTGGGCGCGCGCTACGAGGTGAAGCGGGAGTCCTACAGCGTGTCGGGCCTGCTGGATGCGGGCGTACCCGTTTACGGCAGCTACCGGCTGTATGACCGCCACGGACACCGCGATGTGGAGCGCAGCCACAGCAACGGCGGCTGGTTCGTCCGCGCCGGGTTGGAGCTGACTTTTTAGCGCATTTCCGCCCCACTGCCGCATTTTGGACTCGCCAAACGGCTGCTTTTGTGGCAGAATATCCCCCGGTAAATCATTCAACTCAATCTCATGGCAGACGAAACACCGAAGCACTACAAACGCATTTTGTTGAAATTGAGCGGCGAGGCACTGCGTGCCCCGGGCAGCAGGGATAACATTTCTCCCGAGATTGTGGCCCGCATCGCCCGAGAGATCGCAGAGGCCCGGAAACAGGGCGATCTGCAGATTGCCGTTGTGGTGGGCGGTGGTAACATTTGGCGCGGTGCCAAGGCAAGTGTGCGCGGTATGGACCGGCCGACGGCGGACTACGTGGGCATGCTGGCCACGGTGATGAACGCCCTCTCCATCTGCTCCGCCGTGCAGGAACTCGGCGTGCCTGCGCATGTGCAGAGTGCCATTGCCATGGAGAACGTGGCGGAGCCCTATGTGCGCAACAACGCCCGCAGCCTGCTGCGCCGCGGCGAGCTGGTGGTGTTTGCCGCCGGCACGGGTAACCCCTTCTTCAGCACGGATACCGCGGCGGCCCTCCGCGCCTGCGAGATCAATGCCGAGGTGGTCATGAAGGCGACCTCCGTGGACGGTGTGTACACGGCCGACCCGAAGAAGGACCCCACGGCCCGCCGCTTCGACCGCATCTCCTATGATGAGTGCATTGCCCGCGAGCTGAAGGTGATGGACCGGACGGCCTTCACCCTGTGCAAGGACAACGCCAAGCCCATCGTGGTCTTCGATATGCACAAGCCCGGTAACATTACCCGCGCCCTGCTCGGTGAAAATATCGGCACCGTTATCTCGTAATCATCTTTCTTTTCACTCACAAGTAACCCCAGTACAAAATGGACGAAGAAACACTCCTGCTCGAGGTCGAAACCGCAATGGAAGAGGCCTTGGAGCGCATGAACGAAGAGTTTGCCGGCGTTCGCACCGGCAAGGCCTCTCCCTCCTTGGTGGATAACATGGATATCTACGTGGCCTCCTACGGCACGAGCATGAAGCTCAAGAGCTTGGCCGTGGTCTCCACGCCGGATGCCCGCTCCATCCTCATCCAACCCTTTGACCCGAGCACACTCAACGACATCAAGAAGGCGATCGCAGACAGCCGTCTCAACCTCACGCCCATCATCGATGCCCGCTCCGTGCGCCTCCCCATTCCGGAGCTCTCCGGTGAGCGCCGCAAGGAGCTCTGCAAGTATGTGAAGAGCCTGGCGGAGGAGAACCGCGTGCGTGTGCGCGCTGCCCGTAAGACCGGCATGGACGGCATCAAGAAGCTGAAGGCGGACAACATCCTGACCGAGGACGGTGTGCGCACGGCGGAGGACAAGGTGCAGAAGCTGACGGATAAGTACGTCAAGAAGATCGACAGCCTTGTCGAGGCCAAGGAGAAGGAAATCATGACGGTGTAAACCCGCTCCCCGAGCAACCCAATCTTTTTCATTATGAGCACGAATCCTACGAACGTTCTTGCCTCCGGTATCGAGATTATCGGTTCCATTCGTTTCCAGAACGATATGCACATCGACGGTAAGATCGATGGCAAAATCGAGTCCGATTCCGGCAAGGTGACCATCGGTGAGATGGCGGACATTAAGGGCGACATCAGCGCCGGAGAGGTGCATGTGTACGGCCATGTGACGGGCAACATCCGCAGCGGGCGTTGCCACCTGCGCGAGCAGGCCGTCATCAACGGTGACATCACGACCACCACGCTCTCCATGGATGAGGGCGCGCACCTGCGCGGCCGCGCGGAGATCGGTTAACGCCGTTTCTCTGCTGTCGATACAGAGCCGACCCGCTCCTACTGCCTGCGGGCAGGGGCGCGTGGTCGGTGTTCTGTACCCCTGTTTCAGCCTTTGCGGGGAAATATGACACGCCCGCGCGCATGCGGGAGCGCGTGAAAACACGCAGAAGGCTTGACAAACAGCTCTCGCGCGCGTATGGTATAGCCATGTTTTCTCTGCTTTCCGATAAGCTGGATGAGACCTTCCGCAAGCTGCGGGGGCTGAGCAAGATCTCCGAGTCGAACATCAAGGATGCCCTGCGGGACATCCGCATGGCGCTGCTGGATGCCGATGTGGAGTACACCGTGGCGCGCACCTTCATCGCAGGGGTGAAGGAGGAGGCCATGGGCGAGGCTGTGTTGAAAACGGTTAAACCCGGGGAGCAGATCGTCAAGATTTTCCGGGATCGTCTGGCGGAGTTGTTGGGCGGTGATGCGGCGCCGCTGCAGCTGGGCGGGGCAGAAACCCGCATCATGATGGTGGGCTTGAACGGTGCCGGTAAGACGACCACGAGCGCCAAGCTGGCGCGGCGTCTGAAGGCGGAGGGGCACAAACCCGTGCTGGTGGCCTGCGACCTGGTGCGGCCTGCCGCCGTGAATCAGTTGGCAACCCTGGCCGGGCAGATCGAGGTGCCGGTGATCACGCCCGCCCCGGGGGAGAAGAATGTGATCCGTGTGGCCAGGGAGGCTCTGCGCCGGGCCGCGGACATCGAGCATGATGTGTTGATTTTCGACACGGCCGGTCGGCAGGAGGTAGATGCCGCCTTGGTCGAGGAGTTGCGCAAGTTGGCCGATTTCCTGCAGCCGCAGGAGGCTTTGCTGGTGGCGGATGCCGCTACCGGTCAGCAGGCGGTGCGCGTGGCCTCCACCTTCGATGAGGCCGTGGGGCTCACCGGTATTGTGCTCACCAAGCTGGACGGCGATGCCCGAGGCGGTGCGGCGCTCTCCATGCGCGCGGTGACGGGTAAGCCTATCAAATTCGCCGGCGAGGGCGAGAAGCTGGATATGTTCGGGCCCTTTGTGCCGCAGCGTATGGCGGATCGCATCCTGGGCATGGGTGATATTGTCGGGCTGGTGGAGAAGGCGGCCGAGAAGATTGACCAAGAGTCTGCCATGAAGTCCATGGGGCGCCTGGTGAGCGGGGAGTTTAACTTTAACGATTTCCTGAGCCAGATGCGCATGATGCAGAAGCTGGGCCCGCTGGAGGGGCTGCTGGGGCTTTTGCCGGGTTTCCGTAACATTCGCAAGCAACTGCCGGAGGGGGCGCTGGACCCCAAGCGGATGAAGCGCATGGAGGCCATTGTGCTCTCCATGACCAAGCAGGAGCGCGAGAATTACAAGCTGCTCATCCCGAGCCGCCGGCGCCGTATTGCCAAGGGTTCCGGGGTGTCGGAGATAGAAGTCAACCGCTTCATCAAGAGCTTCCGCGAGATGAAGGAGATGATGGGCGGTAAGGGCAAGATGGGCGGCCTGATGAAGAGCCTCATGAAGGGCGGCAAGGGTGGCATGCCTGCGGGTATGCCGCAGATGCTGGAGGGCATGGCCGGTATGGAGGAGGCGCTCAAGAGCGGCAAGATGCCCGATTTGTCCGCCTTGCAGGGGCAGATGCCGGATCTCGGTTCTCTGTTAGGCGGCGGTGCGGCCGCGCCGAAGCGCAAAGGGCCGCAGGGGCTCGGGGCTTTCCAAGGCCTTTTCAACCGCCGGGGCAGGTAGGCGATGAGACCTTTGCTTGCTGCCTGCGCCCTGCTGATGCTGTGGCTTGTGCCTGCCCTTGCGCTGGAGCCGGGGCAGGTGGCCGTGGTGTATAACGCGGGGTCTGCTTACAGTCGGGAGTGCGCTGTGCTTTATGCCCGCACGCGCGGTATTCCGAATGAGCAATGCGTGGGCCTGGCGGGTTTGCCGTCTCAGGGTGAGTTGTCGCGTAACCAATACCGCAGCTTGGTGGAGGAGCCGCTGATGCGCACGGCCCGTGAGCGTAACTGGTGCTGGCCGGCGGCACAGGTATACGGCAAGAAGCATATGCTGGCCATGGTGCTGATGCCGAACATGCCCCTGCGTATTCGCCGGGAGGCCACGCCGCCGCCGGGGGTTCGTGCCGATGTTGCCACGGATTCCGCTTGTTTAGATTCCGAGCTGATGATGCTCGGGGCGCGCTACCCGCTGGGCGGGCCGCTCAAAAATCCCTTCTACAAAAAGGAGGCGGATCTGAATGATGAGCGGCCGGAGGTGATGTCCGTGTGCCGTATCGAGGCCCCGAGCCGCGAGGCGGTGCAGCGCATGATTCTTGACCCCGCGGAGGTGGAGAAGCGCGGTCTGTGGGGCTGGGTTGTGGTGGATCAAGGCGGCCCGTACAAGGAGGGGGAGGAGATGTTTCGCCGTGTGGCGGAGTTGAGCACGCGCGGTAATCTGCCGCTTATTCATGAGGAGTCCGGCTCCGTGTTCTGCGAGGCTTACCCGCTGCCGCAGCGCGTGGCGGTGTACTTCGGCTGGTATACCGAGTTCGCTGCCGGGCCCTTTGCCCCGACGGATCGCACGGGGTTCCGCTTTGCTCCCGGGGCCGTGGCGGGTCACCTGCATTCGTTCAGCGCCACATCGGTGAAAGACCCTAAGCGTTGGGTGGGTGCTTTGTTGGAGCGCGGTGCCGCGGTTACGGCGGGTAACACGGCGGAGCCTTTCCTCTCCGGTTGCATCGATTTCGGTATTTTCTACACCGCCCTGGTGCGCGGTAAAACCGTTGCGGAGGCTGCACTGGCGGCTACCCCCTTCGTCTCCTGGCACGGCGTGGTGCTGGGCGATCCTTTGTATAGACCCTTCATCGCGGTCAACAGCGGTAAAGCTTCGCCGCAGGACCCCTTTGTACGCTGGCGTACTCTGTGCCGCCGCACTGCAGGCCGCGCCGCTGCTTTCCGTCAGGGGGTTGATGCCGCCGCCTCGGATTCCTGCGGCGCTTCGTTCGCCGAGTTTTACGCTTGGGCCAACGCCGAGGCTAAACAACCCCGCACGGCTATCGAATACTTCGAAAAAGCCGCCGCCCTCCGTACCAACAACCGGGACTCCATCCGCTGCCTCCTCGCCGCCGCCGCCCTCCTGCGCGCCGATAAACAACCCGACCGCGCCGACTCCCACCTCGCCACCTGCCTCCGCCTCTCCGCCGGCTCCCCTTACGAAACCGCCGTCCGCCACATCCACGCCCTTTGGCACCCCAAAACCTCTCCGCAGAAGTAGGGGCTACATAAACGAGTAAGCGTCGATATCCAGTGAGGCGATGACGCCCTCGCCGAGGGGGGAGGCGGCGAGTTCGGCGGAGACGGTGTCGGCGATGATGCGGGCTCCGGGGGCGATGAGGGTGCATTGGAAGCGGAATTGGCCGTAGGCTTTGGCGAGGGGGGCAGGGGCCGGTTCGCTGATTTCCACATAGTCCGGCAGAGCAGCGCGGATGTGTCGGTAGAGTATATCGATAGAGAATTGAGCCAGCTCCTCCTTCTCGGAACGGACGGTGAGGACGGCCATGTGGCGGAAGGGCGGGAAGCGGAACTCGCGGCGCAGGGCCAGCTCGTGCTCGCAAAATCCGTCCGTATCATGCCGACGGGCGAATTGGATGGCCGGTGCCTGCGGGGTGTATGTCTGGATGATCACCTCGCCGTCGATATCACCCCGCCCGGCGCGCCCTGCCACCTGGGTCAGCAACTGGAAGGTCCTCTCTGCGGCGCGGGGGTCCGGAATGCACAGGCCCAAGTCGGCGTTCAGCACACCCACCAGCGTCACCCCCGGGAAGTCCAGCCCCTTGGAAATCATCTGCGTGCCCAAGAGAATATCAATGCGGCGGGCGCGGAACTCATGTAAAATATCCCGCAGGGCGTTTTTGCGGGTGGTTACATCTGCATCCACGCGTTGCAGCACCGCTTGCGGGAAGCAACGACGCAGGATACTCTCCACCTTCTGCGTGCCGCAGCCCTCCAACAAAATTCCCTTCGAACCGCAATCCGGGCAGCGTTGCGGCGCAACAGCGCGGTGCCCGCACACATGGCAAATCAACCGATTCTCCGTCAGGTGGTAGGTCATGGGCAGGGCACAGTGCGGACAGTTGAGCACGAAACCGCAGTCCGGGCATTGCAGAGAGCGGGCGAAACCGCGGCGATTCAGCAACAGAATCACCTGCTCGTGTTTGCGCAGGCGGGTATCAATCGCCATGCGCAGGCGCTCGCTGAGGATACCCAGATTCCGCTTATCCTTAGGCTCCGTGCGCATATCAAGCACCCGAGTAAGTGGCAGCCGCTGTCCGTCCGCCCGGTGATCCATGCGCAGCATGGTGTATTTACCCTGTTGAACATTGTACAGAGACTCCAGCGAAGGGGTAGCCGACCCCAGCACAATGCAACACCCCTCCAACTTAGCACGGAGCACGGCCAAATCCCGCCCGTGGTAGCGCGGAGAATTCTCCTGTTTATAAGAAGAATCGTGCTCCTCATCCACGATGATAAGCCCGCACTGCTGCACCGGGGCAAACACGGCGGAACGGGGCCCGATAGCAATGCGCGCTTTACCGCTGCGCATTGCGTGCCACTCGTCGAAACGCTCGCCGTCGCTCATGGCGCTGTGCAGAATGGCCACCGCGCCCGGGGTGTCTGCAAAGCGGCTTTTAAAGCGCGCCATCGTCTGCGGCGTCAGCGAAATTTCCGGCACGAGAATCAAAACACCCTTACCCTGTTGCAGCGCCAGGGAAGCGGCCTGCAGGTAGACCTCCGTCTTACCGGAGCCCGTGACACCCTGCAACAGAAGCGGCGTTTTGTTATCGGACTCCATGGCATTCCGGATGGCCTGCAGGGCTGCCGCCTGCTCCTCATTCAGCTCCAGCGGGGCCGAAGGCGCGAAGGCCTCATCGCCCGCGGGGTCACGGTGCACCGTTTCCTCCTCCAGACGCAGCAGCTTAGCCTTCTCCAGAGCGCGGCAGGGCGCCAGGGCCGCGCTGCCCCCCAGATCCGCCAGCGCCTCCCGATGCGTCGGGCTGTTATGCAGGTAGCGCAGAATATAGGCCTGCCGCGGGGCGCGTCGGTTCAGGCGGTTCAGCGTTTCGTCATCCGGCCAATCAATCAACACCGCCACCCTGCGCGTCTTCTCCTCATGCCGCTCGCGCCGCACGGGCTCGGGCACGATACAGCGGAGCATCTGCTCGATGGGTACGGCATAATAACGAGCCGCCCACTCGGCCAAATCCATCAGGGCAGGGGACACCACGGGCTCGTCCTCCACGGGGCGGATGAGGGGACGAAGCCCTGCGGGGTAGATTGTATCCGAAGCCGACGCCACGCTGATAACGGTACCCGTTGTCGTTCGGTTGCGCAGGGGCAGCAGCAAGCGACTGCCGCGCTTGACGCGCTCGAGCATGTCCTGCGGCACGGCATAGTCCAACACCATGTCGTTGAACCCATCCATCAGCACATGCGCGACCGCCTGTACCGGGTTCTGCCCGAAGAGCTCCATACAATTGCCGGCGCGGCCTAAGCAATCTCCTCACCGGAGACAATGTGCACAACCACCTTGATACCGCGCTTTTCGCCGGCAGATTTAGCAAGAGAACGGATGGCCGAGGCCGTCATGCCGTTGCGCCCGATCACCAAGGCCACATCCTCTTTTTTCAGCACCAGGCGCAGGCGCAGGCGCAGGCTATCCGGGGTGGGCCCGACGGCGGCGCGCAATTCCGCTGCCTCCGGGTGCTTAACGAGTGGGCTGATAACCGCAAGAAGGTATTTACCGATGGATTCGATGAGCTGCTGCATGCTCCCACTATACCCCGACTGTCCCGCCTTGTCAATACTGCACTTGCAGGCATGGCGCAATTATCCCGCCCCGGGTCAGGCCCCTGCGGAGCCGCCCTCCCTGCGCAGACGGAGCTGACCGCAGGCCGCATTGATGTCGTGCCCCTTCTCATAGCGCATGGTGACGGGGATACGGTGGCGGACGAGAACCCGGCAGAACGCGCGGCAGTGCTCCTCCGTGGGCCGTTGCCAAGGCAGCCCCTCCACCTTGTTATACGGTATCAGGTTCACCTTGGCATGCAGCGAAGCGGCCAGCGCGGCCAGCTTCTCCGCCTCCGGCAGCGCGGCATTCACATCCTGAATGAGAATGTACTCCAGCGTGATAATGTGCTTAGCCGTGCGCCGCCAACTCTGCAACGCGGGAATCAACTGCGAGAGCGGCCATTTTTTGTTCACCGGCATCACCCGCGAGCGCACGTCATCCGACGCCCCGTGCAGCGAAACCGCCAAGCGGATCGGCCGGTTGAACTCCGCCAGCCGCCGCAGCCCCGGCACATTCCCGGAGGTAGAGATCGTGATATGCCGTGCGCCGATGTTCAGCACCTTCGGGTGCATAATCAAGGTGAGCGCCGCGAGCAGGTTATCAATGTTCGCCAGCGGTTCACCCATGCCCATGAAAACCAGGTTGTCGATGCGCTCCCCCGCCAACTCCTCCGCCGCCGTAATCTGCCCGAGAATTTCCGATACCGTTAGGTTACGCGTGAAGCCCAGCAGCCCGCTGGCGCAGAACTTACACCCGAAGGCGCAACCCACCTGCGAGGAGACGCAGAGCGTGAGACGCTCACTCTGCGCCCCGCCGTTCCCCTGTGCTGCGGGGATGATGACGGACTCCACCAAATGCCCGTCCGCCAAGCGGGAAAGGAACTTACGCGTGGCCCCGACAGCACTTTGGTTGACTTCTACCACCGTAAGGGGGCGCAGGCTGAAATGCTCCGCCAAGTACTGCCGCAGATCCGGCGGCAGGTTGTTCATGGACTCGAAGTCCGCCGCGCGGTGCTTCCAGATCCACTCCGTCAACTGGGTAGCGCGGTACGCCTTGTGCCCCAGCCCGGTCACCAGCTCGGTGAGGGCCTCGGGACTGTACTCCAGCAGGCAGGGCAGGGCGTCCATCACAGCAGGGTATCAATATATTCATCCACACGGAAGGGGCGCAGATCGTCCTTCCCCTCACCCGTGCCCAAGAAGACGGGCGAGATGTGCAGCGCATCCTGAATAGCCACCGCCACACCGCCCTTGCCGGAGCCGTCCATCTTGGTAATGATGACCCCGTCCAGCGGAGTCGCCTTGTGAAACTCCGTGGCCTGCATCAGCGCATTACCGCCGGTGGTAGCATCTACCACCAGGTAGCAGGCGTGCGGTGCCGTGGGCTCCTGCTTGGCCAGAGAGCGCCGTATTTTCGCCAGCTCCTCCATCAGGTTGTGGCGCGTGTGCAGACGCCCCGCGGTGTCGCAGATCAGGTAATCCACCCCATCCGCCAAGGCTCGGGTGTGCGCCTCGTAACAAACGGAAGCCGGGTCCTGGTTCGGGCGGCCCTTGTAGAGCGGCAGCTCCAGGCGAGTGGCCCAGCTGTCCAACTGCTCCACCGCCGCCGCACGGAAGGTATCCGCCGCCGCCAGCAACACCCTGTGCCCCCTGCGCTTGAGGTAATACCCCAGTTTGGCCGCGGAGGTCGTCTTACCGGCACCGTTCACACCCACGAGCATGAGCACGCAGGGCCGCCCCGGCTGCGGCGCAGGCAGCACCGGCAGTTTCTCCGGGAAGGCACTGCGCAGCCGCGCCTTGATGTGGTCCACAATGTCGCAGGCATCCTGGTCATCCTTCTCCTGCAGCTCCTCAATCAGGGGGAGCACTCGCTTGGCGCCGATGTCTGCGGCAATCAAATCTGCCTCCAACTCGTCCCAGTCAATGACGGGTTCGCCGAGGAATTTATCAATAAGGCGGGTGAAGAAATTGGCCATGGCGTGCGGGGTGTTCAGGCATTGGCCACGGCAGCAATGATGCCGTGGATAAAGGGTGCACTCTTACCGCCGGAGTATGCGTCCGCCATCTGTACAGCCTCCGAGATGACGATGGCGGTGCCGAGCTTGTTGACCGTCAACTCATACAGCGCGATGTAAAGGATGCACTTGTCCACCGTGTCCAGGCGCTCGGTCGTGTAGTGCGCGAGCAGGGGGGCGATGCGGGCATCGAACTCCTCCCTGTGCTGCAACACACCGCGCGCCAGCTTCTCGGCAGCGGGGCGAATCTCCTGCAGCTCGTTCGCGGCACGCAGAAGCCCGGCGTGTTCCTTGCTCCCGCTCAGGGTCTCCGGATTCAGAAAAGCCGCTATATCCCCCAGCATGCGCGCGCGGCGACGGATCACCGCAGCGAGGCGCTCCAGCAGCTGCCGGTAGGCCGGAAAGTCCGCGAAACGCGGCAGCAGAACATCCCCCAGCCCCAGGGCGGCCTTGGCGGCGTCCATGGTGTCCCGGTTGCAGAGCTGCAACTGTTCCGTCCCCTCGCGCCGCTTGTCGGTCAGGCACATGGCCAGCGCCTTGAGGGCGGCATCCACCGCGTCGGATTGGCGGGCATAGCGCGTCGCTTCCTCGCGCAGGACGGCGGTGGTCATGTCCCCCTGCATGGCCTGCACGGTGTCCTCCAACCGCTGCGCCAGCAGCCGGGCGGTGTCCTGCGTATTGCGGCCTACATGCAGCAGGGCCTTAGCTGTGCCGATGCGCACGCGGTCAATCTCTCCCTCCAGGCAAAGGTCCCAGAAGAGTTCCTCATTCAGGGCATCTGCGGTACCGCTTTCCGAGACAGCGTAGATGTAGTTGAGGGCTGCTCGCCGTATTCTGCTTTTAGAAATCATATGTTGCTTGATGCAGGTTTATCGTACAAAGGGGGAGGCTTTCGCATCGATGCGCTTGAGTCGCTCCGCCGTGCGCTGCCGGGTGCGTTGAGTATCGACGAGTCGCAGCATGGAGACCGCCGCGCGCGCCGCTTCCCGGCCGCGGTTCAGGGTGCTCCCTACGCAGCGGGCAAAGGCCTGGGCTTCGTCATCCAGCAGCAGCACCTCGTGAATCACGGGGGTGAGTGTCTCGCAGGCGATATCCAGCAGCTTCTGCGTGATGGCGTTGCCGATCAGGTCCGCATGCGCCGTGCTTCCGCGCAGAATCACGCCCAGCCCGATGACGACATCCGGTTTCTCATCCTCGGCCGCCAGGGTGATGCTGCGCTTGACCATCACGGGGACCTCGTAGCCCCCGGGCACGCGCACGACATTGATGCGCGCTGCGGGCAGCACCTCCCGCAGTTCTGCCATGCAGTTCTCCAGCAGGGGGGTGGTAAACTTGGTGTTGTACTCTGCCGCCACGATGGTAATGCTACCGTTCAGCGACGAGCTGCTCTGCTTTTGAGGAAGTTCTGTGGACATGACGAAGAATGGAAAAATGCCGCGCTTGCCGCGACCGCGCAGGATTGTAGGGCAGGGGCGGCGTTTTGTCAAGTGATTTGCGCGTGTGCGGACGCCTAAAAGCACGCTTCGGGCGCTTTCCGGCCATACAGACACAATTTTCCCTTGCAGCCCGGGCGGAGTGTGAGATAATAGGTGCGCTATGTTTAAGAAAGCACTCACATTGTTGATGCCGCTTGCGATGGTTGCCCCGTCCTTTGCTGCGGAGTGGTTGACGGAGCTGCCGGCCGCACAGGCCAAGGCTGCGGCTGAAAACAAGGCCATCTTGGTGGACTTCACCGGCTCGGACTGGTGCGGCTGGTGCATCCGCCTGCGCAAAAACGTTTTTGATACGCCGGAGTTCGATTCCTATGTGAAGGACAAGTTCGTGCTGCTGGAGATTGACCTGCCCCACGGCAACAAGCTTACGCCGGAGCAGAAGGCCGTGAACGAGGCGCTGGCCAAGCGCTTTAAGGTTACCGGTTTCCCCACGGTGCTGGTGCTGACGCCGGATGCCAAGGTGGCGGGCGGTTTCGGCGGCGGTCAGCCGAACCTGGCTGCCGTGCAGCCTTCTCTGGACAAGGCGCTGGAGGTCGCGGCTCTCATCAAGAAGGCAGAGGCACAGCAGGGGGTGGATAAGGCGAAGAGCCTGGCAGCGGCCTACCTCGGCATCCCCACCGACCTGCGGAACCAGGCGACATCCCTGCGCGATGAGGCGCTGGCTCTGGATCCGGAGGACGTGACGGGTCTGCATCGGGAGGCTAAGGCGCAGCGCCAGCGCGCCGCCATCATGCGCGACCTGCGGGAGGTGAAGACGCCGCAGAAGGCCGTTGAGGTGTTCGATGCTTGGCTTGCCAAGCCGGAGCTGATGAAGGAGAACCTCACGGAGGTGTACTTCATGAAGTCCAACGCCATGCTTGCTATGGCGGAGACGGAGGAGGATGTGGCCGCTGCCGAGGCGGTGGCTCTCAAGGGGGCCGATGCCTCCACGGCTCCGGACGCTGCCGCTGTGCGCGCGCACGTGGTCGATTCCTTCAAGGATAAGGGCGCCATGCTGCGCATGATCAAGGCACGCCGCCGCTGATTGCAGTTACCTATATCACTTTTGCACCGCCTCCCGGTTTCTCGCCGCGGGGGCGGTGCTTTCTGCCGCGGGGCGGCAAAGGCTTGCATTCTGCCACGTGGCGTGGTAGGATAGGGGCATGGAGATAACGCTGGACGCGCCGCTGGATATGCACCTGCATTTGCGGGATGGTGATATGCTGAAGTTGACCGCCCCGCTGTCGGCAGACTTTGCCGGTGCGGTGGTGATGCCCAATCTGGTGCCCCCGGTGGCGGAGCCCGCGCAGATGACGGCCTATGCGGAGCGCATTGCGGCCGCGATGGACGGGCGGGAGTTCCGTGCTTACATGACCCTGTTTTTCACCCCGATGAGCGAGGCCGCCCTGCGGGCCGCGCAGCAGACGCCGGGGTTCTTTGCGCTGAAGCTGTACCCCGCCGGTATCACGACCAACAGTGAGGGCGGCGTGGCGGATTTAGCACAGGCGGAGCCGACTCTGCGCGCGATGGAGGAGCTGGGAATCCCACTGCTGGTGCATGGAGAGAGCCATGGCTTTGTGCTGGACCGGGAGTCGGAGTTCCTGGCTGTTTATCGCAGGCTGGCACAGCGTTTCCCGAAGTTGCGCATTTGTATGGAGCATATCACCACGGCGGCGGCTCTGCGGCTGTTGGATGAATTTGAGAATCTCTGCGCTACGGTTACCTTGCAGCACCTGCTGATCACCTTGGATGACGTGGCGGGCGGGGCCTTGCAGCCGCACTTGTTCTGCAAGCCCATTGCCAAGCGTCCGGAGGACCGCGATGCTCTGCTGCAGGCCGCGCTGGGGGGGCATCCGCGGCTCTTCTTCGGCAGCGATTCCGCGCCGCACCCGCGCTGCAAAAAGGAGGCCTGCGGTTGCGCGGCAGGGGTGTTCACGGCTCCCGTGGCTCTGCCGCGCCTGGCGCAGTTGTTTGCGGAAAACGGCGCTGCCGATCGCCTGCAGGGCTTCGTGTCCGGCCATGCTCGGCAGTGGTATGGCTTGCGGGTGCCGTCCCGCCGCGTGGTGTTGCAGGATGTGCCGATGCCCGTGCCTGCGGCCTACCGGGGGTTCGGGCAGCAGGTGGTGCCCATGTTCGCGGGGAGGGTGTTGCCGTGGAGCGTTAAGGCCTGAGCCGCCATGGCGGAGCCTGCTCACATTCCCGGTGCGGATGACCTGCGCCGCCTGCCCGGCGGAGATAGCCGAGGCGCGCCGTCATTTCCCTCGTAAAAAATAAGCTTATGTCTCGTCTCAAATCCGTATTCCTGGCAGCTCGCCCCAAGACGCTTCCGGCCGGTTTGGTGGCCGTGTGGGCGGGCTGGATCGTTGTTACCAAGTATGCAACTCTCTTCCCGGAGCTGCACCTCACTCCGTCCGTTCCGCTCGCGGTGCTCACGGCGCTCAGTTGTGTCTGTATTCAGATAGCGTGCAATTTCTTCAATGATGCGCTGGATGCCGAGAACGGCAAGGATACTGCCCGGCGCATGGGGCCGAAACGTATGACGGCGGGGGGGCAGATGAGTGCCCGCACCGTGAAGCTGTGGGGCTGCGCCTTCGCGGGGCTGGCGGTGCTCTTCGGGCTGCCGCTCGTGCTGGCGCAGGGCTGGGTGGTCGTGGCCATCGGGGTGCCGAGTCTCTTCTTTGCCTACGGGTATACGGGGGGGCCTTTTCCGCTGGCTTACCATGGATTGGGGGAGTTGTTCGTGATGCTCTTTTTCGGGCTGGTGGCAGTCACGGGTACCGTGTTTGTACAGGCCGGTTGGCAGCCGGGTTACGGTGCATTATATTGTTGTGCATCTCTTGTCGGTGTGGTCTGTGGGTCTCTTTCCTGCCTCTTGATCGAGGTGAATAATATCCGCGACCGGGAGGAGGATGCCCGAACGGGTAAACGCACCCTGGCCGTGCGCTTGGGTGACAGTCGTGCGCGCGGTCTGGCGATGGCTTTTCTGTTGGTGCCGTATGCAACTATTCGTCAGGTTTCGTTCTTTCTTCCTTCCGTTCATTGGAGCTTGTTCTGGTGCGCTCCCATTCTCGTCGGCGGTTGCATTCTCCTTAAGCTGCACACTACACCGGCGGATAAGCGCATGAACTCCCTTCTGGCCTTGGCTGCGCTGCATATGCTGCTCTATATGGCCGCTCTTTCGTTGTAACAGGAAAAGATGTCGCAGAAAACTGTGGAAATGTGTTCATTTCGGCTTGACAAATCTGCTCTTTTCCTGTACAAATCCTCCGCGCGCTGCCTCATCTGTGCGGCAGTGAACAGATAATTCCGAACAACAATGGACAAGAAGAAAGTAGAAATAGTGTTGCTTGTTGACAGAAGTCTGTGCATGCAGAAAGCTCGCACGGCTGTCGTGTCCACGCTTGGCACGATCTATTATGTGCAGGCCATGGCACCCGGTGCTGCGAATATCTCGCTGTACACCTATTCTCGCGACATGCATACGGTTACGGCGCGCAACAATGCTCTGCGCGTGCATGGTCCGCATATTCGCAACTACGGCCTGCGGGATGAGGAGCCGGCTCTGTTGGATGCCCTTGCCGAGGTCATTGACAAGACGGGGCAGACCCTGGCCGATACCCCGGAGGCGGAGCGGCCCCGCGCCGTTTACATCTGCGTCCTCTGCGGAACGGGGGCTGAGGCTTCCTGCCGGGAGTCCTTCGAGTCCGTGGCGGAGCGTGTGCGGCTTCAGCAGGATGTGTATAAGTGGAACTTCCTCTTCTTCGCGCCGGAGGGGGTGGCGTCCGACTTTGCGGGTAAACTCGGCATCAGTGAGAACCATGTGGCCGCTTGGGATCCGACGCGCCGGGCGTCTTGCGGCCGGGCGCTCCGTGCGATGAGCTCTCTCATTCACGCGGATCGTGTGGTGAATACCGGTACCAAGCACCCGCCCAAGGTAGATCGCATCTTCCGTTCTTCTCTTGCCGAGCTGTTCGAGACGGGATTCCAGACCCATGTGGCCATGAATTTCAGGGTGTCGTGAGCCCTCGGCGTTTGGCTTGAGCCTTTCTTCCCCGCGTGCCGTTCCTTTCTCTGTGCGGCACGCGTTTTTTGGGGTGAAAAGAGTGGCATGCTTCGCTTTTCTGCTTGCGGAGCGGGTGCGTCTGTGCTAGGATAACACCTGTATGAGGTCTTTGTTTCTTGTAGCCGCTGCGGCGGTATCTTTGTTGTTCGCACCGCAGGCTCCCGCGATGCAAGTCCGGGGGGATGCTGCGGACGTTGCTCTGCGGATCGGTGCTCGTCTGTTGGAGTCTCAGTTAGAGAAGCGGCGGGCTGCGGCGGAGGCACGGGCTGCCGAGGCACCGGCTTCGGGGGAGCCGGCAGCCGTTGCGGAGGAGCGCCCTTCCGCCTCCGAGCGCGTGGGGGATAAGCTCAAGCGAGGGGCCGGTGCCGCGCTGGATACGCTGGTAAACGGCGTGGGGGAGCGTTTGGCGGTGGAGCCTATCTCGGAATGGATGCCGCGTCTGCTCCGCGAGATGGCGGATAAAATCGTCAATGAGTTTAAGGAGCAGTACAAGCAGGAGGGGCGCGAGTATGCCAAGGAACTCGGTACACTGGTAACGGAGCGCGTGCTGGCGAGTAAGCGGATTCGCAGTACGCTGATTACCGTGAAGGTTCTCTGCTGGTCCGTGGTGGCCTACCTTTCCGTTATTTCGATTCTCATTTTCTTCTGGCTCTGGCGTGTCAAGAGCAGGACGGAGCGTCTCTTCCAACTCTGTGAACAGCTTCTGAAGGAGCGCGAAGCAGAGAAGAAGGCGTGAGTGTGCCCGGGGTCGCTATGGAGTGTGCGGATAAATGGTATCTCGCCATCGATCTCAAGTCCTTTTATGCTTCGGTGGAGTGCGTTGAGCGGGGGCTCGATCCGCTGGATGCATACTTGGTCGTGGCGGATGAGTCGCGCACGGATAAGACGATCTGCCTGGCTGTTTCGCCTCCGCTCAAGACCTACGGCATTCCGGGGCGGCCGCGTTTGTTCGAGGTGCGCCGCCGCGTGGCGGAGGTGAATGCGGAGCGTTGCGGTCGGGCAGGGGGCCGTGCAAGGGCGTCGCGTTCTCATGCCGAGTTGCAGCGGCATCCGCATCTCGCGTTGGATTTTTATATAGCGCCGCCTCGTATGGCGCTTTACATCGGTTACAGCACGCGCATTTACGGCATCTATACAAAATACGTCTCTTCGGAGCATATCGCGGTCTATTCCATTGATGAGGTGTTCATTGATGCCACGCCCTATCTGGCGACCTACCGCTGCACCGCCCGAGAGCTTGCCAAGCGCATCATCCGTGATATTGCTCAGACAACGGGTATCACGGCGACAGCCGGTGTGGGTACCAATCTTTATCTGGCTAAGGTTGCGATGGATATTGTTGCTAAACATATTCCTGCGGACGAGGATGGAGTGCGTGTTGCGGAGCTGGATGAAATGAGCTATCGCCGCCGTTTGTGGGGGCACCGTCCCCTGTCGGACTTCTGGCGCGTGGGTCGGGGGTATGTGCGGCGCTTGGCTCGGCACGGTCTGTTCACCATGGGGGACATCGCGCGGCGTTCCGTCCGGAACGATGAGTTTCTTTATCGTCTGTTCGGCAAGAATGCGGAGTTGCTGATCGATCACGCTTGGGGGTGGGAGCCCTGCACCGTGGAGGCCATTCACGCCTGCCGTCCGTCGGCCCGTAGCTTGGGTTCCGGCCAGGTGCTGCAGGAGCCTTACGAGCCGGAGAAGGCCGCATTGGTTCTTCGTGAAATGGCGGATCAACTGTCCTTGGATTTGGTGGCAAAAAAATTGATGACGGATCGGATTTCCGTTACCGTCGGCTTCGATGCGGAAAATTTGAAGGATCCGGTGAGGCGGGCTCGCTACAAGGGCGAGATTATCACGGATGCTTATGGCCGCGAATTGCCGAAATACGTCCGCGGCACACGGAAGCTCGGGGGCTTTACGTCCTCTACCCGGCTCATTGTCGCCGCCGTTTCCGAGCTCTCGGCGCAGCTTCTGGCGTCCGAGCTTTCGGTGCGTCGCCTGCATGTCGTGGCTTCGCGCGTTGCTCCGGAGGATGAGGTGCGGTTGATGGCTGCGGGGGCCGAGCCGGATCTCTTCCGTGATGCGGGGGAGCAGGCAGCGGAGCAGGAGCTCCTGGAGCGGGAGCACCGCATGCAACAGGCCATGCTCGACATCCGCAATCGCTTCGGGAAAAACGCTATCCTCAAGGGCATGAATCTTGTGGAGGGCGCTACCGCTAAGTCCAGAAACACACAGATAGGAGGTCATCGGGCATGAACGGCGATACCCTGTTACCCGATTACTCGGATGAGTATGCGGATATCATCCATCTTCCGCACCGGGTTTCCACCCGTCATCCTTCCATGAGTCTCTCCGACCGCGCGGCCCAATTCCTCCCTTTTTCCGCCCTCTCCGGTTTCGAGGACGCCATCGACGAAACAGCCCGCCTGACCGAGGAGCGTCCCGTCCTCGATGATTCCGAGAAGGAGCGCATCTCCTCCCTCCTCACCCGCGCCTCGCTCGATCCCTCGCTCATCCTCTCCGTCGCCTACTTCCTCCCGGACCCCCTCAAACCCGGCGGCTCCTTTGCCCTGGCCATCGGGTCCGTCCGCCGTTTGGACCGACTCTCTCGCACACTCACCCTCAAGTCCGCTGCAACCCCTATTCCGATTGATGACATCATCTGCGTTCTCCCTCACTCCCACAACAGGTCGGGGGAGGAGATGTCGCGTTCATCAACGTAGCGGGTGCGGAGGAGGGCGGAGTCGCGGTGGCCCATGGCCCATTGGAGGCGGGAGTAGTCGCGGAAGCGGTGGAGGTGGTAGGTGGCAAAGGTGTGGCGCAGGATGTCTTGGTGCCAGGGGCGGGTGCCGGGATGCCAGCCGGCGGCGCGGCGTAGGTCGGCCCAGCGGCGCAGCCAGCCGGCGGGGCAGATAGGGGTGTCAGCGGGCCGGTCGGGCAGGGCGCGGAGCAGGCGCAGGAGGGCAGGGCACATCTCTATCCGGCGGGCGCCGCCGGTCTTGCTGTGCTGCGGGAGGATGGAGATGCTGCCGTGCCGGGTATCGAGGGAGGCCCATGTCAACCGCGCTACCTCGCCGGGGCGGATGCCGGCGTAGAGCATCAGGGCCACGGCGGCGCGGCAACTCCCGCCGTCGTAGGTGGCGGCGGTGTTCAGCAGGGTGTCGATTTCCTCCCCGCGCAGGATGCCCACGGGCTGCTCCCGCACGCGCGGCAGGGCGACGGAAGCCACGGGATTCTCGCCGCACCAACCGCGCCGCCGGGCGGTAGAAAACACCCCGCTGAGCACGGCGCGCGCCTTGCGGAACTGTTGCGGCGTGTCGAAAGCCGCCCGTAGACAGGCCTCGCAGTCCGCAGGCTTCATCCCGCGTACCCGCCGCTAAAACTCACCGTCCGCTCCCGCGCCCGCAACTCCTCCCGCCCCAGCGCAAGGCACTGCCGCACCCTCCCGACACGGCCCCTGCATTGCCCCAGTGCTTCTTTTGCTACCAGAGCCGCCTCCAGTACGTCCGAACCCGTTGACTTCAGCACTTCCAGCGCCGCCGCTTCTTTTTCAGTTATCGTTTTCATATGCGTTTTCGCAATCCGTATTGTCAAGCATATTCTGCTTTTTGAGAAAAATTATTGCATTTCGGGGGAAAATTGGGAATATGAAGCAGTCTCCCCCTGCGGGTTTGGGCGATATCAAGGTGCAAAGAGGGATGAAAAGCCCTACTCATTGCGAAACCGTATAATGTCGCGCGCGAGGGGGTATGACGACGCTGCAGATCATCAATGAACAAACACCGGTGACGGGAACCGTCCGAGTATCGGCAGCGGTGCGCAGTATAACGCCCGCGGCGGTGGCGCATTTACCGGAGCGGCTGGACGGCGCGGAGTGGCAGTTATTGGTACACCCGGAGGCCATGAGCAAGCGGCATTTGCTGCGTACAGAGGAAGAGCGCAGTCTGCTCAACACGCTGAAAGTGCAATCTTGGTCGGCCGACCTGCTGGCACGGATCGAGAGCGGCCGATGGAAGGTAGCGGGAGCCCCCGTAGAGACGGAAATGATGCTGTTCTACACGGCGGAATCCCTGTGCGGCGGCGTGATGGGCGCGTGCTCCCTGAGCGCGAGCGGTCTGGGCCTGCTGCCCACGAACAAAGTATCCGTCAGCGTACCCATTTTTCAGATGCAGGCCCCCCTCCTTGTCTCCACTCTGGAGAACGCCGCCACAGGGGCCACCACAGACATCCCCCTGCAGGAGAACCTCGCCTTCTTTGCGAACACGCACCCCGCCGCCTGGGTGTATTACCTGGCCTGCTACAAACTGCTGGCCAACAACAAACTGCCGGCGGACTATGTGCAGAGCGGCACGGGCTTCTACGATTCGACCATCTGGAAAGCCCTCTACTCCTACCAGCGCGACGGCGTGGAATCCATGCTGGAGATGCTGGATCGCTTCGACGGCTGTATTCTGGCGGACAGCGTGGGCTTGGGCAAGACCTACGAAGCCCTGGCCGTCATCCACTACTACACCCTGTTGAACAAGAAAGTGCTGGTACTGTGCCCCAAGCGGCTGCACGAAAACTGGGGCCGCTACCTCATCAACAGCGTGCACAACCCCTTTGCGGAGCAGGGCTTCCGGTTCGACCTCTTCCACCACACCGACCTCGGGCGGAGCGGGTTCAGCAACAGCGTGCGGCTGGAGTCCATCCAATGGGGCAACTACGACCTCGTGGTCATCGATGAGTCCCACAACTTCCGCAACCGCTCCACGCAGGCAGACAAACGCGGCTCCCGCTATCAATTCCTGATGCAGAGCGTGAAGCAGGCGGGTATCAAGACCAAGTTCCTGCTGCTCTCCGCCACCCCCGTCAACAACAAAGCCGCCGACCTGCGGAACCAGCTGCTCCTCATCTCCGGGGATAAGGACGACTTCCTGGCCGGGGAAGGCATCGAAAGCATCCGCAACACCACCCGCCGCGCGCAGTCCGCCTTCACCAACTGGACCCAACTGCCTAAGGAAGAGCGCAGCACGGAAGCCCTGTTGGACTCCCTGTCCGTGGACTATTTCCAGCTGCTGAATCTGGTGACCATAGGCCGCTCCCGCGCCCACATCAAGCAATGGTACCCGCATGATGCGAACGAGATCCGCCTCTTCCCGGAGCAGTTACCCGTGCGCAACGAATACGCGCGCGCCGTACACGGCCGCGTGCTGCCCGCCGAGGAGATCAACGAGCAACTCTCCCGCCTCTCCATGGCCCTGTACCGCCCGCTGGAATACCTCTTCCCGGAGCAGGTCGCGCATTATGATGCGCTGTATGACCAGCAACTGGGCGGCAACGTCTCCTTCCGCCAGCGCGACCGCGAGCAAAGCCTCTCCGGCTTGATGCTCATGAACCTCCTCAAGCGCATGGAAAGCTCCGTGAGTGCCTTCGGCCTGACCGTGGACAAACAGCTGCAGAACTACCGGCAGCTTCTCGACCGCCTGGCCGAATTCGACCGCTGCGCGGGGCGGAACGACAGCATCCCGGATTTGCAGGCCGCCGACGACGAGGAAGAGACCCGTGAGGAGCTCGATGACCTCGTGGGGGGAAGCATTCGCGTCAACCTGCGGGACATCGACCGCGAACGCTGGTGCGCCGACCTGCGGGCGGATGTGGAGACCCTGTGCCGGGTGAAGGAACTGTGCGGCACCACCGGCCCGCAGCAAGACGCCAAGCTGGGGCTGCTGCGCTCCCTCATCCGCGAGAAATTGGCCAAGCCCCTCAACACGGTAGGGGGCAAGCCGAACCGCAAGATTATCATCTTCACCGCCTTTGCCGACACCGCGCGCTACCTGTACGAAGCCCTGGCCCCGGAGTTGCTGGCCGAGCACGGTCTGCACACCGCCCTCATCACGGGTGCGCGCCGGGACACCAACGTGCCCGGGCTCGCCAAGAACCAAGAGGACATCCTCTCCGCCTTCGCGCCGCTCTCCACCCGCGGCTTCGACCCCGCTTCCACGGGCGGCCTGCACCCGGATATACTCATCGCCACGGACTGCATCTCCGAGGGCCAGAACCTGCAGGACTGCGACTACCTGATCAACTACGATATTCACTGGAACCCCGTGCGCATCATCCAGCGCTTCGGCCGTATCGACCGCATCGGCAGCCCCAACAAGGTGATTCAGTTGGTCAATATCTGGCCCATGCCGGATTTGGACGCCTACATCAATCTGGAGTCACGCGTGCGCGGCAAGATGGAGTTCCTCAAGATCTCCTCTACGGAGGCCGAATTCCGCAACAAGCAACTGGAGCAACTGCGCAGCGGCAAGGCCGATATCGATACCTTGGACGGCCACAGTGCCATCACGGATCTGAGTATGCACCGCTTCCGCACGGACCAGCAGAACTTCCGGAAGAAGCACCGCAAGCTCATCGAGGAGCTGCCCCCTTACTTTACCGCCACACTGGATGTGACGAATACGGATATACCGGCGGGGGCTTTCTTCCTGCTCTGCCTGCACGGCACCCCCGGGGAGTCTATCGCGCGGCAATACCCCTTCCTGCCGCACTTTCTGCTGCATGTGGCGGAGGACGGCACCGTGACGCATGATTACAGCAAGGTGAAGCCCTGCTTGGAGCTTCTGCGCCGTGTGGCAGCCGAGCATGAGGAGGTCGATCCCGCCGCCGATGCACAGTACCGCCGGCAGACCAAAGGCGCGCGGGAGATGAAGCTCTACACGCGCTTGCTGCAACAAGCCGTGCTCTCCGTTACGGGGCAGGAGGAGGAAGGACGCGCCGCAAGCATTTTCTCGGAGGGCGGCACCACCATCGGCAAAGGCACCGTTGCCCGTGGCGTGGATGATTTCGAGGTGCTGGCCATGCTCACCCTCACCCGCCGCCGTGAACGCTGAGCTGCCACCCCTGCTGCAGGGCATGCTGCCGCCGCCCGTTTCGGAGGTCACCGTTCCGCTGACCAAGACCCTGCTGCGCAAGCAAACGGCGCGCAAGAAGGGGGACAAGGCCCTCATCGATGCCGCGGTGGAATCGGCTTGGGTTACCAGCCTGCGCTTTGATACCTGCGGCATTCCGCCCGCGGGGGAGGAGTACGCGGAGCTGCTCGTGCTTTGCCTACAGACCGCACCGGCTGCCACGCCCAAGCAGATGTCGCGCTTGGAGGAAATATTGCTTGCTGCCATTCCTTACCCCGTTTTCCTGATGGTGGCGGGGGCGGGCTTTGTACGCCTCTCTGCGCTGCCCCCGCATACTCCCATTGCCGAGCGTGTGGGCCTGACCCTCTCCGCACCCGCGCCGGAATTCACGGCCGATCTCGCTGTGCCGCAGCCCGAACCGGAGCCGAACCTGCGCGCCGTGTTCGATCGCTGGCTCTGTGCTCTGCGCGCTCAGCGGCTTGTGCTCAATCCCCCTCCGTCCGTCAGCTCCGTGCCTTACAGACGCCTTTCTTCTCCGGAGGAGGCGGTAAGGCTGGAGAAGCAGCTCAACGCTCTGCAACAGCAGTTTGCTGCCGCTCAGGCGGAGCTGCGCAGGGTGAGAAACCCCCATGAGAGAATTCGGCTCTCGAGGGAACGAAAACAGGCGGCGGAGAAAATTGCGAAAATATTACAATTGTAAAATACCATGCTCTACGACCGCCTCTCCCCGGAATCCCCCATCGATACAAACATCGACCGCCTTGCTCAAGCCTTCCCCTCCGTCGTTCGAGAGGGAAAGGTGGATTTCGATGCCCTCCGCCAACTCCTAGGCGATGACATCGGGGAGCCGCATGAGCTCTACGGGCTCAACTGGAAGGGGAAGGCGCAAGCCCGCCGCGCAGCCCTGACGCCCTCGCTCGGCACCCTGCGCCCCTGTCCGGAGGAAAGCGTGGACTGGGACAGCACGAAGAATCTCTACATCGAGGGCGATAACCTGGAGGTGCTCAAGCTGCTGCGGAAGTCCTACAGCGGGAAGGTGAAGATGATTTACATCGATCCGCCGTACAATACGGGGAATGAGTTTGTGTACGAGGATGATTATCAAAGCGGGATAGGTCATTACAAGAAACTTACAGAACAGGAAGAAACACTCCCCCGTAATGTTGAGAGTAATGGGAAATTCCACACGGATTGGCTGAATATGATGTATCCCAGACTCATGCTTGCACGAGATCTGTTGTGTGAGGACGGTATTATTTTCATTAGTATCGATGAGCACGAAATTCATAATCTTGCAGAGATCTGCACCGACGTATTTGGACAATCAAATTATTTGAATGAGATTGTATGGGACAAGAGAAATCCTAAAGGCGAAGCATGCGGCCTTTCTCAACAACATGAGTATATCGTGGCATGTACAAAAAACAAAGGGAAATTAGCTGAGAGAGATTACTTCTACAGAAAAAAGGAACACGCAGCACAAATGTTGGCCAAGGCAGAGGCCTGTCTGCGCAGTGCCAAGGGAAATACGCATCAGGCAGAGAAGTTATACCAAGCTTGGCTAAAGACCAAGGAAAACGAATTTTCCGGCGGAGAGATGGCTTACAAGTTCATTGATGAAAATGGAAATGTTTATCAACCTGTTTCCATGGCTGCGCCAGATAAACCGGAAACTAGATCTCACACTCCCTTGCTCCATCCGATCACCCAAAAGCCATGCCCTGTACCGGCAAAGGGATGGCGTTTCCCATCGAGTACCATGAATGAATTACTGCTCCGCGGAGAGATTCTGTTCGGTAAGGACGAGACGACACAACCTCGAAGAAAATATCTTCTCAAAGAGAATATGCTTGAGGCTGTACCTTCTATGTTCTATTACGGCGGATCAGAGGATGCTGTCGGCTTACCATTCGACAACCCCAAACCCACCTATTTGATACAACGTTTGCTGGAATGCACTTCAAAAGACAATCTCATCCTCGACTTCTTCTCCGGCTCGGCGACAGCAGCCCACTCTGTGATGAAACTCAATGCAGAAGACGGAGGCAATCGGCGGTACATCATGGTCCAGTTGCCCGAGCCCTGCGATAAGAAGAGCGAAGCCTACAAGGCCGGTTACAAAAACATCTGCGAGATCGGCAAAGAGCGGATACGGCGCGCGGGGAGGAAGCTGAAAGAAGAAGCGGGACTCATAGGGCAGGGGCTTGATACGGGATTCCGGGTCTACAAGCTGGACAGCAGCAACGTGAAACCCTGGGATCCCGATGCGGAAGACCTCGGCGCATCGCTGGATTTGTTCTCCGAGCATCTGGTGGAAGGGCGGACATCGGACGACCTGCTGACGGAAGTGATGCTGAAGAGCGGGATAGACCTGTGCGAAGAGACGGAGACACGCGAGATCGCGGGGCACCGGGTGTACAGCCTGGGCTACGGCCAATTCTACGCCTGCATGGACCTCGACCTGAGCGGAGCGGAGGGCGAGCTGGCGCTCGGCATCGCGGCCTGGCATGCGGAAGAATGCGCCGCCGTGGGCGGAGAGCAGCAGGACACCTGCACCGTGTTTGTGGCAGATGAAGCCTTCGCGGGGCGCGACGACGCCAAAATGAATTTCGTGAGCACCCTGCAACAATACGGCATCTGCAACGTGAAAGCCCTGTAAGCCATGAGCAGTGTACGATTGCATTTTGAGCCCGACTTGGGCTACCAGCGGCAAGCCATCGAAGCCGTGTGCGATCTCTTTGCGGGCACGGAGAAAGGCACGGGCGCCTTCAGCGTGGTGCTGCCGGCGCAGAGCGCAGCAGAGCAGGGGGGACAATACCTGGCGAATCTGGCGTTTGGCGGCAGCCGCAACAGCACCCCCCTGAGCAGCGGCGAGGTACTCCGCAACCTGCAGCGCGTGCAGGAGCGCAACGGCATCGCCAAATCCACCGAACTGCGCCCGAACGAGTGGCACTTCACCGTCGAGATGGAAACCGGCACGGGCAAGACCTATGTGTACCTGCGCACCATCTGCGAACTGCACAAGCGCTACGGCTTCTGCAAGTTCATCATCGTGGTACCCTCCATCGCCATCAAGGAAGGCGTGAACAAATCCATGAGCATGATGGCCGAGCACTTCCGCACGCTGTACGACGGAGTGGAGCTGAACGGCTTTGTGTACGACCGGGACAAGCTGCAGGAGGTGATGAACTTCGGCACGAGCAACAACCTGCAGGTGATGATCTGCACGATTGACGCCGTGACGGACATAGCCAGCGAGCGAAACCGCGTGCTCTACACCGAGCGGGAGCAGACCCTGGGCCGCAAGCCGGTGGAGTTCATCCGCGAGAGCCGCCCCATCGTGATTGTGGACGAACCGCAGAAGATAGGCGAAGCAGGGGAGGAACGCGGCATAGCCTCCCTGCACCCCCTCTGCACCCTGCGCTACTCCGCCACGCACCGCAACCTCTTCCACCCCGTATACAGCCTGAACGCCGTGGATGCCTCCCTGCAAAAGCTGGTGAAGGGCATTGAGGTAGCGAGCGTGCAGGCCGACCCCGTGCACGGCGAACCCTACGTCAAACTGCTCGGCACAAGCAGAAAGCGCGGCGGGAGCGCCAAGGTAGAGCTGATGACCCGCACGGCAGGCGGCAGCACCGGCTTCTGCCGCGCGGAAGTCTGCCCCGGCGACCTGCTGAGCCTTGCCACCGACTACCCCGGCGTGTACGATGACGCAGTGGTGCTGGAGGTACACAACGACAGCATACGCCTGAGCAACAGCAGTGAGCCCCTGCGCGTGGGCGAGAGCACCTGCCGCATCAGCGAAGAAGCGGTGACCCGCGCCATGATACGCGCCACCATCGAGGAGCACGCCCGCAAGGAGCTGCGCCTGCGCCCCAAGGGCATCAAGGTGCTCAGCCTCTTCTTTATTGACAAGGTGGAAGACTACCGCCGCTACGATGCCGACCGCAACCCGCACCCCGGCTACCTGGCCAAAATCTTCGAGGAAGAGTACGCCCGCGTGATGCAGCAAGCGAAATACCGAGGACTCTTCGAGAAAGAAGCGCCCGCGCCCGAGGCCGTGCACAACGGCTACTTCTCCATCGACAAAGGCAGCAAAGGCAAGGCCGATACCTGGGAGGACACGACCGAGAAAAACAAAAAGGGCAGGGCGGCAGCCGCGTTGGCCTACGACCTCATTATGCGCGACAAGGAGAAACTGCTGAGCTTGGAGGAGCCGCTCAAGTTCATCTTCTCCCACTCCGCCCTGCGCGAGGGCTGGGACAACCCCAACGTGTTCCAGGTATGCGTGCTGCGGGACATGAGCAGCGAGATCTCGCGCCGCCAAACCCTAGGACGCGGCCTGCGCCTGTGCGTGAACCAAGAAGGGCGGCGCGTGCGCGAGGAAGGGGTGAACACCCTGACGGTGGTGGCCCGCGAGAACTTCCGCGAATTTGCCGACAAGCTGCAGAAAGAATACGAAGCGGACGGCCTGCGCTTCGGCGTGATTACCAAGGAGCGGCTGGGGGTGCTGGAATACGAAAACGAATACGGCGAACGCGTGCTGCTGGGCCAGGAGAGAGCGGAAGAGCTGATTGCCGACCTGCGCGACAGGGGACTGGTGCTCGGCGACCGCCCCACGGAGGAACTGAAGAAGCAGCTGGACGCCGATACCTACCGCGTGCCGGAGGCTTTTCAACAGGCACAGGTACAGATTATCGCCAAGCTGAAGGCCCTGACGCGCTCCGTGGAGATCAAGGACGCCCGCGCCCGGCGGGAAGTGACCAGCCGCTACCCGAAAATGGCAGATAACGATGCCTTCTGCGAACTGTGGGAACGCATCAAACAAAAAACCGTCTACAGCATCAGCTTCGACACCGAGGAACTGGTGCGGCAAAGCGTCGAGGCGCTGAAGCCGGAGCTCCGGAAAATAAGTCGGCCCGTAGTGACTGTAACCCGCACGGAAATCGTGATAGACGAAAGCGGAGTACGCACGGAAAGACAGGTAACCGAGCAATCGTACATCGACACCGATCACGTTCCCGTGGGCGACATCCTGACCACGCTGGAGGACGCAACCCACCTGACGCGGCGCACGCTGGCCCGCATTCTGCGCGGCTGCGGGGCCGAGCTGCAGCGCCTCCGCTACAACGGGCCGCAGTTCGAGCGGATTGTGCAGCAGGTGGTCAGTGCGCAGCTCCGCAGGCTGCTGGTGAAAGGCGTGGCGTATCATCCCGTGCGCATCGGCGAGACGGAATACAACGCGCAGGAGATTTTCCGCGACACCGAGGGCTACCTCGACCGCTTGCTGAAGACCGGCAGCAAGTGCCTGGCGGATTATGTGGAATTCGACTCCGAGGTAGAACGCCGCTTTGCCGAGGATGCCGAAGCCAGCAGCGAGGTGAAGCTCTATGTGAAACTGCCGCGCCGCTTTACCGTGCCCACGCCGCTGGGTGCTTACAATCCCGACTGGGCGCTGGTGCTGGAAGTGAACGGCAAGAATCATCTCTATTTCGTGGTGGAAACCAAGAGCGCGGATCTGCTCGGCGAGCTGCGCGACAAAGAGCAAGGAAAAATTGCCTGCGCGGAAAAACACTTCGACAGCATCGCCGGCACACATACGCCGCCGGCGCGTTATTTGGCGCCCGTGGAGAAACTCAGCGACGTCATCGCACGAGCCCAGGATCAATCGTAGCGGGGGGAGACATCGGCCGCATCGGAAGGTGTGCCCGATGCGGCCTACTTACAACTTCGCATAATACATGTAATGCAAAATTCTCACGCCAAATAAAGGACGGTTAAGGGTGTGGACATACTTTGAGCTTGAAACGGCGGGAAAATGGGGATAGAATGGTGGACGCGTATGAGTATGGTGACATCTGAGCATTTGCACAAAGTATTCGGCCGCTTTACGGCGGTACAGGATGCGACGTTCAGTGTAGACAAAGGAGAGATAGTAGGATTTTTGGGCCCGAACGGCGCCGGGAAGACGACGACGATGAAGATGCTGACGGGCTATTTACCCCCGACGGCAGGAACGGCAACGATAGCGGGCTACGACATTTTGGATCATCCGCTGGAAGCGCGGCGGCACATGGGCTACATGCCGGAGAATGTACCGCTGTATGATGAGATGCGGGTGCTGGAGTTTTTGGAGTACCGCGCGCGGCTGAAAGGCATCTGCGGCAAATCGGTACGGCAGCAATTGGGACTGGTGGTCGACCGCTGCGGGCTGGAACCCAAGCGCAAGAACATCATCAGCACCCTCTCCAAAGGCTATCGCCAGCGCGTGGGCTTGGCGGATGCGCTGCTGGGCAACCCCGACCTGCTGATTCTGGACGAACCCACGAACGGCCTGGACCCGAACCAGATACGGCAGATCCGCGAGCTCATCCGCTCCCTGGCCGAGGAACACACCGTCATCCTCTCCACGCACATCCTCAGCGAGGTGGAGATGATCTGCAACAAAGTCATCATCATCGACCAAGGGCAGATCAAAGCAGCGGACACCCCTGCCCGACTGACGGCCGGACTGCGCGCCGCGGGCCGCATTTCGGTAGAGTTCAAAGGCGAAGCCGAGCCCGTCATCAAGGCGCTGGAAGCCTACGCCCCCGTCAAGAAAGTGATCTACGAAGGACTGCAACAGCCGGGCGACTGGCACCGCATTCTGGTGCGCGCGGAACCCGGCACGGACACGCGGGAAAAAGCCGCCGCGATCATCGGCGGCATGGGCTACCCGATACGGCACATCTACCGCCACATCCCCAGCCTGGAGGATGTATTCGTGGAAATGACACGCAGGGATTAACAACGAACGAAAGACAGGAACGATGGCAGAGGACAAAACAGGCATCGAACGCACACGCTCACGCTTCCGCACGGCGGCGGTGATCTATACCAAAGAACTGCGGAGCTACTTCTGCACCCCCTTCGGCTGGGTGATTTTGGCCTGCACGATGGGCTTGGAAGGCTTTTGGCTGCAAACGGCCATCAAAGCCATGAGCAGCCCCACGAGCGAGGGTGTGATGTACCACATGTTGAATAACATCAACTTCTGGTTCTACTTCATCTTCATCTTCCCCCTCATCACCATGCGCACCTTTGCGGAGGAAGAACGCATGGGCACGATGGAAGGCCTGCTGACCGCGCCCGTAACGACCACCCAGGTGGTGCTCAGCAAGTATCTGGCCTGCTTCACCTTCTACCTAGTGCTGTGGGCCCCGATGCTGCTTTACCCGCAGATGAGCGACATCGCCAACACCTACACGCACATCCGCTACGGCATCGAAACCCTGGGCACGGGCATGGACGTGGAAGCCGTGGGCAGAATCGAGTATCATCTGGCGGATTGGATAGGCCCCTACTGCATCCTGACGCTGCTGGGCATGTTCTTCATTGCGCTGGGCATGTTCTGCTCCGCCCTGACACGCAGCCAGATCATCGCGGGTATTTTCTGCACCTGCCTGATGATTTCCTACTACTTCATGGGCCGCGTGACCGAGCTCTGGGGCGAATTCCCCGCTGCGCCGGTCTTCCACTACATCTCCTGCACGGAGCAGATCAACGCCTTCAGCCAAGGGCTGTTGGACACGCGCCCCCTTGTGCTGTACGGTACGCTGGCCGTGCTGATGCTTTACCTCACCAAACTGGTGGTAGACTACCGCCGCTGGAACAGTTAACCCCCCTTCCCCACTTTTCCGTATGAGCAAAAAAGAATACACCGGGCACCCCGATGCACGCCGACCCTCCGGGCACATCATGCCCTGGGTGCACCTGGCCCTGTTGATCATCATCGTCATTGCGCTGAACTTCATCGGCTGCCGCGAGTACGGCCGCCGCGACCTCTCCAACGATGAGCGCTACACCATCTCCGAGCGCACGGTCAATGTGCTGACCAGCAAGCGCGTGCAGGACCGCGAGACACCCATCACCATTATCTTCGCCTTCAAACGCTCCACCCCCGGCTACGCACGCATGCGCCACCTGCTGGAGGAATACGAACGCGTCGGCAACGGCAAGGTACAGGTCGAGTGCTTCGACCCCATCCGCGAGCCCAACCGCGCCCGCGAGATCTCACGCATTTACAACGTAGACTTTAACCAGAACCTCTGCGTGGTGGATGCCCGCAAGAACCCGAACGTGGCCCTGAACACCTTTGAGAAGGAACAGAGCACCAACGAACGCAAGCACGTCCGCATCCGCCCCGGCACCTCCTTTGTGCGCTACGAGAGCGTGCTCGACAAGATGCGCGGCGAAGAAATACGCCGCCCCGTGGCGCTGATGATGGACGAAGTGGTCTGCGGCGCCCTGACCGAAGCCGTGGAAGGCGACCTGCGCCGCATGTATGTGGTGGACGGCAAGGGCGGCATCTCCCGCGACAACCCCGACCTGCTGGAGACCATCGGCAACATCACCAACTCCCTGAACATTCAGCTGACCTGGGCGAACATAGCGGACGTGGAAAGCCTGCCGGATGACGCCGAGGGCGTGATTGTCATCGGCCCGCAGGTGGACTTTACCGAAGCCGAGGTGAACGTCCTGCGCGAATTCTGGGAACGCGGCGGCCGCCGATCCGTCTTTGTAGCGCTTGACCCCGCGCACACGGAGCTACCGCTCTTCTACCGCTTTCTGCGCGAGCAAGGGATACACCCGAACCGCGACCGCGTGCTCCTGCGCGACCGCTCCCGCGCCTACTACGACATCTCCGCGGTCTTCCCCAAGGGCCTGAAATGCACGGAAAGCTTCTGGAACACCACCACCCACGTAGAGGGAGAATGTATGTCCCTGCGCTTGGAGCACTGGGATGAAAACCTGGCCAACCTGCGCCACCTGACCCTCTACCCGCTCCTGAAGACCACGCCGGAATACTACGGCGAGACCCGCTCGGACCTGAAACCCGTCTTTGACAAACGTGAGGACCACGAAGGCCCCCTGTGCATCGAAGCCGCCGTGACGCGCGGCAACGTGAAGGACCCGAACAACCTGAATACCCTCGTGGTACTCGGCAACATCTCCACCCTCGAGAAGGATAACATCCGCACCGAGCAGCGGGACTACCTCGCCTCCATCTTCGCCTGGATGAGCAACCGCCCCGAGTATGCCGGCAAGAGTGCCAAGGTGGACCTGACCACGAAAATCGACCTGAACCGCCACACGCAGAGCGCGCTGGAGCACATCACCCTGTGGATCATGCCCCTGCTCGCGCTGCTCATCGCGCTCATCATCTGGAATACGCGCCGCCACTGATCGGAGCCTATGAGGACCCTCTACACCACCATCCTGCTTTCCGTTACCGCCGCCGCAGCGGTGACTGCCTCTGCCTTCCTGGCGGTGGACGGTAACTTGGCGCGCCTGACGGGCTGGTATCACTTCCGCCCCGGCATGCCCCTCTTCACCAAGGAGAACATGGCCACCCTGCCGAAGGTGAACTGGATGCGCATCCGCGACCTGAACGACTACATCGAATGCGCCCGGGAGGCGGACGGAAGCTGGTGGATCGTCAAGCCCTTCCGCGACCGCATGTCGCGCCACGCCGCGGAGAGTATCCTGCAATTCACCGAGCAGGCCAAGCTGGTGGACACCGTGCCCATGAACCGCCACACCCGCGGCAGCCTGCGCGAGTTCGGCGTGGAGTCCTCACCGCACGCCATCACCCTCAAGGTCTCCACCCCCGACGGTGACTCCACCGTGGCGCGCTACACCCTCGGCAGCACCTCCCCTTGGCTGGAGGACGGCGGGGACGGTGAAACCCTGCACCCCACCACCTACCTGCGCACGGATTTCTACGGGCGGGACAAGCGTGTGCACGTTGTTTCCGGTAACATTCTCCCGCTGTTTAAGAACGGCCTCTATGCCCTGCGCGAACCGCACCTGCTCTGCCTGCCGGATTCCCTGAATATGCCGAGCCCGGACGGCCGCAGCGTCACGCTCTCCCCGGAGGAGATGATCTCCGGCATCTGCATTGAAGCCGCCGACGGCACCCGCACCGAGCTGGAACGCGAGCTGGCCTTCCGCCCCAAGGCCGACGGCAAGCAAGAGCTGACCGCGCACTGGCGCATCACCGCCCCCCTGCCCCTGGAAGTGAACCATGACCGCGTGCAGGCCCTTACCGCGGCCCTAGTGAAGCTTACGGGCCTGAAGACCGAGGACCGCGCCGGCATCACGCTGCCGGAGAAGCCGGATTACAAGATAACAGTCAACACCCTCGATCCCTCTCAACAGAGGGTAGAGATTTGCATCTATCCCCCCTTCACCGCGCCCGGAGAAGACCGCCAACTGTGCTACGCCACCGTGAGCGGGCGCCCCGTGGTGTTTACCCTGGCCGCAGAGCGACTTGCCGACCGACAGGGCAGCTACTCCCCGCTGGTGCGCTCCGTGCTGCATGCCCCCGTGCTGCCGGAAAAGGCCTTGGCGCATCTGCAATCCTTGGACTCCGTGCAGTACGTGAGCGAGATTCCGCTTACCGTTGACAAACTGCGCTCCATGGAACTGACCACCCTGCCCACGGCCGACGTCGAGCGCATCTACCTGCACTCCCGGCGCGGCGGGGATGCCGTGGCCCTCTTCTGCATCCCCGGCTCGAGGGAAGGCGAAGTGGAAGATGTGTGGATGTACTCCGCCAACCGAGCCCCCTTTGCAGCGGCTGAGACCGATGTGGTGACCCGCTTTCTGAAAGGCATGCGCGATATACCCGTGGACGGCGTGGAAGCCGATGCCCGCACGCCGGAGGAGATGCAGGAGCTGATGAACCGCTACGGTCTGAACCAACCGGACTACGTGATCCAGCTGCTGCCGAAAGCTTGCCCCGTGCGCGCCACCGTCTTCGGCTGCGAGATGCCGATTATCAAGGACCGCTCCCCGCAGGTTTACTACCTGAGACTCTACCGCGACCCCGCGGACGGCAAGCTACGCCGCTTGGCCGCAGCCGCCGGCGGCAACAGTATCTACCGACTCAGCACCCGCTTCACCAAACTCTGCTCCGTCGAGCCGCTTGTCTGGAAACAACGCAACATTTTCCACTTCCCCGCCTCCGCTCTTCGCAGTCTTACCCTCGGCTTCCAAAAGGCGCCGCTCACGCTGCATTACGATTACCGGATGGAGTCCTGGACCGGTTCGCTGGGGGACAGAGATGTCTCCCCGAACATCAACCCGAATTTGGCTAACTACTATGTGCGCCACCTGCAGAAGCTGAAGGTGAGATCCTGGGTAGACCCCGCGGACGCCGATGTATGCGAGGCCCTGCGGGAGCCGGCATTCACCGTGAAAGTGGACCTGGAGCTCACCGACTTCTCCGATACCGACAGCGTGATAGATTCCACCGCAACGGGAAGTGACGTGACGGCCGACGGCGAGGTAACCAAGCCGGTGGAAGACATGTTGCAGGGGAACGACGCCGTGGACGACGAATTCCGCAGGCTCATCAGCGAGCAACGGCGCACCTATGCCAAGACGATCACCCTGGAGATAGCCCCTGCCGAGCCCTCCAACCCGCGCAGTATCTTCTACGGCAGAATCCGCGAAACCGGGGAAATGTTCGTCCTCTCCTATGAGGATGCGCAGAGCCTGGGCGCCACGCCGCTGGAAGGTCTTTAATTTCCCAACCACCAAACACATAACATGAGCACAAGAAACAAAATCCTCACGACATTGGCCGCCCTGCCGGGCTTCGCCTTCCTGCCGGGGCTCACCAGCGCCGCCGAGCCGCCCGCCCCCTGCGGGGCCGTGCCCACCAAGCAGCAGGTGGACTGGCTGCGCATGGAGTGGTACGCCTTCGTCCACTTCGGTCTGAACACCTACACCAACCGCGAATGGGGTTACGGCGATGAGAACCCCAAGCAGTTCAACCCCAAGAACTTCGACGCCAACGCCATTGTCGCCACCTTCAAGAAGGCGGGGATGAAGGGCATGATTTACACAGCCAAGCACCACGACGGCTTCTGCGCCTGGCCTACCAAGTCCACCGAGCATAACATCACCAAGGCGGACTGGAAGGGCGGCAAGGGCGATGTGGTGCGCTGCTTTGCAGACGCCTGCAAGAAGCACGGCATCAAGTTCGGCACCTACCTCTCCCCTTGGGACCGCAATGCGGCGGAATACGGCCGCCCCGGCTACCTGGATGTGTACTACAAACAGATAACCGAGCTGCTGACCAACTACGGCCCCGTGTTCGAGATTTGGTTTGACGGCGCGAACGGCGGCGACGGCTTCTACGGCGGCGCCCGCGAGAAGCGCAACATCGGCAAGGCGGATACCTACTACAACTTCAGGAAAGTGGTGGAAATCATCCGCGGCCTGCAGCCGGACTGCATCATCTGGGGCGCCGGTGGTCACGGAGATGTGACCTGGGGCGGCTCCGAGAAGGGGCATGTGAAGTACCCCTGCTGGAACACGGATATGAACAAGACCGAGGGCGCAATTTGGATGTCCTTGGAAGGCGACACCCCCATCAACCATGCCGGCTGGTTCTGGCACCCCGGGCAGGGCTCGCGTGTCAAATCGCCGGATGTGCTCATGCAGGTCTATCTGGACAGCGTGGGACGCGGCGCGAACCTCATTCTGAATGTGGCCCCGAACCGAGACGGGCAGCTGGACCCGGCGGACGTGAAGTCCCTGCTGACCTTCGGTGAGAACCGCCGCCGCCTGCTGGCCACGGACTACGCCCTGAACGCCGCCGCCAAGGCTGACCAAGTGCGCGGCAACGATAAAAAATTCGGCGCGGACAAGGTGACCGACGGCGACATCGAGTCCTACTGGTGCCCGAACGACGGCACGACCACGGGCGAGCTGGTCATGACCCTCAAGGAGCCCGCCACCTTCGACGTGGTGCGCGTGCGCGAGCAGATCCGCCTCGGCCAGCGCGTCAAGAAGTTCGAGGTAGACGTGGAGGAAAACGGACAGTGGCGGACCATCATCCCGAACGGCCAGAGCGTGGGCAACCAGGTGATGTGGAAGCTGCGCGAACCCGTGAAGGCCGGCAAGGTGCGCCTGCGCATCACGGAATCCCGCGCCTGCCCCTGCATCAGCGAGTTCTCTCTGCTCAAGATGCCTAAACAAATGCCCACGCCGACCATCACCCGCAAGGGCGACGTGCTCAACATCTCCTCCGCAGAGAATTACAAGGTCGTCTACACCACGGACGGCAGCATGCCCACTGCCAAGAGCAGCACCTTCTCCGAGGGTGTCAAGATGCCCAAGGCCGGCACGGTGAAGGCTGCTTACTATGACCCGAGCGACGGCAGCCTGGGCCCCGTGGCGGAGGCTGATTTCGGGCTCTGCAAGGTGAAGTGGCGCGGCAAGGACAAGGCTGCCTTCGATGACGACCCCAAGACGCACTGGGAGTCCGGCGACACCCCCACCGTGGTGATTGACTTGGGCGAGACGCAGACGCTCGGGGCTTTCTCCTACCTGCCGCGCCAGGATGGCAAGGTGCAGAACATGACGGACCGCTACACCTTCGAGGTCAGCGTGGATAACAAGAGCTGGAAGAAGGTGGCCGAGGGCGAGTTCTCCAACCTGCGCGCCAACCCGATTGAGCTGAAGGTTGACTTCGATGCACCGAGCAAGGCCCGCTACGTCCGCTTTACCGGCACCCGCGCCTTGGAGGGCAACGGGCAGAGCGTGGCGGAGATCAACCTCTTCCCCGCTGAAACGGCTGCACCCGCCAAGCCCGCAACCAAGGGCGGCAAGAAGAACCGCGGCAAACGCGGTAGGAAATAACCGGTTGATGCGCCATGTGGCTTTGGTCTAAACATGTGGCCGCAGAGTGCGAGGGGGAGTGGCAGGAACGCCTCTCCCCCCTGCCCGGCTTCGTTCTGGCAGCCGGCGGTGCCCGGGCGGATCGAATCTGCCTGCAGGTCTACACGGAAACCGAGCAGGAGGCCCTGCTGCTGAAGGCCTGCTACGGCGGGCACACGGAGTTTGTGGAGGAAAAAGACTGGGTGGCGGCTACTGCCCCCGCAAGTACGCCGCCGCTGCACATCCGTGACCGCCTGATTCTTTCCACCGGGGATTCCCCCGAAACCTTGGATGCCCTGCGCGCCGCCTACCCCGGGCGGGAGGTGCTCAGCTTCCCCGCCGAGATGGCCTTCGGCACGGGTAACCACGCCACCACGGCCACCTGCCTGCGGATGATGTGTGACTGGGTGAAGCACCGCCGCGAGCCTTGGACGCTGACGGATATAGGTTGCGGCACAGGCGTGTTGGCCTTGGCCGGCATGCGGCTGGGAGCGCAGCGGGCGCTTGCCTTCGACTTCGACCCCACGGCGGTGGAGATCGCGCAGCGCAACGTGGAGCGCAACGGCGGCGCCCCCGGGCTCACCCTTTTCCGCGCGGATGTCTTTGAATGGACACCGTCCCCGGAGGATGCGGCCGACTTGGTGGTGGCCAACCTGTTCTCCACCGTGCTGCAGCGTGCATTCCCCAAGCTCAAGGCTGCCTTGAAACCGGACGGGGTGCTGATCATCTCCGGCATTCTGAACACCCAAGCCACGGAAACGCTGGAGGCTGCGGAGCAGGCGGGCCTGCGCTGTATGCAGGTGCGGAAGCGGGGAAAATGGACAACAGCCCTCCTGATTTCGTCATGAATATTCTGGCACTGGAAACATCACAACCGCACGCTTCTCTCTGCCTTTCCCGGAACGGCGAGACCGTTTTCACCGCATCGTGGGAGGCGGAGCGTAATCACGACGCCTACCTCTTCCCCGCGCTGCAGAAGGCCTTGGCCTACCCGGAGGCGGCGGAGCTGCACACCCTTTTGGTGGGCGCCGGCCCCGGCAGTTACGGCGGGGTGCGTGTAGCGCTGGCGGCGGCGGTCGGTGTGGCGACGGTGCGCGGCGGCCGTGTGGTGGCTTTCGGTTCCTGGGAGCCTTTCGCCGCCCCCGGGCTGAGCATAATCTCCGATGCCCGCCGCAACGGCTGGACCGTTCGCCGCCCGGATGGGTGCATCGAGGTGATCAGCGCGGAGGAGGCTCGTGCGCTGTCGGCTCCCGTGGCTTCCGTTGAGTCGCCGGAGGTCTTGGCCGCCGCCGGTATTACCGTGCAGCAGGCCGGGATCATCCCCACGGCGGAAGCCTTGGTGCGGGCTTGGCTGGCCCTTCCCGCCGAGCAACGGGAGACCCTGGCGGCCAAGCCTGCGGAGCCCATTTACGTGCGCCCGCCGCACATTGTGCCCGCCAAGCGCAAACCTTGGGAGATCCGCCATGGCTGAGCCCATTGTACACAGTTGCCAACGCTGCGGGGCCTGCTGCCGCTGGGAGGGCGATGTCTGCCTGACGGATGAGGATATAAGCGCTATAGCCTCCTACCTCGGGTTGGAAGAGCCCGATTTCATCGAGCGCTACTGCCGCCTGCAGCGCAATCGGCGGGGGCTCTCGCTGATCGATGCCCCGGACGGGGCCTGCATCATGCTGCGCCCGGACGGCTGCTTCATTCAGCCCGTGAAGCCCCGCCAGTGTCGGGATTTCCCGCTCAAATGGAACTTCCCCGGCTGGGAGCAACGCTGCCCCGGCGCAGGAAAATCTGCTACCTGATCTACCATGCTCCGCAGAATATCCGCCTTTTTTCGCAGTCGTTTCCGCGCCGTACATCACCGTGTGTTGCAGTGGCGTCTGACACTTGCCGAGCTTTTTGCCAAGGCCCCCAGGCGTCTGACACCCCGCCCCGAGACCCGCCGCAGCCATGCGGATGTGATCATCAATTTGTTCGCGGCTGTCATCCGGCGCTCCGGGGAGAGCACGGATGATGTGAAGGAAGCCGCCATGGATATTCTGCGTTCGGACTTTCCGAATGTGGAGCATGTTTGGCTGCGCGAGCGCTTTCAGCTCGCGCTGGATTCTCCCGCTACGGCAAACATCAAGCTGCTGCTGGCCGCCATTCGCCGCACGGAGCCGGAGCGCATTTCCCTGGCGCTGGAGATTTTCGCACTGCTGAGCCGCGTGGGCGGTCGACTTTCCACCCCGGAGCTCTTTGAGGAGGTGTGCTACGGGCTCAGCCTACCCGGCACGGCGGGCATCATCACGTCCCTGATCAACACGCCGGGCAAGGATGCTTTGCGGCCCATTGAGTGTGTAGCATTTAACGGCGGTAAGAGGGAGTTCTGTGTCACTCTGTCACCCGTGGATGCGGATTTCAACTTCCGCGTGCTGCGCTGCGTGAACTTCGTGATCGTGGTCAACGATTCCAAGTATCCGCTCATTGCGCGTGGTGTCCGCCTCTTGCAGGGGGATTTGATACCCTTGGCCCCGGCGCAGGGCATCGAGCTTAAAAGCGGCCTGCTCAGCTACGAGAGTATTTGTTTCCTGTTGCAGTCTCGCTCCACCGGGCTGCGCGTGGTGAACTACCTGAACGAGGGGCGGGACGGATTGTATGTGACGGCGCGGCGCACCCGCAACAGCATTGCCCGCGTGCGCCGCGGACTGGATGTGCAGATGGAGTTGCTGCGCCGCGAGACAAACCTGCGCGTGGAGGGTACCCTGCTGCTCCCCGGGCAAGTCTGCACGCTTTCGTACTACACCCCCTTCACCGTGCACGGCGAGGGGCCGTATGAGATTGCGGATCTGTATGTGGGCTCGGAGCGCGAGAAGTCCTTTCAGTTGGATCCCAAGGTGCGTAAAATCACCGTTACCAACCTGCCTTCCGTTAACCAAGCCGGCGCACTCATGCTCGCCCCGGGGCTTGCGCCCGGTGTGGTGTTCGAGGTAAGTTTCAGCCGGGAATCTAACACCGGAACTCTTCGCCTTGTGGAGGGCGACAGCAGCTCTCTGACCGTGGAGGGGGTGCCGGTTCGCGGCGATACTCCGCTGAAGGACGGCAATCTCATCTCCCTGAGCGCCGTGCAGCACCTGCGCTGCCGTTTTTCTGCCGGCGTGCTGGATGAGGAGTCCGGCGCCATTGCTACCCTGCGTGTGCGCGGGCTCACGCGTGACTTTGTGCGTGCGGGGCGCGTGGTGGATAATATCGACTTTGAGCTCAACCGAGGCGAGATGGCGTGCATCCTCGGTCCCAGTGGCTCCGGTAAGAGCACGCTGTTGAATATTCTGGCCGGTCACCTGTCGCCTTCTTTCGGTTCCGTTTTGTATAACAGCGAGCGTCTGACGCCGAATAACGAGAATCTGCGCCGCCATATCGCTTTCATCCCGCGGGAGGATATTCTGGACGAAGCCATGACAGTCGGCGAGCACGTATACCAGGCATCCGTGGCGCGGCGACCCTTCTTGGGTCACACGGACCGCATGCGGCGGGTGCTGGCGGTGCTCAATTACGTCGGTATCTCACAATTGGCAGGCCGCAGTGTCGGGCGCCGCGGCGAGCGCACCATCTCGGACGGCGAGCGCACGCGCCTGAATCTCGGGCTGGACCTGACGGGCACGGCGGAGGTGTTCCTGATCGACGAACCCATCAGCGGACTGGCCTCCGGTGACGCGGAGCGGGTGATTGATACACTCAGTGATATGGCGAACGGGCGCATCCTCATCTGCACCCTGCACCGCCCCGCCGCCTCCATCCTGATGCGTTTCAAGAAGGTGATGCTGCTGGACCGGCACGGCAAAATGGCCTTCTGGGGCACGCCGGAGGAACTGTTGGCATACTTCCGCGAGGCCGCCGAGGAAATGAACCTGAACATACCGCCCGCCATCGAGACCGCCGGGGGTGCCGATTACGTCTTCGAGGTGCTGGAAGCTCCCTTCCGCAAGGTCTCCCGCCCCGGTGATCCCTCTTTGTGGCAGAACCGCTTCGAGCGCTATGCCTTCGGCAGCAAGGAGAGTGTGCCGCCTGCATTACCGGAGGAGTTGCGGAACAAGGAGATCCCCCGCCTCCCGCGACGCACCCTAACGGAGCTGCGGCGTCTCTTCGGTCTGTGGGTCAGCCGCACTTTCCTTTCGCGTGTGCGCGGCCGTTTGGGGTTATACGCCATGCTGCTGGAGGGGCCTGTGCTGGCGCTTCTGATAGCCGGCACTCTGCGCGCGGCCTCGGATACTCCCTACACGTTCTATAAATCCCTGCATATTACCGAGTTCCTCTTCCTCTCCCTGGTGCTGGCGATGTTCTTCGGGTTGACGGATGCCGCCTGCGAGGTTCTGCGGGATCGGCCCCTGCTGCGGCGGGAGAGTAACTACAAGCTTTTCATCTCCGGTTATCTTCTGGCCAAAGTGCTGGTGCTCACCCTGATTGCTGCCGTGCAGTGCGGGCTCTACCTACTCGTGGGTCATCGGATTCTGGAGATCGAGTATATGTTCTGGCCGCATATGTTGGTGATGACTCTGACGGCCTTTATCGGCATCTCTCTCTCCCTGATGGTGTCGGCGCTGGTGACCTCGGCGCGCACGGCCATGAACATCGTCCCCCTGCTTTTGGTGCCGCAAATTCTGCTGGCGGGCGCTCTGGTGCAGTTCCATGAGATGAACGAGTTCAGCCCCAAGGTGCCGGAGGAGCTGGTGCCGGGGTTCATCGGCCACGCTTTCACCAACCTGCGCCACCGCGTGGCTTACCAGGATGAAACAACGCACGATATCAAAACAAAAGCCGTGCCCCTCATTGCGGAGTTCTGCCCCCTGCGCTATGCCTTCGAGATGCTTTTTGTGGTGCAGACAACCGAGAATCGCTGGGATTTGGAGAATACGCGTATCAACGACCGCCGCGATGAGTTGAAGGATTCCGCGGACGGCGAGCGCATCCGCTTCATTCAACGCACGGCCCTGCTCCTCAACGGCTCGGCAACGTGCGCGGATGAGGCGCGCTCGCTCCTGCGGCGCATACGAAAGGCGGTGCTGACGGAGGATGCGCGGATGGTCGAGGACCTGACGCGCGAGCTTGAGGAGCGGGAGGACGACCCGAATGCGCGGCCGCTGGAGTTCTTCTTCTCCAACAAAGGTTTGGTCACCATGCAAGAGGGAGTCAAGACGGCCCGCAAAGATGCGCGTCTGACGGAGCACCGGGGCTTCTTCCTCTCACCGCGCCAGGCCCCGCTTTTCGGCAGTATTGACCAAGAGACGGACGAGGGCTCGGTGTCGACCATTTGGCGGGATGCCATTTACCTGCTGATCATGGGCCTGTTCCCCGTGTTCGTCTCGGCGTGGCGCCTGCGGCAGATGGCGCGGGGGCGTTGATTACAGCTCGAGCCGCAGCCCGTCGTACGCAAGAATAACGCCTTTCGGCAGGTTGCGGCTGACGGCTTCGTACTCCACGCTGTGGCTGGTGTGTGTTACCACCCCCAACTCGGCCCGCAAGGCCTGCATTTCCTCGGCGCTCTGCTGCACGCTCATGTGCGAGCGGTGCGCCTTGTCGAAATTCAGGCCATCCATGGCCAGGGCCGTCAAGCCCTTCAACAGGGGACGGGAGGTCTCGGGAATTTCCTTGACATCCGGTACATAGCCGAAGGACGTCCCGCCGCAGCGGAATACATAGCCGCAGGTCTCTACCGTGCCGTGCAAGACAGGCACGGGTGTCACCTCGATGTCGCCCACGCAGAAGGGGGTGTTGCCGTGTTCATGCGCTTCCGGTCGCACATAACCGTGGTATTGATTGCAGAAGGCCCAAGCATACATGGTGCGCAATTGGTGCAGGCAGCCGGCCCCCGCATACAGGGGCAGCGGGTCCTCCCGTCTCCAACAAAAAGCGCGCAGTTCATCAAAGCCCGCCACATGGTCCAAATGTTCGTGCGTGTAGAGCACGGCATCCAGCCGCCGCAGGTTCTCGCGCAGGGCCTGCCAGTGCAGATCCGGTCCGCTGTCCACCAACAGGGTTGTCTCGCCGCTGCGCACCGCCACGGAGGCTCTCGTGCGCCGATTTTTCGGGTTGTTTGAGGTGCAAACGGGGCAGTCGCAGCCTATCATCGGCACTCCGACGGAGGTGCCGCATCCCAAGAAAATTATCTCCATGCCTGAATTTTGGTTTCCAATCCGGCGGATATTATGCCATAATAGCGGCACAAAGCAAGGCTAAAGATATGCTGGCACTTCTCAAAATTCAAAACCTGGCGTTGGTGGATGAACTGGTGTGGGAGCCCTGCGCGGGTTTCTTGGGCATCACCGGCGAGACCGGCGCCGGTAAGTCGGTTATCATGGGCGGCATTGCCTTGGTGCTCGGCGAGCGTGCGGATAAAGGGCTCATCCGCAGTGGGGAGACGCAGTGCTGTGTGTCGGCCATGTTTCACCTGCCGCATCCCGGTGCCGTCAACGCCCTGCTGGAGGAGGCGGGGGTGCCGCCCTGTGAGGAGGGGACGCTTATCATCCGCCGTGTTATCACGGCTACGGGTAACAGGCAGTTCATCAACAGTACCCCCGTTACCCTCAATCTGTTGCGCCGTATCGGATCCGGCTTGGTGGATATGCACCACCCGGAGGCGCATCGCTCCCTGACCGCACCGGATCGTCAGCTCGATTTGTTGGATGCTTATGCGGAGGATGCCCCCCTGCTCCGCGCCTATACGGAGGCCTATCAGGCCTGGACCGAAGCCCGCCGCGCCCACCGCGAGCTGCTGGAGAGTGAGATGGCAACGGAGCGCGAGCTGGATTTCCTGCGCCACCAGGTGGAGGAAATCGAGAGTGCCGGGTTCACCCCGGAGGAGATCGCTGGGCTGGAGGAACGCTGGCAGCGCGCGCGCAACTCCTCGCGCCTGCGGGACACGGCCCTGCCCATGCTGCAGCTGGTGGAGGGGGATGAAGAGGGCCTGCTCACCCAACTGCGCCGCTTGGTGCGCAACGGGCGGGACTTGGAGCGGTTGGATGCCTCTGCGGCGGCTTGGATAGCGCCTATCGAGTCCATGGTGGAGGAGCTGGAGGACTTGGATGACAAATTGCGTGATTATCTCGATAATCTGTGCGCAGATCCCGCCGCTTTGGCCGCATTGGAGGAGCGCGTCGCTTTGTTGGATACACTCAAGCGCAAGTACGGCGCGGATTGGGATGCCGTTTCGGCGCATCTCGAGGCCTGCCGGGAGAAGCTTGCGGAGGTGGATAACCGCGAGGATCGTCTGGCTGCCTTGGCTGAGGAGGAGGAACGCTGCCGTGCCGCCCTGCTCCGCTCGGCGGCGGTGCTCTCTGCCGCCCGCAAAAAGGCCGCGCCGCGCCTGGAGCGGGCCTTCCTGGGGCACGCAGCACAGCTCGGGTTCCGACAGTCTCTCTTCTCGGTGAACCTGCAGTCAACGGAGTCCCCCGGGCCGCACGGTGCCGAGGGTGTCGATTTCCTCTTCGGCCCGAACCCCGGTGAGCCGCTCAAGCCTCTGCGCCTCATCGCTTCCTCCGGCGAGCTTGCACGCGTTATGCTGGCCCTCAAGAGTGCGCTCGCCAAACAGGATGATACCCCCCTGCTCGTCTTTGACGAGATAGACGCTAACGTGGGCGGTGAAATCGCCCGCGCCGTCGGCATGAAGATGCGTGAACTGGGCCGCGACCACCAGGTCATCGCCATTACCCACTTCCCCCAGGTGGCCGCTCTGGCGGATCACCACTACCTCATCGCCAAGCACACCGAGCACGGCCGCACCGTCTCGCGCCTCCGCGAGGTATGTGACGATGACCGTATCGCCGAGCTCATGCGTATGCTCGGCACCACAGGACCCGCTGCCGCCGCCCACGCCCGCGCGCTCTTGCAGGGCTGAGGGGTGGCCTTTTTCGCTTGACGCCGCGACGATTGATTGCTACAATCACCCCGTGGTACACAGGGATATTAACAGAGAGTTGTTTGCGGCGGTAGAGGCGCATGACACGGAGCGGGCGAAGAAGCTGCTGAAGGAGGGAGCGGACCCTTTTTATCGTTTCTCTGATAGACCGAGTTGTTTGTTGAAGGCTGCTGAGTTGGGGGCCGGGGACCTCATCGACCTGTTTGTTCTGACTGAGTTAGAGGATGAGGACAAGGGAGAGATGTTGGTAGCCTATGCTGCCGGCGGACACGCAGAAGAAGTGCGTCGACTTCTGGCAGAGGGGATTTACGTTAACGCCCGTGGCTATGATTGCAGCACCCCGCTGATCAGCGCGGCACGCTATGGTCATGGTGAGATTGTCAATATTCTCTTGAATGCCGGGGCGGATATTGATTGGAAGGAAACCTACGAATTGGGCACCGCCCTGATGCAGGCCGCTGAGAATGGGCACACCCATATCGTGCGCCGCCTGTTAGATGCCGGGGCGGATACTACGGAACCCTCTCGCGCGGGGTGGATTCCGCTGACCCTAGCGGCAAGGGAGGGGCATGACGACATGGTTCGCATGTTATCGGAGGCGAATCCGGGAGCGGACTACAGGGGAGCCCTGCTGCACGCCTATGCCGCAGGCGGTAACGCTGCGGAGGTTCGGCGCCTGCTGCAAGAGGGGGTGGAGGCGGACTCGACCAAGCTTACGGATGACGACGAAGCCGAGCAGCCGGAGACGGCACTGATCGCAGCTGCCGGTAAGGGGGCGATTGAGGTGGCCGCTTTGCTGTTGAGTGCCGGGGCAAATATCAATATCATTGATGACGAGAAAGAATCCGCCCTTCTCAAGGCGGCTGCGAATATGCATCCGGAGATGGTCAACTACCTGCTGGAGTCCGGTGCGGATGCGTGCGGTGAACAGGGAGCGCGGGCTCTGGGATGTGCCGTGGTGAACAGAGACGTCGAGTCGGTTCAACTTTTGCTCGCAGCCGGGGTGGATGTCAATCAAAGTAACGCTTTCATCTATGCCTGCGAGCGCGGGGAAACAGAGATCGCGCGACTGCTGCTGTGCCATGGTGCGGATGTGGAGGCAGTGGACTTTTACAATCGACCGGTCCTCTTGCGTGCCGTGGAGGAGGGTCATGAGAATGTGGCACGGTTGCTCTTGGATGCCGGAGCGGAGTTGGATGATAAACAGGCATACGGGATACTTCAGCGTTCTTATCTGCACGTTGCCGTTGAGCACGAACACAGAGAGGCCGCGCGCTTGCTGCTGGAGCGGGGAGATTATACCCAACCGAAGAACCCGTACGGGGTCGAGGCTCTGAGTTGGGCCATTGAGCACAATTCACAGGAAATGGTGATGTTGCTGCTGGACTCCGGAATAGATGTCGACAGGGATGGTTATCGTGATTTTCCCCTCTATTGCGCAGCCAAGCTCGGGCGCGCGGCAGTTGTGCGGCGTCTGCTGGAGCGCGGCGCTGCCCGCCGTGGCGTAAATGCTACCGGTGAACCGACTCCGTTACTCATTGCGGCAGAATCCGGTTATCAGGATATTGTCGCTATGCTGCAGGAGGAAGCTCGAACGCCGGAGGAGGAAAAAAAGCTGTTTACAGCCTATGCTGCGGGCGGCTTTGCGGAGCAGCTGCGGCATCTGTTGGATAAGGGGGTGAACATCGTCCGCCCCGTTGAGCCCGAGGGGAGTACTCCCCTGATGCGTGCGGCGGCTTCCGGGCGCACGGAGGTAGTGAAGATGCTGCTGGAGGCCGGGGCAAGGGCGCAGCCGAGCCATTCGAGAACCGGCTATACCGCTTTGCACATGGCTGCCGCCGGCGGGTATGTCGAGACGATGCAACTGCTTCTGGAGGCGGGCGCCGACATGATGGCCGAGGATTATAATGGAAATACAGCTTTGCCGATAGCTGTCGCACACAACGCTCCCGTGGAGGCGATCGACTTCCTGATGAAGCGGATGAAGAGTCCGGTTGAGCAGGAATGCGCCCTTTTAACTGCGGCCCGCTGCGGTCGGGTGGACGCAATCGAGCTTCTCCTGAAGGCCGGGACAGATATCGAGACATTAAACGTCAACGAGTCTACCCCTCTCATGTTGGCCGTAGAATTCGGCTACCGGGACACGGTGTCCGTGCTGCTGAAGGCAGGGGCGAATCCGAATGCGGTGAACAAGGAAGGGGATAGTCCCCTGCTCCGGGCTATCAGCGTTCAAGACCGCCTCATCATTCAGATGCTGTTGCGCGCCGGGGCGAATCCGAATCATACCGACCGAGAGGGGAACTCCGCCCTGATGTTGGCCATCTCCGGGGAATTCTTCGCCCTCCTGCCGCAGATGCAGGAGGCCGGTGCGGACCCCAATATCACGAATGCGAAAGGCGTAAATGCCCTGATGTTGGCGGCGGCGACGGGAAGGAGCAAGCTCGTTCGTATGCTGCTGGCTGCCGGCGCCGATGCCCTGCTGCGGGATCGGAATCATCAGGATGCTCTGATGTGGTGCGCTGCCGCCGAGTATGGGGACGGAGAAATTGCCCGCATGCTGTTGGATGCCGGAGCCAGTCCCACCGAAAAGGACAGAAAGGGTCGACCCCCGCTGCTCCTTGCCGCAGAGAATTCGAATGATCTCGTGATCGAGGCCTTGGTTAAGGCCGGGGCGGACGTAGAGGTGCGGGATCGGAGGGGCAGAACCGCGCTTTTCATTGCTGTGGAGCAGGATGCTTCGGGTTCCGTCGAGGCTTTATTGAAGGCCGGAGCCGACCCGAACGTTCGGGATAAAAAAGGAACTCCCGCGATAGTCATCGCCGGACGAAACCGGATATACTCGTCGTTCATCGACGTGAAATGCTCGATCGTGAAACTCCTCCACCGTGCCGGAGCCGATATCAATGCCACGGATAGCAATGGCACAACCGCGCTGATGGCTGCCGCTGCGGTGGATGATAATCTTGAAACAGTGCAAGAACTGATTGCATTGGGAGCCGATATCAACGCGCAGGACAGCGAGGGAACGACCGCTCTGATGTTGGCCGCCGCAGAGGATTACCATGAAACAGTGCAGGAGCTGTTGAACGCGGGAGCCGATACCTCCCTCCGCGACGAGAACGGCGAAACCGCTCTGCAGATAGCACGAGCGGCCTTCAGCAAAAACGTGACCCGCCTGCTCCGCCGCGCCGGGGCGCGACGATGACCGCATCGCCGAGCTGATGCGCATGCTCGGCACCTCCGGCCCCGCCGCCGCCCACGCCCGCGCCCTTCTGCAGGGCTGAGGGGTGACAGGCTCCCTCATTTTCCCCTTTCGCAGGCGGGGGGGAGGTAAAACTTGCATGCGGGGTGTGGTTTGGGCTTGCCAAAGGCGGGGGCGAGGTGGTATAATGCCGAGCGGCATGAAAGTTATTACGATTTACGGGAGCAAGAGCGACCTGCCCTTCATGGAGCCGGCGCGGGTGTACTTTACAGAGCAAGGCGTGGAGCACGAGGAAGTGGTGTATTCCGCGCATCGGGATTTGCCGGCCCTGTTGGAGTACCTCAAGGGGCTGGAGACGAGCGGTACGAAGGCCGTTCTGCTGTGCGTGGCGGGGCTCTCTGCGGCACTGCCCGGGGTGGTGGTCATGAACACGGAGCTGCCGGTCATCGGCGTGCCGGTTCCCTGCGGGCCGCTGAACGGCGTGGATGCCCTGCTGGCCATCAGCCAGCTGCCGGGCGGTGTGCCTGCCACCACGGTGGGTCTGCACAAGAAGACCCCGCTGAATGCCGCCATGGCCGCCCACCGCATCCTTCGCTTGGCCGAGTAGACTTTTCACCCATCACCGCGCACCCCGACCATGAGCAACATCGGCAGCGAAGACCTGAACAACAAGCTGAACGCCTGGGCGGAGCACATCCACGCCGGTGTGCTCCCGGGGGAGAGTTTGGCCCTCGTCGGGCTCATCCGCCACGGGGATGTGCTGGCACGGCGCTTGGCGGAGAAACTGCAGCGGGCCGGCGTCAGCGTGCACTGCGGTGCGCTGGACATCTCGCTGTACCGGGATGACTGGGACCTGCAGGCGAACAAGATGCCCCTGCACTCCTCCTACCTGCCCTTCTCTACGGATGGGCTGAAGGTGATCCTGATCGATGATGTCATCCACACAGGGCGCACGGTGCGGGCAGCACTGAACGCGCTCTTCGAATATGGGCGTCCCGCATCCGTGGAGCTGCATTGCCTGGTAGATCGCTGCGGTCGCCAGTTGCCGATTCAACCGGACTACACGGTCTACCCGACCCCCATGGAGCGAGAGGTATCCGTGCACCTGCAGGAAATTGACGGATATGATGATATAGAATACTAACCCCCTTCCCTTTTTTCCATGAAACCGAGAAAAGATTTACTGACCATCGGCTCGCTGAGCGACGAGGACATCCACACCATCTTGGACAGCGCGAAGGCGATGAAGGACATCTTCACCAAGAGTGTAAAGAAGGTTCCCGCGCTGAAGGGCAAGTCCGTGTTGACGCTGTTTTATGAACCGAGCACGCGCACGCGCTCCTCGTTTGAGGTAGCCGCTCACCGACTCTCCGCAGACGTAACAACCTTCACCGTCGGCACCTCGTCTGTCGTGAAAGGCGAGAGTGTGCATGATACGATTGACACGCTGATGAGCATGAAGATGGACTACATCATCGTGCGCCACAAAAACAGCGGTATTCCGGCGGTTATCGCGCGGCATTGCAAGGCCGCGGTTATCAACGCCGGCGACGGTGCGCATGCCCACCCCAGCCAAGCTTTTCTGGATGCTTTCACCATCCGCGAAAAATTCGGCACCGTGGCCGGGCGGCGCGTGGTGATTATCGGTGATATTCTGCACAGCCGCGTGGCGCGGTCCACCTGCTGTATCTTGCAGCGATTGGGGGCGGAGGTGGCCTACATGGGCCCGGGTTCGCTGGTGCCGCCTCGGGAGCACTGCGGTGTACCCGTTTTCCGCGACTGGGATGAGGTGTTCAGCTGGAAGCCGCATGTCATTTACCTGTTGCGCGTGCAGAACGAACGCATCGACACCCCCTTCTTCCCCGCAGCGGACTACCACCGGGCCTTCGGCGTGACCGAGGAGCGCCTGAAAATCATTGATGACTGCGACGCCGCCATCATGCACCCCGGGCCAGTGAACCGGGGCGTGGAGATCTGTGATGCAGCCATGGATTATCGCAATTGCTTGGTCTGCAACCAGGTGGAGAACGGCATCGCCGCGCGTATGAGCATTTTGTATCACCTTACCCCCCAAACGCAAAATCATGAATAAGACTTATCTTACCAACGTAACATTGACGGATGGCAGCCGCCGGGATGTCTGCCTGGGCGGTTCGGCCTCCGGGTGCGGGGACTCGCCGTGGCCGGGGATCAAGCTGCGCGAGCCCATCCGCTGCACGCCGGCGGGGGAGATGAGCATTCCGAACGGCGCGCGGCACATTGATGCCGCAGGCAAGTTGCTGATGCCGGCCCTCTTTGACCTGCATGCCAAGGTCGAGATTGCGGGATGCAGCAAACGGGAGTCCGTGATGCGTACGGGCCAGGCTGCCCAACAGGGCGGTGTGTGGGGCATGCTGGTGATGCCCACCCCGGGTTTTTGTTTTGATAACTCGGACAAGCTGGACAGCTTCCGGGACATGGTGCTGCACCGTTCGGCGGCAGAGATGCTGCCCGCGGGCTGCATTTCCATCGGCATGCAGGGGGAGCAGCAGGCGCCGTATAACACCCTCATGGCGCGCGGCGTCAGCATCCTGAGCGATGCGGGCCGCATGCCGCACAGCCTGCTGATGCTGCATCGGGCCATGAAGTACGCCGCCTCTACCGGTTATACTTTCGCTATGGCCGGCGATGTTCCGGAGCTTACCCGCAATACCTATATGCACCCCGGTACGACCTCCTACCGCTTGGGTCTGCACGGCACTCCCGCTTGTGCGGAGGAAATCGGGCTGGAGACCATCATCCGCTTGGCGAAGGATGCCGGGGCCAAGTTGCATGTGCAGACCGTGAGCACCGCCGGCGGGGTTGACATCATCCGCCGCGCTAAGGCCGCCGGTTGCAGCGTGACGGCCGAGGTAGCCCTGCATCACCTGCTCTTTACCCATGAGGCCGTTGGCGACTACGATACCACCTTCAAGACCCTGCCCCCGCTGCGCGACCGCGCGGACTGCGAGGCCCTCATCGCGGGTGTGAAAGATGGCACGATTGACTGCATCGTGAGCGACCACACGCCTTGCATTCCCTTTGCCAAGAAACAGGATTTCATCACCGCGCCGCAGGGTATGGTAATGTTGGATACCATGCTGCCCGCCATCTACACGCACTTGGTGAAACCCGGCCTGCTGAGCTGGGTGGACGTGGTGCGCGCTTGCTGCGTCAATCCTCTGCATGTAATCGCCCCGGAGTCCATGGAGGACGACGAGGAAGGCATCTCCCGTGGGGTGCCCCTGCTGTTATTCGACCCGACGGTGTGCAGCAGTGTAACGGCCGATACCCTCCCCTGCGGCACGCTCAATTCCCCCTTCCTGGGGCAGGAACTCTGCGGCGCCGTAACCCTGCCTATTTGATACGCACGCAGCCCGAACATGATTATCTACATCATCAGCGACGGAAAAAAGGGACACCTTTCGCAGACGAAGGGGCTGGCGGAGGCCCTCATCCGCCACGGGAGGCAGCTGCGGCCGGATGCAGAGCACGCTTATTACGAGGTATCCATTACCGGGAAAACCCTCCTCTCCAAACTGTTCTACAAGGGGCTGGATCTGAACCTGCCCCGCCCGCACCTGATTCTCTGCGCAGGTCACAGCACCCATTTGGCCGCGCTGAGTCTGGCGCGCCATCTGCGTTGCCTTTGCATGGTGTGCATGAAGCCCAGCCTGCCCCTCTGCTTCTTCGATCTCTGCATCATGCCGCGGCACGATCTGCGTGCTCGTTGGGAGCACAACCCGCGTGTCTTCTCTACGGTAGGCGCTATCAATTGCATACGCCCCTGCCCGACGGTGCCGAAGCGCGAAACCCTCGTGCTCATCGGTGGGCCGAGTAAGGAATATGAGTGGGACAGCGAAACGATTATCAACCAACTCAACGCCATTATCCGGAATACGGGCAACCATATTGTGCTGACTACCAGTCGCCGCACTCCCAAGGATTTTGCGGCGGATGTGGAGGCTAAGTGTTCCAGCGTGCGCGTGGTGCCGGTGGAGGAGACGGGGCCGGACTGGGTAGCAGAGCATTTGGCCTGTGCCAAGGAGGTTTGGGTAACACAGGACAGCGTGTCCATGGTGTACGAGTCTCTCTCCAGCGGAGCACCCGTCGGTGTGTTGGAGATGCCCCGACGCATGCGGCGCGGTAAGCCGGTAAGCAGCAAGGTGTACCGGGGGCTGCAAATGCTCATTGACGAGGGCGGTGTTTCCACGGTTGCCGAGTGGAGCCGCACACATACCCTGCAGCCGCCGGCCAAGGTGCTGAACGAGGCGGACCGTGCTGCCGAATATATCCTGAGCCATTTCCCTTCCCTTACGTCATGAAGATCATGCACCTCATCCCCACGCTCAGCTCCGGCGGCGTGGAACAGGTTGTGCTGGAGCTCTGCCAAGGGCTCGGGGCACAGGGGGTGGAGTGTGTTGTCGTTTCCGGCGGCGGCGGCATGGTGCCCATGATTGAGGCAACGGGGGCGCGGCACATTGCCATGTCCATCGGTAAGAAGAGTCTGCGGACTTTCTTTTTGGTGGGCAAGCTTGCTAAGCTCATCCGCGCAGAGAAGCCGGATGTGTTGCATCTCCACTCGCGTGTGCCGGCTTGGGTGGGGATACTGGCCTGCAAACGGCTGGGGCGGCGGCGTCCTGCGGTCGTTACGACTTTTCATGGCTTCCATTCTGTTAATTTTTATTCTGCTGTGATGACGCGCGGGGATCGCGTGATTGCCGTTTCTCGCTGCATGCGCGAGCATATTTTGAGCAATTATCCCAAAACGGATCCTACGCGCGTGGTAGTTATACCCAACTCCGTGGATACTGCGCAGAACTACCCCGGCTATCGACCGAGCGATGCTTGGTGGGAGCAGTGGCGCAGGGATTTTCCGGAGCTGGTGGGTAAGTACACACTCTGCTTGCCGGGGCGCATTACGCGTATCAAGGGTGCGGAGCATCTCATCCCCATTCTCACGGCTCTGCACGCGCGGGGCATCCCGGCACACGCCGTTATCGTGGGGGAGGCCAAGAAGGGCAAGGAGGCTCTCCTGCGCGAGCTCAAGGCGCGTTTTGCCGAGGCCGGGCTGGAGGACAGCGTTACCTGGACGGGACATCGGCGCGACCTGCGGGATGTGCTTTGCGCTTGCGATGTGACCCTCTCCCTCACTCTGCAACCGGAGTCCTTCGGCAAAACAACGCTGGATGCTCTCTCCCTGGGGCGGGCCGTGGCAGGGTACGAGCACGGCGGTGTGGGTGAGCAATTAGATGTTTTCCTGCCGCAGGGCCGAGTACCGGCCTGCGACTCCGCTGCCATGGCTGAGCTGCTGGCCGGATGGTATGGAAATCTTCCCGTGCCGGCTCTGCCCATCCCCGCTCCCTATCGGCGGGAGGATATGATCACCGCCCATGCGGAACTTTACCGTAGTTTGTTACCCCGAGCATGAAGCTGATTCATGTGTGCACCTCTGCCGATTTCTCCGGCGTGCGGCGTTTCCCCGTGGATTTAGCCTGTAGGCTGCAAGCTGCGGGGGCGAGTTGCTACTTGATGGCTCCGCCGCATGACTGTGAACGCCCCCTGCGCGAAGCCGGGGTTGTGAGTGTGCAGGAGTCCATGCGCGGCGGGTGGGGGTGGCTTGAGGCAGCGCGGCATCTGCGGGAGGGTATACGCAAGGTGCGGCCGGATGTCATTCAGGTATACGATACACGGGGTGCATGGTCAGCTCGCTTGGCCTGCTTGGGGATGCGGGCAGCGCAGTGTCCTGCCGTGGTGGCGGCTCTGCCGGGTTTTCGCTTCGGTGGCTGTATGGCGCGCGCAGCCCTGCGCTCGTGCCGTGCCATTGCCGTCATTTCCGGTTATCTGCGCAGTCGTTTGGAACAGAGCGGCATGATACCGTCGGGCAAATCCGTGTCGGTTATTCCCTACGGCGTCGATGAGAAGTTGGTATACCCCGGCTATACACCCTCGCAGAATTGGCAGTTGTGTTGGAAGCGTGCGCAAAGCCCGGCGGCGGGGGAGCTGAGTCTCTGCCTGCCTGCGCCGATCTCTCCCGCTTACGGGGCAGAGCAGTTGGTGCCCGTGCTGTGTCACCTGCGGGATAAGGGGGTGCGCGCTCGTGTCTATTTGGTAGGTGATACTTCTCGGGCACGGCCTGCCTATTTGGAATACCTCAGGCAGATGTTCGCTAAGGCAGGCTTGGATGAGAACATCGCGTGGCCGGGGGCACGCACCGATCTGCGGGATATTCTGGCTACCTGCCGTGTAACGCTGAGCTTGGCAAGGGAGCCGATGGCATACAATCGGGCCGTTTTGGAGGCGCTGGCTCTCGGGCGTCCCGTGGTGGGCTTTGCGGTCGGCGCGGTCGGGGAATACCTCGACTCCTTTTACCCTGCGGGGCGTGTTCAGCCGGGGGACACGGAGGAATTCGCGCAGGTGCTGCTGCGCTGCTGCTCCTCCCCGGCGCCGTCGCTTGCCTCTATTCCCTATCCTTATACTTTATCTAACACGGCGCAGAGTTTTCTGGAGCTGTACCGGCAGTTTGTGTAGTGGGCTGTCGGCAGTTTGTGCTGCCGGGCGCATGTTTTTGCTTGCTATCTCGGAAAAAATGCGGCATACTGAGGGGCGTACATGGCAAAGCTCAAAACAGGTTCTCAGGCTAAACTCCCCACGCTGGGCGGTTCGGTGTCTGCCGGTGCGCTCACTCGTGCAGGTGCTGCGGGAAAAACGGCTCGCCCCGCGCGCGCTGTTGCGGCTAAATCCTCCGCCGGGGCTGCCGCACCTATGTGGATGCGCAAGGCGGCCATGGTGGGTAAGGCTATGAACGGCGGTGCCAAGATGTCCCGGAACACCGGAATGCGCGGTGACAATGCGCCTGAGGAGGAGCTGCCGGCAGAGACAGAGGCGTTTGTTGATGAAATTCCCGCGCCGCCCCCCCTGCCCTCGGAGCCTGTTGAGCCCGCCAAGACCGAGCCTTTCGCTGCGCCTCCTGCCGAGCCCGTTCCCGCGCCGCCCCCCTTGCCTACGGAGCCTGTCGAGCCCGCCAAGACCGAGCCTTTCGCTGCGGCTCCGGCGGAGCCTGTTCCCGCGCCGCCCCCCTTGCCTACGGAGCCCGTTGAGCCCGCCAAGACCGAGCCTTTCGCTGCGGCTCCGGCGGAGCCCGTTCCCGCGCCGCCCCCCTTGCCTACGGAGCCCGTTGAGCCCGCCAAGACCGAGCCTTTCGCTGCGGCTCCGGCAGAGCCCGTTCCCGCGCCGCCCCCCCTGCCTACGGAGCCTGTCGAGCCTACCAAGACCGAGCCCATTCCCATTCCGGTCGCTGCCGCCGAACCGGCCAAGACGACGAAGGCAGAGCAATCGGCAGCCAAGGCAACGACCGCGCCCCTGCGCAAGCCGAAGGCGGGAGATGCTTCCCCTCTGCTGCAAGCGGTGCCGGTCGAGCACGAGGACTCATCCGGTCTCTCCATGTTCACCTTGGTTGTCATCGTTTTGCTGGGCTTCTACTTGGGCCTCCTGATGCACCACTGGCAAAAAGTCGGCGAGTTCTCCTTCTTCCCCGGCATGCCGCACCTGCCGGGTTAATCGCCCACCTTAGTTCTTATGTTTGATGTTGTTCTCAATTCGTTCATCTCCACCATCCCGGTTTTCGTTTTCTTCGCCATCGGCATTTGGCTCCGGCACAAGAAAGCCATTGAGCCGCAGCATGACGGTGTAATCATGCAGTTGGCGATGGATGTAGGCTATCCCTGCCTCATCTTTTACAATATCATGAAGTACATGGTGGTGGAGGCCAACCCCACCGTCATCTCGCCTGTCTTCTCGCTGTCCGCGATTGCCTGCGGTTTTGCAGAGCTCGCCGTCGGCACGGCAGCGGCTTGGTTCGTGGCGCGCTGCATGCGCCTGCGCATCGGCACGGGCCTGCGCACATTCTCCCTCACGGCGGGCGTGCAGAACTACACCTTCTTTGTTGTTCCCATCATCCAGATGCTTTTCACGGCAGACAATGATCCGTGCATGGGGGTTCTGTTCATCCATAACATGGGGTGCGAGATTTTCATTTGGAGCCTGGGAATCATCCTTATCTGCGGCGGGGCCAAGGATCTGCGCCTCAGCACCTTCCTGCGCGGTCCGCTTCTGGCGGTCTGCGTATCCTTGGCCTTGGCTTGGAGCGGGCTGGGTGAGTTTGTGGCCGTTGCTCCCGTGATGACCGCCACGCAAATGATCGGTGCCGTCGCCACCCCCATCTGCCTCATTCTCTTCGGCTGCTCCATGTACGACCTGGGGCGCAGTTTCCGCTGGCAGCCGCGCATGCTGGCCTGCGGCATCATCACCCGCCTGGTGCTTGTCCCCGCGCTCATCCTCCTTCTGGCTTGGGTGCTGCCCGTGGACCCGCTCATCAAACGCATCATGGTTATTCAGAGTGCCATCCCCAGTGCCGTCATCCCGGTTATTCTGGCAAAACGCTTCGGCGGCATCCCGGAGGTCGGTACCCAGGTACTTCTGGCCACCACCGCTTGCTCCTTCATCACCCTCCCCATCTGGCTTGCCCTCGGCAACACCTTCGTCGTCCGCATCCTCCCCTGCTGATCCGGGGTAAAGTTCGCACATCGCGTCGGCCGCACCGACAAAAAAACCGCCGGGGACGAGCCGGCGGTTTGAGAAAACAGGGTGGTAGCCCGGATCAGTACTTGGCCACGATGGCGCTCATGGCATCCATCTGAGCCTCGATCGACTCGACGAGTGCGATCTGGGTGCGGCAGCGGTCCAAGTTGTGCTCCGGTCGCTTGATCTTGAAGTAGACATCGCCCTCCAGATAATCCGTCAGGAAGCGCATACCGCACTCCATGGTGAGGAGCTTGCCGGAGAACGGCAGGAGCTCCTTCTCCAGCGGGGTGAGGAAGGTAGCGGCCTCGCAGTAACCCTTGGCCAGAGCCTCGAAGTACTCCATGCGCATGGTCACCTTCGAGACGTCCTTCTCGTCCTCCGCAGCGGGGGAGGTGGAGGTGCGGATCATGTCACCGAAGTCATACAGCGAGGAACCCGGCATCGTCGTGTCCAGGTCAATCACGCAGATACCCTCGCCCGTCACGTCGTCCAGCATCACGTTGTTGAGCTTCGTGTCGTTGTGCGTCACGCGCAGGGGCAGCTCACCGCTCGCCAAGTAATTGACAACCTTGTGGCAGTCCGCCTCGCGGGAGAGGAACCAGTCGATCTCCTTCTGCACGGAGGCAGCGCGGCCCAGGGGGTCGGCGGAGACGGCGTTCAGGAAGTTCTTGAAGCGCTTGGTGGTGTTGTGGAAATCCGGGATGGTCTCGAAGAGCGGCTCCCCCGGCAGGTCAGCACCGAGCTTCTGGAAGTTACCGAAAGCACGGGCCACCTCCACGCACTGCCCCGGGTTCTCGATCATGTCGTAGGTGCGGGCACGGTCGATGAACGGGTAGACACGCCAGACGTTACCCTCGGCATCCTGCGCATAGGGCTTACCGTCCTTGGCGGGGATGAGCGTGAGGGTGCGGCGGTAGGCCTCCTTGCAGCCGGAAGCGAGCAGCACGCGCAGGGCCTCGTCCGTCACGCGCTTCACATTCTCCATCAGCGGGATGGGCTGCTTGAAGACGTTGCTGTTGACGCGCTGGAGGATGAAGCTCACGCGCATACCCGCCTGGTCCATAATCAGGCGGAAGGTGTCGTTGATGTGGCCGGAGCCGTAGGGCGTGCCGAACACATAGTCGGCACGCAGATCAAACAACCCGGCAATGGCTTGCAGATCGAACATGGCTCAGCTCAATTTCTCCGGGTAAACACCATCCTGCACAAGCTGCTTGATGCTCTCCACCACAGCGGGCTTGTCGCTGGGATAGGTAACACCGAGCCACTGGGCGGTCGTCTCGATCACGCGGCAATCCGCCACGCCGTTGTGGATCAGCTCGTCCACCACCGTGGGGATGTAGCACTCACTCTTGAGCTCCGTGCCGCGGGCAGCGATGAACTTGGTGAAGTGGTCCTCGATGCGGGCGATGAAGGAGGCGGGGAAGACCCAGAAGTTCATGGAAACGAGCTCTGCGGGGTCCACGGGCTTGCGCTCGCCGCTCAGGCTGTCGCCGCGGCAGACGCCGTCCTGCTCCACCATAATCTTGGTGTATTCCTCCACGCTGTCCAGATAGCCGTCCTTGATACCGCAGATGCCGCGGTTCACGTCGCCGTGGTCGCTGAGCGTGTTCTTGAGGGGGTAGCCGATCATGCCGTAGTGCTCCTTGCAGGCGCAACCGGCGGGAGCGGTGAGGAACTCAGCAGCCTTCTTGAAGGCGTCTGCACCGTAGAAGTCATCGGCATTCACCACACCGAAAGGCCCGTCCACCACGTTGCGGGCGGCGCGCAGTGCGTGGGCCGTACCCCAGGGCTTCACGCGACCCTCCGGCACGGAGTAGCCCTCGGGCAGATCATCCAGGCACTGGAAGGCGTAATCCACCTCGATCTTGCCGGCAAAGCGTGCACCGACCTGGGTCTTGAAGGCCTCCTCAAAGTCCTTGCGGATGATGAACACGACCTTGCCGAAGCCGGCACGGATGGCATCATACACGGAGTAGTCGAGAATCACCTCCCCATTGGGGCCCATGGGGTCCAGCTGCTTGAGACCGCCGTAGCGGCTGCCCATACCTGCTGCAAGAACAAGAAGTGTAGGTTTCATATGCAAAAATCAGTTGTCAGTACGTTGTGTACGCTGGCATTATACCCCCCCGCTCCCGGGATTGCAAGGCAAAAACGGCAGCGGGAGTGCAAAAAAGCGTTCGGAATGGCGGATTTTTCAGCTTCCTGCTGCAGGCAGACGGAAGAAACGGCGCGCGTTCTCGGTGGTTCGGGCGGCGATGAGCTCCGGCGACACGCCGCGTAGCTCCGCGAGTTTCTGAGCCACGAAGGCGGTGCGGCCGGGGATGTTGAGTTTGCCGCGGTGCGGAACCGGGGAGAGGAAGGGAGAATCTGTCTCCACCATCAGGCGGTCCTCCGGGCACCATGCCGCGACGGCCTGTACGGCCTCCGTTTTCTTGAAGGTGATGAGCCCCGTGAAGGAAATCATGCCGTCCAGCTCCGCGAAAATGCGCTCTGCCTGTTGCTGCGTGCCGATGAAACAGTGGAATACGGGACGCACCCCGGGGAACTGCCGCGCGATGGCGAAGGCGTCCTCAAAACAGGGGTAGGCCGTATCCCCCACCTTGTCGCGCGTGTGCAGAGAGATGTTCAGCCCGAGCTCCTGAGCCAGGGCGAAGTGGCGCTCCAGGAACTGCCGCTGGCGTGCGTGGTAATCCGCCTCATCATGCCCCTCCGGCGCGTCCCAGTAATAATCCAACCCGGCCTCGCCGATGGCCGCAACGGGATGACTGCGACACAGCTCTGCCAAGCGTTTCAGGTCGTCCTCGCCGGCCTCATAGCAATCCAAAGGATGCACGGCCAAGCATGCGGAAACGAAGTCCGGCATCTGCTGCGCCAGCTCCAAGCTCCCTTCCCAGTCCCCGGGATTCGTCCCCTGCGTGATGCAATGGGAGACCCCCAAGGCCAGAGATTCCTCCCGCACCGCCTCCGGGTCCCCGTAATCCCGCCCCACCAGGTGACAATGTGTGTCGATAAGCATGCCCCCTTTTACCCTCTACCCCGCTTTTAGTCAAGCCTAAAACGCCCCTTTCCCTTGACAAGCCGCGAGGGCTGTGCTATACAAGAGGCACGATGAATGACCTTTTTGAGCACGCCGCGCAGGAGGCCGCCCGCGAGCATTATCGGGAGCTGTGCGACACCATACGCCGCAACGATGAGCTGTACTACGCCAAGGCTACGCCGGAGCTGAGCGATGCGGAGTATGATGCTCTTTACCGCGAGCTGGAGCAAATCGAGCGAGAGCACCCCGACTGGGTGACGCCGGACTCCCCGACACGGCGGGTCGGCAATGATTTGTCCGAGGGCTTCCGCAAGGTGACGCATCCCGTGCCCATGCAGAGCATTGATGATATTTTTGAGCACAAACCGGAGCAGGGAGAGACGGATGCAGAATTGGTTGACTTCTACAACCGCTTGGCTGCTGCCCTGCGCCGCCCCTCGCCCAAGGTGGTGGTGGAGCCGAAGATTGATGGCTGCGCCGTGACGCTTTACTACCGCAACGGACGCCTGCAATATGCTGCCACCCGAGGAGACGGCCGCACGGGTGATGATATAACCGCAAACGTTCGCACTATCCGCACCGTGCCGCAGGTGCTGCCGGAGGGTGCCCCTGCCGTGCTGGAGCTGCGCGGGGAGATTTTTATGCCCTCCGCCGAGTTCGATGCCCTGAATGCCGCCCGAGATGCGGAGGGGTTACCCGCCTTTGCCAACCCGCGCAATGCCACCGCCGGCACCATCAAATTGCTGGATCCCGAGGAAGTGGCGCGGCGTCCCCTTCGCTTCCTGGCCCACGGCATCGGTGCCTATGAGGGCGAGGAGCTCGCGGACATGGATGCCTACGAGGCCCTGCTGCGGCGCATGCAAATTCCCTATAACAAACCCATCCTGCGAGCGGAGAACCTAACAGAGCTTCGCGAGGCCGTGGCACAGATTGACCGCGAGCGGCGAGAACTGGGCTTCGGCACGGATGGTGCGGTTATCAAGCTGGATGACTTTGCGGGTCGCGAGGCGCTGGGCAGCACGGCCCGCGCACCGCGCTGGGCAGCGGCGTTCAAGTTCCTGCCGGAGCAGAAGGAGACCCTCCTGCGCGCCATCTCTATTCAGGTAGGCCGTACGGGGGTGCTTACTCCCGTGGCAGAGCTGGAGCCCGTGCGCCTTTCCGGTACCATGGTGTCGCGTTCTACGCTGCATAACCAAGACGAAATCGAGCGGTTGGACATCCGCATCGGGGACACCGTGCTCATGGAGAAATCCGGCGAAATCATCCCGAATGTGGTGCATGTGGTGCTCGGGAAACGTCCGGCGGAGTCGCAGCCCTACAATCTTTTCGATGCCGTGGGTGGCAAGTGCCCCTGCTGCGGCGCCCCAATCGGACGCCAAGAGGGGCAAGTAGCTTGGCGTTGCACGAACCTCACCTGTCCCGCGCAGGCGGCTATGCGTACCACCTACTTCTGCAAGCGCGAGGCACTGGACATCGAGAACTTGGGCGACACCGTGGCAGAGGCACTGGTAGCAAGGGGGCTCATCGCCTCGCCGCTGGATTTATTCACCCTGACACAGGAGAAACTCGCCGGCCTGAACCTGGGCACGGAGGAGGAACCGCGCCGCTTCGGTGAGAAGAACGCGGGCAAGGCCCTGGCCGCCTTGGAGCGTGCGAAACAAGCCCCGCTGGAGAAGTGGCTCACGGCATTGGGAATCCCGACGATCGGTGCCGTCACGGCGCGCACGGTTGCCCAATATCACGCCGATATAGCGGCGTTGGGCAATTCCCCCTTCCTGGCCGCACTGGAGGAGCTTGAGGACGGCGCGGATACCTACAACCGGCTGAACCCCAAATCTCGGTTGAACAAGGGCGCGGACAAAGAGGCACTGACTGCCCGCCGCGCCGAGTTGCGCCCGCGACTGGAGGCTCTGCTAGCCCCCTATGCAGAGCGCGGTTATGCGACACTCTCCGCTACGGGTGGGAGCCTGAAGCTCAACAACCCCATCGGCAGCGTCTCCACGCGCAAGCTGCGGGAGTACTTCGCCTCCGCTGCGGGACAGCAGGTGCTCTCCACCCTGTCGGAACTGGGTATCACCGCTGCTTCCGCGAGCTATCGGGAGCGCCTGACCGCGGGCGGCGAGGGGCCGCTGGCGGGGCTCACGTTCGTCCTGACGGGTGCACTCTCCCGGCCGCGTCCGGAGTTCGAGCAGCTCATTGCCGAGGCGGGGGGGAAGGCTACGGGTTCCGTCACCAAGAAGACAAACTATTTGGTAGCCGGTGAGGGCGGCGGCAGCAAGAGAGAGAAGGCGCTTGCCTTGGGCATCCGCATTATCGGAGAAGCGGAACTGATGCGTCTGCTGGAAGGAGAAAGCATATGACACCCCGCGCACTCATCTACGGAACCATCGCCCTGGACACCCTCTACACTCCGCACGGCACGGCCACCCGCACCATCGGCGGCTCCGCGCCCTACGCAGCCTTGGCCGCGCGCCTTGTCTCGTCGGACTTTGATATGCTGGGCGTGGTGGGGGATGACTACCCCGCCGAATTCACGGCTGCCTTGGAGGGAGCGGGGGTCTCCCTGCGCCGTGTGGAACGCCGCGCGGGCCGCACCTTTGCCTGGACCGGTCGCTATGAGCGGGACATGAACCTGCGGGAAACCCTGGAGACCATCGAGGGCGTGCAGGAGGACTGGCACCCGCAGCTGCCCGATGATCTGCGGCATCACGCCTTGGCCTGTATGTGCAACGTCACGCCTCCGCACCAATACCACATTCTCAGCCAATGCACATCCGTTTTCTCGATGGCGGACTACATGGAGCGATGGATACGCCGCGAGCCGGAATATACCCTGCGGCTCATCCGCACGGCGGACATGAGCCTGATGAACGACAGCGAGGCCTGTGCCTGGGCAGGGACCGATGAGCCGCTGCGCGCCGGGCAAGCCCTCCTCGATGCGGGGGCACGCTACGCCGTCATCAAACACGGGAGTGCCGGTTGCACCCTGTTTCACCGCACGCCCGACGGCTTGAGCCGCCTCTTCCGCTGCCCCGCTTGGCCCTTGCCCCACGCTGTGGATCCCACGGGTGCGGGGGATTCCTTCATGGGTGCCCTTTCGGCGGCCCTTCTGCCGCAACTCGGGGGCGGCACCCCGCCTTGGGAGGCCCTGACCCACGCCGTTGCCGTGGCCACGGTTATCGCGGGCATTACATGCGAGCAGTTCGGTCCGGCGGCTCTTCTGGCCGCAACCCCGAGCCTAGTGGCCCAACGCTTGGCAGACTTCCGCCGCATGACGGTGTGGGCCTGATCCCCGCCTGATAAAAGAAGCCGCCCGCAACCCCGATGAGAGGCTGCGGGCGGCATGTTGTCATGTTTTACGATCAGTTCCGGTTCACCTCCACCTGGAAGGTAAACGTGCCGTCATTGGTCTCGGCATTCATCTCTACGGAGCGAAGCTCGGAAGCAGCCTGCTGCATGTCGGTGGCGAATTCCTGAATCTCCTCAGCGAACGGAGCCTCGGCCTTGTTGTAGTAATCCGCCGCAGCCGCCGCTGCACGGGCCAAGGGAGCCAACTGAACGGTGCAGGTCCAGCCGGCGGAGGGATTGCCCGCCGTGCCGCTGTAGCACTGCTCAAGCTCGGCATTCAGGGCCGTGGACGTGCCTGCCACGAAAGCGGTGTTGCTCACCGTAACGTTGGGAGACAGCGCGGCATTGGCACCGGGAATGCTGATAACGTGTGTACCCACACCATTCTGCTCGGAGGAGGCGAGGGGCAGGAGGTTCAGCATGGCGGGATCCATCCCCAGCTTAGTGAGGGTCTCACCGGCGCTCTCCCAAATAGCCTGCCAACCGGCGGCCAGCTTGGCACGGTCGCTCACACCTGTCACAAAGGCCAGACGCGGCATCGGGACGGCGTTCCCGGGCTCGGCATCTGCCAGCACGGGCAGCTCACCGCCCACATCCAGCAGCACGCCGCAGGAGCTGTTAGCCGAGAGGCCCTCCGTGATGGAGATGCCACCCTTCATCGCCTTCTCAATCATCGGGGCGTACTCAGGGAGCTTGGCGCAGCAGGCATCCATCCCGGCAGCACAGGTATCGTCCATGAACAGACGAACGACATCGGTGATCTGCTTCGCAGCACCCTCCAGCGCATCGTCAAAGAACGGTGTGCCCGCACCGGTATTCCAAGTGATGGGGGAGCACTCCATGGCAAACACGGTATTCTCCGCGTGTGCCTTGCTCTGCAGCTTGAACGGCACGGGCTCGAAGGTAAGTCCCATCGAATCGCAGGAGAGCATGGCGTGGTAGCTCTTGTCACCGCCCCAGAACTGCACGATAGCAGGCTTGGTAACAGGGCGGTTGTAAAGGGAAGAGAGCTTGCTGACCAGCACATCAACAGCAGCTTGGCCACCCTTGAGCACCTCGTTTGTCTCGGCAGGCTGATCGGGGCAACCCATGCAGCAGCTCAGGAAGGCCTTGACGCCGTCACCGAGGGCGAGGAAGCACTGACGATCCAGCTCGTAGGCCTTGTTCATCAAGGTGGGGGAGAAGAACATCTGCGCAAACACGGGGGACGAGGCCTCCGCTGCGGCATTCTTCATGGCGGGAGCGGCTGCCAGCGAGGTGGCGGGGGACTCCGCGAAGGTGATTGCTTCCGGATTTTCGCAAATAACAGTCGTCAGCGTCGTGCCGTCGACCTTGGAAAGCAGGCAGATGCTGCGGCCCGCGAGGCCCTTTACATTCAAGATGTCCTCGATCTCAGGCTTCACGGTAATACGCACGCCTTTCATCCCTTTAGCTTCCACGGCCTCGAGGGAGACACCTTCATCCTCCGGCGTCTCGGCGATCATTTCTGCGAATTCGGCTTCAACCTTTGCACCGCATTCCGCGGCAGACTCGGGGTTCGTGAAGGTTACCACGCCGTACAGGGGGGCAATCGAGAGGTTCTTAGCCAAGGCGGGCAGCACCTCCGCGGTCAGGGAATTCATCAGCTTCATCGCTTCCGCACGCACCTTATCTTCGGCGCCCACCCAACGGGCCGGGGCTTTCTCTTCGGCAGCAGGCTCTTCGGCAGGTTTCTCCTCGGCAGTCTCGGTTTGAGGCTCAGCACCCGTCTCCCCCTCAGCGTCATCTTCCTCGTCGTCCAAGGGCTCATCATCCCAGTCGTCCTCGCCCTGTACTAAATCACGCAGACCACCGAGCACACCCAACTTGTAGAAGGTGGTGTAGACGGGGATGAGGGCATCACAGATTTGAGCGGTACCCTGAGCGCCGACCAGCGCAACACTGTCCACGGCAGCGAGTTGAGCTGCGAGCTCTCGGTCGATGAGAGCGGCCGTCTTGTTGACGCGGGCCACGGCAATGTAAAAGTCTGCGTTGGCGGGCATGGCAGCCAGCGCGGGAACAGCAACAGCCTGTTGGGCCGGCTGGATGAGGGCCGCCGGCTGCACGTCCTGTGCAAACGCGGGCAGCGGGGCCACCGAGGCGGCCATCAGCATGAGCGTAGTGCGGATATTCATACGAGGGCATTGTAACAAATTGCAACCCTCCCTGTAAAGCAAAAAGGCAGCGGTTAGGCCCTATTTTACGTCATAATTCAGGGCACGCTCATTCTGCCGCGGCTATGGCGGCTTGCAGGCGTACCACCTCTTCGCCGAAGCCCGGTACGGCGAGCGGTCCGCCGGCTGCCGCGCACTGCATGCGATCCAGCAGATCCGCCAGGCGGTCGGCTCCGGGGGCGGCAGGGTCCAACAGAGGGCGTATGCTCTGTGCCGCACTGCGCAGAAAACGGCGGGATTCTCCCCTATGCCGGGGGCCTGCGATCGCCGGGTTATCAAAGCGGAAGTCTGTCTCCGTCAAATAAACGCACGCAGGCGAAAAGGGTCGGCCGGCGATTCCCTCGGCGTCCATCAGCAAACATCCGCGACACAGGTGATGCAGGAGTAGGCAGAACATGCTACCCGACAATACACGGCCGTTCGCAAGCATCATGTCCAAGGGTTCGCCTTTGATGCGCTCCTCCGCCAAGTGCCAGGTTTCATCCGCATACAGCAGCTCCAGGGTGGCAGCTACATGTGGCACGGCCAAGCGCACGCGGGCTCGGGCGCCGTCCAGGAAGCTGCGGCAGCGTTGCTCATCCGCCGCAGCGGCGGGGCGCAGGCTCTCGACCCGCACCTCGCGCTGCATGTCTTTCTGCGTGGCGGCATAGACCACGGAGTCCTCCCGTTCCTCCAGAACGGAGGTCAGGATGTACTGCTCACCGACAACATGCGGGAGGTTGTAGCAGGATTTCAGTGACACGGTGTAATCTTTAACACGGGCAGTCCCTCCGTGGAAGCAGACCACACGGAGGCGGGCACATGCACTCCCTTGTCATCCGCAGATACGGCGGCATCCGGCTGCCCGAGTACGGAAATGGTCGCGTTCTCGGCCAAGTCGGCAGGCAACAGCAGCTCCCCGGGAGACTTCTGCTGCGGCAGGAATACATAGAGCGCCCCGCCCGCCCGCGCGGCGAGGATGCCCTCCGGCAGGCAGATGTCGTAGGCAGGAACGGAGTTGTAGATGGCTTCACCGTTCACACGCATCCAGGCCCCCACGCTGCGGAAAATATCAGCAACACGGGGCGGCACGCTGCCGTCGGCTTTCGGGCCGATATTAAGCAGCAGGTTCCCGCCCTTGGCTGCGCATTCCTGAAGCTGGCGAATGATAACGGCCGGGCTTTTGAGCTTCCAATCCACCTTGCAATAGCCCCACTTGTCTCCCACTGTCATGCAGGCTTCCCAGTCGATGCCGGGGTAGCCTTTTTCGGGGATGCGTTTCTCGGGTGTCGTATAATCGCCGCAGCGCAGGTCAAGTTGCACACCGTCGCGGCTCTTATCGAAGCCGGAGAAGGAGTAGAGGCGGTTATTCATGATAACGCCGGGCTGCAGCTCGCGGCACATGGTCATGAGGGCGGGGGCTTTCCACCCGCGCTCACCGGCGGCGGCGCCCTGCGAGTAATCCCACCACAGGATGTCGATTTTGCCGTATTTGGTCAGCAGTGTGCGCACTTGCTCGTGCAAATACTGCTGGTACGCTGCTTGGTTGCGGGGGATGCCGCGGTCCTTGAGCATCTGTGCCTGGTCCTCCGGGTAGCAGAGATCCGGGCAGATGGTGTTATCATAATCTTTCTGGTGCCAATCGATCACACTGTGGTAGAGCCCGACGCGCATCCCGTGCCGCCGGGCGGATTCCGCAAACTCGCGCACCAAGTCTCTGCCGAGTAATTTTACAGAGCTGTAATCGCTGTTCGGTGCGTCGAACAAAGCGAAACCTTCGTGGTGCTTGCTCGTCAGCACCATATAGCGGCATCCTGCCTCCTCTGCCAGCTTGGCCCACTCCTCCGTGCATCCCTCCGCAGGCCGGAAGAGGGGCTCTGCCTCCGCTGCGTAGGTCTCGGTGTCCAAGCGCAGATTGCGCTGAATCCATTCCCCACCGCCGAACTTTCCCTTGAAGAAGCCTCCCAACCCGGAGTAGAGACCATAGTGAATAAACATGCCGAACTTGGCACCGCGCCACCAAGCCATGCGCGCATCGCGCTCCGCCGCCGTCTCCGTCACCGCCGCATGGTCCGCATCCCCCGCTGCAGGCAAAGTTTGCTGCCCCATCACCGGCAACACCGCTGCCGCCGCCAATGCCAAGTAGTGCATCATCTTCATGCCCTCATCCTACCACATCCCCTCCCCCATGGCAAGCAGTTTTTTCTCCCCCTCCCCGCAGTGAACGGTTAGACCGGGCACTCCGTGGGCCGCTTTATTCCCCTGTGCGGATGATTTCGGACAGAGGGGCGTTGCCGTTGAGGCGTCGGGTGATAAAGTCGTTCCAGTCGGGGGATTCGTAGTTTTCGGCCTTGAAGCAGTCGGACAATTCTTCGGCTGAGATGGGGAGGACCTGGAGGAAACTGAGGCTCTCGCCGCCGGGGAGGGTGAGAACGGTTGCTCGGACGTCCTCGCAGTTCGGAAGGGGAGCCAAGAGCAGGAGGTGGGTATGCTGAGCCTCCGGGGAATCGGCAGGGGCATCGGGATCACCGATTCCACTGAGGGTGTGGCCGTAATAGAACCACTCCCCGGAGTTGTAGATGAGGCGGGCAGCCTCCTTGAGCATGCGCACGGGGGCATAATTGCACTTGCGTTCCTCCGGGTCCGCCTCTGAGTCTTCGAAAATCGGTTCCCAATCCGCCGGTAGGTGCATCACCAGTTCGCAGCGTGCGGACCAAGGGATGTGGCTCAGGATTTCACCGGAAGGAACGGGCATTTCATGGGCACTAAGCCCCATTGTGCAAAGCGTGACAAAGGGCATCTTTTCCGATGCAGGGATGAAGAGTACATCGCAGTGAAAACCGACGGAAACGATCTCGTGAAATACAGATGGCACCACGCCGAAACATTGCTCGACATGCTCTTGGATAGCCTCCATCTCCTCCTCGCTCAGGCTCTCTTCAACGAGAGATGCCGACCCCTCGTTCTCCTCTTGTTCTTCCTCATCAGCACTGAAGGCTTGGGAAAGAAAAGTAAGGAATCGCTCCTTGTCCTCGGGAGACATATTCTCAAAGGCTTCTATGGCGGGGTCTTTTTCTCGGCTCATCGATACAAAAGTGTGTGGTTTTCTCGTTAGTGTTCCTGCGGGTGGTGAATCAATAAGACGGGAGGCTGCCTTTGTAGGCGCGGGCGAGAACGATAACGGTGCGTGGGAGAAGGTAGAGGGAAAGACGCTGTTGTTTATCCGTGAAGTGGTTGACGGAGTGGTCTTGGCGTGAGAAGCCACCGAAGGCGGCGTCGTCGGAATCGAGGATGACCTTCCACTCGCCATGCTCGGGAGCGGGGAGGAGGTAGTCCGGAATGGCAGCCTCACCGTTCCAGTTGAAGACAAAGCAGAGACCGCCGCGCTCGAAGGCCATAATGCGGTTCTTCTCGTCCATGTTAAGCGGGCGAGCGGGACGGGAGGCGAGCAGGTTATAGTCCTTGGCCAAGCGAAGCATAGCGCGGTCAAAGGCATTGAGGAAGCGATAGCGCAACAGTTGATTGTCTACCAAGCTCCACTGACGGCGGCAATAGAGGAAGGAATTACCGTTGCCCTCACGGGGGAAATCAATCCACTCCGGATGCCCGAATTCGTTGCCCATAAAGTTCAGCCAACCCTCTCCGCCGGCGGCCAGCGTAGCCAAGCGAATCATCTTGTGCAGTGCCATACCGCGGTCCACGATGAGGCTGGGCGTGTCACAGCTCATGTGGGTATACATCTCGGCATCCATTAACCGGAAAGCAATCGTCTTGTCACCCACCAAGGCTTGGTCATGGCTCTCTGCATAGGCGATGTTAGGCTCGCCGTAGCGACGATTGGTGAGGGTATACCACATATCCCCCATACTCCACTCCTCATCCTTCTTCTCCTTGAGCAGCTTGATCCAGTAGTCCGGCAAGCCCATGGCCAAACGATGGGTGAACCCGAAGCCGCCCTCATCCACGGGACGGCAGAGGCCGGGCATGCCGCTCATATCCTCCGCAATGGCGAGAGCACCCGGACGGATGCGCTGCACAAGGGTAGCCGCCAGTTGCAGGTAGGTGACAGCATCCACATTCACCTGCGTGTTAAAGTAGCACCCCAGATCCGTGAACGGCTCATGTCCGTGGTGCAGGTAAAGCATACTGGTAACGCCATCAAAGCGGAAGCCGTCGAAACGGAACTCCTCCAGCCACCAAGCAAGGTTACTGAGCAAGAACTCCAGCACCTCGTCCTTGCCGTAGTCAAACAGACAGCTATCCCAGTCCGGGTGGCGACTGTCCCGCTCACCGGCATGGAAGTACTGACCGTTCGAGCCGTCAAAGTTATTCAGCCCCTCCGCTACATTTTTAACAGCGTGAGAGTGCACCACATCCAGCAGCACGGCAAGGCCCATCCCGTGCGCCGTGTCGATGAGGTATTTGAGATCCTCCGGCGTGCCGAAGCGGTTGCAGGGGGCAAAGAAAGAGGAAACATGGTAACCGAAGGAGCCGTAGTACGGGTGCTCCTGCACAGCCATGATCTGCACGGTGTTGTAACCCAACGAGGCTACACGCGGCAACACATTGTCCGCAAACTCCCGGTAGCTGTGAACGCGCGGCTCCTCACCGGCCATGCCGATGTGGCACTCGTAGATGAACGGAACCTTCACCGTGGCGGGATTCCACCGCGTATTCCGCCACTCATAGGGGTGCTCCGGTTCCCAAATAATACCGCTGTAGTCGTAGGTCTCCGGATTCTGCTCCGTGTAGCGGATCCAGGCCGGGATACGATCTCGATGCTCGTTATCCGAGCCGAACACATGCACCTTCACCCGCTGACCGTGCCGCAGGGCATCCGCCGGCAATGTCACTTCCCACACCCCGTGCCGGTCCCGCACCATCGGGGTTGCCGTGCGATCCCAACCGTTGAAATCGCCGATGAGGTGCAGCTCACGCGCCGCCGGAGCCCACTCCCGGTAGACCCACTCGCCGCGCTCGTTGCGGTTGAACCCCATCCGCTTATACCCCCGGGCACACTCCTCCGCCGAGCCGTAGCGCCTCGCCAACTGCGCCACGCGCGAATCATACAAACGCAGCCGTGCCTGTATCTCTCTCTCATACGGCGCCAGCCACCCATCAGCCAGCACCAATCCCGATATCGGAGGTCTTCTCATATCCGCCCCTATCTTAACCCCCTTACCGCCCCTTGGCAAGCTAATTCGTGCTGCCGAGGCGATTTTTCAGGCAGCATCATCCGGGCAGGTTCTCTTCGTGAGTATTCTCTCCGCAGGCAAGGCAGCCATCGTATACTTTCCTGTTCGTCTCCTGTCTTTTCAGGAATCGCCGGTAACTTGCCTCTCGGTTCAACCAAAAGCGACCGGGAACCCCCGTAGCATGCTGAAGTTTATCCGCTGTTTCAGCAGTAAGCGGATAATCTCCATCGATCAGACGGATAATGTTATTGACAGGTATCCCGGTACGATCGGAAAAAACGGGGATACTCATATTCAATGACTCCAGCACCTCCTCCAGGGTATCTCCGGGCGGAGGGCAGTAATTCAGATCCTCTTCCTTAATTATTGTGGATGTTGTGTTCATGGTTGTGTCAGTGGTAATCAACGCAAAGTTCCTCGATTTTAACTTTTCTTACGGTTTTAAGATATTCGATGTTCCCGTGATCCTCAGGTGGAGGGCCGTCCGGGCTAATAATAATCATACGTCTGTTGGCATTAATTGCCCACTGTCCTTTTCGATCACCGTTCAGAGCATGGAAACCAACAGAGGGAATCAGAGAAAACATGTAAAGGTTGTCGGAGTTGATAAGCTCAAGGATTCTGCGGGCGATCCTTCGAGCAACCGATGCCCCATACTCTCTGGCGATCAATGATTCATCAGAGATAATTCACCTCATTTTTGAGTTCTTTACATCTACCTCCATTTGTCCGGACTGTGAGACCATTATAGTTGACTTTCACGAAAAGTCAACACTTTTTAGTACAAAATCTCTCCAGCAGGATAACGCAGGACTGCATGGGGCGATTCCAGTGGATGGGGAGGCCGGTGGACATAAGGTAATCTGCGCCGAGGGTGTGAGAGCGGAGGGGGCAGCGGAAGCCGGTGGAGTCCTCGCCGATTTCGCGAAGAGTGTAGCGGGCAACGGAGGGCAAGCCGCGGAGCCGGATGCGGGTATGTTGGTCCGTGAAGAGACGCTCCCCCGTGTAGGCAAAGAGACAGGCACGGTTCATTGTACGGTGCACAAAAAGCAACGCGCAGTCCGGCCCCTCGTAAGGCGAAACAAGACGGTAAAGCTCCGACTCCGCCAAAAGAGGCCGCAACTCCTTCAGCAGGGCCAGCCGGTCACGCAACTCGGCCGCCTCCGCAGGGGACAGGGAGCGCGGATCCAACTCCACCCCGAAACGGAAGGGAGCCGCGACATCACAGCGGAACTTAAGCGAAGTGCAGCGCCCCGTGTAGAGGTTCGGGCTCACCGTTACATGCGACGCCATCGTCTGCGGCGGGAAGAAATGGCACAGAGCCCACTGCATCTTGAGACGCTCGAAAGCATCCGTGTTATCACTGCACCAAAACTCCTCATGAAATGCCGCCGCACCCAAGTCCATCCGCCCGCCGCCGGCGCTGCAACACTGGAACACCACCCCCGGAAAACGGCGGCGCAACTCGCTCATGATGCGGTAATAGGCCGAGATGTAATCAAAAAACAGGTTACCCTGCAAGCGCTGCGGCAGATACAGGCTGTATAGCTCAGTTATCTTACGATTACAATCCCACTTCACATAGCGAATCGGGTGATCCGCCAAAAGCTGCGAGACTGTCTCCAAGACAAACTGCTGCACCTCCGGGTTCGCGAGATCGAGAACAAGCTGATGCCGCTCCTCCCTCAGCCGGCGCCCCGGCACCTGCAACGCCCAATCCGGATGACGGCGGAAAAGCTCACTCTGCGGGCAGACCATCTCCGGCTCAACCCAAAGACCGAAGCCAAGCCCCTGCTCCGCCGCATGCCGCGCCAAAGCAGAGAGCCCACCGGGCAGCTTCTGCGGGTTCGGTTGCCAATCCCCCAGCGAGCTCGTATCATCATGCCGCTGCCCGAACCACCCGTCATCCAAAACAAACAACTCCACCCCAAGCCCGGCAGCATCCCGCATCATCTCGCGCAAAGCATCCTCCTGCACGTCAAAGTGCACGCCCTCCCAACTGTTCAGCACACAACGCTGCGGGGGCATCTCATGTTGCGGCAGAATATGCCGCCCCAGATAACGGTGCAGACTGCGACAGGCAGGCCCCTTCCCCGCACCACTGCGCGAAAGCAACACCGTGGGAAGCTCCAGACTGAGCCCCGGAAGCAATGTATACGGAGAGGCAGAGAAGTCATGCCCCATCGCCACGAAGGCGTGTCCGCAGGCACTGTGCTTAACACAAAGCGTGTAGGCACCACTCCAACAGAGGGCAGCCTGAATACACTCCCCCTGCTCCTCCTGCGCACGGTCCCCGAGGGCCAACACAAGCCCCGGTGTACCCTCCTGCGCATTCTTGATACCCGTATCCGCCCCCACGCAGAGAGCATTACCGCGCATCAACTCCTCCTCCTGCAACAGACTCTCCCCCGCCCAAGAGCCGCGAAAACTTGTTACAAAATACCGCTCTGCCCGCTCCGTCCAAGCCGCCGAGAGAGCGCGCAGCACCTGCACCTCGCCCTCCGTGCCGTTATGCAGAGTAACAGACCAAGCCACAACGTCCTCCGCCGGGTCACCCCGCAACTCAATCGTCAGCTCCAAACCGCACAGAACAGCATCCCGCAGACGCAAAAGGGCCCGGTCCTCCCGCAAATCAGCCTCCTCCAAGCGCAGGTCGACGGATCGCGACCCGTCCGGCAGAACTAACTGCAATGCATACTCCCCGGAGCGGTTAACGGCGTACCCCCTCGCATCATAGTCGGTAGGCATGAGCGGATATTCCGCCACCGGACAAACAAAAGCATCATCCGGAACCACCAAGCGCGGTCCGAAGTAACTCAGCATCACCTTGCCATCCTCACGAGCACGGAGACTCAGCTGACCATGCGCAGTAAACAAATGATGTCTCATGATCCGAACTCACGTTGACGGGCCTGCAGACGAGCCGCGCGCAGGCGTTCGCGCTCCGCATGGGCCTTGCGCCCCAGCACCGTGTTCGGCCCCGCATCCCGCGCGGCATCCAGAGCTGCGATAGCCTCCAGCAGCTTGGCCTCCGTCTGCGGAGAATGCCCCCCGGTGTACAGCAGTGCGTATTGCTGCATCAGCATCGGATAAAGAGCCAGCAGCCCCAGACGCTGCCGCGTGGTATTTGTTGCGTGGGGATTCTTCATCAAACAACGGCAACGCACCACGCGCTCCTCCAAGTCCCGCATTGTCATGGGACGAGTGAACGCCAACTCCGCAAAAAGGAGGTACTGGTGCGCCTGCAGAAGCCGCTGTTGCGCACGCACCCGACGCTGCGGATCAGACGCCGAAGCCCGGGATGCCTCCAGCGCCTCCGGAGTCAATTTGCCCCCCAATCCCACGCAGGCAAGCCCCCCCTGCTCATCCACAGGGACCAGGCAGGGAAGCTGCGTCACACCGTCCTCAATGGCCTTAGCCACACGCTGAGCCTGCTGCAGGTTCTGAGCCTTGCCCGGCAACGGCACCAGCTGATAGGTCGCCTGAGGGGCAAGCTGCTTAAGCGGCTCCATGCGCTCACGCAGCACCTCAACGGGGAAATCCTCCGCCGCGTACAGGCGGTACGGCGGCTCCTCCGCTATAACGGTTGCTGCACCTACCACCCACGCCACCGCTGCCGAGAGCCACCTCATTCCCCCTTGCGGCTGATGGTAATGCGCTTGAATCGAGAATCCGTCTCCTCGGAGGCCGTGGCTATCCCCTCCATCTTGGCCAAAGCATTGTGCACCAGTCGACGCTGGTAAGCATTCAGCGGCTCCATTTGCAGCGAGCGGCCCGTACGCAGCACATGCTCCGCCCGAGAACGCGCGCGCCGCAGCAAACGAGCCTCCGCCTGCGCCCGATAGTTCTCACAGTCCACACGCACCCTCGGCGCATCCGGCCACTCCGCCTGCACCAGACGGTTCACCAAGTATTGCAGGTCATCCAAGCGGTCACCGTTCTCACCGATCAAGTACTTGGCATCCGCCGTGCTGATCATCAGCTCCGGCCCCTCCTCATTGCGGTTCACCGTTACCTCAAACTCATAGCCGAGAGGCACCAGCATCTCGTCCAGCACCTTCCGCGCCGCTGCTTCGAGTCGTTCTTCCGTATCCATGCGCACATTGTACCAAGCTCTCCCCCTCTTGTCAAAAGAATTCAGCGAACCCCGATAAATTGTGAGGACAACCCCGTTACAACCCGACAAAGCAATTTTTAATGATTCAAAAGGCGGAAAACGAAAAAATGGGGGAGTATGACATAAAAAATACACTAATTTTGCACAAAACTACAGGAAATAATTGGCATTTCTTGACTATTTTTGGATTTTTCACTTGATTTCTTAGGCTGATATGCTAGACTTAAGCCATGAAAGCGAAGAACATTTCACGCTACACATACAAGAAGACAGCATTCCAGGGTTGGCGCCTTTCTATCATGCGCAACGGCACCCAGTTCACAGAGTATTTCTCTGACAAGCAGTACAACAATGACTACAAGGAATCCTTCCATGCAGCCAAGTCTGTGCGCGACGAGATTCTTGACGCTCTGCGGAAGTGCAAGGGCGATGACTGCAAGGGCCTTCTGAAGAACTACCGCGAGCAGCGTGCCCAGCTCAAGACGGCGGGCGCCGCGCCGGCAGAGGACACAACGGAAGCAGCCGAATGACCCAACAAGTGCGGTGCACGAATGCGCCGCACATCGTCTCTTCGTTAACCGCAAGGGGCAGCCCGCAGAAGGCTGCCCCGTTTTGTGTACCGCAACGCTCCAAAGCACCTTACGAGAGGTCATTCACCGCATCGATCAACATTCGCAGGCGCGCATAGTTGCCGCGGCGGAACGTGAAGCGCAGGCGCGGCAACTCAGAAAGCGCCGGTTGCGGATCCAAATCATCGCGGCACTCCATCAGCCGCAGGTCGTTCTTCGGCATCAGATCCGCATAATCCGTACGCAGCCAGTCCAGAGACTCCTCATTCAGCGGGCTCATGAGGCGCAGGGTAATCGTGTCCTCAAAAAAGAAATAAGAGTGAAAACGGCTGTAAAAATGTTCAATGTGATCCACGGCATCCTCCCAGCTCTTGGAGAGGTACATCAGGCGCGTATCCTCCGGGGATATCAGCCCGGCAGCCAGTAGCTCGCGCAACACGAAGTCCCACCAACGCTTCCAGAACATCTCCCCGGGCGGATCCAGCAGCACCACGGGGAAGACAGTAGACTTACCGGTCTGGATGAGGGTGATGGTCTCGAAAATCTCATCCATGGTACCGAAACCACCCGTAAAGGCCACAAGGGCGTCTGTCTGCTTCAGGAAATTGAGCTTGCGGGTGAAGAAATAGTAGAAGTTCATCATCTTCCTGCTGTTCAGCATCACGTGGTTAGGGTGCTGCTCATACGGCAGCGTGATGTTGAGACCGAAGGAATTCTTCTCCCCCGCGCCCTCATTGCAAGCCTGCATAATACCGGGGCCGCCGCCGGTGATGACCATATAACCGCGTTTGGTCATCTCGCGCGAGAACTTCTTGGCTATTTTATAAGAGGGGTCATCCGGCTTCGTGCGGGCAGAGCCGTAGCAAGTCACCTTGCGCACATTGGCGTAGGGGCGGAACATGCGGTCGGCATCCAACATCTCCTTGATGGTCACGCTCATGATCTTGAGGTCATGCTCCTCCGCATCGGGATCCATGGCAGCGTTCATGGTGGTGGCCAACATCTCCAGAACCACCTCGGGGCTGTGCTCACCGCAGAAACGGTGTGCCAGGTCATAGAGGTTCGCATCCAGCACGGGGTTACCCGTCTTGGAGGGGATGCTGATATCGCTGTGGAATTCGGCACGGCTGTTGATGTCGTGCGCCGCTAAGATATTCGGCTTGCTCATGGTGACATTATGCGCCGAAAGCCGGAGAAAAGCAAGCAGAAAAAACAGAGAGACCCGTCGAGATGTAAAAAGCCCGCTACTATTCCCGGTTTTCCATCCCCTGGCGATCGTAAAGCTCCTTGTAGAGCGGACACTCGGCATAGAGCTTCTCATGCGGCCCGTCTGCAATAATGCGGCCGCGGTCGAAGACGAGGATGCGGTGCGCGTTGCGAATGGTGCTGAAGCGGTGCGCCACAATGAGCGTGGTACGCCCCTTCGCCAAGGAGTCCAATTGCTCCTGGATTTCGTGTTCACTCTCCGCATCCAGGGAGGCGGTCGCCTCATCCAGAATGAGGATAGGCGCATCCTTCACGAACGCCCGCGCAATGGCCACACGCTGCCGCTGGCCGCCGGAGAGCCCCGTGCCCCCCTGCCCCAGCTCCGTGTCCAAGGTCTTCTCACCATCCAAGAAAACACTCACCCGCGCTGCATCCGCCGCGTGCTCAATTTCCGCCTGTGTAGCCCCCGTCTTGCCCAAGGCAATGTTATCCCGAATGCTTCCCGCAAAGAGCAGCGCCTGCTGACCCACCAAGGCAATTTGCTCGCGCAGCTCATGGTAGGTTAAATCGCGGATGTCGATCCCGTCTATCTTGACACAGCCCTCGGTGGGGTCGTAAAAACGCGGAATGAGGCAGGCGAAGGTCGTTTTACCCGCGCCGCTGGGCCCCACCAGACCGACGATTTGCCCGGCAGGAATACGCAGGTTGACCTCCTGCAAAGCGGGGTGCTGCTCATCATAAAAGAAGTTCACGCCGCAAAGCTCGATCTCCCCGCGGACGGGCCCGGCAAAGTGTTTCGGCTCTGCAGGCTCCGGCATGGGATTGGGCTCCCGGAGCACCTCCTCCAGTCGGCTGAGCGACCCCTGCGCACTGTTGAAGGAATTGTAAGCGATACCCGTACGGCGCAGGGAATCGAAACAGAAGAACAGAGAGGCCGCAATGGCCAGGAAAGTCTGCAAATCCACATTCGAGCTGCGGGCACTCACCAACAACACCGAGAGGGAGAGCGCAGTGACCACCTCCACGATGGGCACCAGAGCCTTCTGATACTTCACCTGCTTGATAACATTGGCATTATAGTGGTCTGTAGCCTCCGCAAAACTGCGGATCTGCTGTTCCTCCAATCCGTAGGCGCGCACCTCGCGCTGGGCCTCCAGGTTCTGCTGCAACACGGAATTGAGGTCGCCCATGGCCTCCTGAGCGCGGCGGGATTTAACAGCCACGCGCCGACCGAACTCCACCACGGGCCAGATGGCAAGCCCCAGCAGCAGCATACACGCAGCAAATACCCATCTGCCGCTGTGGGAAAAGAGCATGAAGATGAAGGCACCCATAGCAGAAAGAGCCGTGAGGGGTTGCTTGATGAGGTCATTCGCCACCTTGCCCAGCACATTCTGAACATTCGACGTATCTGTTACCACGCGGCTGACGATGTCCCCCTTGCGGGAGCCGTCCACATAGGACAGCGGCAGCTCCTGCAGGCGATCGAACACCGCCATGCGCAGGTCCTCCAGAATGCGGATACCGAGCACATTGACCATCACCGCATTGAGCCACTGTGACACGCCGCGAATGGCAAACAGAATGGGCATGGCCAGCGCTGCCATAATCAACAGCGTGTTGCGCGGGTACTCCGTAAGACCCGGAAAGAGGGTAAAAAGCTCCGGCGTACCGGACTCCGTTGCGGAGTCAAATAACACGGGGAACACATACTTGACCATCACGGGAATGCCCAGTCCGCTGGCTGACGCCGCAACAAAGCCGGTCAGGATGACGATGCCGAACAGGGCGATGTGCGGCAGCAGAAAGCGATGCAGAAAGTAAAGGGTGCGTTTTAACATGCGTCTTGCCGATTTTGTTGTGCCTCGCTCACCTGCTCATCATACAGAGTGCGGTAGAGGGGGCATTGCTCGTAAAGTTCATCGTGCGTACCGTCTGCGATAATGTGCCCTTTCTCGAACACGAGAAGGCGGTCCGCCATACGCAGGGTGCTGAAGCGGTGGGCAATGATGAAGGTGGTGTGCCCGTGCGCCAATTTCTCCAGCTCACCCTGAATCAGCGCCTCGCTCTTCATGTCCAAGGCAGAGGTCGCCTCGTCAAGAATCAGCACCGGTGCGTTCTTCAGGAAAGCCCGCGCGATGGACACGCGCTGCCGCTGCCCGCCGGAGAGGCCGATGCCGCCCTCCTCCAGCATGCGATCGTAACCCGCGGGGTCCTGCAGGGCGAACTCCGACACACGCGCGGCGTCGCCCGCTGCCATGATTTCCGCCCGAGCGGCACCGGGGCGGCCGGCGGAGATGTTGTCTGCTATCGTACCGCGGAAGAGCGCTGCAAACTGCGAAACGAGGCCGATGGCACGCGTGCGGTCCTCGCGCCGCAGGCGCCGCACATCCACGCCGTCGATGCGCACGCACCCCGTGTCAACCTCGTAGAAACGGCAAATGAGGTTGATGAAGGTCGTTTTGCCGGATCCGCTGGGGCCCACCAGCCCCACGACCTGCCCCGCGGGCACATGCACATTCACATCATGCAGCACGGGTTTGCCGGGCTCGTAGGAGAAACTCACCTGCTCAAAGTCCACCACCCCGGGGGTGGGCTGCGGCAGGGTCAGCGGCTCCGCCGGCTCCGGGGTTTCATCCTTGGCGTACAGCACCTCATCCAGCGAGCCGATCACAGGGGCCATCAGCTGAATTTGGTTGAAGGTCGCGGAGAGGTTCTTGATGGGATCGTAACACAGATAGCAGGCCGTTGCCAGCGCGGTGAAGTCCTCCAGCGTCATGCCGCGGCTGCACCCCTGGTACAGAGCGAAGGCGAGCGCCAGGGCACTCACCACTTCGATGGCGGGGGAGATACCGGAACTCCAGGCGCCCATGCGAATCATAAGCCCGTTGAAAGAGCGGATATAGTTTACCAGACGCTTCCGCAGAAAAGGCTGCAGGTTGAAAGCACGCACCTCGCGCTGGGCGCTGAGCGTCTCCTCCACGGTCTCCGTTATCTTGTTCAGACCCGTCAGCATGCTTTGCATCTGCTTCACCATTCTGCGGCCCACCCAACGCACCAAGGGGATAGCCAGTGCAGAGATAATCAGGTTGCCGAGCATAATGGCGCTGGCCTCGTTCACAATGGCGTTGTAGGCCAGGAAACCGACGGCCGAGAGGAGGGTGAGCGGCTGCACCACCAAGTTATTCATCACCATCACCATGCCGCCCTGCAACATCTGCGTGTATTGGATGGTCGTGGTCATCGTGTCCCCGCGGGAGCGCTTGTCTAGGAAGGAGAAGGAAAGCCACTGCAAACGCTCGAAGAGGTGCAGTCGCATGTCGGAGAGGACGCGGGTTCCTGCCACGGTCAGCAGATATGTGTTTACATAGGTAGCCATGCCGCGCACCAACATGAGCAGGGGCATAAAGAGAGCCGCCAGCCACATGAGCAGAACCGCGCGGTCCATGTTGCACAAAACGGGGCAGCTATCCAGCAGATGCGTCAGGAAGTCCGGCGCAGGCTGCGTACCGAAGACGATGGGCACCACGCGCTGCAAGATAACCGGCAAGCCGAAGCCACCCGTCAACCCCGCCACGACACCGGCGAGCACCGCCCAAATGAGAATGCCCCTGTGCGGGCGGAAATAGCGCCGGATAATCGGCTTATAGACGGCCCACAGGCTCTTCTTCTCTTCGGTCGGGGATGTATCTGCCATTGTTGTTTGCGTGCTGCATTATAGCAGAAACCCGGTAGGGATGCAACCCAAAAACGCCTCACTCGGGGCTCATGCGGTCAATTCTCCCCCGCGGGCGGCAACCACAGGCTCTCCACCAAGCGCACACTGCGCTGCGTGGCACCGGAGTGCATATCCAAGGCGCGGAAAGCCCGCTCGCACTGTGCGCGGGCACCCTCCGGGTCTGCCAGCAGCCCGCGAATGGCACCTGCCAGCGCCGCAGCCTCGCAGCGCACAGCGCCGCGATCTTGCTCGAGCATGCTCATCAGGTCCGCAAAGTTCGTCATATCCGGCCCGGCAATCACGGGCACACGCGCCGCAATGGCTTCCACAGGATTCTGCCCACCCTTGGCCAAGAAGCTCTTGCCGATGACCACCACATCCGCCAGGGCCGTCCACGCGCGCAGTTCCCCCGTCGTGTCTGCCACGTAGCAGGCATTCTCCGGCAGCTCCTCCGGCAGCTCACCGGATGTCCGCAAAATCGGGGAGAATCCCGCCGCCGTCAGGTCTCGGCACACATCGGCCCGGCGTTCTGCATGGCGGGGCACAATGAGCGGCCACGCCCCTGCCTCCCGAGCCGCCCCGGCGATCAACGCTTCCTCTCCCGCGTGGGTGGAGGCCGCCAACACCACGGGACGACCGCCGGCCATGCGGCGCAGAATGGCCGCGAAGTCCTCCCGACGCTCCGGGGCGGCGTCCGCCGGCGCATCGAACTTGATGCTGCCCGTCACCGTGATAATTTCCGGGCGCACGCCTATACCCGCAAAGCGTCCTGCATCCCGCTCATTCTGGGCACCCAAGGCGGTCAAACGCTCAAACAAAAGCCGCGTGACGCCGCGCACCTTGCGGTAGCGACCCTCACTGCGCGGGGAGAGGCGCGCATTCAGCATCACCATCGGTATACGCCGACGGTGGCACACCTCCGCAAAGTTCGGCCACAGCTCCGCCTCGATGAGCACCACAGCGCGGGGCGAAAAGCGGGACAAACAGCGGCCGGAAAGTCCCGGTACATCCAAGGGGCTGTACAGCGCGCGAACACCGGGCAGCGCTGCATCACGCACCACCTGATGCCCGGTTGCGGTCGAGGTAGCCAGCACGACAGGCTCCGAATGCGTCTTGCGCCATTCGCGGATGAACTTGAGGGCGATGAACACCTCCCCCACGCTCACGGCATGCACATAAAGCACACCCTGCGGCTCCTCGCTGCGAGGCCGGCGGTAGATGCCGAAGCGCTCGCTGAGCCCCGTGCCGAAGCCCCCGCGGCGTTTCATCTTGAGAAGGTAGCCCGGTATGCTCACCACCAGAAAAACAGGCAGAAGCAGGTTATACAGCAGTAAAAAGATAAAACGCGCCATGTTACGCCTTCCGGTAGAAAAGAATGGTATTCTTGCCGTAGCTGCGCTCATCCGCGAGCACCCAGCCGGGGAATTCCCGCGTATTGCGGTCGCCCACGCCGTAGCCGACCTGCGCCTCGGCAATGAAGAGGCCGCCCTCCGCCAGCAAATCCGACGCGCGGTCCGTCAGCAGCTCCGCGATCATATCTCGATCCCCCGCTGCTTTGCAATACGGCGGATCCGCAAAAATTATATCGTATTTCCCCATATCCCGCCGCACAAATTGCAGGCAATCGCTCTGCACCACGCTGCCGCCCGCCAGACGGGATTTCTGCAGGTTCTCCTTCGCCGCCGCGCAGCTGATGCGGGAGGCATCCACCATGCGCGCCGTCGCAGCACCTCGGCTCAGGGCCTCCAGTCCCACGGATCCGCTTCCGCAGAAAAGATCCAGCACCCGTGCCCCCTCGATGATGGGGCCCAAGATGTTAAAGAGAGCCTCGCGCACTCGGTCCTGTGTGGGGCGAACCTCGCCCTGCGGCACCTTGAGGGGCATGCCCTTGGCTGTTCCCGCTATAACTCGCATCTGCGGCCGGTATCTCCCCCGGCGCTATACCGGGGGAGCGCAAGGGATTCCGTCAGCGCTTGCCCGGCTTGGTAGCACCGGCGCGCGGTTTGTCCACGGCAAAGCGCATCATGTACCCGTGGTTCGTCATTACTCGCCCGCTGATGGGGGAGATTTCCAGCAGGGTGTAGCTTACGTACACAAACTTGCCATCCGTGCTCTTGGCTACCGTCACGGCCTCCCGGGTGTCGGAGAAGCTGTCCTTCTGCTCCAGCGTCCACTGCGTGCCCGTCATGGTGCCGAAGGCGCAGTTCACCTCCGTGGAGAAGGGCTTGGCCTTCAGCTCCCCGTTGGGGGATACCCACACATTGCCCTCCTTGCGGTAGCGCAGGTTCGCAACAGTCATCGGCTCCACACCGTTGCCGGCCACCGTCACGGCCATGGCTCGCCATTCCCCGGGCTTGGACGGGTCTTCTTTCATGTCCATGCCCACCTCAAACAGCGGCACAACCTTTGTCTGCTTCCACGCCTCGATGTAGGCATCGTAGTCCTTCTTCTTCTCCCACAGCTTCGGGGTGTAGTTCAGGGCCGTGTTGGGCAAAATGCCCTCCGTTATCTCCTTGCGGTCCGCTTCCGGCATGCTCTGCAGCTTCTCCATCAACGCTTCGTGCATCTTTTGGAAGTTTTCGCTGAACTCCAGTCGCACCACCGCGCCTCGCAGCAGCTCATTGCCCGATGAGCAGGGGAAGTATTCCTTGATCTCCTTAGGAGCTTCCGCCCCCTGCACCGCTGCCGCACACAGCACCGCAGGTGCCGCCGCAGCCGCCATCAACATCGATAATGCTCTCATATTCACACCAAAAGCCTACCACCTTTCTCCCGCCTTGGCAAGCACGAATTGCGAGCGTATGACAGTATCCGCCTCTACCACCCGTTTCTCTGCGCCGAATAACCCGGTTTCGGGGACAACGCAAGCGCCCCGCAGGGCGCGGTGGCACTGCGGGGCGAAAGGGTTCGGGCTGCGGCTTCAATAGCTGCGGGCCCAGAGGACGCGGCGTGTGGTGGGGCGTCCGGTGAGGATGCAGGGAGCCTCCGGCCCCTCACCCATGCCGTTCATGGGGATACAGCGGATGGAGATGCGCAGGCTCTTGGCCAGCTCTTCTTCCTCCTCCGGGCTGCCGTCCCAAGGGCAGAGCAGCCAGTCGGCATCGCCCTCACCGGCGAAGTTCTGCTTGAGTTCCTCCAAGCTGTTGCAGGGGCGGATGTGGCTGTCCCGGAAAGCCACCTGGCGTTGCAGCAGGGCATCCTGAATCTTCTGCAGCAGGTCCGCAGCACCCGCCGTCAGCTCAGCCTCGGGCATGAAGATCTTGGAGCCGGCCTCGTCGCGGCGTGCAATGCACACACTCCCCTTCTCCAGGTCCCGCGGGCCGATCTCGATGCGCACGGGTACGCCCTTCTTCACCCACTCCCACTTCTTCACACCGTTGTTCAGGTCGCGGTCGTCCACAAAGGCGCGGATGGGCAGACCGGCAAAGTTCTGCGTGCACAGGGACGCTGCCAGCTCGCGGCAGTGCGCGATGATGGCGTCCCGAGTCTCGGCCTTGGGGGTGATGGGGATGATGACGATCTGCTTGGGGGCCACGCGCGGCGGGCACACCAAGCCGTCGTCGTCCGAGTGCGCCATAATCAGCGTGCCGATCATGCGGGTAGACACGCCCCAGCTCGTGGTCCAGGCCAGGCTGCGCTTGTTATCCCGCCCGGCGAAGGAGATGTTCTGAGCCTTCGCAAAGTTCTGGCCCAGGAAGTGCGAGGTGCCGGCCTGAATGGCCTTGCGGTCCTGCACCATGGCCTCCACCGTGTAGGTGCGCAGCGCCCCGGGGAAGCGCTCGTGCTCGGTCTTCTCGCCGGGGATGGACGGAATGGCGAGCACATCGCGCTGGAAGTCCTCGTACACCTTGTGCATGGTGCGGGTCTCCTCCTGTGCTTCCTCGGCGGTTTCGTGGGCGGTGTGCCCCTCCTGCCACAGGAACTCCGCCGTGCGCAGGAAAATACGCGGGCGCATCTCCCAGCGCATCACGTTGCACCACTGGTTCACCTTGATGGGCAGGTCTCGGTAGCTCTCCAGCCAGCGGGAAAAAGCGGCTCCGATGACCGTCTCGGAGGTCGGGCGGATGACGTATTTATCCGTCAGCTCGCCGGAGGGGATCATCTTCGTCTTGCCGGTCTCCGGGTCTTTCACGGCCTCCAGGCGATGGTGGGTCACCACGGCGCACTCCGTCGCAAAGCCCTCGGCATGCTCTGCCTCCTTCTCCAGGTAGGAGATGGGGATGAGCAGCGGGAAGTAGGCGTTCGTGTGGCCGGTGCGCTTGAACTCGGCGTCCATCTGCTGCTGGATAAGCTCCCAGATGGCGTAGCCCCACGGTTTGATGACCATGCAGCCGCGCACCTCGGAGTTCTCCGCCATATCGGCAGCCTTGATGACCTGCTGGTACCACTCCGGGAAGTTCTCCGCACGAGTGGGCGAAATTGCATTCTGTTGTGCCATATTCGGTTTTCGGATTGGATTAACGGTTGATTGAGAAAAAGGGATACGTATTCAGTCATCGGCACCCTCGCGGGCATTGTAGTTCGCCACGACTAGGAAGATGAGCATCGAGCCGAGCAGCACCATTCCCATCGAAAAGGCTGCTAGGCTCAGTACCGCTGCTATGACCATGCTGGCGGTGTGCATCCTCCGACGGGAGCCCATGAAGTGGGCCAAAACCCGGCCGCCGTCCAACGGGTACACGGGTAACAGGTTCAGCAGACTCCACCACACGGAGAGTTGCAGGAGGAAGAGCAGGAGCATGGCACCGTAGACGGGCATCGCCTGCAGCATCTCTCGGGGCATCGTCCAGCACACCATATCCCAAGCCGCCGGCAGCACATCCGCCGTACTCGGCAGGTACAGGTTCATGACGAGGAGCACCACCGGCGCCAAGGCCAGCGAGCCGAGGGGGCCCGCCACCGTCAGCAGCAGAGATTCCCCGCGCCCGGGTGTCGGGCCCTCATAAAAACATTCCCCGCCCAGCCACGCCAGGTACACATTCGTCTCTCCCTTCAGCAGGTACCGCCCCACCACGGCATGCCCCATCTCATGCGCCAGCAGCGTCAGAAAACCCGCCATCATGAACAGCAGCACCGCCAGCGGAGCCTGCAGGGGATCCCCCACGCACAGCACCGCCAGTACGGCCAAGATCACCCACATGCTCGGGTGGATCACCACGGGTATCCCGAATAATCTGAAGTGTACCATCTCCCCCACAGTGTACCACGCTCGCCCCGTCACCGCAAGCCCGCAGGCGCGATATGTCAGACAAAGACCCGCTTTTTTCCCTCCTTTTTCGCTGCCGCTGCTCATCCGACAGCCCGGGCGGCCCCGGATTCTTCATCCCGCTTCCACCGCCTTGTGTCATGAAATTTTCATTCCGGCCCCGCCTTTCTGCTTGACGTATCATGCGCAGAAGCATATACTCGGGTAAATGACATTTTCTTGCTATGGGCGAATTTTCACAAGAATACATTGACAGGGTAACCGCACTGCTCCGAGAGGCCAAGAAAGGCAAGCGAGACCTCGACTCCCTCATGCAGGAGGCCGGCACGGCGGCACAGGTGTGCCTCGGGGAGATGTACAGAGAGGGAAAAGGTGTGAGATGTAACTACCGACGCTCTTTCGAGTGGTATCGCAAAGCCGCTGAACGGGGGGATGCTTATGGGCAGGCCTGCCTGGGCCGTATGTTTGAAATAGGTCTCGGTGTGAAGAAGAATTGTGAGGAGGCCCTCGTATGGTATCTTCGATCCGCCGAGCAAGAAAATGGCTTCGGCCTGCACAGACTCGGGTGGATGTATGAGAAGGGTCAGAACATTGAACGGGACTATGATGAAGCGTTCAAGTGGTATCGCAAATCTGCCGAAACCGGCTATGGCCCCGGCCAATGTGCTCTCGGGTGGATGTATGACCATGGCTGCGGTGTCAGTGTAGATAAACAAGCAGCGGTCGAATGGTACAGAAAGGCTGCGGAACAAGGAGGAGATGACGCACAGTACAACCTCGGCTGTATGTACAGAGCCGGAGACGGAGTCCCGCAGAATTATACGGAAGCAATCAGCTGGTACAAAAAATCAGCTGCTCAAGGGTACGCCAGGGCGCAATGGTGTCTCGGAGAAATGTACGAGGAAGGCAAAGGGGTTCCGCAGGACGATGCCGTTGCTGTCGAATGGTACCGCAAATCTGCCGAGCAAGGGTACGCCGGGGGTCAATATTGTTTGGGCAGAATGTATGAAAACGGCAAGGGGGTGACAAAGGATCACCGAGAAGCGGTTGCTTGGTACAACAAGGCAGCCAAACAGGGCCTTGCCGCAGCTAAGGAAGAGCTCTCAGATTTGAGAGACCATGCCCCCGGGTTACACGATGCCGTTGAGGCGGGAGATTCGGAGAGAGTTCGGGAGCTGCTGGCTTTAGGGTGGAACACGGAAGTCTGGGATGATTACTTTTGGACTCCGCTCATCAAAGCGGTCAAGCATAATAGGCCGGATATTGCTACCCTACTGTTAGATTCGAAAGCCAATATCAACGGGACGGATGAGGGCGGCTGGAATGCGCTGATGGAGGCTGCCTACAGGGGGAATACTGAGTTTGTGAGACTACTCTTAAGCCGCGGTGCAAGTATAAACAGCAGAAACGAACTGGGAGCGCCCCCGCTGATGCATGCTGCAGAAATGGGCCACACTGCAATAGTTGACATGCTGTTAAAGGCCGGTGCTTCAATCAACGCGAGGTCAAGGGACGGGGACACCTCCCTGACATGGGCCGTCGAATACGGGCGGAAGGATACGGTCCGACTTTTGCTGTCCGCGGGGGCGAAGGTTCGCACCAAAAACATAAACGGCTGGAATGCCCTTATGCTGGCCTATAGAATAAGGCATACGGACATCGCAGAAATGCTCCTGAAGGCAGGAGCAAGCACAAGAAACAAAGCAGACATGCTTTTAGCCTACTCTGCGGGCGGGTTTGACAAGAAGCTGCGCAACCTGTTGGAAGCGGGGGTGAGTGCCTGTGCTGTAGACAAAGACGGCAGAACTGCGCTGGCGTGGGCAATTCTGAAGAAACACACGAAAGCGGTACGTCTGTTGCTGGAAAAAGGAGCCGATCCCCACATCGCACTCAAACTCGAACACTCGGCCCTGAGCTACACAGCCTATAGAGGCCATACAGAAGTAGTCAAATTGCTTCTGGAGCACGGTGCAAATGTTAACGGAGAGGAAGGCGAACATACTCCTCCCCTTGAGGACGCTGTGAGGCGCAGATACCCGGAAATCGTGCAGCTTCTCCTCGAGCACGGTGCAGATGTCAACGCCGTCAACGACGACGGCAAAACAGTCCTGGACTTAACCGAGGACGAGAGGATCATCGCCATACTCAAAGCCGCCGGCGCCAAGTCCGGGGAGGAGCTTCAGGAAAACAAATGACATTTTCATGCTATGAGCGAATTTTCACAGGAAGACATTGACAAAGTAACCGCGCTGCTCCGAGAGGCCAAGAAAGGCAAGCGAGACCTCGACTCCCTCATGCAGGAGGCCGGTATGTCAGAGGAGTCGCTCGGTATGTCAGAGAAGGCGGTTGGTATGTCAGAGGAGGGGTTCGGTATGTCGGAATGAGACTTCCCCGCCGCCGGGGCTGCCGCGAGCGAGTGGGGGCTGATGAAGGCTCGGTGTGAAGATTGGCTTGCATGCGGGGCGGGGATGTGGTACACTGGGGGCATGACAGACCAAACGAAAAATACCATCAGCTACTTGGTGGGCTTCCGACTCGGGAGCCAGGTGTTGCCCCAGATGCTCCCGGGTGTGCAGGGCGAGGATCTCTCCGGTGAGGCTCTGATGCGCGGCATCTGTGCTGCCTTGGCGGGGGAATCGCCCGCAGGCGAGGTTATCTCGCAGGATTTGGATAAGCACCAGCGTGAGTTCATGGCCGCGCTGAGCGAGCGGGCGAATGCCAAGGGACGCGCCAATGCCGAGGCTGGCAAGAAGTACCTGGCCGAGAATGCCAAGCGCGAGGGCGTGGTGACCACCCCCAGCGGCCTGCAGTACGAGGTGATCGTCCCCGGCGGCACGGAGACCTATGACCCCGCTGTGCACGGCGAGAATCCCAAGGCCGAGGTCATGTATACCGGCACCCTGATTGACGGCACGGTGTTTGACAAGAGCAAGCAGCCGGTATCCTTCGGCCTCAAGCAGGTCATCCCCGGCTTTACGGAGGCGCTCAAGCTCATGCCCATCGGTGCTACCTGGCGCGTGACCATCCCCTCCGAGCTGGCGTACGGAGCCAACGGCCCCGGTGCTATCGGGCCGCACTCCACCCTGATTTTCGAGATGCAGCTGCTCTCCCTCAAGTAAATACGGCATGAACGCGCGTTTCATCAACGGCATCATACGCTGCACGGTCTTCTTCCTCATCGGCATGATGCTGTTCAGCATGGGGCTCCGGAAGAGCGGCACAGACATGGTTCTGTGGCTGGTGCTCGGGCTGTTTTCCGTGCTCTATGCGGGCACGCTGGCCTACATTCTCTTCCTGCGCAGAAAATGAAACGCATCGGTATTTACGCCGGCAGTTTTGACCCACCCACGCGCGGGCATCTGTGGATGATGCAGCAGGGCGCGACCCTGTTCGATGAGCTCATCGTGGTGCTCGCCGTCAACCCGGACAAGCCCGGATTTCTCACCGCTGAGGAACGCGTGCGGGTCCTGCGCGCGCTGACGGCGGAGCTGCCGCCCAATGTGCGGCTCGAAGTATCCGAACGCGGTTTTTTGGTAGATTTTGCCAAGCATCTGGGAGCCACGCACCTGCTGCGGGGCATCCGAAACAGTGTGGACCTGGAGTACGAGAAGTGCATGGAACGCATGAATGCCGCCATGGAGCCGGGAATCCGTTCCGTTTACCTGCTACCTCCGCCGGAGTTGGAAGCCATTTCTTCCTCCCTGGTGCGCGGCTTTGCGGGGCAACCGGGCAACGAACGCTGGCTGGCTGCCACCCTGCCGCCGGGACTGCCGCCCGACATTCTCCGGCGGTTCAGCTGACGGAGTGCCCCACGCTCACATGCAGTCCCCTACCCCGCTCACGGTGCTGCCGGGGTAGGTTCGGGTAGACGGCGGCAAAACACGCCCGGGCAGGACAACGGTGTTGCAGCCCAGTCGCGAGTGCGCCCCGATGACGCAGCCCAGTTTATCGCGCCCCGTGGGTTTCAGTTGACCGCCGTGCAGCATGCGGATTTCGCCCGCATCATGCCGGAAATTGCTGAGGATACAGCCACCGCCCAGGTTGACATCCTCGCCCAAGATGCTGTCCCCCACATAACAGAGGTGGGAAATGGCCGACCCATCGCCGATGATGCTACTCTTGACCTCCACGGCATGACCGATCCGGCAGCCGTCCCCCACGATGCAGTGCCCCCGCAGGTAGGCATTCGGGCCGATGACGCACCCGCTGCCGATGCGCACATACCCCTCGATAACCGTACCCGCCTTGATGACGGAACCCTCACCCAGGGACAGCACCCCATCGACCACGGCGAGCGGGTGAACCGTGCCACGCACGCAGGGCTGCATGGCTTCAAGCTCGGCGGGCAACGCCTCCAAAGCGGCCCAAGGTGGAGGGGGCTCATTCATGTTCGCCGATGCGGAGCTCCGAACAAGCCCGGATGAGCAGATCCTGCACGGAAACGCCACCGCTGTTCCGCTTGTCTGTCATCAACGGCAGAGGCGCGCAGTGCTGGTAATGTTTGTTATCTTCATTCTTCTCCCGACCGTCGAATACCAAGTTGACATCCGCCTGCGGGCAGTGCCGCCACGCCCCGCCCACGGCAGGAACCGTATCCCGCCAAGTGGTGTAGGGATAACAATAGGCATTCACCCAATAATCGACACCCGCCGCCCGCACGCGCGGCATGGAACGCCCCCGGCGGCTGACGGGATCCAACGTAGCCACAATGATGCGACCATGCGGCCCGCGCAGATTGCGAACCACATCCATGGCCGCCGAACCACCGTAGCTGTGCCCCACCAGAATGAGATCTGCCCGCGGATTGACAGCAAAAAAGGCCTCCAGATCCTTCCGCAGTCGGGTCGTGTGATGTGCTAACAACGAACCGCGACAGGAATCCCAAGCATAAAAGGCACGGAACTGCCGCCCGGGCACGGGAAACGGCGGCACGGTCTCATATACCCGACGCATGTGCGCCAAGGGCTGGTCGAAGAAACCCGCGATGAAAACCACCGCCACATCCGCAGGCTCCGCCACCAGCGGCTGCTGAGTACGGCGACCGATGGGCCCCGCGGCGGGTCGGGGGTAAATCCCCAAATCCGGCGGCACGGAATCACAGCTCGGCAGCACACAGAGAACCCCGAGCGCAAGGGCAAGCAGGCGGCGCATCACATACCGGGGCATACCTTGCGCAACTGCGGCAGAAGGATCTGATACAGAGCACGCGAGGACTCCTTGGTCATCACAAAGTCATCCATGCTCACCCCATCGGGCTGCAGACGGCCACCCAAGGGCTGCTCCTCCCCCGCGTAGAGGTAGAAGATAGACTCCGTATCCTGACCGTGGTAGGTCTGCACATCGCTGCGGTAGTAGCGCTCCGGCACCTCCTGCACGGACAGCGAGGTGAGGATGGCACGCACCTTGCGCACCTGCTCAGGGGAGAGCACCTGACGCTCGCCGGGCTCCAGCAGCCAATCCGCCTTCCAGGGAGTGAGACTCATGGTCGGGCTGGTCAAAGCCTCCGTGATGGCAGCCTTGCTGACAGAACCTGCGGTCTGAGCGCAGCCGACGATGCTCCAAGCCGCGGCACAGCAGAGGAGCGGGAGAATGTATTGTGTAACTGTTTTCTTCATAAAAAGACTCATCGAGTTATCAACCGAAGGGATTGAAATACTCCTGTGCGGGAGGCGGCTCCGGCGCGGGTGCAGCGGCGGCAACGGGTGCAGGTGCCGGGGTACTCACGGGAGCCGCAGGTTGCGGAGCCGTACGGGGCTCCACGGGATCCGGCTTCAGAATCAGCTTCAACTGCTCCTTCATCTGCGGCGCCAAATCCTCCACAATATCAAAGAGGTTAGCACCTACACAGCGGATGGCACGCTTGAGGAAATAAGGCACGGGGCTGGACGGCTCGTTCTCCTCGAACCATTGGCAGAGCGCCTTCATGGTGCGGATGGCATCCTGGCGACCGTTGATCACCCCCGGGGCGGCAGCGGGAAGAGCCACGGGCACAGCCGCCAACGGACCGGCAGCCGCAGCAGGAGCCGCTGATACCGAGGCAGACGGAGCCTCGGACACGGTGGGCGCGGGAACCTCCGGCTGCTCGGCAGGCTGACTCTTGTAAAAGAGCTGCATCTCCTTAACAATGTCCGTAATCATCCGCAGATCCGGCGTTCCCATGCCATGGTTATCATAACACTCACGGATATCGCGCAGGCACTGCAAGATGTTCTCAATGCAGGTCTGCACCGCCTGTAACTCCGCCTCCGGGCTATCCAGATACGCCGCGCGGATGAGCTTGCGCGCCTCCTCGTTGCCGGTCTCCTGAGCCTCCCGAATATCACGCAGGCTGTAACTCCCCACGGCATGGGAGAAGCAGAGCTTCTGGTCCAACAAAAGCTGCACCACCGTCATATCGGCATCAAAGCTGCCCGCCATGGGGGAAAGCAGCGCGAAAGCACTCAAACGTTCCTGCACGTCTCCGTCATCCGGCACCGGCCACAGCTCATCCCAAGCCTCGGTGCTGAAATACAGGATATGTTGCAGGCCCTCATACAGACCGGACAACCCCTCGCGAGCCAACTGTGCGGCTGTCCAGTAGATAAACACGCGCAAGTCGCGGGTATCCTCCAACAGAGAGGTAGCGTTCTTGAGAATATCCTTCCAATTCGGCGGCGTGGCGGGGATGATGGAATCGCCCATCTGCTGCTCCGGCTTGCCGACGATATCTTCCTCCAGCGCCATCATGCGCGGGTCATACTCCATGTTCTCCCCGCAGGGGGACAACTGGCTCACAAAGGTTCCGTACTTGAGTGTCGAGGCATCCATAATGTCATCTGTATATTTGAATTATCAGGGAATAGGCAGCGGGGTTGAGTCCGGGTATACAAGTTCTGCATTGCCGGGTTCCTCCGGCAGCAGTCCATCATTCATCGACTGCGTGACCACGGGGCGCAGGTAGAGGGTACCCTTCACCGGCTGCGTGCCGTCCAGCCCCTGCACGGGCACGGCAAAGCAGTTGGTCACCGCGTTGTAGGAGACAGCACTGCCGATCACATAGTCCAACATATTACCGCGCTCCGTCACATACACGGCGGGGTAATTATCGGTAGCAAAGCGGTACATGCGTACGCGCAGCGGCTCCCAACCGGGGATGAGCACTTGGGAAACGGCGGTCGCATCCGGCAGAGTGCGCATCTTGGCGGTGCCGAATTGGTCATCGCCCACCGCAAAGAAGGGGTACTCCGCCGCGAGCTTCCGCGCGGCATCTCCGGCGGCATCATCCAAGCTGTCCACCCCCGGGGTCACCACCTCGAAGGCCAGGGAGCAGCGATCCTCCAGCAGCTTGTTCACCTCCTCGACCAGTTTCTCCCGCTCCTCGTCATCCGGTTGACGCGGCGTCACCGCCCCGGATGTGAAAACAGGGCGCACCAGCTTCTGCAGCTTCTTCTGCAGGGTCGGCAGGTCCGGTGTTTCCTCCGGCAGGGCGGTGGCGAACAGGCTTTCATCCGGCCAATCCTGCGGAGCAATCATGGGACGATTGAAGCGGATGCCGATGCGGAACACACAGCGGAAGCCCTGCTTATCCCGGAACTCAACGGGCACATAGGCGGTCTGCTTATCCTCCGACAGGCGGACGCCGTTGCGCAGGTACAGGTTCACCAAGCTCCAAGCCCCGCTGAGGCGCAGGACGGCATCGGGCGAGCCCTCGCCCGGCTTTTGGAAGAAACGGAACTCCAAGTCGGAGACATCGGCACCCATGGAAGCACCGGTCAGGGGAATATCCTGCTCACTGCTGCGGTTCAGCAGGAAGAGCGGCACCTCCACCTTCCCCGCGCGCCGCACCTCGCAGTACGGATAGCGGCGCTCCACCGGCAGCAGACGCTTCTCCGCCTTCTCCCCGTCGATGGCCGTGGAGCGCACCTTGGAGGAGGGCAGCAGCAATTCGCCCTGCAGGATACTCTCGTTATCATTCAGCAGCGTCATCGCGGCGGAAATCTTCTTCCAGGCCTTCATGCGAGCATCGGAAGCAGCGACACGGAGGTCGCAGGCATCGCGGCTGATGTTGAGCTTGGCCCCCTGCTCCACAGCCTTCTCCAGCTCCTCCTCATTGCCCTTGCCGATCAGATGCTCCAGCGACTCACGGAGGGACTCCAAAGCAATAGTGGGCAGGTTGTCGGACTCACCCCGGCGGCTGTTATTGCAGATGGGGAAGAGACGCAGCGAGGGCAAGGCTCGGTACAGGTCGGTGACACTCTGCTTCATGAACTCCTCCTTCAGCAGGTTGATGCCCAGCTCCAGGTACTGGTTCCACCACGCCAAGCGCGCGCCGCCGGCGGGGTTCCATGCAGCCCAGTAGGTGCTGTACAGCTCATCGGCGCTCATGTTCACGAGCGTTTTCCGGCTCTCCACGGGGTTCGGGCTCAACTTGGAGATGAAGTCAAGGTTCGCCGACAACTTACGAGCGGCGTCGCCGTTCAGGCTCTCCAACACCTGTGCCACCTCGGCCCTGCCGGCAGCAGCCAGGGGGAAGCGTTTTTCATCCGCCAGCACGGGGATGCGCAGGGCCTCCAGCATGCGGGTGTAGATGGGGCGCACGTTGTTGGTCAGATCGAACACAGCCAGTACCTCGGCACTCTCGACAAAGTCGGCCCAAGTGCGAATTTCGCGCACCTTGTAGCGGGAGGGCAACTGCTCTGTCCAGTACACGGTATAATCCTGAAGGAAGGAATCGATAACATTCTTGAGATCCGCGGCGTCCTTCGCATTCTCGGCGGCCTCATCATCACTGACGATGTTGTTATGCTGCTGCACATACTCGAGCAGCTCATTCAGGTCATCTGTAAGGTCGCGGACGTTCTCGGGCGCAAAAGCGGGCTCCATGCAATAACGAGCAGCCCAAGTGTAAGGCAGATCCGGCAGGCGGCGGTTGCGCATCTCCGGCGTGGCCATGCTGCGCAGTTTATCCATCATCTGTATCTTGCTGTCCGGCGTCTCGTCGATCCAGGTACGGATAACCTTCGCCTGCAGCAGGTTCCAGTTGCGGGCCCAGCAGTTCTTGTTCAGGGGGGAGTCCTTGTCCTCTCCCAAGGCCGCAACGCCGGCGTCATAAGCCTTGCGGGCATCCTCCACCCGCATGATGCGGCGGTGATAACTCTCCTTGGGCGACCCTGCATCCAGCGGGTAGGTTATCAGCGCATTCAAACGCGCGGCGCGCTCCAGGAAGACGCGGTAGGGGCGTGTCTCTTCCTCTTCATCCCGGTCCCAGAAGCGAGAGAGTGCGGGGTCCGTGCGGCCGCCGCTCTGCGCAATACGCGGCAGGGCAGCATCGACGGATTTGCAGAGCTGGCGGACCAGCTTGCGCAGGAAGTCGGCACTCTCCGAGGACTCCATGTCGAGCGTATAACGGAGAAATTGCTCACGGTCGCTGCGGAGGCGGTTGGTCATCTCGGTAGCGATATGCTCCACACCGGCGGAAAGGGTGGCCTCGTCCTTGAGCTCCAGATCCTCTTCCATCTCGTCAATCTCGCGAGCCAAGCGCGTTACCTCGGCATAGGTCGCCTTCCAAGCATCGATGCTGCGGCGCATTTCCTGCGGGTTGTTCTGCTCCACGGCCTGCGCAAACTCGCGGGCGGCGGTGTCCAGTGCTTTCTTTTTGCCCAGCAGCGCAGTGAGTGTATCCAAGAAATCGCGGATATCGCGATAGTAGAGATCCGGGTAGATGGTCATGTCATCCACGGCGGTGCAATACAGTGTGGTGGCACTGGCCAAGGCCTTGCCTGCCTCCGCAGAGACGGGGCGGTGGTAGCCGTTGAGCATGGTCATCTGCGAGAAAGACGTGTTGACGCGCAGGCAACTGAGCCACAGCGAGCGCGTGATGGCATTCTGCGCAGGATGGCGGTCGATTTGGATGAGTGTATCATATTCCACCGTATCCGGAACGACCTGCCCCTCCTGCAACTGAACTCCGGAGTGGGAAATGTTGAGCAACTGGAGGAAGGCTCGGGTATCATCGCGGTCCCATTGCAGCTTGCTCTCGTTCCGGTGCTCGGCGCGCCAGTTGAATACATCACGGGTAGCACTCGTGGCAGGTTCGGTTACGGAACCGACCAAGGCGGCCTTGTTGATGAAGAGGCGCGCATTTCCCAACAGGTGGGAGCCCCTCTCTCCGTCCACAAAGAGCGAAGCGGGACGCCAGAAAGTGGAAACCGTCAGGGGAAGGCTGGTCATGTTGCGCATGTTATCCAAGTAGGTGCGCCGGGTCTCGGCCAAGTCGCCCAGCGGTTCATCCAGCAGAGGGATCTGTGCGTCCTCCTTAGCCTCCAAAAGCGGGTATTTGCCCAGTTCACCGGTGCCGTACAGTCGGTCCACCTCTTTCCAATAATCGAGGTCGCGGTGGGCCGTATCATACAAATCATCCTTGAAGAGCATCGAGGCCACCACGATGGGCAAACCAATGGCAACCAAGGACGCGGCGGTGATCCAATACGGACGCAAAATCCGCCGACAGGCAGCGGCGGAGTACTCGCTGTGCTCCGGCGAGCGCGTGATCGCATCCCGCAGCAGCTTGGCGGTGAAGAAATGGCGGGGCGAGCGGCGGGAGACGATCTTCTCCCGCTGCGTCACAATGCCGTGTGTCTCGAGACTGTGACCGCCGGCCTGAGCGCTGTCCGGCGAGTGGTCTTGGTGCGCCACCTCTAAATTGCCGTCCTCGCTGCGGTTGATAACCAAGCGTTCCGTGGTCACAACGGGGTGATCCATCGCAGCGGTGAACCAGCAGCCCAGGAAGCGCAGCGGGGCCTTGCCCTCACCCTTCTCGTGAACATAGGAGAAGACACCGGCCAAGTATTTCGACAGGTTCTCACGCAGGGAGGCAAAATGCGTGGGTAACAGGTAAATGGGATTGACCACATCGGCGCGGCGTTGGCCGGAGTTCGCGGCGTCCCATATCGTCTCATTCAAAGCCATGGCACTGCGCAGGGTCTCCAGCTTGTGTACCAGGCGGAAATACTCGCTGTTGAAGTTCTCCGGGTCGAATTCCCCGCCGTCCACACGGTTTTCCCAGCCTAACATCTCCTCTGTCTCATCCTCCCTGAGCAGGCTGAAGAATTCGGAGAAACCGGCCAGTTGATCACACTTGGTCACCACCACCCACACGGGGCAGCTGATGCCGATGCGCTTGGACATCTCGCGCAGCTCTTGGGAAATGAGGTTTACCTTATTATCCCGCAGATCCGGCGGGTCGAGCCGCAGGGCATCCATCGGGATAGTCAGGATGACACCATTGGGCATGCTGCCCTTGTAGACCTTGCAGTACTCATCCAGGAATATCTGCCATTCGTTATCCTGCCGACCGCCCCAGCGGCTCAGGAAGAGACGTCCGCCGATATCCCACACGGCACCGTGACCGGTCAACCAGAAGTTGAGCGTGGGCGTAGCCTCGGCCGCCTTGGTAAAGTCGTTCATGCCGGCGGGGTACTCCAAGCCCCCCTGCTCCATCAGGCGGCTCTTGCCGGAACCGGGTTCACCGAGCAGGAACCAGGTGCGGGTCTTGCGGGGGTCGAGGTCGTACATGCGGAGGCGCTCACGGGTAATGCCTACATCCGTGCGGATGCTCTCGCTGCGGGCCCCTTGCTCGCGGTGCTGGGCCTGCAGGTCCTTTCCGGCGGCCATGGCGGCCAGCTCGCGACGCAGCAGGAGGTCCTCCCTCATCGTGCCGGCAAGTTTGTTCATGCGCGCGCGGCGTATGAAGAAGCGTACCGTCAGCACGATAATCAGTACCAACAGCAGCACGCCGACTGCTATCAAAGCCCATTCCACCCAAGTGATTTCGCTCAACATGCCGGAGAACCCGGGATCGGAGGGAGCGGAAGCGGACGGGGTCGGGATTGTTTTTACATCCGGTAAAGAATCTGCCATAGGTGTTATTTCTGTTCTGCTTCGGGCTCCGGGGAGGGTGTCTGTTCCGCCTTATTCTCCGCAGGGGCCTTGCTTTTTGTATCGAAAATATCCTTGTCCGTCTTGTCGTGGGTGCGCACATGGCTCACCACCAAGGTACCGGAGTTATCCGCACGATGGAGGGCTTCCTGCACAATGGCTTCGGTGGTATGATCCAGCACCGCACGCATGTCTTCCGTAGCACTGTGGAAGGAGTGCAGGTAGAAGCAAACGGAGCCCGTGAGCAGCGCGGCGGCACCTCCCAGCAGGGCGTAGCCCTTCAGGCGGGGATTGCGTGCCTTGGCATCGCCGGTGGCTGTCGGAACGGAGCTGAGGAGGTCGCGCACGGCCACCTCTTCCCGAGGCACGGAAAGTCTTTCTGCGCAGCGGCGCATCAGCGATTCCAATCGAACGCTTCGACGCTCCAGCGCGCCGGAGAAACCGCACACCATCATGTCATACAGCAACTCGACGTGTTGCTGCCCGGTCGGCGTTTCATCATCTGCATGCGCCTGCACGAAGTCAAAGAACTTTTCATCCCCGGCGAGCTCGTTATACATGCTGCGCCCCAAATCCTGCCAAGCATGGGAGAAGGAGAAAGGCCCCTCATGCACCATATAATCCACAAAGAAAGACGTGTAGGTACAGGCCTCCTCCAGCAGCGGGGCCACAACGCTGTCCGCCGAGCCGGTCTTGCGGATGCGCTCTAAATCACGCATCAGGTGGGCATACATGCTCTCCCGGCTGACAGGTTGCCCCGCCGCCGCCAAGCTGCGCTGCTCCGCTACGTAGTTGACCAAGGGATGGAAAAGTTCGTACAGTGTCATGACTTATCGTCGTTTTTGGTCAGGATGAGGTACATTTCCGCCTGCAGCTCGGGCATATCCCGCCGCCCCCAAGCCACGGCACAGGCTTTCTCCCCGCAGATGTCCTCCCAAGTCATATCGCGTGCCAAATCGGCCGCGCGGAACCACAGGCGGTTCGGGTCGGCGGGAAGCAGCGGGGAGGGGTAACGCTCTTCCACCAAGCGCAGACCGCGCACACGGCTGTTGGCCATGGAGGCAGCCGTCACCTTGAAGGCATCGCCCGTCTCCACCAGATCCGCCACCGCGCGCGGGCTGCCGCCCCGGCAGGTGAGGCCGATATACACGCCCGTAACACTCTTGAGCCAAGCGGGATCCGGCTTGCCGAAGTAGGCATCCGCGCTCTCGCGGTACTCCAAGTCAACCCGCACGCACCATTCCGCTGCCTCGGCGGTCGTCAGGCGATAAATGAGATCCATCACGCGGATGAATTGCGGCAGGCAGTCATCATGGTTGTACGGCTCAGGGGTAGGAATATCCTCCAGCGGACGGTAGGCGGCCAGCTGCATGGCCAAGCGGCACAGCTCCGCATACAGCGCGGCGGGTCGGCAGCGCATGGCACACCATTGCTGCAGCACGCAATGGGTGCTGCGGATGAGCCCCGTTTTTGCCATCCGTTCCAGGCGCAGGTGCATCTTCTCGGGCATCTGCATCTCGCGGTTGCGCAGGCTCGCGGGCATACTGACGCCCACTTTCTCCAGATGTTGCAGGAGGGCCCCCATGCGCCGCTCCAGGAAGGGGCTGCCGGAGAGGCAGAGAGCAGGCCCGGCAAAGGAGCTGTCCGGTTCGATGACAGGCCGCCCATCGTAATCACGGCGGCAAACGAAGCGTACCAAGGGCATCTTCTCGTAGCCGGGGGCGGCTTCGGGGTCGGTCACGAGCAAGACCCGCAGGCGGCGGAACATGATGGGCCGTTCATTGCCGCCTGCGTTGCTGTCGTAGCAATTCTCCGGGATGGGCTCATAGCGGGCGGGCTCCGCCGTGCTGCCCTGCTCGGCCAGGTTCTGCGCCCCTTCTCGCATGGGCGGTATAGCAGCGTAGACGGTAACGCTTGTCGCGCCTCGGTTCACTTCCGGCATCAGGTCGAGCGCATCGGCCTGCGCATTGCCGGGCAGGTCAATCTCCACCCCACCGGGCAAAATCGCCTTCAGGCGCAGCAGGGAGAAGGAGAACTGCTCCAGCGCAGCTTCGTCCGTCTCCATCTCGACAATGCCGTAATCATACCCCAAGGCCAGCGCACGGTCGCTCGCACGGGCCGCCGCTGCCTCACGCTGCATCTGCTGAAAATGGTGGGGGCGCAGGAATACGCCGTCCACCCAGCTCACACTCTTCGGATATCTAAACATCTCGTTCGGTCTCTCTTAATCTTCCTCGGGGTTCATCGGGGTTTGCAGCAGCAAGCCTGCCGGAACAATGGAAAGTTCTATGTCATCGCTCTCCCAGCGGTTGGCCGCCAGCGGGAGTTTCACGCGCCGCAGATCCGGGCCCTTGCCTGCGTCTCTCGGTAAATTGGCAAACAGCACCACATAGGGACAGCGGCGTTTGTCCACCCAGTTTTTCCAGATGGCATCCTTGCGCTCCAATACCTGTTGGTCGTGCTTCTCTTGGCTGAAGAAGTAGGTCTTCTTGCGCAGGGAGGAGCGGATGAAGTTCGCGGGGTCAAAGTAGTCGTCTATCTCCATTTTGCTGAGCTGCTCGGCCGTGGCTGCATCCGCCGCCACAATGTCGATTTCCACGGTCGGGAAGATGCGGAAGTGGTCCACCGTGGCTGCATCATAGGCCATGCGGATGTTGTAAGCGCGCGGTTTGTCGGACGAACAGGCAGCCAGCGGAAGCAGCACCGACAACAGAAGCAGGAGTTTCAAAAGGCGTTTCATCGTTTTTTCAGCAAATGTATTTTATCGCCGTACTCACCGCAGCGGGCGTGGTCACCGGTACTCCCGTCGCAGGGTTTACCCCCGTTGCCATGGAGGTAATGTTCGCGGAGGGAAGCCCCTTCATCAGCAGCTTCACACAGGTCGTCTGCGTCACCACCCCCGTGCAGGCCGGGCCGCTCACGGGGGATGCCGCCGTGGCCACGGGCAACCCCATTACAAGGTAGTTCACGGCTGTGCCCGTCACCAGGTCTCCCGTGGCGGACACTCCCGTTGATGTCATTACCGGAGTAGGCATAGTGTTTTTCTTTCGCTTTTCCTTATTATGTCATGTCATGGCCCTCTCTTCAAGCCATTTCTCGGGCATACACTCACATTTTGTGTGAAAGAATTGCCATGGGGTAGCCGTATGTCCTGATGTATGAACATTAAACACGCTTTCATCGCTCTTCTTGCTGCCACCGGCTGCGCTTGGGCCGTGCCGCATTATGAGAACCTGGACAAGGCCCTCGCTCAGGCCCCGTCGGAGAACCGCAGCATCCTTCTGGACTTCACCGGCACGGATTGGTGCCCTGCCTGCATCCACCTCAGCAACAAAATCCTCAACAGCCCGGAGTTTGATGCCGCCGTCGGGTCCCGCTACGGTATCGTGACCCTGGATTTCCCGCGCACCAAGAAGCTGCTGGATGCCATCCCCCCGCAGGAGATGAAGGCGCGCGAGCGTCTGCTGAATGAGTACCGCGTGCAGGGGCTGCCCACCGTTGTTTTGTTGGATAGTGCAGGCCTGCCCTACGCCGTTTTGGTCGGCTCTGCCGAGAACACGGAGCAGTACCTGGCCCGCCTCAAGGAGGCCGAGGCTGCCCGCACGGCCCGCGATGCCGCGTTTGCGGAGGCCGCTACCCTCTCCGGCGAGGCGAGAGCCCGCGCACTGCACAAGGGCCTGCAGGCTCTCCCGGAGGTCTGCCGCCCCAAGTACACCTCTGTGATCGAGGAGATCTGCAAGTCGGATACGGAGGACACGCTCGGCTACATCAAGAGTGCCCGCATGGCTAAACTTTATGTGGAGCAGTTCGAGGCCTTCCAGCAGCTGACCGCCACCTTCGTGGGCAAGTTCGATGCGCCGGAGCTCAAGGATAGCATTGCTAAGTGCGAGGAGTTCCTCAAGACCCCGGAGCTGCACCCGGAGGTGGCGCAGATGTGCCTGGGCTGCATGGCAGATGCCTACGCTCTGCTGCACGATCTGCCGAACAGCATCAAGTACAGCCGCCGCGCCTACGAGGCTGCTCCTAACTCCCGCGCCGCTCACCGCCTGCGCACGAATGCGGAGTTCCAGGAGAAGATTCTCAAGGAGCAGGCCGGTAAATAATCTTCTTTTATCCGGACCATCCGCGCGCGTCCCGCTTTCATCGGCGGCGACGCGCTTTTTTTTCGGGCTTGCAAGCATTCTGCATCCGTGATATACTGGGGGTGTGCCATTGCCTATTGACAGCATCGGGGAGGAGATCCGGGCGGCTGCGTCCCGGCCCGGTTTCTGCGTGCTGCTCAGCGCGCCGACGGGCTCCGGTAAGTCGACCCGCGTGCCGCTGATGCTGCGGCAGGCCGGGGTCGGTGGGCAGCAGGGGACGATTCTCGTGGTGCAGCCCCGGCGCCTGGCGGCTCAGTTGTTGGCGGCTTTTGTGGCGCGTTCCCTCCCCTGCCCGCTCGGTGCGGAGGTGGGTTATACGGTTCGTTTCGACTCACGGCGCAGTGCGGAGACGCGTATTTTGTTTATAACGGATGGCATTCTGGAGCGCATGATGACCGCCGAGCCGACCCTGCCGGGTGTGGCCGCCATCGTATTCGATGAGATGCACGAGCGCCGCTTGGCGGGGGACCTCTGCCTGGCGCGTGCGCTGGAGCTGCAGCGCGGCCCGCGGCCGGAGCTGGGGCTCTTCATCATGTCTGCCACGCTGGAGTTGGATAAACTCAGTGCCTACCTGCCGCAGGCTACGGTGCTGCGGGCGGAGGGGCGTTGCTTCCCCGTGAAGGTGGAGTATCGTCAGCCTGTGCCGGTGCGGGATGCGCGCGGTTTCGTGGCACCGCCGCCTGTTTGGGTGCAGTGCACAGCGGCGATCAAGGACTTGGTGAGTCACCCGGATTGCGGGGATGTGCTGGTTTTCCTGCCGGGTGTGGGGGAAATCAACCGCACGGCGGAGCACCTGCGCGGGGTCGGTTGGCTGCGGGGGTGGGATGTGCTGCCGCTGCACAGTCGCTTGACGCCGCAGGCGCAGGCGGCGGCGGTGGAGCCGGCGGACAGGCCGCGCGTTATTTTATCAACCGATATCGCAGAGACCTCGCTCACGCTCCCGGGGGTGCGCTCTGTGGTGGACAGCGGGTGCGCGCGGGAGGCGCGGCAGGACCCGCGGCGCGGCATCGCAACCCTGCATATTGTCCCCATCTCCCAAGCCCGCGCCGAGCAGCGCACGGGGCGGGCGGGTCGCTTGGCCCCGGGGCGTTGCATCCGCCTCTGGAGCCGCGCGGAGCACAACAGGCGGCCTCCCTTCCCTTCACCGGAGGTGCATCGGGCGGATGTGTCGCAGGCCTTTCTTTCTTTGTTAGCTTGGGGATACCATACCCCGGCGGCGGTGCAGGCTTTCCCCTGGCCGGATGCCCCCACGGAGCAGCAGTCACAGGCCGCTTGGCAGTTGTTGGAGTCCCTCGGGGCCTTGGCTCCGCAGGGCGGGCTCTCTCCCATCGGGCGCGCGATGCTGGCCTACCCGCTGCCGCCCGTGCTTTCCCGTCTCTTGGTCTCCGGGCAGCAGAGCGGATGCACGGCGGAGGCGGCGGCCATCGCGGCACTCATTCAGGAGGAGTCGGTGGCCCTCGCAACGGGGCTGGCTCCCTCCTTTGTGCAGGAGGGGGATTTCTCGGATTTCCAGGCGGAGTGGCGGGCTGTCCTTGCGGCGGAGCAGCTGCGCTTTGACCCCACCGCTTGCTCGCGGCTCGGAATCTTGGCCCGGGGGGCGCGGGCGGTGCTGGCTTCGTTCCGTCGGCTGGCTCCTCGCGGGGCAGTGCCGGATTTCTCCGCGCATCGGGAGGCCATCTGCGCCGCGTTGCTCGCTTCCTTCCCGTCCTCGGTGGCTGTTCGCAACACCACGGCCACGCACACGGCGCGCTTGCCGGAGAAGCGCAGCGGCACGCTTGTCTCTCCGCTCGCCTCGCAGGAGGATCTCTTCCTGGCGGCGGATATCACGGAGGTGGGTGGCAAGAAGGTGGAGACGCGGCTCTCGCGCTGCACCATCCTGCCGCGCGAGCTCCTGCCGACCACACAACACGATGTGCCTGCCTGGGACGCTGCGCGCAAGCGGGTGCTCTTCTACCGCCAATCGCTCTACCGTGACTTGGTGCTGGATGCCAAGGAGCTGGGGGACGCGCCGAAGTCGCTCGCCGCTCCCATCCTGGCGGACCAAATCCTGCGCGGCAACCTCCCCCTGCCCGCTTGGGATGCTGCGGTCTGCCAGTGGCTCAACCGCCTCACCTGCCTCCGCGCTGCCATGCCGGAGCTGGAGCTGCCCGACTTCTCCGAGGACGACCGGCGGCTGGCCATCACCCTGCTCTGCGAGGGGGCCGTGGCCTACAAGGACATCCTGAACCGCTCGCTCCTCCCCATTTTGGCGGACTGGCTCTCGCCCTTGCAGCGCGATGCTCTGCAACACTACGCGCCCACTTCCCTTACGCTGGAGAACGGTCGCTCCGTCAAGCTCGTCTACGATGACAACGGGACACCCTCTTTCTCGCTCAAGTGCCAGCTCCTTTTCGGCACCCACGCCTCCCCCACCGTCGCGGCCGGGCGCGTGCCCTGCCTCATCCACATCCTCGCGCCCAACCAGCGGCCCTATCAGCTCACCTCAGATCTCCCTTCCTTCTGGAAAAACGGCTACCCTCAAATGAAAAAAGACCTCGCCGGACGCTACCCGCGCCATCATTGGCCCGATTCCGCCCCCTGAGCCACTTTTTTTCAACTTTTTTCAAAATTCCTCACTTTCTCCTTGACATTCGCCCCCGCTTCCGCTATACTCCTCCCGTCACCTTTCGGGGTATTAGCTCAGTTGGTAGAGCGCCTCAATGGCATTGAGGAGGTCAGCGGTTCGAACCCGCTATGCTCCAGCCTCCGTTTTTT
>SFDX01000029.1 GCA_004557455.1 Akkermansia muciniphila | reverse complement strand
CTAATTATAGCAGAAGATGCCGAGGATGGGAAGCCTGTATATCTTTACCATCTCGCATCACTCGCTCCCGGGGGTGGTCATAAAAACTGACGGAGCGCCGTAAAATCTACAATCTGGGTTGTGAGTATGAAGGGGTGAGTATCTTGGAGCAAGATACCGTTTATCGCATTCAAGGTAAGGAATATATTAAGGGGCAACGTACCCGATTACGCTGTTGTTATGACGGCTGGTGGTTTGACCCTTGCCGAAGTGTGGAATATCGACCTATCGACGGGACGCAAGGTGAAATAGTATTTCATGAAATGAACGATAGCGGAGACGGGTTGGCGTATCCAAGGGGGCAATGGTTGCCCCTAGACGCTACCAATGCGCAGCAGAAACCATTGAAGTCTGAAAATATTGATTATCCTACTCATCATCCTACCGAAAACACTGCAAGCTACACGCTATGGGCAGTACTGACTACCCCGGCAGCGGCAATCAGTGCTGTTGCCATAGATATCCCCATGACCGTAGGCTTATTGATGGCTGTCGGAGTCACGGAGCTTATCCCCGGCCGGCAGCAGCAAAATTCTGGGCCAGTGAATCATTCTACCGCGGAAGGTCAATAACTCGGAACTCTCAAAACGCCACCTGCAATCCTAGGACGAGCCCAAGGCTGGTCAAGAATGATTCCCGGCTCCCGTCCATCGCTTGCAAGAGTCTTTTTATCCCCTTGCAAGCGATGTTTCATTTTAGGTTGCTACTCGCTGAAAAATGTGCCTTAAACATCTGATTCTGTGTAGCTTGCCAGTTCGAGACATCTTTGCTTGCCTCAGAGTCGCCATTGCTACAAAACCGCCTAAGCTCACAGAATCAGCGGATTATAGATTCGAGGCATGTTTAGTGACCTTGAAAAAAATTTGAGCTTAGAAAAAGAGGCTTAGGCATGCTTAGGCTTTTTGGCCTATTGGAGCCGTTTTGCGCCCGGCAGGGCGGTAGCGGGGCTTGCGAGCGTGCAATGCCTAAGTGCGCGTGGGTATTGAAAATCAATGCAATGCAAAAACCGAAGCAGATTGTTTTCTGATTCGGTTTCCGGGGTGGATGGGTGTATTGAGGCATCCATTCTCTGACCTGACGACCCCGCTCGCCCTCGGTAGGAGCCGGGGTATCGGCTCGGAGGTGTCCTCGCCTCTCGGGGCGCGGGAGCCCACCGGGCTTCCGCGTGTGCTCAACAACCGCTCATGCCCTGCGGGCACCCGGTAAACCGGGGATCTTATCCACCGCCTGCAACGGGCAGGGTGAGAAGCCCCGGAATTGCTCCATAAAAAAGGGCACCCGATTGGGTGCCTTTTTGTATGGAGCATAGGGGATTCGAACCCCTGACCTGTTGCGTGCGATGCAACCGCTCTACCAACTGAGCTAATGCCCCGTACGAGTGCGGGGCCATTGTACACCCAGCGAGGCGGGATTGCAAGCCAAATTTTTCGGAAAATGAAAAAACTCAGTTGCCATGACAAAGGCCGGGAAGGGCCGGGGCAGCACCAACCTCCTCCGTACCCGTTACCTGAACCCCACCCGCACCGGCACCCGCGACGCCAAGCTCTTCTGGAACTGACCCAACACGAAAAGCAAAGCCATGCCTGCGGGATACGAGACTGCACATCGCCGTGATAACAGAGAGCGAGAAAGTAAGGACCGCGGAATAAAGGGAATTTTCGGAGAGTTTGTGGTCTGCTTAGCTCGGTGTGGACTGCATGCCGCCGTGGTAGTAGTTTCCTTGGTATTTTTGAAGCCACCTACTGTGATTTTGCTATGAAGTCTTGGTGAAGCCCCGAAGGCCAATCAGTTTCCGAAAATTCCTTTCATTCCGCGGTCCGACATTCTCGCTTCCCGTTGCCACAGTGGTGCGAATACATAAAGAAGCCACCGCAGGGTGGTGCGGTGGCTCCGTAGCACAGGGGGCTGTGCGGTAGGGTTACTTCTGCTCGTTGCAATCGCAGTCGCAGGGCTTGGCAAGCACCTTGCGCAGGCGGGCGAAGCGGGGCAGGGCCTGGACGGTCTTCATGCCGGTCTCGCCCTGAATGAGGGGCAGAGCGTAGTCGATGAAAGCCATCTCGATGCCGTTGCCGGCGGCGTTGATCCACTCGCGGGGAACCTTCTTCTCGAAGTTCGCCACCTTCTCCAGGGGCAGCAGCTTGGTGGAGCACTGGTACTGGCCGTAGATGGTGGTGCGCTCGAAGGCAACCATCTTGTCCGTCTCGCCCTCGATGGCGGCGGTGACGGCGGTCTTACCGGCCAGGTAAGCCTCCATGGCGTCCGTGGTGGAAGCCAGGTGGGTGGCGCAGCGCTGCAGCAGAGAGGGCTCGATGGCGCGAACCTTGGCGTCCACGCGGGTGCGGACGATCTCCGCGAGCTTGTTGGCGAGACCGCCGAGCTGGGCGTGACCGAAGCCGTCCTTGGCGTTGGTCTTGGCCTCGGAGATGAACTTGCCGTCCTTGTCATGGATACCCTCGGAAACGACGACGAGGCACTTGCCGGTGGCCTTGTAGATGCGCTCCACATCGTTGAGGAAGTTGTCCATATCGAAGTCAACCTCCGGCAGGTAGATGAGGTCGGGACCGGCACCGGCGTAGCTGGCCAGAGCGGCAGCGGCGGTGAGCCAGCCGGCGTGGCGGCCCATCACCTCGATGATGGTGACCATGCCCGTGTCGTAGCAGCTGGCGTCATGCTTCACCTCCATGCAGGAGGTAGCGATGTACTTGGCGGCGGAAGCGTAGCCGGGGCAGTGGTCCGTGCCGTAGAGGTCGTTGTCAATGGTCTTGGGGATGCCCATCACGCGGCACTCCCAGCCACTCTCCTGCATGAACTTGGAGATCTTGTTGCAGGTGTCCATGGAATCGTTACCGCCGTTGTAGAAGAAATAGCGGACGTTGAACTTCTTGAAGGTCTCGAGGATCTTCTCGTAGTCCGTGGTATCCACCTCGGGGGACTTCATCTTGTAGCGGCAGGTGCCGAGGGCGGAAGAGGGGGTGAACTTGAGCAGCTCGAGCTCCACGGGGTCCTCCATGCCCAAGTCATAGAGCTGACCGTTGAGTACGCCGGTGATACCGTGAGCCGCGCCGAGCACGCGGGTAATCTGCGGAGCGTTGAGGGCGGCTTGAACCGCACCGAGGACGGAGGCGTTGATCACAGCGGTGGGACCGCCGGACTGGCCGATGATGCATGCACCTTTGAGTTCTTTCATATGCTGAAATAATAAGGGGGAATGTAACTGTACCCGTGTCGGCTGCCTGGAGAGGCCCGCAGATGGGGTGCGCAAATTATACGCTTTTCCTCCCGCATTGCAAGCCTAAAGTCTGTACAGGGCGATTTTTTTGCGACATACGGTCGACAGGGCAGGGGGCAGGCGGCGAAAATGCGGGTGTGACCGGGATTTTGTATTGCCAGGCGGGGCAAAATGTGCGAGAATGGGGGCGAGATGGAAAAAACGCTGTTCCAGAAAATTGCGGACAAAGAGATACCGGCCGCGATCGTATACGAGGATGACCTGTGCGTAGCGTTCCGCGATGTAGCCCCGGTGGCCCCGGTGCACATTCTGCTGATACCGCGCAAGCCCCTGCGGGACATTGCCGCCGCCGGTCCGGAAGATGCAGCCCTGCTGGGGCACCTGATGCTGAAAGTGGGCGAGATTGCCCGCGCGGAGGGCCTGGCAGAGGGTGGTTTCCGCACGGTGATGAACACGGGCGCGGAGGCCGGCCAGACGGTGCCGCACCTGCATGTGCACATCATCGGCGGCCGCTCCCTGCAGTGGCCCCCCGGTTAAGCGGCACGCGGCGACCATGGACACCCCGAAAGACGAGGAGCGGAAACCCGCCGTGCGGAGCTGCGAGTGGGTTGACGGCGCGACGCTGGAGCTGGAACTGGCTACCCAGCGACTGCGCCTGTATTTTATGGAGCCCGGGCTGGTGCGCTGCCGCTATGTGACTGGTGCAGTCTTCGAGAATATCCCCAGCTACGGCGTGAGCACGGAGTACCGCCCCGGCCGCCCAACCCTGCGAGAGGAAGAGCAGGAGGAAGCCTATGTGGTGCGCACCGAGCGCCTCGTCCTGCGCATCCGCAAGGCCGACGGCGGGCTGGAGTTCGAGGACGCTCGCACGGGTCGCTTACTTTGCGCCGATGCCGAGGGCGTGGGGCACCGCCTGCAGGAACGCACGGGGGATCAGCTGGTCTGGGTGCTCAAGCACATGCCCCCGCATGCTCATTTCTACGCCTTGGGCGACAAACCCTGCGACCTGAACCTGCGCGGACGCCGCTTCGAGATGTGGGGCGCGGACCACTACAACTTCCACCCCAACAGCGACCCCCTCTACAAGAGTATCCCCTTCTTCCTCTGCCTGAACGAGGGGACGCAGTACGGCATCTTTTTCGATAACACCATGCGCTCCTACTTCGACTTCGGCAAGGAGCGCGGGGACCGACTGCTCTTCGGCGCGGACGGCGGGGTGATGGATTACTACTTCATCTGCGGCGAAACGGCCCTGGGCACGGTGGAGCTCTACACCCGCCTGACGGGCCTGCCGCCGCTGCCGCCCCTCTGGTCCCTGGGCTACCACCAGAGCAAGTGGAGCTACGGCTCCGAGAAAATCGTGAACGAGTTGGCCGCCGAGCTGCGCGCCCGCCGCATCCCCTGCGATGCCATCCACTTGGACATCCGCCACATGAACCAGTACCAGGCCCTCACCTGGGACCGCAAGCAGTTCCCGAACCCGCCGGGTATGATCAGCAGGCTGAGCGAGTTCGGGTTCAAGGTGGTGACCATCGTTGACCCCGGTATCAAGATCAACCCGGATAACTACGTGTGGTCCAGCGGATTCGAGCGCAACGTCTTCTGCCGCCGGCACGACGGCGCCCTGCTGGAGGGGCTGGTATGGCCCGGTATGTGCACCTTCCCGGACTTTACCTCGCCCACAACGCGCAGTTGGTGGGCGGGTCTCTTCCGCCGCCAGGTGGCGGAGTACGGCGTGCGCGGTATCTGGACGGACATGAACGAGCCCTCCTTCTTCCCGGACAAGACCTTCCCGGATGATACCCGGCACGCGTTCGACGGCTATTCGTGCTCGCACCTCAAGGCCCACAACGTGTACGGCCAGTGCATGGCGCAGGCCACGCGCATGGGCATGGAACGCTATGCACCCAGCCGCCGCCCCTTTGTGCTGAGCCGCGCCGGGTTCGCCGGTCTGCAACGTTGGGCCGCCACTTGGACGGGCGATAACGCCTCCGACTGGGAGAATCTGCGCATGGCCAACACCATGGTGCAGCGGCTGTCTGCCAGCGGGGTGTCCTTCTGCGGGGCGGATACGGGCGGTTTTTTGGGGCACCCGACCCCGGAGCTCTTCGCGCGCTGGATGCAGCTGGCCGCATTCCACGTCTTTTTCCGCAATCATAACAACGGAGAGTTCAGCGGGCAGGAGCCTTGGTGCTTCGGGCCGACCGTGGAGAACATTGTGCGCGAGGCCATCGAGGAGCGCTACCGCCTGCTGCCGTACTTCTACACCCAGTTCCGCCGCTATTCGCAGCACGGTACACCTATTATCCGTTCCCTGGCCCTCATGCACCCGGAGAACACGGATACCTACTGGCGCAGCTGCGAATTCTTTGTGGGCGATGCCCTGTACGTTGCGCCCGTGCAGGAGGAGGGGTGCTGCGAGCAGGACGTCTACCTGCCGGAGGGTCACTGGTTCTCCCTGCGAACGGATGAACCTGCCCCCGCAGCGGGTGCGGCCGTGCGGATGCTCACCCCCATGGGGCGTATACCCGTGTTCGTCCGCAGCAACCGCATCATCCCACGCTGGCCGGTGCAGCAGTATGTGGGCGAGCTGAAGCACCCGCCGTATACCTATGACCTGTGGTGGGCCCCGAACGAGACCGCCGAGAGCGAGCTGTACGAGGACCGTGGAGACGGGCCGGGGTATCGGGTAAAAGATTTCCTGCAGCACCGCTTCGTCTGCACCACCGGGGCGCGCAGCCTGTGCGTACGGCGCACGGCGGAGGGTACCATGCAGCCGCCCCTGCCTGTGGTGACCCTAGCCCTGCATGCCCTGCCTGCGGACGCTCAGCCGCAGTTGACGGCAGATGGGCAGCCCGTGGAGGTGACCCTGCGGGAGGGCAAGCCGCGCGTGTTCTGCGCGGAGATACCCGCAGATTTCCGGGAGTTGCAGCTCACTTTCTGATGCACGATGAACAAAGCCACGCAACATAAAATTCTGGAGCGGCTGGGGCATATGGAGCTAGCCGAGCTGCGCCGCCTCTTTACCCGCTTGGCGGAGGACCGCGACGGGCTGCAGCAGGTGTTCGATACCCTCAAGGATGGCATCATTATCATCGGCGAGAACGGCGTTCCCTCTTTCGCCAACCGCGCCGCCTGCGAGATCTATGGCCGCACCCACGGCGCGCTGATGAAGGTGTCTTTCGAGATGCTGGTGGGCGGCACCTGCTGTTGGGAGGATATTCAGGGCAGCGGCGTAGCCATTAACCGTGACCTGCAGGTGACTTACCCCGCCCCCAGGCATTACAACTTCCTCATCACCCCCATGGAGAAGGGGAAGCGCTACCTGCTGCTCATTCACGATGATACGGAGCAACAAGCACGCGGACGCGAGAACACCGAGGCCGGGCAGCTGGATGTCATCGCCTACATGGCCTCCGCTGTGGCGCATGAGATCGGCAATCCGCTCAACAGCCTGGGCCTGAACCTGCAGCTGCTGCAGCGCAAGGTGAGCCGCCTGGAGGACGAGGTGCAGGAGCCCCTGCAGCTTCTGTTGCAGAGTGCCCTCAAGGAGGCGAACCGCTTGGATGTGCTGCTGCGGCAGTTCCTGCAATCCATGCGCCCCGCGCCCCTGCAGCGGAGCAAGGTGAACCTCAATGCCCTGCTGGAGGAGGTGCTCAGCCTGCTGGAGCCGGAGATCGCGCCGCGCGGTATCTCGGTGCGGCAGGATTTCTGCGCCGAGCTGCCGGAGCTGAATGCAGACCCGGAGCAGCTCTTCCGGGCCTTCTACAACCTCATTCGCAACGCCTACCAGAGCATCCCGGGGGAGGGGGACATCCTGTTACAGACGGATTATAACGATAACGTGGTTCGGGTGCAGGTGGTCGACTCCGGCACGGGGATTCCGAGTGAGGTGATGGGGAACATGTACGAGCCCTTCCGTACGACCAAAAAGAAAGGCACGGGGCTGGGCCTGCTCATTGTGCGCCGCATCATCCGCGACCACGCGGGTACCCTCAGTTTTGCCTCCAAGGAAGGGGAGGGCACCCAAGTGACGGTGACCCTGCCGCGCGCGGATAAAGTGGTGCGCCTGCTGCCGAATTAAGGCGCGGCATGACAGACTACGGGGCGGCTTTGGGGTTGACGCGAGGCGCGGGATGTGGTACACCCTTGCGCATGCGTTATTCCGTTGCCGGGTTCTGTGTTCTCTGCGCCGCTGCCGGTGCCTTGTATGCCGCGCCCGCCAAGCCGGCGCCCAAGGCCCCCGCCAAGCCTGCGGCTGCCGCCAAGGCCAAGCCGAGCGGGGCGGACTACGCTGCCTTTGTGCGCGCCGGTCGCTACCCGAATACGATGAACGTTTTTACCGACGAGGCCCTGCTCAAGCGCGGTAAATCCGGCGGCAGCAAGCATATTTATATATGCCTGAGCCAGCAGCGTGCCCGCCTGTACATCGATGGGCGGGTGGCGCTGGATTGGCCGGTCTCCACGGGGAAGAAGGGCCACTCGACCCCCACGGGGCAGTTCCGTGTCATTCAGAAGGATAAGGCGCACGTCTCCGCCTCCTACGGCAAGGCCTACAACGCCAAGGGCCGCGTGGTAGACGGCAACGCCACCCCCGCCTCCGCTGCCAAGCTGGGCGCTGTCTTCAAGGGGGCCGCCATGCCTTACTTCCTCCGCCTCACCCCCAAGGGCGTCGGCATGCACACCGGCCCCGTCGTGCTCGGCACCCCTGTCTCCCACGGCTGCATCCGCTGCCCGAATGCCGTCGCCGCCCGCGTCTTCGACCTCGTCTCCGTCGGTACCCCCGTCACCATCTGCCAAAAACGCGAATCTCCTCCCCCCGCTCCCGCCCGCAAGTGAGGCCGCAGTGCGGGCTCATCTCCCCGACGGCGTGTCTGAAGAAACGGGTACACAGACACGCCTTGCCTTAGTATGGTGTCTCGTGAGCTTGCGTCTCTTTCTGAAGAACGGGAACAAGGGACAAGGCAAGGTAGAGGAGGAACAGCACTAACATTCTGTAACAGACTCGGGGGTATGTTCGGTATCTCAGCAAGAACATGATCAGATACGAAAAGCAGGCATAGCGTTTCATGCACCAATATCGCCAGAGATAGCCACCCTTCGAATTACTCTAATACTGCGTCTATGATGAGTTCTGCAATGAATATTGCGATGAAATTGAACAAGATAAACAGCCCCAAGGTGCCAAAGGCGCGCCCCCACGATACCCCATAGCCCTTGCGCATCATCAGTGGGAGACCCGCAAGAATGACTAAGCAAATAAGACCGGAAAGGTCGTCTGACGTGAAATACGTTATGGAAGACAGAACTCCTATGATAGCAATAAAGATTATTCCTTTAGGGGACTCAGAGAAATCCTCCCTTACTTGCGGATTAAACATCATTGCCACTAATAAAGGTAACACAGTTGTGAACAACTCGTAAATGACGACGAGGATGATGGTTTGCCCCGTCTCGTTTTTCCAAACATATGGGATCAACCTACGTACTAACACGGCACATGCTCCTCTGCATGAACACAGGAGAAGGGAGAAGGGGAGTAAGAAAAGTAGTTTTTTCATCGTGGTGATATGTGAGAAATCCTTATTATTCCATACCTGAACGCTGTGATAGCTAACGAAATCTGTCGTCTGTGTTATGCCTCATTCATAATCTTGTTCCGGGCTTACTCTCTCCCCATGAGAGGAGTCTACAGCTTTTCTAATGCAGAGGGTATGCAGAGCGTTGATACTCAACGACTTAGGGTGAATTGAGTGCAAAATGGGTGCAGAGGGCGTTGGCAAACGGGGGCCGGAGGGAGGCCGAAAAATGCAGGAAAAATGCGGTATTTCCAACTTTTAGGCTTGACGCAGCATTAGAAATGCTGTAGCCCCATGAATCCGACGTCGTGCTGTACTTGATGGCAGAACGACCTCTCCGGGGGAAGAGCGGAGAGGTCGCTGTCGGGGTGGGGAGAGCTTATGCCTTCTTGGAGCCCTTGGGTTTCTTGGGCTTGATCACCTTACCGTAGACGTAGAAGCCGGTGATGGTGGGCTCGTATTTATCGCCCTCGCGGAGGAGGCGGATGTGCTGGGTGGTGACGGGAGCCTTGCGGAGATCGACACGGATGGAGTTACCGGAGACGACGGCCTCTTGGGGCACATCCTTCCACTCCTGCCCGTCGGAGGAGGTCTGGAGGTAGAAGGCGCGCTCCTTGTCCAAAGGCTTATCGCTGAGCACAACGACACCGCGAACGACGGAGGGGAGGCGGAGGAGGAGCTCCATACCGGAATTTCCCTCGAACTTACCGGGGATGGAACCGCCGGAGCGCTGGAGCACGGCCCAGTGCATGCAGCACTGCGCCATCTGACCGGGATCCACGGTGGTAGCCGTCTTGATCAGAGCGGTGGACGAAACAACTGTACCCGGGAAAGCCTTGAAACGCGCGCGCTTGGTGGGGAACTTATCCTTGAACTTACGGTGCGCCAGCTTACCGATGGCTTGGAAGACCGAACGATCCCCGACCTCCTCTGCTGTGTGGATGCATTCACCCAAGGCGGCCCAGAGGGCATCCGAAGACTTGTTCGCCGCATTGGCGCGGGACATGATAGCCAGCATGGCATCCGTGAGCTCCTCCGCCTGCTCCGCCCCCTGCGGTGAAGACTTGGGCAGCTTGCTCACATACTCCAACCCCCAAGCCAGAGCGGCGGGCGCGTAGTCCGGGCGGGAGAGCAGCTCCTTGAGGGTATCCTTGAAGTAATCCTCGCGGTCCTTGGAATCGGTAAAGGTAGCAATCTGCGCACTGAGGAGGCGCGAGATATCCCAGCGGTTGCTGCCCTGCGTCTCGCACTTATTGAGGAGCGCCGCGAAAAGCTTGTTGCGCTGGTCCGCCTTCTCCACCAGGGGCAGAAGGTTGGGGTAGATATACTTGACCATGAGCGTAGCCGCCGCATCGTGATGCGTAGTCGCGAGGGTGGAGACTGCCAGATCATGCGCCTCCTGCCAGAGATCGAGCTGAGAAGGGCAGCGCAGCTTCAGGTAGCCCGTGTAGCGCAGCCAGAGGGGCCAGTTGAGCGGCTGGGCAGCCAGCGCGGTGCGGTAGCACTCATGCGCCGCCAGGTACTTCTTGCGCGAGACCAGGAAATCCGCCAGCGCCGCGAGGCGATCCGATACCAAGGTTTTGTGATAATCGCTGTAGAGCTTCTGGGTGAGGATGAGGAAATCCCAAGAATGCTCCCCCCAGAAATTCTTGTGCAACCCGTGCTGCCAGTAGATGCTGTAACTGAGCTTCCACTCATCCCCCACGCGCACACAATAGGCACAGTGACCGGGCTCGCCCACCGTGGAAGCCGGGATGCCCGCAGCCAAGGCCGCATAGGCCCCGTAATGCGAACAGGCACCGCACACGCCGCCTATCTCGCGGTGCGCCCAAGCCGTGGTATTGTCGGTATACTTGAGCAACGGAGCGAGGTAATCCTTAGAGAACACGGAGTCGCCCGCCACATTGCGCAGGCGGTACTGCACCTGATTGCAGGCCCCCAGGTAACCCGCAGCGGGAAGGCGCACATTATCGCGCTGCCAAGCCATGGAACGCGGACTGCCCCAGCTCTCGAACTCCCGGCAACCGGTCACGAAACGGGTCTCCCAGTAGCGCAGGCTATCGAATATCGTGTTCAGCTTGCCCTCCCGCGCGCTGTTGTAATAGTACAAAGCGCGCTCCAGCATCTGCTGCTCCGGCCAGCCCTCCCGCGCGAACTCCGAGGCCGTGGTGGTGGCAATGCGGCGCAGGGTGGGATCGGTTAGGTTATCAACCTTGGTATAGATGGCGGCTAGGTTCGTGAGCGTCTTTTCCATCTTATCCGAGGGGCCGGAGTAGAGCAGACCGTCCGCCCATTCCTCCTCCGCAAAGATGCGGGAAAGCACCGTAGCACCCATGGGCTTGGCCTTCACCCGAGCCAAGCCATCCTGTCCCAACTTGGTGAGGATGGTGACGCGCGCCAGATCCAGCCGCACCGCGGGGTCTTCCAAGGCCTTCAGCAGCTCATCCGGCTGCAGATTACCCAGCTTCTCCAGCAGGCGATCCACGAGCATCTTCTGCATAACGGGAGAATTCTGCCACATGGCGGCGGTGATGTCATTGCTGACAAAGGGCTTCTCCTTCTTCTGCTGTTCTGCCTTGGCAGACTCCGCCGCGAGCTTCTCCACGGAACGCACCAACTGATTGCGCTTGGCGTCGGAGAGCGGCTCCGGCACACGATCCTGCGCGGGGTCATCGGGCACCTGGGCGACAACGGTGAAGCGCTGCTTCTCCACCGGCGGCTCCTTGGGCATGTAAGAAGCGGCATCCCGCTCCGCCGCCGTAGCCAACCGCGTGTCGGGGGTCTCGTCTTCCTCCGCATCTCCGTCATCGTCCCCGGCGTCCTCAACCCAAGCCTCATCGGCATCGGAATCCACCAACCCTGTATCATCCTCCACTTCCTCGTCCTCCTCATCCTCGTAGAGTTCATCTTCAAAGAACTCCTCCTCGATAACAACGACGGTAGGTTCATCCGAACCGGGCTCCGGCGCGGGAGCGTACAGGAAAGGATAGGCCAGGTAGCCGAGGGCGAAAGCCAAGCAGCCGCAGAGCAGGGCTTCTATACAACGTTTAAGCATGAGCGGGGAAAGGTATCAGTTTGACTCACGACGGGTAACGGCAGCGATAGTCGCCTCTACAGAGTAACGCACCGTAGAATCCGGGTGGTGCTGCAGGGCGCGCAACTGAGGCAGACCGGCGGCGGTGCCGTATTGGCGCAGGAACTTGAGAGAGTTGTTAATGGTACCCAGATTGTCGGTTTTCTCCAGTACCTTGAGCACAGCCTGCTCTGCGCGCTGCCCGAGGGCAGAGAGATAGCGCCCCCATTCATCCGGGGCCTCGACCCAGTGCTCCACGACCGGCTGCACCATCCTGTCCGGAGCCTGACGCACCAGCTCCTCGATGACCAGGGGAGAAAGGACCGCGCTCGTGTTATTCTGCGTGTTAAAGTAGGCAAGGCAATACTCGATGGTCCGCTTGTCCCCCGGCGGGGAGTAGACCACGAGCGCCTCCACCAAGGCGGAATAGGTATCCGGCTCGCGCTCCCAGGGATCGCCCAGCACCTCGGCAATCCCCTCCTGCACATCATGGCGCATGGCCTTGGTATTAGCATCCCGGAAGGCGAGGGCTGCGGCCCGGACGCGCGCGGGGTCCACGGAGGAAAGCTCGCGCATGTTAGCAGGGATGAACCCGGCATTGCCGGGGCTGGAAAGAACTGCGGGCGAGTACCGGCAGACCATGTTGGCCTTGTCGGCATCGTAGATCACCTCGATGACCCCGTTTTCCTCCCGAATCACCTGCCCGAAACGGCCTGCCACCAGCCCGGCTACACGCGCATCCGCCCGACTGTTAGCAATGGTGTAGAGCACGCCCGAGCCACGGGTAGCAGCTTGGGTATACTCTGCGCGCAACAGGCGGGAGAAGGCATCGCGCAGGATGTCGCGTTCCCGCTCCTGCAGGGGCATGCGGTTGATGAAGATAGCAAAATGGGTCTGCCGGGGTTCATCCTTTCGCAAACGGGCCAGCGGCTCCAAATCCGCCTGCGTCAGGTGGTAGGTCTCATCCTTGGTCTGCTCCTGCTGCTGTTGCGGCTGCTTGGCCACTGTTTTCTCCGAGTTGGCTGCCTCCTTATTCCGGACCCAAAGATCCGGAGTGAACCAACCGATCATTGCCATGGTAAAAGCCAAGGGAATGGTCACGAGACGGTGGCGGCGGGAAGATTTGATAACAAGGATGGCCGAAGCGAGGCAGACAGAGAACGAGATACTGCGGCGGATGGCGGGCGAGAGCTCTGCCAGGGAGGAGAACTGCGTGTTATCCCGAGCGATCATGAAGATGAACTCGCAGCACATGAAGATCATGAACGCGAGCAGGGCATAGAGCTTACCGTTGGGGTTGAACATATCCCCCCGATTATAGTCATCGGCCATGCGCTTGGTGCGGGCCTCCCGGCGGCGATCCGCCGCGCGCTGCTCCTTGCGCAGCTCCTTGGCTTCCGCCGTAGACATAGGGGCGGCGGCAGCGAACTCCTTGCTCAGGCAATCCGGACAGACGGCATGCGGGGAGCCGGAGCTCTGAAACTTTTTATGGCATCTGGGGCACTCTGCTTCCATATGCCCCCAGTTTAGCATATCCCCCGCGCTTTGGCAAGCACAGAATGCGCCTTGCGGCTGAGAAGGCCGCCGCGGCAGGGAAAAAAGCGCGACGAATCAGTGAGAGAAGGTGTAGTTGATCTTGCAGAAATTGTCCTCGTCATTGGTAGCGGCGGAGGTGTAGAGAGCAGGATCGGAGGAAAGTCTCACGGGGGTGTCGGTAGGAGTGGGGGAGTTGTCTTGCATCCAGGTAGCCGGGCCGGTGTGGTATAGGCTGTTTTGCTTGGATTTAATGGTTTGGATGCTGGTATAGGGTCGGGTGGCGCGGGTATTGGAAGAGGGTAGGAACAGGAAGTTGCTCTGAAGGGAGGCTTTCGTTCGACCGGGCGCTTCCTCATCCGTACCGGGGATGGCGAAAAAACCGAGAGCTAATGCTCCTACACTCAGCGTCGAGGCACCGTAGGCCCACTTTCGGCGGCGGGAACCGGTGAAAAGCTGCACCAGATGATCCCACACCCGATTGCGAGCGGGGGTACAGACGACCTCGCGGGCGACCAACTCATGAAAATCACAGAGGAAGCGCTCCTCAAAATCTGCCTCCGGCGTCGGCTCCTTTTTCAGGCTACCGAGCAGTGCGATAATCTCCTCCTCCGAGAGTTGTGTCGATGCGCTGGTGTCTTTTTCTGTCATGACCTGTGGAAACTTCGTTATGGTGCTTATGACTTTTGATGTCTCCGCAGGGAGACCTGTTCAAAAAAAACGAAAAAAAAGTGAAAAAAGTTGAAAAAAAGTCAAGTTGGGCTGATGAAATGCTCCCGATGCGAAACCAAAAGGTCGAATTCCGCCTCCTGCAGCCAATCGAGGAGCAAGCGCCGAGCCTCCGCAAGCTCCCCGCGGCGGGTCTCCTCGGTACGGCGAGCGAGGCTCCGCAGGGCATCGATGTCATACACATACACCCCGGGTACCTCGGCACAGGCGGGGTCTGCGTTGCGCGGCACGGAGAGATCGATGATGAACAGCGGACGCTCCCCGCGCGCCTGCTGCACGGGGGCAAGCACCTTCGGCGCCACGACATAGGCCGGGGAGGCCGTGGAAACGATCACGATGTCGATATGCTCCAGGTAAGGCACCCAGTCCGCAAAGCGAATGACCCTGCCACCGACCTCGGCAGCCAGCTCCACCGCCTTATCGTACGAACGGTTAGCGACGAAAATGCTCTCTGCGCCGCGAGATTTGAGACTCTGCGCCGTGGTACGCGCCACCTCGCCGGCCCCGACGACCAAAACCGTGCTGCCCGAGAGCTTGCCCAGGAAATCCCGCGCCAATTGAACGGCGGCGGCCCCGACGGATGTGGGCCCGGACGTGATTTTGGTGAGGGTGCGGACCTTCTTGGCAATGGAAAAAACTCGCTGGAACGAACGGTTGGCACAGCCCGCCGTAGTACCCGCCCCTGCGGCACAGCGGTAGGCATCCTTCAGTTGACCGAAGATTTCCGTCTCGCCGATGACCATGGAATCCAGCCCCCCCGCAACTTCCGCCAGGTGCAGCAGCGCCTCCCGCCCGGTGTGCGAGTAAAAGGCGGCATCCGCCCGGCCCATGGTGCGGAAGAAACGCACGAGCGCCTCCGTCGATTCCGCCGGCGAATGGCTCCAGTAGTACACCTCCGTGCGATTGCAGGTGGACAGCAGCACGCACTCCTCTACCCCCGGCAGGTCACGGAGGGCGCGGTTGACGGATTCCTGCTTGCTCTTGGGCACCGAGAAACACTCCCGAACGGCCACGGGGGCGGTGCGGTAATTAATGCCCAGGCAGAGCATCTGCGGCAACGGTGCGGAGGTGGTCATGGCAGAGAAGAAATCAGGATTGCGAGAGGAAGAGCGAGCGGACAGCCTGCACCAAGCCGGGGATGTCATGCTCGGTGGCCTCTGCCGCCGGAGTGATGCCGTAGCGGTGCAGGGTAGCGGTCGTGACAGGGCCGATGCTCACCACGCGGCACTCGGGGGGCAGGGGAATGTTCAGTGCCATAAAATTGTGCACCGTGCTGGAGCTGGTGAAGGTGATGACATCTGCCCCTTCCTCCTCCAGACGCGCACGGGCTCCCGTCGGGTCCTCGGTCTCGGCCACCGTATCGTAGGCGATGCACTCGTCCACAATGGCCTTGCGCTTCATCAGCTCCTTGTAGACCACGTCGCGGCCCTTGGCGCTGTGCACCCACAGCATGGTGACGTTGGCCACGCCGCCGAACTCATCCGCCTTGCGGTCAAACTCCGCCACCAGTTCCTCCGCAACGGCTTTCTTCGGCATCACATCCACCATCAGGCCCCACTTCTTGAGCTCCGCTGCCGTGGCAGGCCCGACGGCGGCAATGCGCGCGCCGCCGATCTCGCGGATGTCCTCGTAAACGGCGAAGAAGGCGCGGAAGAAGCGCCGGACACCGTTCGGGCTGGAGAATATCAGCCAATCGTAACGCGGGCAGTCGACCACGGCCTCGGCAAAGTCCTGTTTGTCGGGCGGGTCGGCAATGCGGATGGTCGGCAGCTCCATCACGTCCGCGCCCAATTCGAGCAGACGGGAGGAGAGCTCGCTTGCCTGATCGCGCGTGCGCGTAACAACGATACGCTTGCCGCGCAGAGGAAGGGCGCCGAACCAATCCAGGGCAGGGGCCTCCCGAACCACATCGCCGATCACAACGACCGCCGGGGAACCGAGACCCGCCGCCGCAGCGGCATCCGGAAGGCCGGCGACCGTGGCGCAAACCTTGCGCTGGCGGGGGGTGGTGGCCCATTGAACGACCGCCGCCGGGGTGTTCGGGTCGAGCCCGGCCTGCACCATGGCATCCAGGTTCTCGCGCAGGCGGCTCATGCCCATCAGCATCACCTTGGTGCCGGGGGCGGAGGCCAGGGCGACGTAGTCCTGAGTCGACTCGGGTTTGTTAGCATCCTCATGCCCGGTGAAAACGGAAAAAGCCGAGCAATGAGCCCGGTGGGTGACGGGGATGCCGGCGTAGGCCGGGCCCGCGATAGCAGAGGAAATCCCGGGGACCACGCAGAAGCGAATCCCGGCAGCAGCCAGCACGGCGGCTTCCTCTCCGCCGCGGCCGAAGATGTAGGGGTCTCCCCCCTTGAGGCGCACGGTGCAGGCATGTTCGCCGGCGCAGCGCACCAGCAGTTCGTTGATCTGCGTCTGCGGCAGGGCATGGCAGTTGCTGCGCTTGCCGACGTATATTTTCTTACACTCCGGCTTGGTCCAAGTGAGCATGACCGCCGGTATCAGGGCATCATATACCAAGCAATCCGCCCGAGCAATGAGCTCCCGGCCCTTGAGGGTCATCAATCCCGGGTCACCGGGGCCGGCTCCTACCAAGTAAACAACGCCGCCGAGGGTGGGGGTATCGCTCATCAGTAGACCATGTTATCGTTGTCGAGAAAGAGCGGCGGCAGCTCACAGGCCGGGGGCAGGGCAGGAAGCTCCTGCTCCGTGGCTTTGTGGGTGAGGGAGTCTTCCCTTCTCTGCACGGGCGCCGTTTTAATCAGGGTCGGGGGCTCCGGCAGGGAGGGCAGCGATACCTGAATTTTCTTAGCTGCGGCGGCGATGGGCTTCGCCTCGGGCAGGGCCGGGGCTGTGGGAAGCGTGGCCGGTTCCGCAACGGCGGGCTTGCTGCTCGGGGCACCGGAAATCACGGCAGCACCGGGCGCCGCGGGGGTGGGGACGGACGCCGCAGCCATGGCGGTCTGCTCGGGTTCGTCGTCCTCCACAGCCTCGGCAATCATGTCATCCTCGAACTGCGGGAGGGCAGGGGCTGCCGCCGGGGTGGCTCCGCCGGCCAAGGCTGCGCCGGGATTGCGCAGGCGCTGCAGCACGAGGGCATCCGTGCCGCTCTCGGCCATCTGTATCAGATCGCTGACGGTGACAAAGGTGTATCCCTTTGCCTGAAGGGTCTTGACCAAGGAGTCGATGGCGTCCACCGTGGTGGCGTGAATATCATGCACCAGGATAATCGAACCGCTGCGGGCATGCTTGTCTGCCGCTTCCACGGTGCGGGCGGGGTTGTGGTGTTTCCAGTCCAGCGTATCCACATCCCACAGGATGGAGCGCATGCCGTAGTTATCAAATATGTTGTTAACAAGGGTCGCATTGGAAGCACCGTAGGGCGGGCGCATGACAACGGGCTTGTGGCCCAAGGCTTGCTCAATGACGTTGACCGTGCGGGAAATCTCGTCGTGCACTCGTTCGGCACTGAGGCGGGTGAGCTGCGGGTGGCTCCAGGTGTGCACGCCTATCTCGCTGCCCTCGGCTTCCGCGCGCCGCAGGATGTCCTTGTGCGCGGCGGCGTTTCTGCCCAGTACGAAGAAGGTGCCGCGGGCGTTGTTGGCCTTCAGAATATCGAGAACCCGCGGGGTGAGGGTGGCGCTGGGGCCGTCATCGAAGGTGAGGGCGACGTACTTGCCGGGCACGCCTTCCACGCGTGCCACACGCTTGCCGACTGCGGTGACGGGAGCGGGCTTCTGCTCCTCCCGGGGCTGAAGCTCCTGATTTTGGTTCTGTGTGACGGCTTCGGCGCGGTAGGCTGCCGGTACGAGTGCCGTCACCAAGGCAAGGATGCTCAGAAAATGGCGGAAAGAAAACATGATTCTACAGACGTGCGCGGGATTATACGCCCCTTTCGGCGTATTGGCAATCCCTTTTCGTGTATGCAGCGCTTTTTTCTGCAAAAATCAGCCTTCGGGGTGCTTCGGTACGTCCGCTTTGACATCCATGCGCAGCTTTCCGTTGAGTTTTTTCATGAAGGAGGCGTGTGCAAAGCCCTCGGCGGTCAACATGGGGAAGGCGGCGTCCGGGTTTTCGCCTTTCTCCGCTGCCTGGATGGCCTGTTGGCAGCCGTTGATGAAGAAGTCCGCGAGTTTGAGGCACGCGTTCCATTTATCAAGCTTTTCCAGGGTGTCGGCCTTGAAGCGTTGCAGCATTTCGAGCCGCTTGGTCAGGGTCTCCGGGCCTTGCTCGGTGGTATCGAAAAAGGCTTTGATTTCGTTGAGGGAGAGACCGAATTGTTTGAGGAAGACGGCGGCCATCAGGGTGCCGAAGCTGTCCTCGCCGTAGACGCGGCGGCCGCTGGGGGTTCGGGAGACGCGGCGGAGTACCCCCTGTTTCTCGTAATAGCGCAGCGTGTGGACAGATAGACCGGTTTTCTTGACCAAGTCGGAAATCGTGTAGCGCGGTTCGTTCATAGCCTTCGCCCGCATTTTCCCACATGCGGGGCGGCGCGTCAAGCCCGTATTCCGACATGACGCACCGTGTATGCACAAACTCACAAATCGTCCACCAAAGCGGAGCTCTTGGCGTAGGCGGTGCTGCGCGCCTCGAAGAAGTCGGTCTTGATGAGATTGGCGTTGCTGTACTGGCTCACCCAGCTCATGGAGGCGGGTTCTTCTTCGCAGCCCTCATAGATGGGGGCAAAGCCCAGGTTTGTGCAGCGCAGGTTGCCCAGGTAGCGGATGTAGTCGGTAATCATCTGCTTAGAGAGACCGGGGATGTTATCACCGATGACAAAGTGGCCCCAGGCAATTTCCTGCTCGCAGCCTTCGCGTATCATCTCGCGGCAGGTCTCGACCATCTCCGGGGTGAAGAGGTCCGGCTCCTCTTGCTGAAGCTCGCGCAGGATGTTACGGAAGAGCCACAGGTGGGTGTTTTCATCGCGGTTGATGTAGCGGATCTCCTGTGCGGACCCGGGCATTTTGTGGTTGCGCCCCAGGTTGTAGAAGAACATGAACCCGCTGTAGAAATAGATGCCCTCCAGAATATAATTGGCAACGGCGGTGCGCACGAAGCATTCCGGGGATTTGTCTTTCTGGAACTCGTTGTAGAGGTTTCCGATGAATTCATTGCGCCGCAGCAGGTGCTCGTCGTCTTTCCACTGATAGAGAACCTCGTTGCGCTTCTGCGGTTCGCAGATGGTATCCAGCATATAGCTGTAACTCTGGCTGTGCACGGCCTCCTGGAAGGATTGGATGGCGAGGCAGAGGTTGATTTCGTTGGCGGTAACATATTCCCCCAGGGCGGGGAGGTTGGCGGTCTGGATGCTGTCCAGGAAGATGAGGAAGGAGAGCGTCTTGTCATAGGCGCGGCGCTCTTCGTAGCTCAGGCGCGGGTAGTCCTTTACATCGGCAGAGAGGTTGATTTCCTCCGGCACCCAGAAGTTATTCATCGCCTGGCGGTACCAGCGGCTCACCCACGGGTACTTCATGTTATTGAAGTCGTTGAGGTTGGTGGTGTTGCCGTTGATGATGCGGCGGGCGGAGACCTCCGTATCACCGGAGGGGTTGAAAAGCGGTTTTCTGATTAGCTGGCGCATGATTCGCATTCTTCTACTTCAAGACTCTTGGAACGGATGTAATAGATGGTCTTAACACCTTTTTCCCAAGCAAGGATATACAGGTTCAGCACTTGGCGCAGAGTGTATTCATTCGTGATATACAGGTTCATGCTCTGCGCCTGGTCGATGTGGCGCTGGCGTACGCCCGCAGCGCGCACGGACCACGTTTGGTCGATGTGGTGGGCATACTTGTATAACCAGAAGGTCTTCATGGAAAGCTCCGGAGCCACGCGGGGCATGAGTCCGGTCTTCTTTTCCTCCAGGAAGTAGCGCTTCATCACGGGGTCCAGGCCGGCGGTGGTGCCGGCGATGATGCTGGTGCTGCTGGTGGGGGCAATGGCCAGCAGGTAGGCGTTGCGCATGCCGTGGGCGGCCACGCGCTCCCGCAGTTTCTGCCAGCGTTCGTCTGTATAACCGCGTAGGGTGAAGTATTCTCCCGTCTGCCAATCGCTGCCGGGGAAGAGGGCGTAGGCTCCTTTTTCTTCCGCATGGCGGCAGGAGGCTGCAACGGCGGCGTAGTTGATCTCCTCAAAGACGGAGTCGGCGAAGCGCAGGTGTTCCTCGCTCTCCCAACGAATCCCGTTGCGGGCTAACATATGGTGGTAACCGCTGACGCCGAGACCGATGGGGCGGTATTGCAGGTTGTTCACCTTGGCATAGGGCACGGGGAAGAAGTTCAGGTCGATCACGTTGTCCAGAGCGCGCACGGCGCTTTCCGTGATGTAGTGCAGCTCTTTGGTATTCGAGACATCGATGCGGCCCAGGGAGAGGCTGGCCAAGTTGCAGACAACGAAGTTGCCGGGTTTGGTAACGGTGACGACCACGGTCTCGCCGTTCACCTCCTCGATACGCTGGTCTACGGACTCGATGGCGCTCATGTTCTGCGCAATCTCGGTGCACAAATTGCTGCAATAAATGATACCCCGGTGTTTGTTCGGGTTGGCGCGGTTGACGAGGTCACGGTTGAAGGTGAAGGGTGTACCCGTCTCCACGGCGCTCTTGAGGATGAGGCGGATGACGTCCTTGACGGGGATGACGCGTTTGCGGATACGGGCGTCTGCCACGCAGTCCAGATAGCGTTTCTTCCATTCATCGCCGAAGTAGTCTTCCAAGCAATATCCCTTGGCCATGCGGATCTCGTGCGGGCACATGAGGTACCAGTCTCCGTTGATGTTATCGCGGGCCTGCTCCCAGAAGTAATCCGGGTAGCAAACGGCGGGGAAGACGTCGTGGGCCTTGAGGCGGTCGTCGCCGTTGTTGGTGCGCAGTCCCAAGAACTCCGGCAGGTCGCGGTGCCATACATCCAGGTAAACGGCCACGGCTCCCTGGCGCACGCCCAGTTGGTCCACGGCTACGGCGGTGTCGTTGGCCAGGCGAATCCAGCGGATAACACCGCCGGCCGCCCCGGGGAAGCCTCGAATAGCACTGCCGCAGGAGCGGACTTTGCCGAAGTAGAGTCCCATACCGCCGCCGTATTTGCTCACCATGGCAAAGTTATCAATGCTGCGGTAGATGCCGTCCAGGCTGTCCGGTACCGTGTCGATGAAGCAGGAGGAGAGCTGGTGGAAGGGCTTGCGTGCGTTGGAGAGGGTGGGGGTGGCAACCGTTACCTTCAGGGTGCTGAGCATATCATAGAACCGTTGCACCCAGTGCAGGCGGTCCTTCGGCTCTTTCATGGCCAGGTGCAGGGCAATGCCCAGGAACATCTCCTGCGGGGTCTCCAGCACGCGCCCGGAGCGGTCGTGTACCAGATAACGCTTCATCAGCAGCTCGATGCCGGAGTAGTTGAAGAGTTTGTCCCGCTCCGGTTTCATGAAGCCGGCCGCTTCTGCTAATTCCTCGCGGCTGTAGGCTTCCGTGATATAGCGCCCGTACAGCTCCTCCTGCACCAGATAGGCGACCTTGGCGGGGTAGCTCGTGAGGGCAGAGTCGGCTTCGTAGCCCTCCAGGTCCTCGTAAAAGCGCAGCAGTACAAAGCGGGCAGCGATGTGTTCCCAGCGCGGGGCGTCTTGCGTGGTCAGCTCGGCTGCGGCTTTGACCAACAGGGCCAAGGCATCGCTGCGCGAGGTGCCGGGTTTGTAAAAGGTAGCGAATTTGGCGGTGAGGTGGGGCAGTCGATAGAGTTCCTCGGGAAACTCGCGCTGGAGCTCCTTGAGACAGCGGTTAATTTTCGGGCAGCCCGCAAAATAGCGCAGCAGCCCTTCGCGCTCGGTGCGTGCCTTCGTGCGCTCACTGCGCGTGAGGATGAGCAGCTTGACCGCGTCGAAATGACCGCGCTCCATCAGGGCTATTTCCAAATAGTCCTGCACCGTCTCCACCGGCAGCGGTTCCTCGCTCTCCTGCGGTAGCTTGTCTTCCACGGCATCCGCCAGCATCTCGCTCTCCTGCGGCAGGATGCCCGTGCCGAGTGACTGGAAGGTCAGGTAGACAGCACGCAGGATGTTGTCGCGGTTGTATTCGCAGATCTGTCCGTTCCTTTTGATGATTTTCATGGCTGATGCGCGGAGTTTGCTTGAAGTGAGCGGTGTCTTTCCATCATGCCACAGAGAGGCCGCTTTGTCAAGCTTTTTGAAGGATTCTTACCTGCTCGATTCACCGGGCATGCCGTATTCGAGCACCAGGGCCGCTTCGCTCTCCAGGGAGTTGATTTCCTGTTGAATGAGCTCGCGGCGCATCTTGATGAGGCCGTTCCTGCGTTCCAGATATTCGGTGGCATTCTGCGGGATGCTCTTCTCGAGGTGGGCGATGCGCTTGTGCATGTAAGCGCGCCAGTTGTGGTATTCCTTCACGCTGTTCATCAGCTGGCTGAGCTTGACTTTGTGCTCGAACATGGAGGCCCGCACTTCTCGCTTGGCGAGGTCGTATTCCATCTTGCTCCTTTGGTAGCTGTCCCAGGTCCGCAGTTTGGTGTCCAGGGTGTAGCTGACACTCAGGCTGATTTTGGTATCACGGCTGTCCATGAACGTGCCGCTGTAGGTGCCGCCCGTGGAGGAGAAAAGGGAGGGGCTGTAGAGGCTGGTATTGATGGTCGGCAGGTATTGCAGCATGATGCTGTATTGGGCCATGCGTGCTTTCTCCAGCTGCATGACGAAGCCGCAGATAACAAGCGGGTCGAGACGGGTTACCTTGTCCCGGTAGTATTCCCAGGTAACGTGGGGTACACCGGAGGGAAGGATGACCCAGCGTGCGCTGTAGTCCCCGAGGGTTTTGGCCATCATTTGCCAGTTTTCCGTGTCGCTTTTCGCGCGCTTGAATTGCTCTTCCGGGCTGTCTTCGGGGGTCTCCTGTTCTTTGTCCAGTGCAGCGAGTTTCTCATTTAACTCTGCCTGGCGCACGGCCTTGTAGAGAGCTGCCGTTATCTCCCGGTCCTTGCCCTCGCGGGCTTTGATATTGGCAAAGGAGGTTACCTTGGCGGAGTAGACGCGGTAGGGCAGTTGCGTGAGTTGAGGCAGGTTGAAGGTGACGTTGATGGAGGAATTAACATTGTCGCTCGGCAGTCGGCGGGCCAGGTCGTGCAGGGAGGTGTTCATGTAGGTGTAGAACGACATGCCGGGGATGAGGTCTGTGTAGACGGAGGTTTCGTCGCGCTTCGACTGAGCGATCTGCTGGTCCAGTCGCTGAATTTCGGCATTGTTGCGGGCCATCATCGCGAGGGCTTGGTTCCAGGAAATGGTGCGGATGGGGAGCTCCTCCCAGAGGGGTTGTTGATCATATTGCGCTGCAAGCTCGGCCGATTTGCGGTCCACGAGTTTTTGCAGGTTACAGCCCGCGAGCAGCAGGGCCGCGGGCAGGAGGAGGAGCAGGGGGCGTTTCATGGTGAGGGGAAGAAAGGTCAACGGTGCAGCGTTTTGAGATTACATATTTGGTAGATGGCGACCATCAGACTGGTTCCGGCAAGGAATGCGAATTGCCCGGAGGGGGAGATGCCCAGCAGCTTGAGTGAAAACTGAACGCCGACGGCCAGCATGCCCAGGAAGCAGTCGACTAAGTTGCCCGCGGCGATCACGTCTCCGCGTTTGTCGTCATCCGCGCAGTCCTGCAGCAGAGCATTCAGCGGCACCAAATAACCGGAGGCGATGAAGCCGGTGAAAAACAGGGAGGCAAAGAAGAGAACCGTGCCGTATTCCGCCGTAGCCAGCAGGGTGCAGCCCAGCACCATGCCCAAGCCGCCTGCGGGTACAAGCCACAGCCGCACCTTCTTGCCGCAGATGAGGGAGGCGATGACGCCGCCGAGTACGGAGCCGCCGCTCAGCCACATCATCAGGAGGGCGGAGTCCTGCTGCTGCCCGAGTACGTTCATGAAGCCTTCGGCCGCCGGGTTGCCTTCTTCCGCTGCCTGCAGTACGATGAGCAGTACCGTGCCGGCGATGAACCAGAAATAACCTATACCGATCTCGCTGTTCAGGAGCACGCGTTTCTCGCCCAGCAGGCGCAGTTGGCCGAAGTGGCGCCACAGGAGATTCCTCTCGAAGGGGCGGTTGCTTTCTGCCGGGAACATGGGCAGGCGGAAGGCTAGGCAGATGACCCACAGGGCGATACCCGTGCAGCAGAGCGCCGGCCACGCCGCTGCCTCCCATCCGGCTTCCGGGCCCCAGCTTCTCAGGAGGTAGTAGACGATAGACAGGGCAGCAATCTGCCCCACCAGAAGCGCCAGCAGGGAGGCCATCTCGGTGATGCCGCTGGCAAAGCCGATATGCTCCGTGCCTACTAGGTTTTTGATGATGCCTTTCTTGCCGGGGCTGAAGAACATGGCTTGCACGCAGAAACAACTGAAGAAGAACAGGGTGATCCACAGGCTGTGCAGGAAGAGCCCGGCGGCCACACCCAAGATGACGATGCCCTGCAGCAGGACAGTGGCGCGCAGGAGTTTCGTTTTGCTGCATCGGTCTGCTACCCAACCCGCCAGCGGGGAGAAGAGGACGAAAGGCAGCACGATGAGCACGGACAGCGGGTATTGCAGGTCGACCTCGAAGTTCATGGTTCCCACCATCCAGATGCCCAGAGCAATGAGCATGAATTGGATGCCCTTCTCATTCAGTGAATTGGCAGCGGTGATGATGACCAAGCTGCGGAATGCCCGCCAGTTGACCTCCTTCTGCTCGTGATTGCTTGCCATGCCGCCAGTATAGCGCAAAACCGTTCGGGGGGGAAGTGCATTGTGTGTATGCGGCGCAAAAAGCGTATTCTCGGCGTTTCTTGCTTGCTTTTTCGGGCTGTCTGTGGTAAAGATGGGGTGAGATATGAATACTTTTTCGTCTATGATTCGGGATACTCGGGTGGTGCGTTGTGCTGTGTGTGTGTGTGCTCTGGCTCTTGCTTTGGGGGCATGCCGGGATAAGGGGAAGACCCCCGCTTTCGAGTGGACTTCTGTGATGGTGAGCCCTCTGCCGGAGGCTGCGGCGCTGGTAGCGCGCGTCACTCCGGAGGCGGACGGGCTGGTGCTGTTCCGTGTTGACCCGGCGCTGAAGACGGCGGTGCTTTCCGAGTCCGGGGGTAATCTGCTGATTGCCGCCCCGAATACGGCGGAGGCGGTGCGCGGCTATGGGTACTACCTGCGCCACTTGGCCGGGGTGCATCTCTCTTGGAACGGGGACCATGGTAGCTGTGTGGCGTCCGGAGCGATGGTGAATCTGCCGAAGACTCCTGTAACCGTGCCGGCAACGCTTCCGTATAACTATGCGCTGAACTACTGCACCCTCAGCTATACCGGCGTGCATTGGGACAAGGAGCGCTGGGGGAAGGAGATTGACCGCTTGGCGCTGAATGGGTATCACTATATGTTGGTGACTCCCGGGCTGGAGAAGGTGACGGCGGAGTTCCTGAAGGAGCTCGGGTGCCCGCCGGAGAAGATCCGGGCCTACATTGCCAACCCGGCTTTCGCTGCTTGGTGGAATATGGGTAATTTGGAGGGCGCGGGCGGTCCGGTGAGTGATACCTTGATCGAGAGTGAGGCCGAGCTGGGGCGCTTCATGGTAGAGCGTTTGAAGTCCCTGGGAATGGAGCCTGTGCTGCAGGGGTATGTGGGTTTCCTGCCGCATGATTTTGCCCCGGCGGGAGCTCATGTACTGCCGCAGGGGAACTGGTGCGGTCACTTTGTGCGTCCTTCTGTGCTGGACCCCACCTGCGAGGCTTTCCCGCGTGTGGCGGCGCTGTGGTATAACAAGCTGAAGAGTGTATACGGCGTGCAGGCTGAGGCTTTCGGGGGCGATTTGTTCCACGAGGGCGGTAAGTCTCAGGGGGTAGATGTTACGGCGGCGGCTCGTGCGGTGCAGTCTGCCATGCCGGGGAAGTCGCTGTGGCTGGTGCAGGCTTGGGGGCATAATCCTACCAAGGCGCTGCTGGATGGGGTGGATCCCAAGCGTACGCTGATTCTGGCCTTGGAGAAGAATATGGCGGCCAAGTCGCCGAAGAAGAATTACAACGGCCTGCCCTATGTGTGGTGCGAGTTGCTGAATTTCGGCGGCAATCACGGGCTCTACGGCGGTGTGCCGATGGTCGCGGGGTTGCCGGTGGATATGGGCGGGGCATCGGGCTTCGGGTTGCTGTCGGAGGGTGTAGAGACGAATCCCTTCTACTATGAGCTGTTCCATGACCGCATGAACAGCGGCGGGCCGATTGATACGGAGGCTTTTATCAAGCGCTATGTGAAGTCGCGCTATGGTAAGGAGTCGCCGCAGGCGGAGGAGGCGTTCCGCTTGCTCACTCGCTCGGTGTATGCGCCTAAGTCGATCCGGGAGGGGTGCTTGGAGAGTATCCTGTGCGCCCGGCCTTCGCTCGATGCGCGTAAGGCGAGTACGTGGTCGGATCCGAATATGTACTACGATCCCAAGGATGTGGAGGAGGCTCTGCGGAAATTACTGGCTGCCGGGCCTATGGAGGCGGGGACGTATCGCTATGACCTGACGGATTTGTGTCGGCAGGTGATTGCTGACCGTGCGCGCGTGCGGCTGGCGGCGTGCAAGGCGGCTTTCACGGCGAAGGATGTGGCGGCTTTCACGAAGGAGTATCAGGCTTTCTTGGCTCTCATCAAGGACTCTGCCGAGGTGTTGGCCACGTCGAAGGATTTCCTCCTCGGTGAGTTCCTGCGCGGTGCTGCCAATCGTGGCACTACTTCGCAGGATAAGGCGGCCATGACTCGCGCCGTCAAGCGCCTCATCACCACTTGGGCACCCGTGATCGGGCAGTTGGATGACTACGCCCACCGCCAGTTCTCGGAGCTGATGTCGCACTACTACTACCACCGCTGGGAGGCCTTCTTCCAATCCCGCCTCCGCGAACTCGGCGGCACCGCCTCTGCCGACGAACTCGGCCGCGCCGGCGAAGGTACCACTACCAACAACGGTGAAGCCGTGGCCACCGGCTACGAGAAGAACAAGAACGTTGATGAAATCGAGCTCGCCTTCCCCGACTCCGACATCCCCCTTCTCCTCACCCCGCAAGGTGACATCCACACCATAGCCAAGCGTATCTTGGGGGAGTAGGCTTCCCCATCTGGTCCATCTCACAGTCTACTCCTGGAGATTGTGAGATGGAAGGATGTCTGTTTCAATTGTCCGATACATATATAATGGATTCGCGGCCAAAGCGTTTTTCTACACCACGGTTCAGGACATCATCCCCTGTAGAGGAGTATCCTTTTTCGTTGTGTAAGACATGCCTGTGTGTGTAGTCGCTCCTTCTAAGAAAATCCTCTTTTGATATCGAGATCAGAGGAATGCATGGGTAAAGGTTGTTCTCAAATCATTGCCGTCCCACAGGGGTGAGAAATTACACCTCTGAGCCACGTAATTACTGGACTAATGGTCTGTAGGTTTTGAAAAAGGTTTAGGAATAGGAAATTGATAAATAGTGAGAAATAGCATCGGTGGACCCCCTGCTGTCCCATATCTGCTCACTATAAGCTGCACCGAACGTTTGGCCCAGAGGGCCCCCTTCATCAGGGTAAAGAAATGCTTGAAGTCGCGCGTCCAAAAGCTCTGGAAGGCCATGATGCGCATGAGTAGGTAGGTCAGCAACGCGCTCCATATCTGCCACTCGATAGCGTTGCGACTGAAGCCGACAAAGGTACGGATCTGAAGCGTCTGCTTGATTTCTTTGAAGAAAGTCTCTATCCCCCATCGGCAACGATACAAATCACAGATGCTCGATGCTGCCCACTTCAGATTATTACTCAGGAAGCTCACTGTTATCTCCGCCCCTTTGCTGTCCAGAACCTTAGCCTCAACTCGTCTGAAGTGCTTCGGATAACGGCATGGCTCTTCTTGGCGTCCAACTCAACCACCTCATCTCTCAGAATGATAGGATAATGTTTTGACTCGGCCTGCTCATTCCGCTTATCTTTGTTGCGCTCTTCGATAACTGTAAGCTTCGTATTAGATTTGCTCCTTGTGACCAAAAAGACGCCCTTTTCTGTTAGTGTATTAAGTTGAGCTTAATAGACGTAAGCCCTATCCATCACAGCGATGTCTCCAGACTTCATGTTGACACAAAATTCGCTCATGTAGCTGCCATCGTGATGATTTGCCGAATCGCTGATAATACGTATCGGGATGAACGAAATCAGATCCAATGCTACGTGAACCTTTGCTGCGGCCTTGTGTTTCCTATGTTTTGCCCAATCCATGTATTTCGCAATCAGCTCGATGGTGGTTGAATCGATGGCTAGGATCGCCCTCTTGAAGCGATGGGGTAATCTGAAATAACTTCTTCCGCCTTTCTTGAAGAGGGCCGGATAGGTACCTGATAATGCTCCAAGACGTGCCAGAAGAGTTTTTTGATGACGGCTGCATCCCTTGTGCGATTGGCATGCGATAATGTGTTCCTGTGAGGGGCCGTGGCATTCCTGATGGCGTTCAGATTTCCGAGAAAGTTCTACAAACCGTCGCATATATCATTGAGTCTGATGCAATGAGACATGTGGCAGTATAGCATGCTCACAATGTGGCTCCATATGCTGAAAGCTCTGGGGGCAATTTTGATGCCCTCTTTTGGGTGTTTTTGTTCACACACCGATTATGAGTTGTAGTCGGCCAATCTCAAAGCACCATTTCTGTCATCCGCCAAATTTTTCCTGCATCCCGGCTACGCCACCCGTTTGCCCCTTATGGGACGGCAATGATCTATTTTGAGTAAATACGTAAGCTTGCTCTGATGATCAGTTTCAGCCTATTTAGAGATGTTTAGTTGTGCGTCTTGAGTGGAAAAATTGATGCCGAACATACTCGGTATTGTGTGGTAGAGATGATCATGAGATAAAGGCGTTTCCATTTTATTGAGAAAAGAGTTTGTAATGTCTTTATGAGCGTTCCTATATTTGTCGGAGATCCAAGCAAATGCAAAGATGTGGCGTAAACTCTTGTCGGAGAGTTCTCCCAAGTGAAGCCATTTCCCGTTTTCTCCCAGAAACTCTCCGTGGTCGGAAACGTATATCATAACAGCTTTCTTATCCTCAAGCAATTCAATGGTTTTTGAAAGGATGTCATCCACTTGTAAGAGGGTGTTATCATAGTTATCGATTTCTCTGCGAGAAGACCCCGAGAAAACTGAAAACTGAGGCTCATGACCATAGGGGTAGTGTCCAAGCTCATCTTTAATGAAGATAAATGTGGGGGAGGTTGAGTTTTTGTCAATTATAGCCTCCAATTTCTTGACAAAATCATCATTTGATACGTCTCCCCGAAGAACAAAAATGTGGTCTGATGAATTGAGAACAGGCTTAAACTGATATGAGTTTGGCCAATTGTCCCCACGCGAGACAACCGCGGAGCAAATTCCTTGTTTCTTGAGAATGCCTAAGAATGAGTCATAGGATGCCTTGCGTTTCGATTCATGCGCGTCCGTTAGAATGCCGTACAGAGACTGATAAGTAGATGTCGCAAATGAGGAAAAAAGAGGAAAATTCAGTAAAAGATGCTTCCCCTCCGCTTTTATTTTACTAAGTTTTGGAAGAGTTTGTCGATAATACCCATTCCACGAAGCATGATCTGCTCTGTAGGACTCACCTACATACAAAATAATAATCTCATTTCGGAATTCGCTGGATTTTGTCGAATCCAGCGATGCTGAGCTCAATAATTGCTCTGGGTGGCGCCAATAGTATAGAGAATGGGAATAAATCAATGAAGTGAATCTGTGAAAGGGAGAGTAGGCCCCCATGAGAAAGGTTTGATGTTTATATTCGGAAAACAGGTGATTAGCCAAATGCTGACGATAATTACTATTGGGCTCAGGTGAATCGTCATAAACCAAGTGCGACAAGGTGTGTGGATAAGCCAAGGTTGCACGGAACAAACCATATGAGATGCCGAGAGAGAATAAAAAGAAGAAAGGAATAACCCATTTTGCAGGTATTTGTGTGAAGACAGTTTTTGCTCTGTATAGATTTATAGTGAAAATGTAGAACAGAGTCAGACAAGGAACTGCGACGAAAAGATAAGCCGGGGTTACTGTAACGAACTCGTTCCAGTTCGTTTGTAGAATCATAAAAACAAAACTGTCTGTCGAATAATGTGAAAAAATACAACTAACGACAGCAATTATGCTGTATAAGAGCAAGAGAGGAAGCATGATCCCATAGGCAACAATTCTTGATTTTGCTGCGCTGAGAAGTAGAAGAGAGAACGTAAGAATACGCGTGGCAAAAGAAAGGCTTGCCATCCACCATGTGCAATTCCTACCTGCCAGAAAATCCTTCTGATAGTCATAGTAAGACAAAAAACAGAATAATAAGAGAAGAAAGAGGAAGAGAAGAATAGATGCTTCCCTTTTACAGAATGCAAGGATATGTTTCATTTAATAAGTTTATGAGAAAGTGTACGTAATCCTCCCTACTTCGTCGCCTTGGCGGATGAAGGTTTCCGTGCAGCGGGAGGAGTTTTGGGCGAGGTCGGGGGAGAGTCTGATGCGGTTGGGCTCGAAGAGAGTGATGACGGTAGAGCCTCCGAAGGCGAAGTAGCCCATTTCATCGCCCTTGGCGACAGGGGAGTGGGGGGTGTAGGTTTGGTGAATGGCACCGACCCCGACGGCACCGACGGCGAGGATGAGAACATCACCGAGGTTAGGGGTGCGGAGGATGGTGAGTTCGCGCTTGTTGGTCCAGAGCCAGGAGAGGCGGTGGCGGAGGCAGTAGGGAGAGACGCTCGCGAGGGGGCCGGGAATGCGGATGGCTGGCTCCGGGGTGCCGGCGACGGGGAAGTGGTAGCGGTGGTAGTCTACCGGGCAGAGGCGGGAGAGCAGGAGCGTGCCGTGCGCATAGCGTTCCGCCAACTCCGCATCGCCGAGGAGGGCAGGGAGGTCAAAGGCCTGCCCTTTGATGAATACGCCCTCTGTTTGTGACACATCCTGCCATGCGGAATGCCGGGCATCCGCCGGTGCGGCGATGGTGTCCTCCCCGGCGCAGATGGGTCGAGCACCCGGTTTGAGGCGGCGGTAGAAGAAGTCGTTGAAGGAGGAAAAACCACCCTCCGGGACGACATAATCCTCCATCCGGATGCCGTATTCCTCCACAAAGGCCGGGATGGAACGAGCACTCCTGCGCGAGTTTTTCATCGCCCCGAGGAGCCGGGAGAAAAAAGCACGCTTGAGCAGAAGATGCAGGGCAACGTTGCCGGACCAAGTGCCGTATACCCACTGCATGGCCCGCTCACCCATAACCTTCTCGGTTTCGAGTGCGCGTGTATAGCGGTTATAAAAAGTAATGGGCGCTTGGTGCGTGCTCATCCGAACGGGCGTTAGGCGTTCTTCTTTTCTGCGGCGGCCTTGGCCTCCGCCTCCTTGCGGGCCTGCTCTATCTTGGCATGCTCCTCATCGGTAAGCGGGCGAGTTTTGAACACCGGATAGGCAGATTCAACGGCCTGACAGATTGTCGTGCGGGTGCCGACGCGAGCAATGTTGAAGAGGCGTTTGGCAATGATGTTAGGCGTGCGGATGCAGCCGTGCGACAGCCGACGGCCGGCAATCACCTTGCCCGTGTGCATACCGACACCATCCCAAGTCAGCTGGAGGTAGTAGGGCATGGGAGAGCCGACGAACTTGCCGCCCTCCGGAACGGGAGTGGCCGGTGTGGCATTGCTGTTGATGCAGCGACCGGACGCATTGTAAAGCCGACCATAGCTGGCAGATACATGGTCAACATCCTTCGAAAGAATCTTGTACTTGCCGGTGGGGGTGGGGTGCCCGGACGTACCGGTGGAGACCGGCCAATCCATTGCCACCTGATTGTTCACATACAAGCGCCCGCGCTGCTGCGACAGGCAGATGTAGATGGGGCAGGTGTGGGATGCCTGCTTCAGTAGCTCCTCATCGATGTAGCACGACATGACGGCGGGGTAGCCCTTCGTCGTCTGCACGAACTTCTCGTATGCGGATTCGAAATTCTGCTGCTCGATCACGGACTCGGGGGTCTTCGTGGACTTGCAGGAGGTGAAGAGAGAGCCCGCTGCGCAAAGCAGAGCAAGCATGAGGTGAGTTGTTTTCATGGTAAGCTTATCGTATAATAACCTTGGTTCCAACGGGTGTGTTGTCGAAGAAAATCTTTGCCATGCGCTTGGGCAGGCGGATGCAGCCGTGGCTCTCCGGGGCAGCGGTTACCAAGCCTTCGTGCATCCAAATGCCGTCATTGGTGAGCTTGAGGGCGTTGTTCATGTCCGCGCCTTTGTAGCGACCGCCGGCGGGTATCGGCTGGCCCGCCGTGTAGGAAGAGATGAGTGTGTTGCCGGCAGCATCTACCACGCTGCCGTAGGTGGAGGACTTATGCGTGGCGTCCTTCGCCAACACCTTGAAGGTTCCGCCCGGGGTGCCATGACCCGCTCGGCCGGAAGAACAGGTGGAGAAGCCCACCTTGCTGTTGCCGATGTAGTAGGAGACCTGCTGAAGCGCGGTGTCAACAACAATGCAGCGGTCCCCCGTGGCTGTGGCCGCACCGGCCGCGTCCCAGTGACCTTGATTGACGAATTCCGTGGGCGAGATTGCGTTAGACGCCCCGCCGAAGCGGTAGGTTCCTACCACATCATCGACCCGCTGGCAGGAGCAAAAGCCCATTGCCATGGTAACCAACGCTGCAAGATGAATGAAACGCATCATATGTCGTGTTGTTTAGTCCGTGCAATCCCACGCACGGCAGGCGCGTTATGCACTGTTCCGATGCTTTTGTCAAGCTAATTCTTACAATTTTTCCCTATTTTTAAGAAAAGAAGACCATAACAACCGGAAATGCGATGCAAAGGAGGGGTGCATGCTTCATGACACGAAGCACGCTTGACATAACAGAGGCCATCGAGTAAGGTGCTTCCCCGTCATGAGTCAATTCGGGGTGAGTTTGTTCAAGCATATTCGATACATTCTGCCGCTTCTTCCGGTGTTGGGCGGAGCTGTCCCGCTTGTTACGGCTGCTCCGGAGCAGGTGGAGCAGGCCGTACCGTCCCCGGTCGATATTTATCATGAATTGAGTGATGACCTCCTGAGCCCCCGGACCGAGTTGTCCCTGTTCCGCAGGGAGGATGCCCGCCTCAGTACGCAGCATGCAGACGCCTTAATCCGCTGCATCAATGAGACTCGCAGGCACTTTGAGCGTTGGGTACAGGGTACGGAGAGCGCTAAGGATTATCCCTACATCGAGCGGCTTTTACTGTTGCGCCAATTATCCCCCGGTAGTATCAGCGCCGAAAAATCGGAGCGTTGTATACGCGCCTTGGTGCAGGCAGGAGCCGGGGTGAATGACTTTGATAAATCCGACAGGGAGCTGCAGAGCCCGGCCTTACACCGCGCCCTGACGGATCCCGAGGCCGGGCCGCTGTGCCTTTTTTTGCTGGAGAAGGGAGCCAACACGCGAGTCCGGACCGGGAAGGGGGAGACCGCCTTGGTGTGTGCCGCTGTCGGTAATCATGCCTCCTTGCTCAAACGCCTCGTGCCGTCTGCCGGCAAAAATTCTCTTGCTCCGGCCATGGCCCGCGCCTGTGTTCAGGGAAATGCAGAGGCCGTCCGCGAGCTCCTGTCCCTCGGGGCATCGGCCAATGCGTCTCCGGGCGGTGTCCCTTTGCTGGTGACGGCGACTGCTTGCGGATGCAGTCACGGGAAGTTGAAGCCTGCAGCGCATCCGCGTGCTGCTGCCTACGAACAGATCGCTGATTTGCTGCTCCGAAAGGGGGCTGACCCTCGGGCTAGGGAGGCGTCCACGGGGCGCACGGCGCTGATGTTTGCCTGCCTGAACGGTATGGAGGACCTTGCGCTGCGGCTGCTGGAGCGCGGTGCTTCTCCTACGGCATCCACGCTGCCGGGGCAGAGCCGCCGCATATCCGTGATGGAGTGTGCCTGCTTGGGTGCTTGCCCTCGGGTGGTGGAGAAATTGCTCCCGGTGCAGAAATGCAACGTGTCGGATCCTTATTACTGCCGCGTCTTCCTGTCTGCCTGTGCCGGTGGAATTCTTCCCTTGGTGGAGCAGGGGTTCCCCCACATGGGCCCGGCTTGGGATGCGATTTGGGGGGCCGAGGGAAGCAGCTTTATGCCCTTGGTGGAGGCCTGTCGCTACGGGCGTTTGCCCGTGGTGCGTTATTTGGTGGAACACGGCATGGACCCGGATGTCTACCCCTACACACGTGAGACGCCGCTTCTGGTTGCATGCCTCGGCGGTTATGTCGATGTTGTCCGTTATTTGTTGGATAAGGGTGCTGATCCGAATCGTGCATCGTATGTTCTGGATCCCCTGACGGCTGCCTGTATGCGGGGGGACACGGAGGTGATCGAGCTTCTGCTGAAGCATGGGGCCACGCCCTGCGAACATCGAACGCGCGGGGGGGTGCTGTGTCCCTTGTCCGCTGCCGTGCGGGGTGGTCATGCCGCTTCTGTCCGCTTGCTGCTTGAGCAGGGAGCGCAGATTACAGAGTCGTGCCGCCGGGCTGTGATGGGGTGTCGCAGCGGTCGCATCGTTCGTAGTCTGAGTAAGATAACGGGGCAGGATTATATTGCCCACATGAGATTTTTCCGCGCGATTGAGGTCGGTAACCTGCCTGCCGTGCGCCGCTGTTTGAAGGAGGGGGTGTCCGCAGAGGTGAGGGATTCATACGGATATACGCCCCTCATGGTCGCTGCGCTCACCGGTAGGGCAGAGATTGTCGACTTTCTGTTGGAGCAGGGTGCTGATAAGGAGGCGCGTGTCTCCGAGCATCAGCCTGCCACGGCTCTTTGGCTGGCGTGTCGCATGGGTAAGGTTGATATGGTGCGGAAGCTGCTCGATGCCGGGGCTGACATTGAGGCCTGCGGACGTGATGGTTCGCTGATGTCTCCGCTCACGGTTGCTTGTTGGTATGACCGCCTTGAGACGGTTCGGCTCCTTTTGGAACGGGGGGCTAAGCGGGATGCTCGCGCCGAGGATGGTGGATATTCTGCCCGAGCGGTGGTTGAGATGCGAGACAGCACCGCACTGCGCGCTGTGTGGAATCCTCCGGCGTCACCTAAAGGCCGAGGCCGTCGTCGTTAAAATATCGGGGACTCAGGCCTGCTCCAAGGCCCGCCGCATCGATGCGATATTCGGCAGTGTGCCGAACCAGTGGCGGAAGGCGAAGGCTCCCTGCCACAGCAGCATGCTCAAGCCGTAGTCCGCGCGGCAGCCGTGTTCCGCAGCTGCTGCACAGAATGGGGTGGGGTGCGTAACGATATCGTATACCCATTGCCCGGGTCTCAGCAGGTCCGGAGAAAGGGGCAGGGGGTCTCCCCGGTGCAGGCCGAGACTCGTGGCGTTGACGATGAGATCCGCCTCACGAACGGCGGCTGCCATGGCGTCGCTTCCCAAGGCAATCGGCTCGACCCGGCCTCCCGTCTGCGCCCGCAGGTGCTCTGCCAGCTCTGTCAATTGAGGCTTCGGGCGGTTTGCCAAGAAAAGCCTCGGGCAGTCGGCCAAGGCACATTGAGCGGCCAAGGCGCATCCCGCGCCGCCACAGGCCCCGAGCAGCAGAACCCGCAGCTCCCCGAGGGGATGTCCTGTCAGTTCCCGTACCGCTTGGGCGAATCCCGGGCCATCCGTGTTGTGCAGCCGCCATCCGCCGGCGGGCAGGTGCACCAGGGTGTTCCCGGCCCCGCAGAGGGAGGTCAGTTCATCCTTCTCTTGGGCCAGCAAATACGCCTGTTTCTTGAAAGGAATGGTGACATTCAGCCCGATGAAGCCCCGCTCCCCGAGGGCTTGCATCATTGCCTCGAACTCGCCCGCAGCCGTTCCGGCCAACAGGCGCACGTAGGTCATGGGAATCCCCGCCGCATCCAAGCCGGCCTGTTGCATTTGCGGGGATTTGGAATGGGCAATCGGGTTCCCGATCACCCCGAGCTTGATGGGCCGCCCCCCGCAGGCAAGAACCTGCGGGGTCAGGTCGGGGAGTGTATAGACCTGCTGCACGGCGGCGTTTGTCAATTACTTGGACTCTTTGTCGCCCTCCTCATTCTTGGTGAGGATCTGGGCAATGGCGGCCTTAGCGAACTTAACGACCACATTCGGAGCGAGCTCCACACGCACGTCGTTCGCCAGCACCTCGCGGACGATGCCGTGGATGCCGCCGATGGTCACCACCTTCTGACCGGGCGTCAGGCTGGCCTCACGCTTCTTGGCCTCCTTCTGCTGGCGCTGCTGCGGGCGAATGAGCAGGAAGTAGAAGATAACAATGATGAGGATGATCGGCAGGAAGGAGAACCAACCGCCCCCTTGCTGGTCGGCGGGTTGAGCCGGAGCTTTGGCGGGCTGCTGCGTGGTGCCCGTGGCGGGGGCAGCCGGTGCAGCAGGGGCGGCAGGGGCTGCGTTGACAGCGGGGGCTGCGGGAGCAGCATTGACGGCAGGAGCGGCGGGGGCAGCATTGACGGCAGGAGCGGCGGGGGCAGCAGGAGCAGCCTGGGCCAGAATGTTGATATAACTCATGGTATGTTATGTGCTTGGTAACGCGAGATGAAGCTGCGTTTGAAGGCAGCGAATTCACCGGCTGCAATGGCGCTTCTCGCCTGCGCCATGAGCCGCAAATAGAAGTGAAGATTTTGGAACGAAAGCAGCCGCAGGGCCAGCATCTCCCCGGCACGGAAGAAATGCCGAATCGCCGCGCGGGAGAAGCGGGTCACATGCGGGTGGCCCTCGGCATCCAGCGGGGCCTGATCATTCTTCCACCGCTCGTTTTTGATGTGGATCGGTCCGTCGGGTGTCATCGCAATGCCGTGCCGAGCCAAGCGCGTGGGCATCACGCAGTCAAACATATCCACCCCGCGCTCGATCATCTCCAGCAACTGAATAGGGGTACCCAGCCCCATGGCGTAGCGCGGTTTATTCGTGGGCAAATAGGGGGTCGTGTTCTCGATGGCGCGCAGCATCTCCTCCTCCGGTTCGCCCACGGACACACCGCCGATGGCGTAACCGTCAAAATCCATGCCCGCCAGCTCTTCCGCACAGCTCTTGCGCAGATCCGCATAGACGGAGCCCTGCACAATGCCGAAGTGCTGCTGGGGGCAGCCCGCTGTCTGCGGCTCGTGCTTCTGCACCCACTGCTTGCAGCGTTTGGCCCAGCGAAGTGTATAACCGAGCGATTTCTCCGCATACTTGCGGTCGCAGGGGTAGGGCGGGCATTCATCGAAAAGCATGGCGATGTCGCTGCCCAGGTTGGCCTGTATTTCCATGCTGCGCTCCGGGGAGAGCATCATGTACGCCCCATCGATGTGGTTGCAGAAGCGCACCCCTTCCTCCGTAATTTTGCGCAGGCGCGCGAGGCTCCACACTTGGAAGCCCCCACTGTCCGTCAGGATGGGCCTCTCCCAGCCGGCGAAGCGGTGCAGCCCGCCCAAGTCGCGGATAGCTTCATCTCCCGGTCGCAGGCAGAGGTGGTAGGTGTTTCCCAGAATGATGCGTGCCCCCAAGGCTTCCAAGTCCTCCGGGTGCAGGGTCTTGACCGTCCCCTGCGTGCCCACGGGCATGAAAATGGGGGTGGGTACATCCCCATGCGGAAGGTGCAGGGTGCCCAGTCGCGCGCCGCTCGGGTCCGTGGTGGTCAGGTCAAAGCTCATCGTTCTTGATATACTTTGCGGCGTGAATTTCCTTCCCCATGGCCTCCCATTGCAGCTGAAAATCCGTCTTGGGGTAGAAGGGCGCATCCCACTCTGCCCGCGTAAAGAGCGGGCTTTCGTCCAGCAGCTCACACACCCATTCGTAGTAGTCCTCGTGGTCCGTCTTGAAGAGTAACTCACCTCCCGGGGCGAGGGCGCGGTGCATGATGGGCAGCAGGCTCCCCTGCACCAAGCGGTTCTTGTGGTGGCGCTCCTTGGGCCAAGGGTCCGGGAAGAGGTAGTGCAGCCGCCGAATGCTACCCGGTGCTATCATCCACTCCAGAAAGTAGCGGCTCTCCGCGCGCAGGCCTTTCACATTCGTCAGCTCCTGTTTCTCGCTGTCGCGGCACACCTTGCGGATGCGTCCGAGCAGCCGTTCCACCCCCAGAAAACGCCGCTCCGGGTAGTGTTGGGCCATTTGCAGCAGGAAGCCGCCGTCGCCGCAGCCCAAGTCTACCTCACACTCCGCCCCGGCACCGAAGATTTCCTCCACGGTGTAACGGCGGAAGTAGTCTTCCGGGTTGAAAATGGCACTCATGCGCGGCTATTATACGCATTCGGCGTCCGGATGTCAAAGCAAAACGGCGGCATGCGGGGGAAATTGCCTTCACTCTTCGCGCAGCAGGCGGGCCAGGGTGTCCTTGGTTCCGGCGGTAGCGCGCAGTCCCAGCAGCTTCGCAACGCGGCGGATGTGCGCCTCCGAGGTCGGGAAGAGGGCCTCTGTTTCGCACACCTGTTTGCCTAGGGCTCGTACCTCGGAGGGCGGAATCTGTTCCATGCTGCGGGGGCCCGCCGTGCGGACTCGGAAGGCGTCCTGTTCCGGAAGTCGGTAGACGCGCTGCGTGCCGCCCGTGCCGTCCTGCTCCCACTCGGTGATGAGTTGCTGCCGTGTCTCCAGTGCCGTCGCAGTGTCCACGGCGGCGCGGAACACGGTGGAGCGGGCGGTGGCGGAGAGCTTGGCCTCGCCGCTCAGGGCCTGCGCCAGGCGTTCGGCGGTCACCGGTCCCTCGGTGCGCACGGCCTGCAGCACAGCGCGCTCCCAAGTGGCGGGGTTGGAGGTAAGTTTGTGCGTGGGGACATAGGCCTCGTAGGCCGATGGCGGGGCTGTTTCTCCCGTGGTTTCCTCCTCTGTTTCCTCCGCTTCATCGGCAATGGGGGCCCTGTCGGCCAGCAGATCCGGCCACTCGCGGGCGGGTTTGGGGCCGCGCTTCACCAGGGTATGCAGGGCGGCATCCAGGCGCGCGAGGGCGTCCTGTGTGTTGCGCCACCAGTCTGCGGCCCACAGGTGCAGCACATCCCAGCCCAGCTCTGCCAGTACCAGATCGCGCTGTTTCACGCGGTCTCGGGTGCTCTGCGGCGTGCCGTCTCCGTCCGTGCGCACCAAGGCTAGGAAGCGGTCGGGTTCCTGCGGATGCACCACGGCCACATCGGCCTGCATCCCCGTGGCACCGGGGCAGCGGCGGCATTCCCAGCCCAGCCCACGCAGGCCTTCCGCCACCTGACCTGACAGCCCGGTGCCTTCGGCGTTCTTCATGTTGCCTACGGCAGGTGTTCCCTTGGCGGCGGTCTCCAAAAAGCCCCGGAGGTCTGCCACGCCTTGTGCAGAGGTTCGGGTGGTGTCGATGTCCTCGGGATCCATGGAGGTGAAGACGTGCATGCCCGCCCGGGCGCGGGTGATGGCCACGTTCAGGCGTCGCTCGCCGCCTTGTTTGTTCAGCGGACCGAAGTTCATGGACATGGATCCGTCTTTGTCCCGCCCGAAGGTGGTGGAGAAGTAGATGATGCCGCGTTCATCGCCCTGCACACTTTCCAGATTCTTCACAAACACGGCCTCCGGCAGCTCTTCGTCAAAGAATCGGTCCAGCGCCGGATTCGCCGCGCGGGCTTCATCGAGCAGGTCGGCGATAAGTTCCTGCTGCTTGTTATTGAAGGTGACGATGCCGATGCTGGTCATCTCCGTATAAACGAACCCCGGGGCAGTCAGGGTGCTCACCACATGTTCCACCAGGGCGGCGGCTTCCTGCGGGTTGGTGCGGGTGCTGCCCTTGCGGTACACGCCGCGCACGCGGTGCAGTTGCAGGGCCGTGTTGCGGGTTTGCGGCGCGGGGAAGGTGACCAGTTCGCCGCCGTAGTAGCGGTTGTTGGAGAACGCGATGAGCTGCTCCGCGCGGGATCGGTAGTGCCACTGCAGCTGCATACTCGGCACGCCGCAGGCCAGGCATTCGTCCAGAATGCTCTCCAAGTCGTGTTCGGTCTCTTCGTCGTCTTCGTCCTCCTCGTCGCGTCCGGAGAAGAAGTCGGTGGGGGGCATCTGGTGCGGGTCGCCCACAATCACGGCGTTTTTGCCGCGGGCCAGCGCCCCCACGGCGCCGCATACGCGCATCTGCGAGGCTTCATCGAAGATGACCAGGTCGAAGGGCTCCTTCCGCATGTTGAGGAATTGCGCCACGGAGAGCGGGCTCATGAGCATGCAGGGCTTGAGCAGGGGCATGAGGTTCGGTAGATTTTCCACCAGCCGCCGCAGGGGCATCTGCGCGCGTTTCTTGGTGAGTTCGCGTTGCAGGATGTTCAGCTCCTCGGCGTAGCGCGGGTCTTTCAGCTGCATGCTGCGCTGCCACAGGGCGTGGCGTATGGCGGTGCTCGTCCGCTCGGTAAGCTCGTTGTCTTTGTCGCAGAAGTCGCCGACGAGTCGCTCGTGCATCAGCGGGGTAAAGCGGGCCAGCTCGGGGGAGGCCTGCACGGCGCGGCGGGTGGCGTTGCGGGCGTATACCGTGCGTGCCAGCCGTGCCGCTTCTCCGGGGGCGCAGGTGGCGTTCAGCAGCCAGTCGGGCACCATGCCGAATCCCGCCGCGCGGGCCGCTGCTTCGGCTTCTTTCCAGAGGGCGATTTGTCGGCAGAGCAGGGGGTCGCCTTCGATGGCATCGGCCAGCTCGCCGGCTTGCTCGGCGTTCGTGGGCAGCAGCTCGGGGTCGCAGACGGCTTCCGCTGCTTTCCGTGCTGCTTGCCTTTGGCAGGTCGCCTCGCGCAGGACGGCGGCGGGGCGTTCGGTCGAGGCGCGCTCTGTCAGTAGGGCGTTAGCTTCTTCCCGTGCCTTTCGCATGGTCACCAGGGCCGCCAAGTCCGTCTCCGGGGCGGTGGGGGTGTTGGGGTAGGCGAGCACGGCCAGCCTACGGCGCAGGCCGCGCTGTTTCCACCAGCGGATGGGGGCGAAGCAGACGGCGGCTTCTCGCCAGCGGCGTTGCAGCTCGGCGGGGTCGTCCTGCATCTCGGCTCCCTCGGTGTAGGGCACGGAGAGGCTCGCCTGCGCGGCGGCGTAGTCCCGCATGGGGCGCAGGAGGCTTTCGGCGGGCAGGGGGCGTGCTGCGCTGCCGCCGGGGATGAGTTCGGCGACTTTCAGCAGGGCCGTATCGGTCTCCGGGTTGGCGGCGGAGGTGGACTCCAGGTTCAGGGCGGCGCAGAGTTCCGCGCGGGCGGCATCGCAGGCGCATTCCGCTTTCCGGAGGGAGCGCATCAGGGCGGCTGCTGTCTGTTCCTCGGCGGGGGTGCAGCCGGCGGGCAGTTTCAGGCCCATGGCTGCCGTGCCGAAGTAGTTCCGCAGGGGCTCGGCGAGGGTATCCAGCTGCTCGGCGGTCTGTTGCAGGGTGCGGAGGGTCTCGGCGTCTTCCCGCAGGGGGGCGGTGGGTACCTCGGGAAGGTCGCGGCCCGCCAGCTCCGTTATCATTTCATGCAGCAGGGTGCTCCCATCGGCTCGCCGGGTGTGCAGGGCGCTGTGTACGGCGGATAAGCGGGTGCGCTTTTCGGCCAGTTGTTGCAGATTCTGTTGCTGTGCGGCGGCATCGAATTCCACCGTCATGCTCCGCACGCTGTCAAACTGGCGGAGTACCTCGCCCTTGTTGGCTTTGTTGGAGTGCAGGCGCAGGCAGAAATCGCCCAGTCCGATGCGGCACAGGCGTTTGTACACCACCTGCAGGGCTGCGGATTTTTCTGCCACAAAAAGGACGGTTTTCCCCGCTCCCAGGCAGCGGGCGATGATGTTGGTGATGGTCTGGCTCTTACCCGTGCCGGGCGGGCCGATCAGGACAAAGCTCTTGCCTTGCTCCGCTGCTAACACGGCGGAGAGTTGGGTGCCGTCCGCCGACGCGGGGAGGGCGAAGGCTTCGGGGGGGAGCTGTGCCTCGATGTCTGCTACCTTCGGGAAATCCGCCCCTGCGGGGAAGGCTCCTCGGCGAGTGGCTGCCAGGTGGCGCACGATGTCGTTCTGCAACAGTTCCGTGTGGCGTTCCGTCAGGTCTTTCCACATCAGGTAGGTGGCAAAGGAGAAGATGCCCACGGAGGCGCGGTTCTCTACGCCCCAGCCGTCCATGTGGCTCACGCGCTGCTGCACCAGAGCCATGATCTGCGGCACATCCACCCCCCGTTTGTCGGCGGGCAGCTCGCCTTCCAGCTCCGGCAGCAGAATGCGGTCGCGGCGCAGCATTTCCAGCAGGGTCATGTTGAAGCGGGGGCCTTCTCCGTCGCCGGATTGCTCCAAGCGGTATTGCGTGCCGCTGCGGCGTATCTCCACGGGTACCAGCACCAGCGGGGCCAAGCATTCCTTGTCGGCTTTGTCCGCAGGCTTCCAGCGCAGGTAGCCGATAGCAACGTACAGGGCGGCGGATCCGGTTTCTTCCAAGTTGGTGCGGGCGGTTCGGTAGAGTTTTTGCAGGCGGCGGGGCAGGGGCAAGCGGCCCCCGCTCGTGGCCAGCAGGCGCCCTTTCTTCAGGGCTCCGGCTGCTACTTGGTCGCCGTTCGCTTCTTCGATGCAAAAGCTCCGACCCGCTGCCAATTCGTCCTCCAGCTCGGCGGCATCCGGTACCAGCAGTTCAATCTGCCGGGTCGTCATCCGTGTGTTCAACAGGTCATTCCGCAGGGAGATGTCGAGCAGCCTGCGCTGCCATTCGTCTACCCGACTCCGCTCGTTTGCTCCTTGGTCCGCGTCACTCATCGTGCCCCCATTCTATCACAGGCCGTCCTTTTTGCAAGGAATAGCGCAAAATATCGTAAAAAAATCTTGACTATCTCGCGAAAGTCTGCTACCTTGCGCGGCGTTATGGCAAAAGTTCCCGTAATTCAGCTCCGCAAAGGGCACGCCGTCAACTACAACGGCGACATTTGCGTCGTTCGCGAGAGTCAGCTCAAGACTCCCCCGCGCATGGCCTCCTACGTTCAGATGACCATCCGCAGCATCGCTTCCGGTAAGGACTACAACCTCCGCCTCACCTCCAACGATTTCCTCGAGGGCGTCATGCTCAGCCGCGAGGAGATGGAGTTCTCCTATGTCGACGGTATGGGTTACCACTTCCTCAACACCGAGACCTACGAGGACGTTTGCGTGCCGGAGGATATCGTGGAGCCCGTCAAGCTCTACCTCATCGAGGGTAACTCCTATGTGCTGCTCTTCACGGACGAGGTGGTGTGCTCCATCGAGCTGCCCGCCGCCATCACCATGGAGGTCGCGGAGGCTCCCGAGGGCGTCAAGGGTAACTCTGCCAACAATGTGTACAAGAGCGCGACGATGACCACCGGTCTCGTGGTGCAGGTGCCGCTCTTCATCTCCGCCGGCCAGAAGATTTCCGTCAAGACGGAGGACGGTTCCTACCTCGGCCGCGTCAACGGCTAAGGCTTCGCCCCTTCCTTTTACCATACGGGGAGCCCTCATTTACTCCCGAGGCGCTCCCCGTTTTCTTTCCGCCTGCCCACGATGAAACGCATGATATCTTCTGTTATGGCAGCCCTGATACTCATGGTCCCGGGGTGCGATTTCTTCGAGAAGAACAACGAGGATACAGAGATTATCAGCAAACTGTTCAACGTCGATTCCGGTGATATATCAGATGCGTCCGTGAGGATCATCAACAAGCACACAGGCAGAGAACCGGACCGCTTCACGATACCGGATCAGGATCCCGAGTACGGCGCTGAAGGCTTTTTCCGTCTTCCCACCCAAGCCCTGCCTCAGACACAGGGCGGCGAGCACGCGGAGTCCAAGGTGAGTCCCGGTAAAGCCATCCATGATTGGACCAAAGATGAGGCGTTTCAATCACGCATCCTCAAATCACCGGCCTCCGGAGATGTCCTGTACTCGCCCTCAACCGGTTGGGTATACTTTAAGATTGATCTTTAAGCCTACTGAGCAAGCCGGGGTTGTAGGGAAACAGCGTTCCCAGCTCCTCGACAAAGATGTTTCCGAGATCAGTCGCACCCGTCAATGCGAATTGCTCGGGGTACCTCGCAGTAGCAGCTACTATAAACCTCAGAAGAAGGATGAAGACGGAGAGAATAAGGCTAAGGAAATGATAAAGACTGCTTATCAGGTGGATCCATGTCTGGGAAGAAGGAGGCTACCAATGCTCCTCCGGAAGAAATACGGTCTGAACATCGGCCCTAAAAAGCTGATGAGACTAAAGCGGGAAATGCAACTTCGAACCATCTATAATAGATCACAGAAAACATTATATGGAGCACATCCCGAAGACGTGAAATACCCTTATATTGTAAGGGATATGGGATATTTGCACCCTAATGATGTATGGAGCAGTGACATTACTGTTGTAAAGATCAAAAACAAACACTATTATATTTGTGCAGTCTTGGATTGGGCCAGCCGCAAGATTCTTGGGTGGCGCATCGGACCGAATATGACAACCGATCTGTGTCTCGAGACTCTTGATAAGGCTTTGGAGAGTGGTCTGCTTCCACGGGTCTTTAACACGGATCAGGGCAGTCAATACACATCCCGAGAGTGGCAGTCGAGAATAATGGGTCTCGGCGTGCAGATCAGCCTTGACGGACGAGGCAGATGGCAAGATAATTCTCGGATGGAACGCTTTTGGAGGAGCCTGAAGCATGAATGTTTTTTATTACATGACTTTGAGAGCATGGAGGAGGCTGCCGGGGTGTGTGGTAAATGGATAAAATACTATAACGAGGAGCGTCCGCATCAGGAGCTTGGAAACCTATCTCCCGACGAATGGCTTGCGGAGCAACTCAAATCTACATCCGGCGGAGCAGGATCGGAGGGAGAAGATCGGGCAGAGGCACCTTCCACTCCGAGAGTCCCCTCGCTCTGCTCGGAGCCTCTCGGAGTGGGAGACCGCAAAAAAGGCTTGACACAGACGATAGAAAATGCAACAATACCTTCAGCCCCGTTAGTCTGACCAAGAAAGGCTTACTTGGTGTCGAGAAGGGGGTACCAC
>SFDX01000002.1 GCA_004557455.1 Akkermansia muciniphila | reverse complement strand
AAATTAGTGCACTTACCATTCTGCAATACGTAAACTTCATTAACGACAAGCCCATTGGCAGAATTAAGTATGCACTAAATTAATTCCGCCAACAGGTAAGGACTCCCTCTTTAACCTCGAACATATGCTCCGCCGTGAATTCCCCTGCCGCAGGGGCGGCGGCGGCGGCGATGAAGGAGGGCAATCAAGCCGATGAGGGTGAGTGTGGCACTCCCCGGCTCCGGAACTTCAAGACAGAGGTAGGCTGAGCCTTGTTCAGTGCGTATTGTAACCCGTTGTCCCGATCCTCCGCTTACAGTGCATTTGAGTTGATCTAATGTGGGGGCTGTGCCCCTGAATTCCATGAGGTAGGTGACTCCGTTATCGCCGAGCCTGAAGCCGTTGCCGATGTTGATGATGATGCCGGAGAAATCAGTGTTGCATGTGAGCGAATCACTACGGGAAAGCAGCTTATAGCACGGGGAGTTCAAATCCAGCGTCAGCGTGCCGCTGAGGTTGAGGTTTAATGTTACATCAACCGCAGCAACGGCAGATTGTGCTGAAGATGCGGCAATGGTAACATTGTTCAGAGTCACGGATGTGGCTTGCAGAAGATAGACTGCATCGTCATTTTTGAGAGAAAGTTTCTCGATTGTGACATCTGAGGCAAGCATTTGGGCGTAGGCTAGTTGTCCCATGTCAGAGCTCGACAGATGCAACTGTTCGGTGCCTGTTTTACCGGTCAGTGTAATCGACGACGCACCTGCGCTCCATGCTTCACCGCAACCCTTGATTTCGATGGGAGAAGCTATCGTTATCGTAGAAGCTGACGTATCTTCCCACGCCGTCTTCAGCTCACCCTGCGTACTCACCTCCACTGCTGCCGAGGAGAGGGGCAGCAGGGAGGCGAAGAGCGTTGCCAATGTGAGCAAACGTCTCATGATTGCAGGGAGATGCTCACGTCGTCGTCCTGCACGCCGAGGGCGACAGAAGCGACCTGCCGTTTCTCGAGAACGGATTGGAGCATGAGTGCGCTGAGGCGGGGGAGGATGTTCTGCGTGATGATGTTATCGATGATGCGCGCACCGGCATCGGCGCGTTTGGCGCGGGCCATGATGAAAGCGTTGAGCTCCTCGCCCCAGGTGAGCTTGGCCCCGTAGCCGGCGGCGAGACGCTTGGCGACCTTGCCGAGCTTGAGCCCGGTGATCTTGTCCATCACCTCGCGACTGAGCGGGAAGTAGGGGATCACGGTAATACGGCCCAGCAGCGCGGGCGGGAAAACCTTGAGCAGGGCACCGTGCATGGCCTCCGCCACCTGCTCCTGCGAGGGCATGAGCTCGGGATCCGCGCAGAGCGCCATCATCTCATCCGTGCCCACATTCGTGGTCAGCAGAATGACCGTATTGCGGAAGTCAATCAAGCGGCCCTCGCCGTCCTCCATGCGCCCTTTATCAAACACCTGGAAGAAGATCTCGTGCACATCCTTGTGCGCCTTCTCCACCTCATCCAGCAGCACCACCGAATAAGGCTTGCGGCGGACGGCCTCGGTCAGCACGCCGCCCTCCCCGTAACCGACGTATCCGGGAGGCGCTCCCTTGAGGGTCGACACCGTGTGCGCCTCCTGGAACTCACTCATGTTAATAGTGATCAGATTCTGCTCCCCGCCGTACAGACACTCCGCCAGCGAGATCGCCGTCTCCGTCTTACCGACACCGCTGGGCCCGGCGAGCATCAGCACCGCGATGGGCTTCTCTGGATCCGCCAGCGATGCGCGCGAGCTGAGAATTCGATCCGCGATGAGCTTGAGCCCGTGATCCTGTCCCACTACACGCTCCGCCAGGGTATCCGCCAAGTGCAGGATGTTAGAGAGCTCATTGCTGACCATGCGCCCCGTGGGAATGCCGGTCCACTCACTGATGATCGCCGCGACCGCCTGCGCATCCACCTGCGGCAGCACGAGCGGCGACTCCCCCTGCAAGGCAGCGAGCGCGGCCTCCTTCTCCTGCAGCTCGGCCAGCTTCGCAGCGCGGGACTCCTCGGTCAGCTCCTCCCCCTGCAGCTCATTGCGCAGCGTCACCACGGACTCCACGAGTGCCTTCTCCTTATCCCAATCCGCCAAGCGGTCGGCATGCTTCTTCTCGGTCTCCGCCAAGCGAGCGCGCAGCTCCGCGAGGGCATCCGTGCGCTCCAGCCCCGCCTTAGACTCCTTCTCCAGCATCTCGATGTCCGCGTTCAGACTCTCCATGCAGCGGCGCAGGTCCTCCACCTCGGCCGGCTCGCTGCTCTGGGAGAACGCAACGCGCGAGGCCGCCGTATCCAACAGGCTGACCGCCTTATCCGGCAGTTGACGGGTGGGCAGGTAGCGCCGGGAGAGCGTGACGGACGCGCGCAGAGCCTCGTCCAGAATGAGCACCTTGTGATGCTTGGCCATCACCCGCCCCACGGCCACCATCATGCGGTGTGCCTTATCGTCATCCGGCTCCTCGATGAGGATGTTCTGGAAACGGCGGGTGAGGGCGGGGTCCTTCTCAAAATACTTCTTGTACTCGCTCCAAGTGGTCGCGGCAATGCAGCGAAACGAACCGCGGGCCAGCGCAGGCTTGAGCAGGTTGGCGGCATCCCCCTGGCCGGCACTGCCGCCGGCACCGATGAGATTGTGCGCCTCGTCGATGAACATGATGATGGGCTTATCCGACGCCCGCACCTCATCGATCACCTGCTTGAGACGATTCTCGAACTCACCCTTCATGGAAGCCCCCGCCTGCAGACCCTGCAGATCCAGCGCCAGCAGCCGCACCCCCTTGAGGGCATCCGGCACATCCCCGCGCGCAATGCGGGCAGCGAAGCCCTCCACCACGGCGGTCTTGCCCACGCCCGCCTCACCGGTCAGGATGGGGTTATTCTGGCGGCGGCGCAGCAGAATGTCGATCATCTTGCGCACCTCCGCATCGCGACCCACCACGGGATCCAGCCGCCCGGCCTCCGCCTCGGCGGTCAGATCCGTGCAATACTGCTTCAGCGCCTGTTGCTTACCCATGGCAGCGGGAGCCATGGCCCCGTTCTCGGTACCGGGATCGGCCGTTGCCAAGCCGGAGCCGTCCGCCGCGTTCTCCGCCTCCTCGCGGCTGCCGTTGGTGATGGTGTAGAAACGGTCCGCCAGCTCCTCCGCCTTCAGCTTGGAGAACTGCGGGGAAATATCCGTAAGGCAGTGCGCGAGCTCACGCGTGCGCAGGCAGGCCAGCAGCAGGTCACCCGTGCGGATGGAACTGCGCTTGAACATGATGGACGCCAGCAGCCAAGCCTCCTTAATGGCCAGCTCCAGCTGCGGGGAGAAATCGCGCAGGGTCGAAGCCCCGCGGGGGAGGGCATCCAGCGCGTTGACCAAGTCCCCGGACAAGCGGGAAGCATCCACCTCGAAATGCTTGCAGATGAGGTGCAAATCCGTGTCGCCGGTGCTGTTGATTTGATTGATCCAGTGCGCGAGCTCCACATAGGGATTGGTGCGCATCTTGCAGAACACGGTAGCGCTTTCCAAGGCCTTGTAGGCCACGCCGTTGAGCTTGCCGAATAGGTCGGAACGTTTGAACTCTGCCATAAATGGGTGGGGTGAAGGGGATTAGGAGTGAATGAGGAAAGAAAAGACGGTATAAGGTTCATTATTCGGCAGGCAGGCATTGTGGCCCAAGGCCAGGGTGCCGTTCAGCCGACGGGGCGGGATGGTCTCGGTGATCACGCGGAAGCGCAGCTCCCAGATGAGAGGGTGCGGCTCCATGGCCTGCAAGAGGGCACGCAGCCGCCGCTCGCCGCAGCCGCCGGGCAAAAAGTCCTCCAGCGTGGCATAGGGAATGGGGCCTGCGTGGATGACCACCTTCTCGGAGATCGAGCGGCAGGACTCACCCAGCAGCACATCCCGCCCCAGGGTGCCGGGGCCGCTTCTGCCCAGCAGACAATGCGCGGCGGGTTCCGTAGTCAGGCGGCAGGGGACGGCCTGCTGCAGGCGCACGGGGAAACCGAAAAAGCGACCCAGCACGCGGCGGATGGAGTCCGGGTGCTGAGGTGTGAGCAGCTCGCGGAAGTAGGCGGCGGGAAGCTGCGGCGGCAGAGGGGCATCCTGCCCGGCATCGGGCAATCCCGCCAAGGCGGACAGGTGGTCCCCGAGGGCATCCCGCTCACGGTCATAGCTCACCACCTGCTGCGCGCGGGTGCCGGCGCGGTAATACAGGCCCAGCAGGCGGTCGTGAAAGATGTCCGCAAAGCGCTGCATCGTCAGGTCATAGAACCGGCGACCGCGCGTATGCACATACTCGGTAAAGGAAAGCGGCAGAGCACCGCTCGGCCCGAACAGCCCGAAGAAAAACACCTGCATGGTCGGGCTGCCGCCGATGGGCCCGGTGCTGTAGTCGAAAATCTCCGAGGGCGGGGAATAGAGATGCGGCACCTGCGCAAAGTGTAGGATGGGCGGGGCCGTGCCGTTGCTCAGCTCGCCCACGCGCGGCCCCTTGGGGTTCAGCAGCTCCAGCTGCCGCACCGCATGAAAGAAAGAGTACTGCCCCGGCCGGCGAGTCAGGCCGCGCTCCACCTCGTTCCTTACGGGTCTGTTGGTCGCTGTTGCCATGTCCAGAGCTCTCGGGAGGCCGTGCGGAAGGAGACCTCCATGGTGGTGTTAATCTCCCGCAGGCTGAAGAGATAGGCAGCCAGGGAGCGAGCAAAGAGGAAGAGGGCGGAGCTGCCTGCAGCGTCCTCGTTGAGGGTGATGGTGAAACGCCTGCCGCGCAGGGTGCAGAGGTCTCCCTGCACGGGGATGGTGTGGGTACACACGCCGACCTGTACGGCGCGGATGGCCTTGAGCTGCACGGCCGCAGCGGCGTTGTCCGGGGCATGCAGGGTGTGCAGCAGCTTGCGCAGCAGCCCGGGCAGCACCTCATCGCCGTACGAGGCCAGGGCCCCGGGGGTGAGGCGCAGTAGGGCCAAGCCCAGCCACAGGGTTGTCTCCCGCATCAACGGCGGCTGCGGCGGCGTGGGGGATGCCGCGAAACGTGCCGCAGCGGGCAGCTCGGCCGGCGGGGTGGTCAGCGGGCTGTCCCGGCGCACGAAGAGGGGCAAATCCCGGTTGGAGCAGACCGCACGCAGCGCCACGGCGGCAATCTGCGTCCGCATGCTGCTGAAAAGCGGCCCGGAGAAACGGGCGAATACCTCGTCCCCGGGGTAGGAGCTTACGCGACCGATGGGACGCGCCACGGGCTTCTCACGGTGGGTGGCGATGTAGTTCAACCGCAGACCGCCCTCCGGCATGGCGCGGTGCAGGGCCGTGTAGAAGGGGTAGATGTCGAAGAGCCGCTCATTCTCCTCGGAGTAGGCGGCACCCTCCGTGGGCCACAGTACCTCGTAGCGGTCGCGCAGGGGAGCCTCCGGCACCAGCAGGTCAACCCCGCGGGTAGAAGGCGTGAAGCGCGCCAGACGCTGCGGGAAGGCATTGATGGCGCGCACGCAGTCCGGCAGCAGGCAAGGCCTCCCCAAGGCCAGCTGCAGGCGGTGGCCGGGTTGACGGCGCAGTAGGAAGGTGAGGGAAAGCGTGTCCCCCTCCTGTAGGGCGGGCAGCCCCTCCACCTTCAGGAAAGTGAGCTGTGCCTGCTGAGCGAAGTACTCCGCCGGCAGGGGCAGACCGCCGCCTTCCTCCGGCACGGCTACGTCCTCCTGCGGGGGCGGCAGCAGGGTGCGGCGCCCCGCTGACTCCGCCACCACGCCGCTGCATCGGCAGCAGAGTAGTTCCATCAGCTCGCAGGCTGCGGAATCCGGGGCGGCGACGAACAGGCGCAGCGTGCCGCCGGGGTACGATGCGCCGGCGGTGTAGTCCGTGCGCAGGGCGCAGAGGGCATCGCAGCCCAGCTCCGCAGCCAAGGCAGGCACGCTGTTCTCCAGGTAAGAGGCATCCTGCGCGGTGAGGTGGGAGAGCACGAGATCCTCGCGCGTGTTGAAACGGCAGTCCGGGGTACCGGGCAGGGTGGTGGGCACGCGGAAATCCGTACCGGCGGGCAGCAAGTCCTGAGGAGCCTCCGCGCGGGTAATCTGCAACACCGTGCGGGAGACCAGCGGGGCCACCATGGCGGGGGCCATCTGCTGCAACAACTGCTCGCTGAAATCCGCCAGCCCATCGTCCATCTTGCGGGCAATGCGGGCCGTCAGGAAAGCCACACCCTCCAAGAGCCGCTCCACGAAGGGGTCCGCGCATTCATCCTCGCCCAGTTGCAGGCGGGCGGCAACCTTGGGATATTCTGCGGCGAACTGCTTACCGGCGTTACGCAGGTGGCTCAGCTCGCTTTCGTAGTAGCTCAGGAAGGATTCGTCCATAGTAGCGCGTCAGCGGGTAAAGGTGGCTTCTCCTGTCTCCAGGTCCAGTTGCAAGCGCATGAGCATATCATCCGTCAGGGGCTTGACGGCCAAGCGGCAGCTGATGCACAGGTCCAGCCCCGTGCGGCCGGCACTCTGTTTTTCCTGCAGGGACACATGCACACTCTCCGGTACCACGCGGGGCTCGTAGCACACGATGGCATCCCGCACATGCCGCAGAATGCCGTCCACATGAGTGGTGAGGTTGTGGCGGCCTACAAAGGAATCCACCCCGAAGAGGTACCCGGAGGCACCCACCTCCGGGAAGAGGCGGCGAATGCGCTCGGCCTCGGTGGGGGCTACGTGCGCATTCAGCAGCATCGTGAGGTTTTGCAGGATGTCCCGCTTCAGCCGATCAAGGGAGAAACTCTCCGAGTAGTCGCTGTCCACGGTGGTAAAAGGGTGCTCATCCGTCAGCCGGGTGAGCAGGCAAGGCAGATAGCGATTGGTGCTGATGCGGGAATCCGTGGGCATGGCGGGTTACTCTGTCGGCGTGCCGAAGCGCAGCATGTGCTCGCTGAAGAGGGGGATGATGCCCTCCGGGGTATCCCAGCCGCGCAGGCCACGGCCCAGGCAGAAGCCGGGGGTGACCTCCTGCCACTCCGTGCTGCGGGCCAGCAGGTTCTCCGGGCTTTCCTGCCCCGGGGTGAAGGGGTAGCGGGCGGGCATGCGGCCGATGTGTGAGCTGCCGTCGCGCAGGGTGATGCGGGCGTGCACCCACACGGCCTCCACGGGCAGACGCGGGGCGGGCAGTTCGACCGAGGCTACCTGCGGCAGGGCCACGAGGTGGTAGCGGCCTCCGCGCATCCACTCCAGCACCCCCGCAAAGCGGGCATCGCCGTCCAGCAGCCAAGGGGCGTGCACCCCGCCGGACAGAGCCACGGGGATGCAGGGCAGGGCATCCAACACGGCCTCCGTCTCGGCGGCGGCCTCGGCAAAGCGTCCCGCGGCGTAGTGGGCGGCGGCCCGGCGCCAGGCATCGGCGTAGGCAGGGGCCTCGCCCAACCAGCAGGGGGCCGTGCGACCGCTCAACACGCGCTCGCGCTCCTGCTCGGCGGCTGCGGCATCCTGCACGGAGGTGCAGAACAACGCGCTGCCGGGGTCCAGCTTCATGAGGGCTGCGGCCTGCGTGGCGGCTCGCTCCCAAGCGCCCTCGCAGCAGAGCACCTGCACCATCAGCGCGCGGGCGGAGGCATCCTGCGGGTTCTGCCGCACATCGGCCGCCACGGCGCGGTGCAGCTCCTCCAACTTGCCGTCGCGGAACAGGGACTGCGCGTTATCCATTGTAGCCATACATCAAAAACCGGTTGCACGCCCCGCGGGTGGGAGCGGCAACCGGGAAGTTTATTCGGATGCTCAGATGGCAGCGTCGGTCGCCACGTTCCAGCCGGCCTGCACGTCGCCGCCCAGCTCACCGGTGGTCTTGAAGGTGTGGGTGGTCCACTTCACCTGCTCGGCCACGATGCCCACCTGCTCCACCAGGCGCAGGCTGTTCGCGTCGCGGCCCACGCCGCAGAGCAGCGAGTCCTTGCAGGTCGGGCCGTCCACGGTCATCACCTTGGCCTCCGTGATGCGGCAGTTGGTCAGCTCCACCTCGTAGAGCTTCTGCTTGGCACCGCCGATCTGGGCGCAGACCTCCACGTTGATGGTGGCGATGTTCTGGCCGCTCAGGCAGGCCTTCTGCAGGTTCGGGGTCGCCTTGTCCAGCAGGTGGACGAAGGTGAGCGGCTCCAGAACGCCGCGGCCGGCAGCGTTCGTCTGGTTGGCGTACTGGGTCTCCTGGGAGGCGCCGTGGCTGAAGGCCACCACGTCGATCCAGTTGGCGTGTGCCACGTCCGTGGACTGTCCCTCGATGCCGTCGATCTTGATGAATGTGTTGAATGCCATAACGATGTTTATTTGATGATGGTTAATCTTTTAAGCGGTGAAGTTCCCTACTCGTTCGGTGTCACTCGCTTCTAATGGGTAGGACACGCCTTTCGGGAACTTCGTTCATTCTTTTCTGCAATTTTTTTACTTCTTCTCGCTCGGGAGCTTGGTGACCAAACGCATGGAAGCGGTGAGGCCCTCCAGCTGGTAGTGCGGGCGCAGGTAGAACTTCGCGGAGTAGTAACCGGGGTTGCCCGCCACGTCCTCCACCACCACATCGGCGGCGGCCAGCGGGTAGCGCGCCTTCACTTCCTCGGAGGCATTCGGGTCGGCGGAGACGTACTTGGCAATCCAGTTGGAGAGCCACTTCTGCATGTCGTCCCGGCTCTTGAAGGAACCCACCTTGTCGCGCACGATGCTCTTGAGGTAGTGCGAGAAGCGGCTGGTGGCGAAGATGTACGGCAGGCGGGCGGAGAGGCGCGCGTTGGCCGTGGCATCCGGGTCGTCATACACCGTCGGCTCGTTGAGGGTCTGCCCGCCCAGGAAGACGGCGTAGTCCGTATTCTTCCAGTAGCAGAGGGGCAGGAAGCCGTTCTGGGAAAGCTCGGCCTCGCGGCGGTCCGTGATGGCGATCTCCGTGGGGCACTTCATGGCCACGCCGCCGTCATCGGAGGGGAAGGTGTGGCAGGGCAGGGACTCCACCACGCCGCCGGACTCCACGCCGCGGATGCAGGCGCACCAGCCGTAGGTCTTGAAGGCACGGTTGATGTTGGCGCCCATGGCGTAGGCGGCGTTCATCCAGTTGTAGGCACTGTTGTCGCCTGCACCCGTCTCCTCCTCAAAGGCGAAGCCCTCCACCGGGGTGGTCTTGGCACCGTAGGGAAGGCGGCTGAGCACGCGCGGCATGGTGAGGGCCACGTAGCGGCTGTCATCGGACTGGCGGAAGCTCTTCCACGCGGCGTATTCCGGGCTCTGGAAAATCTTGGTGATGTCGCGCGGGTTGGAGAGCTCCTGCCAGCTATCCATGTTCATCACGGCCGGGTCGGCAGCGGAGATCATCGGGCAGTGGGCGGCGGCGCAGATCTGCGCCATGCCCTTGAGGATTTCCACGTCCTTGGGCAGGTGGCTGAAGTAGTAGTCCGCGACCAAGGCACCGAAAGGCTCGCCGCCGGGGGAACCGAACTCGTCCTCGTACATCTTCTTGAAGATGGGGCTCTGGTCCCAGGCTGCTCCCTTGAACTTCTTGAGGGTCTTGGCGAGCTCATCCTTGCTGATGTTCATTACGCGGATCTTGAGGTGGCTGTCCGTCTCTGTGTTGCGCACCAGATAATCCAGCCCGCGCCAAGCACTCTCCAGCTTCTGGAAGTCCTGGTGGTGCAGCACGAGGTTCATCTGCTGGCTGAGCTTCTTGTCCAGCTCGGCAATCATGGCCTGCACGGAGGAGATGACGTCATCCGAGATGAGGTTGGCCTTGCCGAGGGCCTGCTGGGCCAAAGTGCCCACGGCCTGCTGTACCGCCGTCTTGGCTTCCTCGGTCTTGGGGCGGAATTCCTTGTTGAGCAGGGCATCAAAGTCGCTCAGCTCGATGGTCTCGGTCGCTTGGGCGGCTGCGGAGGTTTGTTGCTCGGGCATGGCTTAGTTCTCCTGTTGGGGTTGATTGGCAGCGTCCTTCTCCGCTTGGGCAGAGAGGGTCTTGAGGAGGGTCGGGTCCTTCAGCACCTTGCCGATGAGCTCTTCCGCACCGGCCTTGCCGTCCATGTAGGATACCAAGGTGGCCAGTTGCTTGCGGGCCTCCAGTAGCTCGGCTACACCGGGAATCTTGGCGGCCACGGCGTCCGGGTTGAAGTCTTCCATGGAGTTGAAGGTAACATCCACGCCGATGTTGCCCTCGCCCGTCAGCACGTTCGGCACGCTGTAGGCTACGCGCGGCTTCATGCTCTTCATGCGGTCGTTGAAGTTGTCGGCGTCAATCTCTGCATAGCCGCGCTGCGCTACCGGCGGCAATTCCGCATTCGATTTGCCCGACAGGTCGGACATCACGCCCATCACGAAGGGAAGGTCAACTTTCTTTTCTGCTCCGTACAGCTCCACATCGTACTCGATCTGCACGCGGGGAGCCCGATTCCTTGATATAAATTTCTGACTGTTGCCGGCCATAAACCTGTCTTTGGTTGGTACTGTGAAATACAGGCGCAGCCCTGCGCCTTGTCGTTGCCTGAGAATACCTGATTTTAAGCCCGGTGTCAAGCAAGATGTTCCGAAAATGACGAAAAAAACACAAAAATCACCCGGACGGCGGGTGTCGGCGATTACGGCTTGACAATCGGCGGGCTCCGTGCTAGCGTGGAGGGGACGTTTGAACGCGGGGGCACTGTTCGGTGTCGTACGCAGAAAGCACAGCACGCCATGGAGCCGCTCAACAACACAGTTTACACGCTCAACCTGGGGGAAAAGCAGTTTCCCTCCGCCGCCAATGCGCAGCGCATCATCCTGCTGGAGGGGCGGGAGGCTCTTTCCACGCTTTTTCGCTACGACCTGCTGCTGGGGGTGGATGGCACGGAGACGCAGGCGGTGGAGGACTCCCTCGGCGGGGAGGCGGAGCTGCGTATCCTGAAGGGCGGGGAGCCTCTTGTTCACCGCTGCGGTGTGGTGACTTCCGTGGCCTGCACGACGCAGTATCCGCTCTGTTCCCAAGCACCGGAGCTGTACTGGTATGTGCTGCGGCTGCAGCCGCCCATTGTGCGCGCTTGTTTCAGCCGCAACCGTATGTGTTTGGCCGATACGGCAGAGAAGTCGGCGGCGGCTCAGTTGCTGCAGGTGCTGCATGAAAAATGGGGGCAGGCTTTTGCTGTGAGCCGTGCCGCAGAGGCTCGCATGCCGCGGGTGCTGCAGCTCTGCCAACAGGATGAAAGTGACTACAATTTCTTGGTGCGTGTGTTGCGTGCCTGGGGGCTCGGATTCACCTTCACCACGGAGGAGAAGCCTACTCAGAATCAGGAAAATAAGCGTTACCACTGCGTGATGCAGATCCTGGACATGACGGAGAGCCTCGACCTGCCGTCTGTCCTCCCCAAGGAGTCTTTGTCGCTGCGTCACTGCTCCCGCCGTTGTCCCAAGCGAGTCCGCACCATCGGGATGCCGTCAGGGGACGCGACACCCGATCTCGTTGCTACCCGTTGCTATGGGCAGCCCACCTCAGCGGCCACGGGGCGGGATGTGAACCTGTTTGTTCCGTACGGGGAGAGCTTGGTGGATAACCTTGCAGAGAAGGACTATGCGGCCTGCAAACCGGTGCCTTTCTGTGCTGCCCATGCCCCGGCGGTCACATGCTTGGGGGAGATGGCCGACACGCCGTGCTACCCCGGTAGTCTTCTGCAATGGGCAGCGGGTTGCGGTTACGGAGATGAACGCAGTTATCGGGCAGCATCCGTGCGCTGGGTAGACATCAACCGCCGACAGTTGAAGGCCGAGGTAAGCGGCAGCTGCTGCAAGGCTTTCGGTGCGCTGCCTGTGCCGCTGGAGGTCGCCGATTCCCGGGAGCTCGCGTCCGACCCGGAGTCGGAGCTCCTGCGCGAGCTTCCTCCCGCTCCGCCGCATCCCCGCACCTTCATTGCGGAGGTGACGGGGACGGAGAATTACCACGGTTCCGCGCGCAACCTCTGCAAGGTGCGGGAAATCGGGGAGGTCTCCGTGAACAGTACCACCTACTCGAACGAGATGTGGGTGGAGCTCGGTTCTCCCTTTGCCGATGCGGGCAGCGGCATTCTCGCCCGTCCGCGCAAGGGTAACGTGCTGCTCTGCCTGGACCGAGGGGACCTGAGCATGCCCATTGTGCTGACCTCGCTTTTCCGCGGGGCCAATGCCATGCCGAACGTCCCGCTCAAGGGTAAGGAGGATAAGGTCGTTTCCGATGCCGCTGCCATCACCATTCGCAATCGTTCGTACGGCGAGGACGGCACGGATGCTGCCGTGGGGAATACGGAGGAGTACTCCCGCCCCTGCTCGGTCTATGACCTGCGTTCTCACAAAAATGCCCCCGCTTGCAGCCAAATCCAGCTGATCGGCAGGGATAACGGGGTTGATCGGGATTTGCGCACTAAGGAGCTCTCGGACTTTTCCCGGAAGGCCAGTTTGCAGGGACTCATGGCCGTGGCGCAGGCTTTTACGGCGGCGAGCGGAGGGGCTACGGCTGTCCTCGGGGCTGCTCATTCCATCACGTCTCGCTATGCAAGTGCCTTCATGGATGACTTTACGCAGGATCATGAGGCTTTCCAAGGTGTCAATATCTATTCGGAGAAGGAGCTCCTGCAGCAGTCGGCCGGGTCGCAGTTCGTCAATGCGGGTGGTGCTATCCATATCACTGCGGCGGAGAGTATCACGCTGCGTGTGGGGCGCAATTCCATCACGATTTCGGAGGCGGGTATTTCGCTGGATAATCAGTTCAGCAGCGTTCGCAATCCGGGGGCCTCGGAGGAGTATCATCCGGAGGAGTCGCAGGAGAATGTTGTTTGTTCGGATACGCCTTTCGTCTCCAAGGCGCATAACAATATCACTCTGGAGCAGTCGGGGGTCAGTGTCTCCGGGGTCTCGTTCTCGGCGGATGGTCTGGCATCGGTCGATCTGTCCACCGCATTCGGTACGGGGCTTAGTCTCAACAATTTCTCCGCCACGCTCAATTCTCCCTACCTCACCGTCATCGGCGGCGGTCACCTCCCCAAGTTCGCGGAGTGCACAACCCGGCTTCTGACGACGGAGGCCGCCCGCGGCATCAGCTCGGAAGCAGCCGATTGGGTGAGCGATGTGTGGGACGTGGGGCTCGGTCTGACATCGGATATATGCACCCAGTGTCTCTATGGTCGCCACACCTTGGGAGGGGCTTTTGCCGCGCCGTTCCGGGTGAGCGGCAGCATGTTGGTCTGTTGCCCGGATAGCATGGATCTCTATTCGGATGTCATTAACAGGGAGGGGCGGGAGCAGTACACCTACACCTCGCCCATTTCCGGTTACCGCGCCGCGCTGGAGAACAGCGGTGCTTTCGGCAAGCTGGCGCTTCGAATCTTCACTCCGTCGGTGGCCCGGTTGCTTTCTACCACCCGCTGCGGCATGCGTTTCGAGACGCTGCAGCGCAGTGTGGAGGTGATACGGCACAATGAGGTCGCGGTGCAGGAGGAGAATCATGCGGTCAACGAGCATGAGGCGGTTGTCAATAACAGGGAGGAGTCGGTGGCCGATTCGTCGCAGCGAGTCAGTGAGCGTGAGCAGGTGGTGCAGAATCAGTCGGACAGTGTGGTGGATAGCAGCAATGCCGTGAGCCGCAATTCCAACTCCCAAGTCAGCAGTGAGCAATCCATGGTCGCTTCGTCGTCGTCAAACGTCAGTACGTCGTCGTCCAATCTACAAAACGTTTCCGTGGCAGGTATCGAAAATCACACCTAATCGCATCATGAGTTGGCAAGGAGAACAAATGCACAGGCCGCTTATCTTCACGACCAAGGACAGTGTCGAGGAGCTGGCCGGCAAGAGGGGATATACAGTGCCGGAGGCGGTGCAGCATCTGCTGCCGAACGAGCGTATCAGCGGGCAACTGTTCATGAATATCCTCTGCCAGCATGGTTGTACGCATGACGCGGTGGAGCTGCTCTGCTACCTCATGAACCCGCGCGTGCTGGTTTGGTGGGCTCTGCGTTGCTATGACGGCGTGCAGGAGGAGTGTCGTCTGGCCTTGGAGCGCGATGGGATGTCTCCCGAGGAGAAGCGTAAGGCGGATTTGCAGGCGATGGTGGCGGAGATTTCCGATACCTCGGCCATCGAGCAGATGATTCGGGCGAATAAGCAGCTCCAGGAAAAGCAGGCGGCGGAGGCAGAGAAGGCTCTGGCGGCTCCCGATGGGATGAATCCGGCTAAGTGCGTGGATATGGTGCTCCGGGAGGTGATGAAGGCGGCTTGGGATATGCTCACGCCGGAGGAGCGGCAGGCGGTGCCTACCCCGGAGCAGCACCGGAAGGCAACGGCGTTCTGGGATACGGCGCGTAAGAATTTTGATAAGGCGATCGAGCCGATGTTGCCGCGCAAGGCGGTTCCCGTGCCGCCGGAGGCGCAGGCGGTGAGCGGTGACGCGATTTTTGCGGAGATTCAGAAGAAGACTTCATCCATCGGGCCCATGGTGCAGCAGGAGATGGGGAAGTATTTTCCGCTGAAGTTGCAGGGCCTGCCCAAGCCGCCTTCCAAGGAGAAGACGGATGCCGCGTTGCAGGCTGCCCGCCGTTGGTTGGTGATGCCTACGGATGACAACGGGCGCCTGGCTTCCGAGGCGGCGGCTCTTGTCGGTAAGGAACCGGAGGGGCTGCTGGCGTACCTCGCGTTCTGGTGCTCGGCTGCCATGGTGTCGGAGACCGGTACCGTGCCGGGTAACCCCAAACTCGCGCCGAGAGGGATGGCTTCCCTGCTGGAGCAACTCGCCCTCTTGGAGGGCGGTGATGACGATTACGAGGCCCGCTTCCTCACCTTTCTGCGCCTCGGTATCGAGTGCGCCGACGGCACCAGTACCTGGAACTCCGACGCCTTGGAGGCCGGCTCCGCCGCCCCCATCCCACCCGTCGCTCCGCTCACCCCCCACACCCGCGACCGCTCCCTCGACCTCTTCGCCCGCCGAGGCTTCGGCAGGGAAGATACAGACTTCATACCGCCGAGATAATAGAGAACGATCGTTTCTGACCGCGGAATGAAAGGAACTTTCGGAGAGGTAATGGCCTGCTTGGCTTGCTTCAAACGGCATGCCGGCGAGATAGTAGATCCCTTGGTTATTTTGATAAAATTCTAAAGCCACCTACTGTGAACATGCGCCGACGTCTTGCCTGAGCGTTGCATGGCTTTCAGTCTCCGAAAATTCCTTTTATTCCGCGGTCAGACTTTCTCGGCTCCTATTATCACGGCGGTGTGAAGTCTCTCTCCCCCTCCGCAAGGCTCAGACTCCGCGGACGCAGCTCGGCGGTTCTTTATTTGAGCATGTTCGCTACCCCGGTGAAGAGGCTGCCGAGGGCGGAGGCGGCGCTGCCTGTGGATTGGCGGCGGGCGTTGGCGGATTGCAGGCGCAGGTTGCGGCTGTCGAGGGTGGCTTGGGTGCGTTCGGCGTTCGCCTGTTGCAGGGCGGCCTCGGCTTGGTTGTTGATGCGGTCTTGGAGTCGCGTCGCCAGATCTGTCTCGCGCAGGGCCGTGCTGCCCTCGCGGAGGGTGCTGCTCGCGGCGGCATCCGCCCGGGCGTGGGCCAACTCTTGCTGCGCATTCCGCGTCTCGCGCCGCGCATTCTCCATCGCCGTATCGACCACCGCCGCTGCATGTCGCTCCGCCAGCTCCTGCTGCGTGCTCGCTGCCTGCTTCAACGCCTTCGCCTGCGCACGCTGTGCCTGCCCCTCGATCACTTTCGAGGCCACCGCAGCCCCCGTCGTGGCTGCTCCCAGTATCGTTCCGAATCCCATAACGCCCCCATCTTACCTCATCCCCTCCCCCGCCGCAATCCCCCGCAGTACCCCACTGCAAAAACACCGTTCCTTTTCGTTAGCCGTTTTCAACTGCTATCCTATCTCCCCTCCGCCCCGCTTTTTGCCTACAGCATTGCAAATGCTGTAGACTTATCTGCGCAGGGAAAGAGAAAGTAGCCAAAGTTGAAAACTCTCTCTTACCACAACCATCATCACTCATCTCATGAAACGAAGTTTCTATTTGCTTATTTTCTCGACGGGATTTGCACCGGTCTTCGGCGACATCACGCTGAATGTCTTGGACAGTTCAGTCGCGGGAGATCCCACAACATGGCAGAATGCCGGTGCACTCACTGGTACCTATGTCAATATTGCGCGGGCCAGTCAGGTTAATGATACAAACATCGCCGCTAATTTGAAATCCGGCGCAAAGCTCTCATCTACGGGGTGGTACAGCGGATGTGGTAATGATGATGCAGAATATCCTGCAATAACGAGCTCATCGAACGTAAATTCCACTGGATTTACATATCAAGGGCGAACAATGCTTTCGGGAGGTTTTGTGGCTTTAACCTTGAAGTTCTCAGACCTTATTCAGGCCAGCCAGACTAATGCGGTGGTATCCTCAATTACCGCCTCCTTTGACTGGACTACTCAAACGGGGGTGAACAATTCCTCCACTTTCTATTTCTATCTATGGGATCAGACTAACGGGGCCACGGCTATCAATAGCACAACTCTTGCAGGGACCGCATCAGGCAGTGTATCAAATCTTACTCTTGATTTGACCTCTGAGGAGTATCAGGGGTATAGCAAGACTGAGTCGTCTGTGATTCTCCTGTGGAATAATTACTACGCAAACTCCACTGCAACAATATCAAATCTCTCAGTTGGAGCTAATCTAACACAAGTTCCAGAACCGACCACAACAACTCTTTCACTATTGACAATCATGGGGTTGTGTTTGCGCAGGCGCAGAAAGAAGTAAGGGAAAATCCTTTTTCGGTAAATGCAATGATGCCCTCGATTGCGAAAGCGATCGGGGGTATTAAAGATTTATCCCCCAACTGCTTTCGCAGTCAGGGGACTTACATTTACCGAAGAGGAAAAATCAGCGGCGACGACGGCGGACGCACAATCCCGCCAAGGCCAACAGAGAGAGTGTAGCCGTAGCAGGCTCGGGAACCTCGTAGCTTACGGAGATGTTGCTGACAGTGATGTCTGTGCCTCCGGAGGCATTGCCGGAGGAGTGATTAGCAGTCCAGACCACAAAAAGCATGTCGTCCGTGACGGGGGCTGTGGTATACTCGCCTGTGAATGACTTAGTTCCTGTGCCGTCTGCGTATGTATTACCAATCAGCTGTGTGACGATACTTTTCGTCGAATTGTAGCTCCACAAGGAATATCCGACCTTATTATCAGCAGTGAAATTAAGTGTGATGCTCTGCGCTGTCTCGGGCAGCTTGATTCCCAAAGCGACATACTCGCCGGAGAGACTGGGTCGAGATCTAAACGTGAATGAATCACTTGAGGAAATTGTAATATCGGATCCATAGTCCCCAGAACCGTAGCTCTGTCCAGTGCCACCAAACCAGCCGATCTTGTCATTGCCTACTGAGTTGATGAACTGCCCCATGACCTCAGTGCTGGAGGGGCCTTTGCCGATGCCGGAGGCGTTGCTGCCTGCAACCCAAGTAAAGTCGTCCTTCCCGGGAAGCGTGATGGATTTGGTCGCAGCAGACGCAAGGCCTGCGAGAACCAGAAGAGTGATTAATGTTCCTTTCATGAAAAAAGCGAGTTAAGATTTCGGCCGGAGGAAATCCGTCGGTCATCATCCCTCCCTGCGCAGATGAGTCTACAGCATTTGCAATGCATAGTCAAGCAGAAAAGCGCCTAAAGCCTTGAAATTTCTCACTTTTTTCTCGTTTTTTTGCTGTACGCTTTCAGTGCCCTCAAAACGTGCTCAAGACACGATAGCATCCCGAAAGCCTTGAAAATCAAAGGATTTTGCCGTGTAGAACTGCTGTGCGCATTGCAAATGCAGACCCCCAGCATTGCAAAAGCTGTACACTGTCTTCGGACAGGCGAGGGAGGGACGTTCCCCAAGGGAGGGTTGCACCGTCGCCGAAAACACAATCAGAGAGAGACATGATAAGGAAAATTTGCATTTCACTCCTAATGCCGGGCTGCATGTTGTATGCTACGGAGGTACAGCTCACGCTTCCGGGGAGCGTGAACATCGAAATGAGTGGCAAATCGGCATCCTCCGGCACTGTCACTGAAACTACAGATTCGGATGATTCCTCCAAAAAGATCTACACTGCCAATCCCGGAGCTCTTGTAAGCAAATACAAGGTCGATAACTTCCCTACCGGGGTGTATGTCGAACTTAACACCGGATTAGGTTCTGGGTCCATCGAGAACCCACAGACTGGCGAAGGCAGCTGGGTTTACAACGCCGACACCAAGACCGGACAGGTCACGTTGTGCGGGCGAAACAGTGCCAAGGGCGAGAACTTAACGTTGATCTTTTCTCCTACGGATTTCGTCGCCAACGATAAAATTTCTTCCATCACCCTCAGCGCGACGGGCAATGCAACTTTCAATTCAGACTTTAAGCAGTATGGTCTTGTCATTGCGATTGTAGACGCTTCCGGTAACATCATGGGGCAAAATAGCGCCAACTATACCAGCGGTACAGTAGGCACCAACATGTTCACCACGCTGGATTTTGACAATGCTCTGGTCTGGCAGGATGGATACAAAGTCATTGCCGGCATCGTTGGTCCCCAAGGGGGAGGTACGAATAAGTACACTATTGAGAACATCAAAGTCTCTGCCATCACCGTTCCCGAGCCTGCTACGGCGACGTTGTCGCTGATGGCGTTGGCGGGGCTGTGTGTGAGGAGGAGAAGACAGCGGGTGTAAGGGGAGATTTTTCGGTAAATGTAAAGAAGAGCCCTCGTCTGCGGGAGCAGGCGGGGGTTCTGATGTATCGGGGGAGGGATAGGACGCGATTTAAGATTGACAGGTGGAGGAGAAAGGGGTATGGTGGAGGGGAGAAAAGACAAGAATGCGATGAAAAGACGCTACATACCCCTTTTGATGGTGACGGGAGTCGGACTCGGCTCCTGCGTCGGCGTGCAGCGGGTGAACCTGCCGGACATGCCGTACAGGAAACCGATTCAGCGAACGACGCTGCCCCCGAACACGGCCCCCGTGACGCCGCCGGCGCTCCCGACTGCGCCCACCGGGACGGGAAGCGGCGCGGCCATTCCTGCGCCGAAAGTGACACCCACACCCACCCCGAAGCCCACCGTCACCCACCCGACGACGCACACCCCCGCCACCACGCCCGCGCCCGCGACCCCGGCGCAACCCAAGCTACCGAAGCCGGAGCAGCCCAAGCTTCCCGCGCCCACCGTACCGACCACGCCCGCAGTGACGCCCACACCTGCAGCCCCCCCCACCCCTGCGGTGACCCCGACGACACCGACGGCAACCCCGACGCCCGCGCCCACCCCCGCGCCGGCCAAAAAGATCACCAACGAAGGCGGCAAGATACCCGTAGCCGTGCAGGTAGAAGGCGACCCGACGCGCGTATATAACCCGCTGGACCCGAGCCGCAAGCTGCGCATCATTGACAAGAACGGCAACCGCGTATCCAGCGGCAAGAAGATGAAGGTACCGGGCACGGATTTCATCTTCATCGTGCCCTAAGCAGCCGGAACAGCCATGTCTGAGCAGCAAGCGGCCTACAAAAGCATCACCATCGTGGGACCCGGTCTGTTGGGCGGGTCCGTTGCGATGGCCGTGCGGCAGCACATGCCCGGCTGCGACCTGCGCGTGTGGGCCCGGCGGGAGCAGCCCCTGGCCTACCTGCGCGAGCACGGCGTAACACAACACACCTACACCGACCTGCAGGCCGCCGTGCAGGGAGCAGAGCTGGTGATCCTCGCCACCCCCATCGGATGTTTCGAATCCTTAGCCCGCGAGATGCTGCCCACGCTGGCGGATGATGTCCTGGTAACGGATGTCGGCTCCGTAAAAGCCTATGTACACCACACCACGGGCACCCTGCTCACGCAGCGAGGGCACCGCTTCATCGGATCTCACCCCATGGCCGGCACGGAGAAAACGGGGGTAGAGAACGCCTTTGCCGACCTGCTGCGCGGCGCGACCGTCGTCCTCACCAACGCCCACGGGGCACCCGCCGAGGACGAAGCGCGGCTGGCTGCCTTCTGGCAGGTGCTGGGCTGCAGCACCTATGCCATGACCCCGGATAACCACGACAGAGCCGCGGCCCGCGTATCCCATGTACCGCACGTACTGGCCGCCCTCTGCGCCCGCGCGGCGGCAGGCGACGGCGTACCGCAAGCCGACCTGCAACGCCTGGCCGCCGGAGGCTTCCGCGACACCACCCGCGTATGCTGCGGCCCCGCGCCCATGTGGGCCGACATCCTCTGGGAGAACGATGTAGCCGTGCGCCGAGCCCTGTCCGACTGCATGGAGCAGATGCAAACCGTTATCAACCTGTTGAACAAGCAAGACAAGGCAGGGCTGCGCCGCTGGCTGGAGACTGCCGCCGACTGCCGCCGCATCATCCGCTGCGAACAAGATACAAACCCATGAAACGCGCTAACCACCCAACCGCGGCCTGTGCGGCCCTCCCGGCAGCCCTGCTGGCCATTCTTCTGACCGCTGCCTGCGGAGACAAAGAAGAGCAGACACCCCCGCCTCCGCCCCCTGCACCCGCCGCGCCGGCCCCCGAAGACCTCTACCGCACCGCCAAGGAAAGCCTAGATGCCGCCCAAGACGACGAAGCCCGAGACAAGGCCACCGCACTGCTGACCCAAGCCGCGGAAGCCGGCAGCACCGAGGCGATGTACGCACTCGTGGAATTGTTGAACGAAACAGATCCCGCCCGCGCGCTGGAATACTTGGAGAAAGCCTCCGCCGCCGGGCATCCGCGCGCCTGCCTGCTGCAGGGCATGCGCTGCTTCCGCGCCGGCGACAAAGAAGCAGCCGCCCGATTTTTTGAGAAAGCAGCCGAGCAGAACTCACCCGATGCCGCCTACAACTTGGGCCTGATGCTCCTGGCCGGGCAAGGCACAGAGAAGGACGAAACACGCGGCTTCGAGCTCCTGCGCCGCGCCGCGGAGGCCGGGCAGAAAGAAGCCCGGCTGCAACTGGCCGCCTGCTACCGCGCGGGACGCGGCACCGCAGCAGACGCAGCCCGCGCCGAAGCCCTCTACACCGAGCTGGCCGAGGAAGGCAACACGGAAGCCATGGTAGCCCTGGGCAAGATGCTGAGCGGAGACGCCGCCCTGGGCTGGAAAATCAAGGCCGCCCGAGCCGGGCACGTCCCCTCCATGGTCGAAGCGGCAGACCTCTGCCTGGCCCGCGCCGACTACGCTGCCGCCCAACCCCTGCTGCAGGAAGCAGCCCGCCGCAATGATGCCGCAGCCTGTGCCAAACTGGGCCTGCTGGCTCTGCACGGTCTGGGGATGGACAAAGACGAGACACTGGGCTTCCGCTGCCTGCAACAGGCCGCCCAAGCCGGCGACCCGGAAGCGCAGTATAACCTCGGCGTGTGCCTAGAGGAAGGCAAAGGCACCCAACCCAACCTCAAAACCGCCCGAGAATGGTACACCCGAGCCGCCGAGCAGAGCCTGCCCGCTGCCTGCGGAGCCCTGGCCCGCTGCTGTGCGGAGGGGATAGGCGGCCCGCAGGACGCCGCTGCCGCCCTCACCTGGCTGCGCAAGGGAGCCGACGCCGGAGACCCCGCCTGCCTCTTTGCCTACGGACGCAGCCTGGCAGAAGGACGCGGCACCGCCAAGGACGCCGAACAGGGCCGAAGCCTCATCCGCCGCGCAGCCGATGCCGGGTGGCAACCCGCCCGCGAATACCCCGCCGCAGACACCCCCCACCCCCCTGCAAGCTGACTTTTCGCGTCTGTACGTTGGATTTTGCTTGACGAGCCCTTGCCCTGTTGAGATAATCTTGCCACCATCATGAATAAGTGTATTTCCGGTTTATGCGCCTTGCTCGTTTCCCTGCTCCTCATGCAGTGCAACAGCCTGCGGAGTGATTGTGAGCAGATCGCCCTCCGGGAAAAGGACATCGCAGCCGAGACACGCGGAGACTACTACATCGGCCGCCGCTATTACATACCCGCCACACGCTTTTGGGGTTACCTGCGCCGCCCCGGGGAGAGCTGGCGCACCGCCAAACTCGTGATGATGGACGAACGCACCGTCCGCTGCCCGGACCGCGGGCCGGAGGAGCCCCTACCCAACCCCACCGTCGGTAAAGATGCCAACGTGGAATATACCATCACCGGCGCCTACACCGGCGCCAAGGCCTACGACCCCAGCACGGACCAAGCACTGGATCTCTTCCGCCCCACTTCCTTCAGCGTGCGCAATGCCACCCCGGGCTTCCTCTTCACCCCCTCCGAGAAATACAGCGTGGACTACGTGACCATCCGCCCGCAGGCGATGCCCACCCCGGAGCAATGTCAACAAGCACTGAAACAATAACCCCCGTACCCCTTTATTTACCTCATTATGGCAAAGTCCTCCATTCTGGTCGGTTTGGAAATCGGCACCTCGAAGACGGTCATGGTTGTGGGCGAAACCCACCCGAACGGCTCCCTGTCCATCATCGGTATGGGCCAGGTACCCTCCGCCGGGGTGCGCAAGGGAGAAATCTTTGATGAAAGCATGGTGCGCTCCTGCGTGCGGGACGCTTGGCAACTGGCCCAAGACCAAGCCGAGGTTGACATTGCGCGCGTCTTCCTGTCCGTAACGGGCGAACACTTCGTCGGGGAGTCCCACATGGGCTCCTACCGCCTGCCGGACAACGAGAACGTCATCGAACCGGAGCACGTGCAAACGGCGGAGGAGAACGCCTTTGCCTACGGCAATGACCTGGAGGCCTCCGGGCACGCCGTGGTGAACCGCGAGCTGGGCGGCTACAGCATCGACGGGCGGGAACCCACCTGCTCCCCCGCCGGACTCTGCGGACGCACGTTGGATGTGAACTGCCACTTTGTGCACGGCGTCAAGAGCCGCATCCAGAACAGCCTGCACTGCGTGCGCAACGTACCTTTGGATGTGGACGACATCGTCTTTGCCCCCATTGCCACCGCACAGGTGATGCTGGGCCCCTCCCAGAAGGAGAACGGCGCCCTGCTCATTGACATCGGCGGCGGCACCACGGACTATGTTTGCTACATGAACGGCGAGCTGGTCGCCTCCGGATGCATTCCCGTGGGCGGCAACACCATTAACAACGACATCATGAGCGCCATGCAGGGCCACTGCACCTTCCGCGCCGCCGAGGTGCTGAAGTGTGTGGAAGGCAACGCCTTCGGCGACCGGCAGGACACCTCGCTGGCGCACTACCGCGACGAGAAAGGCATGCACGAGGTCTCTATTCCCCGTGGCCGCCTCAACGAGCTGATCTGCGCCCGCCTGTGGGATACGCTGGGCGCCGTGAAGGCCGCCGTACCGCAGGAAGTGTGGGGGCCGAACAACCTGCAGGTGTACCTCTCCGGCGGCACCAGCCTGATGCGAGGATTGGATGAATTGGCCATGAAGATGTTCCGGAAACCCGTGAACCAGCCGGCACCGCCGGATGCAGAGACCACGCAGATCCTGAGCGACCCGCGCTACTGCACCGCCGTGGGCTTGGTGCGCTATGCCCAGCGCTGCATCGAGAGCAGCCGGGAGGCAGAGCCCGGTTTCTGCCGCCGCATCTTTAACGCTATCTTCGGTATTTTCAGCAACTGACCCCCCCTCGCTATGCTTTCCTTCACCAAACAAAATCCGCCGGAATACGGCATTGCCATCGTCGGGCTCGGCGGCGCCGGCGCTAACATTCTGCAATGCTTCGGCGGCTCCAGCGCAGACAACGTTCGCATGTGCATCATGTCGCTGGATGAGCGTCTGGGGCACAGCAGCGGCAACGTGGAGTTCCTGCAACTGGGCATAGGACTCAGCCACGGCATGGGCTCCGGCGGCGACCCCGAAGTGGGGCGACGTGCCGCGGAGTCCAGCCGAGAGAGCATTGCGGGGCTGCTGAAGGGCAAGCGCCTTCTCGTGATGGTTGTAGGCTTGGGCGGTGGCACAGGCTCCGGCGCGGCCCCCGTGCTGGCACAAATGGCACACGATGAGGGGCTTTTCCTCGTCTCCGTGGTCGTGATGCCCTTCAGCTTCGAGGGACGCCGCCGCAGGGAGCAAGCGGAGGCAGCCTTGGCGGAGGTGAACCGGCTGTCGGACATTGTCTTCTGCTTCGAGAACGATTACATGGAGGAACTCTTCCGCAACCGCACGGGTGTACGCGCCGTGTTTGCGGAGGTGAACCGCATTCTGGCCAAAGCGACCGCCTCGGTGCCCATGCTGGCCTCTGCCCCCGGGTTGATCAACCTGGGGTTGGATGAGCTGGCCACGGCGCTGGAGAATCGGGACTCCCGCTGCATCTTCGGCTCCGGCAGCGCCTTTGGCGCACACCGCGCGCACGACGCCGCACGGGATGCTTTGACCTCTCCGCTCATGTCCTACCACGGTTCTCTGCGCTTCGCGCGTACGGTTATCGTGCACATAGCAGGCGGGGATAACATGTCACTCACCGAGTTGCGCACCGCCATGGAGACCATACGCGAGGGCTTGGCCGGCGAGCAGGTGGAAATTTTCTTCGGAGCTTCCGTCAAGCCGCATCTGGGGGATGAGATTCGCGTGGCGGTCATTGCATCGCTCAACTCACAGGAGTTTGCGGCAGCCCTGCGCGCCGAGGCCGAGGAACAGGCAGCCCCCTCCCCCGAGCCGGAACCCGATGAGCAGCAGGAGGACGAGCCCGAACCCACCCCCGAGGAAGCAGAGGCGCCCGAGCCCGCCGATGAAGCGGAGGAGCCCACGGCAGACGAACCCGAGACCGTAACGGAGAACGACGACCCGGAGGAAGAGAACGACGAGGAAGGGGACACCTTCTTCCCCGTGGATGAGCCGATGCGCGTAGACCGCTCGGCGGCCCGAAACTTCCCGCGCTTTGCGCCGCGCGAGGAGGAAGAGGACTCCCCCCTCGCCCCGCAGCCTTCCGTGCGCCAGAGCATGTTCGATTTGGGCCCCGCAGCCCCGAACGCTCGCCCGGAACCCGGAGCCGAGCCCGGGCCTTCCCTGCAGCGCGCAGGGATTCGCGGTTCGTTCGTATCCGAGCGCCCCAAGCGCAACTGGGACCTTCCGCCGGAGCCGCCCAGCTTCCCGGATGACTCGCCCCTCCGTTAACCCTTCCCTCCTCCATACCTCACTACTTGCAACTTACAACCGTTTTTCTCCCTCATGGATAAACTCATTGTCGAAGGCGGTCACCCCCTCCACGGGACCATCAGCATCAGCGGCTCCAAGAATGCATCCCTGCCCATCCTGGCGGCTTCTATCCTCACGGATGAGCCGGTGCGTATCTCTCGCGTACCGGATGTATCGGATACCAACTACATGCTGCAAATTCTCAGCCAACTGGGCGCCTCGGTGGAGCGTTCGTCGGGCACGGTTCGCGTCGAGTCGCGGGACGGCATCAGCTCCAGCGCGTCCTACGACCAGGTGCGCAAGATGCGGGCGTCCATCTGCCTGCTCGGGCCGCTGATGGCGCGCATGCACCGCTGCACCCTGCCGCTGCCGGGCGGGTGCCTGATCGGGGATCGCCCGGTGGACCTGCATCTGCGGGGCATCCAAGCCCTCGGCGCGCGCGTGCGGGTGAAGGGTGGCAACATGCTCATCGAGGCACCGAACGGCCTGGTGGGCACGACCGTGGATATGCGCGGCGACAGCGGCCCGACGGTGCTGGGCACGGATAACCTGATGATGGCGGCCGTGTTGGCGCGCGGCACCACGGTGATTGAGTCCGCCGCGCGTGAACCCGAGGTGGTGGATCTGGCGAACTTCCTGAATGCAATGGGTGCCCGGGTGGAGGGCGCAGGCTCGCGCACCATCACGGTGCACGGCGTAGAGCGGCTGCACGGCTGCGATTACACGGTGATTCCCGACCGCATCGAGGCCGGCACCTTCATGGTAGCGGCGGCTCTCATCAGCACGGGTGTCACCCTCACGCGCGTGTGCCGTGAGCACCTCAAGGCCATCACGGATCTGTTACTGGAATGCGGCCACACGGTGGAGTTCTCCGAGGACGGCGAGACCGTCTTCGTGAAGCCCGGCGAGCACCCCCGCAGCGGCAAGATTCTCACCAATCCCTACCCCGGATACCCCACGGATATGCAGGCGCAGATGACGGCTTTGTTCTCTGTTACGCCGGGCATCAGCGTGGTGAAGGATACCATCTTCCCGCAGCGCTTCATGCACTGCGCCGAGCTGAAGCGCATGGGCGCCAATATCAAGGTGGACAACGGCACGGCCATCATCACGGGGGTCGAGGGCCTCTCCGGCGCACCTGTGATGGCCAGCGATCTGCGCGCCTCGGCGGCGCTGGTGTTGGCAGCCCTAGCGGCGGAGGGCACCACGGAGATCTCCCGTCTCTACCACATCGACCGCGGCTACGAGATGCTGGATGACAAACTCACCGCACTGGGGGCTCATGTCTCGCGTGTGCGTGACCTCGAAGGGGCCGGCGGTGCTTCGGAGTCTCATTAAACCGATTCTTGTCGCCGCTGCGGCTCTCACCACGGCGGCGGTGCTCATCGGGGCGGCGGCTTGGGTGCTGCTGCCCCCGCAGCAGGTGCGCGGTTGCACCCTCTGCCACCCCGGGGCGGAGAGTCTGCCGCTTCCGGAGGAGCTTACCCACGCCGTTCTGCGCGCCCGCACGGCAGCGGCTCACCCCTACTTGCTACTCGGCGCGGAGGACGAGGTCGCCGATTGGCTGTACAACGCCCTCCTCCCCCGCCGAGCGGCCTCCCGCAGCGGCTCTGCCGGCCGAGCCCTCTACCGGGCCAAATGCGCAGCCTGCCACGGCGCGGACGGCGCAGGCCAACCGGGTCGCTACCCGCCCCTGTTGGCCTCGGAGTGGCTGCTGCCCGCTCCCCCACCCCACGCCTCCGCGCCGGATGCCTCCTCCCGCCTGCCGGAAATCCTCGCCTCCGGCCTCTCCGGGCCCATCTCCGTCCGCTCCGTGCCCTACAATGCCACCATGCTCCCCCCCCGCATCAAGGACCCCGCGACCGTCCGGCTCCTCATCGACTACCTGCGCCGGGAATTCCTGCGCTGAATCCTCCCTCTCAGGCCCGCCCCGGTGGGAGGTTGACACAGTGTGCTATAATAGCATAGTCGAACTATGGACGACTATGAAATTGAGAACACACGAACAGATGGTCGGCGGCCTGCATGGCCGGGATTGCATGCGAATCATCATGGAGTGCACCGAGTGTTTGGAGGCACAGGGCCTACCGGTGGGCGCGACGAGGGCGGAGGTAATGGAGGCCCTGCGGCGTGTGTTCCGCGCCGGTGCGCAGACCATTGCGGAGCGAGAACGAACGGTGAGTCTGGAGACTGCGGCCTGGGAGAGTGTGCGGGCGCGCGAGGGCAGGCGGAAGGCGACCCTGCGCGACCTACGGCATTTCGTGCGCCGCATGATGAAACAACGGGACATGGCCGCCAAGCCACTGCGCAGCATGCAAACGAGGGACTGCCGCGCCTTGTTGCAGCGCTGCTTCGGCAACAGCGTGCACAGCTACCGCAAGGGGCGCGCCATTCTGCACAGCATCTTTGCCTTCGGCGTGCGGCGTGAGTGGTGCGACGTCAATCCCGTGGACCGCATCGAGTGCCCCTACATCTGCGAGGCGGAGATCAAGCCGCTGACCCCCAAGGAATGCGAGCGGCTGTCGCGCGCGGCAACCCGCGGAGAGCATCGTGACATGCAGCTCTCCCTCCACCTGTTAATGTACTGCGGCATACGCCCGGCCGAAGTGCAGCGCATCGACCCGTGCAGGGACATCGACTGGAAGGCCAAGGAGGTGCACATACGCCCTGCAACCAGCAAAACAGGCGGAGGGCGTATCCTGCCCCTACGCCGCGCGACGGAGCTGCTGCGGGCGCAATGTCCCCTGATCATTCCCAAATCATGGTCGCGCCGCTGGAAGCGCCTGCGCAGGGCGGCCGGGTTTGCCACCTGGCGCGCTGATGTGCTACGGCACACCTTCGCGACCTACCACGCCCAGTTCTTCCGTGATTATGCTGCACTGCAGGTAGAGATGGGTCACCGTGACCTATCCATGCTGCGTTCCCGCTATGTCAATTCTGTCCCCGGTTCACGTCAGGATGCGCGAGAGTTCTGGCGGGCCATTTCTGCTTGATCTCCGCCATACCACTCCCATACAGAACCTGTTCCCTTTCCCCTGCTGGGCTTGCCCTCTCACAAAGACGGCAAGCCCTGAATTTCACTGAATCTCCCGACGGCGGGCGTACATTCGCGGCAAAAAGGGGCTTGAACTGCGGTCGGTTGCGTGGTAGAATGATGTCATCACTCAACCGAACAGAAGAGCTATGGCGACACAACTTGAGCAGCTGAAGCAGTACACCACCGTAGTGGCCGACACGGGTGACTTCCGCCAGATGGAGGAGTTCTCCCCGCAGGATGCCACAACGAACCCCTCCCTCATCCTGGCGGCGGCCAACAAGCCGGAGTACCGCCCCATCATCGACGGCGTAATTGCCTCCTTTGCGGACAGCCCGCTGAAGGGCAAGGAGCTGATTGATGCCGTGATGAACCGCGTGATTGTGGCCTTCGGGCTGGAGATTTTGAAGCGAGTGCCCGGCCGAGTATCCAGCGAGGTTGACGCACGACTCTCCTTCGACACGGAAGGCACGGTGGCCAAGGCCCGCGAGATCATGGCCCTTTACGAGGCGGCCGGGGTGCCGCGCGAGCGCGTGCTCATCAAGATTGCCTCCACTTGGGAGGGCATACGCGCCGCCGAAATCCTCGAGAAAGAGGGCATTCACTGCAATCTGACGCTGCTCTTCAGCCAGGTGCAGGCCGTGGCCTGTGCAGAGGCAGGAGTGCGCCTCATCTCCCCCTTCGTAGGCCGCATTCTGGACTGGTATCGCGGCGCAACGGGCAAGGAATACACCGCCGAGGACGACCCCGGCGTGGTCTCCGTGCGCACGATTTATACCTACTACAAGAAGTTCGGCTATCCCGTGCAGATCATGGGTGCCTCCTTCCGCAACAAAGGCGAGGTGCTGGCCCTGGCGGGCTGCGACCTGCTGACCATCTCCCCCGCGCTTCTGGCCGAGTTGGCAGCGGACGACAGCCCCGTGCTGCCCGTGCTGAATGAAGCCGCAGCCAAGGCAGCGGACATCGAGCGCATTCCGGCGGACGAGAAGAGCTTCCGCTTCCTGATGAACGAGGACGCCATGGCCACGGAAAAGACCGCCGAGGGCATCCGCCGCTTCTCCGCCGACATCCGCAAGCTGGAGGCCATGCTGGCCGACATGCTCGCGAAGGCCTGAGCCACACCCGGCCGGCATCGTCTTTTCCACCCCGCCCCGCGAAAATCTGCGGGCGCGGGGTATTCAGTTGCCGCGCGGGCACAATTTAGCCTTGCCCGCCGGGCCGAACAGTGCTAGAATGGCATCGCTATGTTCTACATCACAACAGCAATCGATTACACGAACGGAAAACCCCACATCGGACACGCCTACGAGAAGGTGCTGGCAGACGTGCTGGCACGTTGGCACCGAATGTGCGGGGAGGAGACGTATCTGCTGACCGGTGTGGACCAGCACGGCCAGAAGGTACAACAGAAGGCGGATGCGGAGGGCATCACCCCGCAGGAATACGCCGACAAGGTGACGGAGCGTTTCATCGACCTCTGGAAGCGACTGGGCATAGCCTATGACGGTTGGGCCGCCACCACGGACCCGCGGCACGAGGCTTGTGTGCAGAAAATCCTCTGCGACCTGCGGGATAAGGGTTGCCTGTACAAAAAGACCTACAAGGGCTTTTATTCCGTGCGCCAAGAGCAATTCCTGACCAACAAGGAGCGCAACGAACAGGGTGAGTTCGGCGAGGAGTGGGGCGAAGTCATTGAGCTGGAGGAGGAAAACTGGTACTTCAACCTCAGTGCCCATGTGGCTTGGCTGCGCGAGTTCGTGACCACCCACCCCGACTGTGTGCAGCCGGAGTTCCGCCGCAAGAACCTTCTACAGGCCATTGAGCGCGCGGAGGGGACGGACTTGTGCATTTCCCGCCCGAAGGAGCGTCTCTCTTGGGGTATTCCCCTGCCCTTCGACCCGGATTTCGTGACCTATGTGTGGTTCGATGCCCTCATCAACTACATCTCCTTTGCCGGCTATCTGGCCGAGGAAGGGAGCAATCTGCCGGAGTTCGGCAAACTGTGGCCGGCGGCCCTCGAGGTCATCGGCAAAGACATTTTGGTGCCGGCGCACGGCATCTACTGGTTCTGCATGCTGCATGCCATGGGCTTCACCGACGAGCAGATGCCGAAGCTGCTGGTGCACGGTTGGCTGAACATCAAGGGCGAGAAGATGTCCAAGTCCTTGGGCAACGTGGTGGATCCGAACGACATCTGCGACACACTGAGTGCCGATGCCCTGCGCTATTACCTGGTACGCGATACCAAGACGGGCTACGACAGCGACTACGATGCGGACCGCATGAAGTCCATCTACAACACGGAGCTGGCCAACGACCTGGGCAACCTCTGCAACCGCACGCTCAACATGTGCCTGCGCTACTGCGGCGGCACCGTGCCCGCTGCGGTGGGCGATGACGAGGTGTCCGGCGCGCTGCGCGAGGGCATGACGACCACGGTGGCGGAGTTCACGCGCCTGATGAACGAGTGCAACACGGCGGATGCCTTGGGCAAGCTGGTGGAGCAGGTGGGCCGCTGCAATGCCTACATCGAGCAGAAGAAGCCCTGGGTGCTGGCCAAGGACGAGGCCTGCGCAGAGGAGCTGCAGCGCACGCTGCTGCACCTGCTGGAGTGCTGCGCCCAGGTGGGTTACCTGCTGGGCTGCGTGCTGCCGGAGGCCTCGGCGCTCATCCTGAAGTACCTGAACGCTGACATGAGCGGTATCACCCCGCAAACCCTGCAGTGGGGCGTGATGCAGCCCGGTCACTCCGTGGCGCAGGAGATCGGGCCGGTGTTCCCGCGCCTCATGACTGAGGAGGAGCGGCAGAAGATGGCCGAGCGCGCCGCCAAGGCCGCTGCCAAGGCTGCCCGCAAGGCGCAACAGAAGCAACAATAACATCCAACAAACGGACTCAACATGGGCGGGCTGATTATTTCGCCGAAGGCACGGATTTTTCACGGACACGATTGGGTGTACGGCACTGAGGTACGCAACGTTTACGGTAACCCGGCGCCGGGGGACGTAGTGGCCCTCAAGGACCAGCGGGATCGCTACTTGGGCTCTGCCATGTACAACCCGCACTCTCAGATCGTCGCGCGCCGTTTCTCCCGCCGCAAGCAGGACTTGGACCGGGATTTCTTCGCCCGGCGCATCTCACAAGCCATGCTGCTGCGCGATCGTCTGCTGCCCGGCGAGGAGCTGATGCGCTTGGTGTGGAGCGAGAGCGACGGCCTCCCCGGCCTTATCGTGGACCGCTATCGGGATGTGCTGGTAGTGCAGACCCTGACGCTGGCCATGTACCTGCGCTTGGGGCTTATCCGCGACATTCTGGGCGACCTGCTGCAGCCCCGCTGCATCATCGTGCGCAATGATTCGCCCATGCTGGCCGCAGAGGGGATTCCGCAGGAGGTGTACATCGCCGCCGGGCAGGAGCCGGAGCCCTTCCCCGCTCAGGCCCGCGGCACCACTTTCTTGGTGAATACGGCTACCGGCCAGAAGACGGGGCTGTACCTGGACCAGATGCAGAACTACCGCGAGGTGGCCGAGTTCGCCCGAGGCCGCCGCGTGCTGGACTGCTTCTGCAACCAGGGCGGTTTCGCCTTGGCCTGCGCCCGCGCCGGGGCCGCCTCCGTCACGGCGGTGGATATCTCGGCCGATGCGGTGGAGGCCGTGCGGCGCAATGCCGAGCTCAACGGCGTACAGGTCAACACCGTGCAGGAGAACGCCTTTGACTTCCTGAAACGTGAAAGTGATTTGGTGCGCGAGGGCGGCGAGCTGAAGTGGGACATGATCATCCTGGACCCACCCAGCTTCACCCGCAACAAGAAGAGCTTGGCCGGGGCTCTGCGCGGCTACAAGGAAATTCACCTGCGTGCCATGAAGATGCTGCCCGTCGGCGGCGTTCTCTCCACCTTCTGCTGCTCGCACCACGCCGGCGCGGACCTCTTCCGCAAGACGATCGCCGATGCCGCCGTGGACGGTCACTGCACGCTGCGCCTGGTGGCCAATCACGGGCAGAGCCCGGACCACCCCGTGCTGCTGAACATTCCCGAGACGGAGTACCTCAAGGGCTTTACTTTCGAGATGGTTCCCGGCCGTTGATGCACTGATGAGCCTGTCTCGGGGGTGCTTCCGCCCCTTTCTGCCCCCGAAACAGGCCCGAATTCATGAAAAAATTGCCTTTTTTTGCTCCGAAGCCGCTTTTTTGATTGCCAAGCCGCAGAGAATGGTATAAAAAAGAAAGGTACATTCGCAACTCACTAAACTTACACCATGTGGAAATACATTACCATCTTCGCATACATCGGCCTCGCGTTCGGTGCATTCGTCTTCTACAAGAACTTCGATGCCATGGTCACGGAGAAGGGTGACGAGACCGTGGACGGTGAAATCATCACCCTCCAGGAGCGTTTCCTGACCGCCATCGAGAAGAACAAGCAGCGCGACTTCAGCGAGACAACCCAACGCTACGCCGAGATGCGAGAGGCGTGGTACAAGTCTGAGGTGGAGTACTACGACAAGGTGACACAGCGCGCCCGTGAGCTCAAGGAGCAGTATGAAAGCGAGACCAACGCCACCCGCGAAAAAAACCGCGCTTTGCAGGAGGACATCGACCGCCTGAAGAGTGAGCTGGACAAGACGAAGCGCGAGCTGGCCGCCATCATGGAGATGGAGGTTTCCGACGACTTCAACATGGCCGAGTTCGGCAAGACCGTGGCTACCCTGAAGCACAACAACGACACCACCGAGCTGAAGGTTGCCGACGAGGTGAAGACCATCGAGAACCTCGATGAGCAGAACAAGCGCCTCACCGCCCTGCTGGAGGAGGCTAAGAAGACCTACCAGGAACGCCAGCTGCGCATCTCTCCGGAGGAGCTGAAGTGCACCGTTTGCAAGGCTGACCAGCTCTGGGACTATGTCATTCTGGACGCCGGTATTGACCACGGCATCGTTATCGGTTCTCGCTTGGCTGCCATGCGCAACGGCGAACAGGTGGCCGAGCTGAATGTGACGACCGTGGAGCGCAACCGCGCCAGTGCCAAGGTCATTTACAACACCCTGCGCACCGGCGACCGCGTCAAGGTGGGTGATTCCGTCATCGCTGTCCGCAAGAAGTAACCCCTTACTTTCACTCTCATACACATGAAAGCTTCCCAAATCATCACAGTCAGCGTGGCCATGCTTCTGGGCGCCACGGGCATCTACTACTCCCTGCAGCAGAAGGACACGATGGCGATGCTCACCAACGTGCACGGCGGTATGGAGGACAAGAATGCGGCTTCCGAGAGCAGCTTGCTGATGCACAATCAGCAGTTGGAGTCGGAGTTCAACACTGCGGCCGGCAAGAGCTCCGACGCCGTGAAGTTGGGCGAGGATGCTCGCATGGCCGACAAGGCCGCCCAAGGCCGTTTCAAGCAGGCTTCCGCCGAGTACCAGGACTGGAAGAGCCAGTGCGCCGAGGCTAAGCGGCAGAATAAGGCCCTGGAGGAGAAGGTGACCGAACTGCGCACCAACATCAAGAATGAGATGGAGTCCTTGGCCACCAACAGTGACATCGACTTCTCGGACATGTCGGAGGACCTCTCCGCCGTGGTGGAAAAGGTGCGCACCTTCGTGCAGGAGCAGAAGGACCGCGCCAAGCAGCTGGATGTGGAGTGGACGGATAAGAAGACGGCCCGCCGGGCTGCCCAGGTTCGCGTGGCTAACACCACCAAGGATCTGAACAACCAGACGACCATCAATGCCCACTTCTTCAACGAGTACTGCAAGAACAGGGACGAGTTCGAGATTCTGGCAGTGGATCCGCGCTGGCGCTACATCGTGTTCCATGCCGGCAAGGATTCCGGCCTGAGCGTGGGCCAAGCCCAGAATGGCCTGCTGGTGAAGGACGGCGACCGCTTTGTGGGTGATCTGCGCATCATCAGCATCCAGGAAGGTATGGTGGTGGCAGAGTACCCCTCCACGTTGAAGATGACGGCTCCCCGCGTGGGCGACACGGTGTTCCGCTGGCGTCCCATCGGCGAGTAAGGCTCGCCCGGCTTACCCCTTTCCCCGCTGCCGGTGGTGCCATCGGCGGCGGGTTTTTATCTGAACCCCACACCTACAACACAGTATGAAGTTCATTGCGATGATGATCATTCCGGCCGCCTTGGCGGTCTCTCTGCCGTCCTGCGCCCCCTCCATGCCCCCGGTGCCGGACAGCGGGCGCACGGTGGTAGGCCCGCGCGGCAGCACGGAGCAGGAGAAGCCGTGGAATGGGATGTCGAAGCAGGAGGCTGAGTCCATCCTGCCCTTCGGTACAAACCGCCGCTGATTGCCGCGCATGAAACGCGCTGAACGTGCCGAGCTGGTGGCGGAGGAGTTGCTGCGCGCTTTCCCCGACCCGGAGGTTCCTCTGCACCATAAGGATCCTTTTACCCTGCTGGTGGCGGTGATGCTCTCCGCCCAATGCACGGATGCGCGGGTGAATCTGGTGACGCCGGGGCTCTTTGCCGTGGCGGATACACCGGAGAAGATGGCGGCGCTCAGTTGGCAGGAGGTGCGCACGCACATCGCCTCCTGCGGGCTCACGGAGACCAAGGCCAAGCGCTTGGTGGCTACGGCGCAGGCCATCGTGCAGAAGCACGGCGGCCGCGTGCCGGCCTCTTTCGAGGAGCTGGAGGCCCTGCCCGGCGTGGGGCACAAGACGGCTTCCGTGGTCATGAACCAGGCCTTCGGTTTCCCGGCCTTCCCGGTGGATACGCACATCTTCCGCCTTGCCCGCCGCTGGGGACTCAGCCGCGGTAACTCCGTCGAAAAGGTCGAGGAGGACCTCAAACACCTCTACCCGCAGCACCTCTGGGGCGAGCTGCACCTGCGCTTCGTCCTCTGGGGCCGCGCTTTCTGCCCCGCCCGCGGCTGCCGCCCCACCTGCACAATCTGCTCCCGCCTGAAGGAGGAATAACGGATTTTTGTATGGAATTCCCTGCACCATGACGCTATACCCCCTTTCTATCAGCACTAATGATGAAATTTTAAATTACTTCAATGAACACATGAAGAGCAGTGGGAGGTACGCCTACTCGTCTTTTTATGTGGGAACCACAACGGACACGGATGTAAAGGGCCGTTTATTCAATGTTCACGGTCTCAGACCGGGCAAATCATGGTGGGCATACTGCCAAGCCACTTCATGGTTCTGACTTCTCTGTAACGGCGGATTGTTTTATTGTGTTCCTCGATATCTTGGGCTTCAGGCAGATATCAACGACTTTATGCCGGAGCACCATGATCAAAGACTTCAGATCAGCTTGTTCTCTGACAGCATTGTCCTCTTCAGTCCCGATACCGGTGGTGAGTCTCTGACCGCCATAGCAGAAGCTGCCGCTTACATCATGCGAAACGCCATAGGATCGGGCATCCCCATGAAAGGAGCTCCGGCCCAAGGAGTGGTGACCAACGATACCGACAAGCAGCTTTTCTTCGGACTGCCGATTATCGATGCGTATCTGCTCCGGGAAAACGTGAAGTACTACGGTGTTGTGGTCCACCACTCGGCAGAGCAGTCGGTTATCGGCGTACCCCTGTTTACGGATGCCCCCACACCGCTGCGCTACTCCGTATCGGACGAGCCGCGCAAGTATGTCGACAACACCATGGAGCTCATCCGCTGTGTATCCGGCCCGGCATCGGCCGCAGGGTGAGAGAAAGGGGCGGATTTTTCGGCAGATTGCATGATTTGGCTTGACCAAAGCGGGAAAAAGTAGTTTCATAGTCGCCCGTCAATTCTCAGCCATGCTAGTTTCACAGTTGAAATCGAAGATTCACCGCGCCATGGTCACCCGGGGTGACGTGGAGTACGAAGGCAGCATCGAGATTCCCGAGGATTTGGTCAAGGCCAGTGGTCTGTGGCCCGGGGAGAAGGTGCTGGTGGCCTCGGTGACCACAGGCAACCGCTTTGAGACCTATGTCCTGGTGGGGCCGCCGGGAACGGGGCAGATCATCGTCAACGGCGGAGCCGCGCACCTCATCAAGGCCGGGGAGCGCGTCGTTATCATGAGCTTTGCCTTGGATGACAAACCTATCACGCCCACGCGTATCATATGCAACGAGCACAACGAGATCATTGCTCAATAATTCTTGCTTTACAAGCCGCTTTTCCTCTGCTATAATCCTGCCATGCTTAACGTCTCCATCTATATCGTCTTCGCGATTCTTCTGATTGTCTGCTGCCTTCTGCTGCTGTTGGTGCTGATGCAGCGTCCCAAGCAGGAGGGTCTCGGTGCGGCTTTCGGTTCCGCTATGACGGACCAAGCCTTCGGTGCGCGCACCACGGATGTTCTCAAGAAGGGCACGGCCTTCTTCGGCACCTGCTTTATGGTGCTTTGCTTTGTGTTGGCTCTGTTGATGACGGCGGCCAACAAGGCGCAAAGCTCGAATCTGGCCAATGAGCCGTCCAAGGCTACGGCTCCCGCTAAGCCACAGGATACAGTCGGCATTGAGAAACCGACCGCTCCGGCTCCTGCCGAGCAGCCCGCTCCGACTCCCGCTGAGCAGCCCGCTCCGACTCCCGCTGAGCAACCCGCCCCGGCCCCCGCTGAGCAACCCGCTCCGGCTCCTGCCGAGCAACCCGCTGCCGAGCCCGCTCCGGCTCCTGCCGAGCAACCCGCTCCGGCTCCCGCTGAGCAACCCGCACCGGCTCCTGCCGAGCAACCCGCTCCGGCTCCTGCCGAGCAGCCCGCCGCCTGATTTTCCCTTTCCTACCCCAACCGCCGAGGCGCATGCAGTACACGGACATCGCTCACCTGACCGCCGAGGCCAAGCAAGGAACCACGCAAGGTACGGTTCTTGCCCAGGTAACCCGCAAAACAGAGCGGGAGACCAAAACGGGCAAGCCGTACCTTGAGTTTGTTTTGGGGGATGCCACCGGCAGCGTCAACCTCAAGATCTGGAACAACACGGCTTGGTACGCCTCCTGCTGCGCAGCAGAACAGGGCAGTTCCATCGCCGCAACGGCCATCTGGCGCGTAACGGACTTCGGTATGGATGCCACCGACTTGGATCTGCGTCCCTTGACTCCGGAGGAGGAGGACACACTCTTGGCGGGCGGTCCCGAGCTGCGCGCAACCCAAGAGGCCGCTTGGCAGACGATCCGTCAACTGGTCGATGGGCTGCAGGATCCGCGCCTGAGCACCCTCTGCCGGGCTTTCTTGGAGCAATTCGAGTCCCGCATCCGTCGCAGCGGGGCCGCCCGCAGTGTGCACCACGCGCGCCGAGGCGGTTTGGTGGAGCACATCTGCGGCGTGATGAAGAACGCCGATGCCATCTGCCATTGCTACCCGAAGCTGAATCGCGATCTGGTCTTGGCGGGGGCGCTCTTCCACGACTGCGGCAAAATGTGGGAAAACGCCTACGAGGAGCATTCCCTCGTGATGCCCTACACCGAGATGGGCGAGCTGCTGGGGCACATTCCCTTGGGCATCGAGCTTATCAACGCACTCTGGAAGAAGGTTTACACCGAGGACAAGCGGGAGGAGTGGCGGCCGCTGTCCCCGTCCTCCGAACATGTACGCCTGCACCTGCTGCATCTCATCGCCTCTCACCACGGCAGCATGGAGTTCGGTTCCCCCGTTCTTCCCAAAACCCCGGAGGCCTTGGCCCTGCACCATGCGGATGACTTGGACGCCAAGATGGAGATGATGCGGGCCGCCTATGCGGAGTCCCCGGAGCTGGCGCCGCGCATTTTCCAGCGCAAGCCTCCCATGCCGTCCAACATCGTCAGCCCGCTCCCGGCCTTCCGGCAGGATTGATGTTTCGTCCATGTGGGAGGCCGTTCAAAGCATCATCAGTCTCTCCCTGCTGCTGGTTCTGTCCCAGCTCAGCCCGGGGCCGGATATCTTCTACGTATGCCGCACGGCGCTGTCCGGCGGCTTTCGCGCCGGCTTTTCCGTGGGTCTGGGCATCAGCTTGGATTTTGCGGTTCAGGCCTGCATCGTGGCGGTGGCGGGACAATGGGTGATGCAGCAGAGTTGGAGCCCCTGGGTGCTGCGCGCGGCGGCCTGTTGGCTGCTCTACCTTGCCTGGCGCATTTTCCCACGCCCCGGCCGCTCGCAAAGCACCCTGCCGGGGGACGCATCCCCTGCCCCCGCGCCCTCCCTCGCGCATTGCCTGGGGAGCGGCTTTCTCTGTAACATCCTGAACCCCAAGTGCACCCTCTTCATCTGCGGATTGATGCTGCACCCGCAGGCCACCTATGCGCCGCTGTATACTTGGTACACCCCCGCGCTCTTGGCTGCCTTCATGCTGGCCAATATTCTGGGCTGGGGAACCTGGTGTGCGCTGCTGCAGTGGCCGGGCATTCGTTCTGCCTATTTGCGACATACGGCGGCCATCGATGCCCTGTTTGCCGGTCTGCTGGCACTCTTTGCAGCCATCATCCTGCTCTGATCGGCACTTTCGGCTTGCTATCCCCGCAAAGGTGGAGTACAGTGGGGGCATGAGCATTCTGCATTGCCCGGATTTGTATTCTTACACCCGCCGCCAATCCCGCGAGGTGTCCGTCGGTCATCTCGGTTTGGGGGGCTCCAACCCCATCCGTATCCAGTCCATGCTGACCTCCGATACCCTGAACACGGAGGCCTGCGTGCGCGAGGCCCTGGCCTTGGCCGAGGCGGGGTGCGAGATCATACGCCTGACCGCCCAGACCAAGGTCTATGCGGCCAACCTGGAGAACATCGCCCGCGAGCTGCGCGCCGCCGGGTGCACCGTTCCCTTGGTGGCGGATATCCATTTTAAGCCGGATGCCGCCATGGAGGCCGCCAAGTGGGTGGAGAAGATCCGCGTGAACCCGGGCAATTTCATCGACAAGAAGAAGTTTGTTTCCCGCGACTACACGGATGCCGAGTACGAGGAGGAGCTGGACCGCCTGCGTGCGGCTTTTACCCCGCTGGTGCTGTTCTGCAAAGAGCACGGCCGCGCCATGCGCCTGGGTGCCAACCACGGCTCGCTCTCCGACCGCATTCTGAACCGCTACGGTGATACCCCGGAGGGGATGGTGGAGAGCGCGCTGGAATTTGCCCGCATCGCCCGCGACCTGAATTACCACGAGCTGGTGTTCTCCATGAAGTCCTCGAACGTGAAGGTGATGATCCAGGCCTACCGCCTGCTGGTGAAGCGGCTGCGCGAATGCGGGCCGGATTGGAATTACCCGATCCACTTGGGCGTGACGGAGGCGGGCGAGGGCGAGGATGCGCGCATCAAGAGTGCCATGGGTATCGGTTCCCTGCTGGCAGACGGCATCGGGGATACACTCCGTGTGTCGCTGACGGAGGACGCCGTACACGAGGTGGCCCCCGGGTTTGAGCTGGCGGGTCCCTACCAACCTGGCTGCTCTGTGGGGGCCCCTGCCCCGGCGGATGCTCCGGAGCCCTGCTTCGATCCTTTCTGCTACACGCGCCGCACGGCGGATTCCGTGCAGGCGGGCGGTACCACGCTGGGCGGGGATGCTCCCGTGCGGGTCGTGCTGCCCAAGGCGGCCTGCGCGGAGCTCGATCCGGCCGTGATGAAGGACTTTATGCCCGAGGCCGCCTATGAGGACTTGGGTACTGCCGAGATTGACCCGCGCTGCGAGGCAGATCTGACTCCCCTGCAGCATGCCCCGGCCCGTCCCGTGACGGTGAAGGATGGGGTGGATATGCCGCTGACCCAGGCCTTCCGTCTGCTGGCGGCACGCATTCCGGCCGGCCACCCGATTGTGCTGAAGGATACGCTCTGCAACGGGCACGATGCGCTCTCGCCTGCCATGGCAGCGGGCTTAGGGGTGGGTTCTCTGCTCTGCGACGGTATCGGCAACGCCGTGTACCTGCGCCGTGAGCCGAATCCGGCGGCTGCCGCCTATCTGGGCTTCAACACACTGCAGGCGGCGGGCGTGCGTATCTCGAAGACGGAGTACGTTTCCTGCCCCTCCTGCGGGCGTACGCACTATAACATCCAGCAGGCCGCCGCGCGTATTCGGGAGGCGACGGGGCACCTCAAGGGGGTAAAGATCGCTATCATGGGCTGCATTGTCAACGGCCCGGGCGAGATGAGCGATGCGGACTTCGGTTATGTGGGCGGCGCACCCAACAAGATTAACCTTTATGTGGGCCATACCCCGGTGGAGATGAACATTCCGCAGGAGGAGGCGGTGCAGCACCTCGTGGAGCTCATCCGCAAGCATGGCAAGTGGATTGACAAGGCCTGATTCCTCCCCCGCGCCCGTGCAGCACGCGTGGTATGCCTCGCCGCACGGGCGCATGCTTATGCTCTGCCGAGACGGCTGCCTTTCGGGGCTCTTCTTCGAGGGGCAGCGTTTCTTTCCCGGCCCTCAGGGGGCGGAGTGTGCTTCGCTCCCCGCTCAACTGACCACCGCATGGTTAGATGCTTACTTTGCGGGGAATCCCCTGCCGCCTCCGCCGCCCCTGCTCCCTGCGGACACAGCCTTCCGCCGGCGCATCCGCGAGCTCCTGTTGCAAATACCCGCCGGCCGCACCACCACCTACGCCGCCTTGGCCGCTGCCGCCGGATGTCCCTCCGCAGCGCGTGCCGTTGCCAACGCCGTCGCGCACAATCCCTTCCTCATCCTCGTGCCCTGCCACCGTGTCATCCGCAGCAACGGGCACCTCGGTGGCTACGCCGCCGGTCCGCACCTCAAGTGCTCCCTCCTCCGCCGTGAGGGTGCCCTTTTCATGCCCGAACAAGATGAAAACGCTCGGCTGTTTCCCTGCAGGTAGCTTCTGAATATCTATTAAGAAGAGGCATGTCTCAGATGACGCCGGGGTGAAGTCTGTCATCGTTGCGGGAGGGTGCGTTTTTTCGTGTTCGGGGCGGAAAAAAGGCTTGACTCGGCGGGGAAATGTGGTAAACTTCTCCGCAGATAGGAAGCATGCTTCCTATTTCATTTTCAAGACCGGAACATGAAGGAGAGGGCCATCACCACCATTCTGAAGCTCGTCACCGACCGCAGCAGTGCGCTTTTTCGCCAATATGCGGGGGAACTGCCGCTGACGGAGGCGCAGTGCCGTGTAGCCGTATACTTGGCCAGCAAGAATGGGGAGCCCGTCTCCCAGCGGCAGATTGAGGCTCATGTCGGCATTACCCACCCCACCGCCAAGGGGCTTCTGCAACGCATGGAGGAGAAAGGCTTCGTCCGCACCGCCTTCGACAGCACGGATAAGCGGGTGAAACACGTCTACCTCAGCGAGCTGAGTCTGGACCTGCAGGAAAAATACGGCAAAGCTGTGCAACAGGTGGAATCCATTCTACTGAAGGGCTTCAGCGATGAAGAGCGCGAGCAACTGCGCAGCCTTCTGAACCGAGTCTACGACAATTCTCAAGTTTAACCGTAATTCACCCATATGACACATAAGCCATTGCTCATCATGATCCCCGGGATTCTCGCAGCCCTGTCGACCGGCTGCAAGGACAAAGATGCAGCGGGTAAAGCACCCGGCATGCAGCCCGTGCCCGTCGGTATCATGAAGATGCAGCAGCGGGATGTCGACATCACCTCCACTTGGTTCGGCCACCTGCGCGGGGTGGAGCAAGCAGACATCCGCCCGGAGGTCGTCGGCAAGCTCATCAAGCGCGTGTACCGTGACGGCACGCTCGTGCAGAAAGGGGACGTCCTCTTCGAGATCGAGCCGGACATCTACCAAGCCGCCGTGCAGCAGGCGGAAGCCACCTTGGCGGCAGCCGAGGCCAGTGTGCTGCAGGCCGAGGCCGCGAACAAGCGCGCTGCACGCGATGAGGAACGCTATGCAGGCCTGGTGAAGAGCGGCGGCGTCTCCGAGAAGGACTACACGGACGCCAAGCAGCTGCACGAGAGCTCGGAAGCCGCCCTGGCCGCCGCGAAAGCGCAGGTGAAGCTGGCCGAGGCCGCGCTGCAGACTGCCCGCATCAACCTCACGCGCTGCACCATCCGCGCGCCCTTCACGGGCCTGGCCTCCAAGTCCACGGTCTCCACCGGCGACCTCATTTCCACGGCCTCCGCCACCCCGCTCACCACCATGTCCTCGGTGGACCCCATCCGTGTGGACTTTGCCGTGGCGGATAAAGACATGCTCAACCGGACCCTCAACGAGGGCTACACCCCCAAGGACGTAGCAACCGGTAACACCCTCTCCGAGTTCCGCGTGCTGCTGGAGGGCGGCACCGAGTTCGAGCACACGGGCAAGGTGGTCGCCATCGACAGTGAGGTGAGCAGCACCACGGGTACCGTCAATTTCATCGGCCACATCCCCAACCCGGACCTGAAGCTGCGCTCCGGCATGGCCGTGCGCGTCGTGGCCAAGACGGGGCAGATCAAGGATGCCCTGCTCGTGCCGGAGCGTGCCATCGTTACCTCCATGAACCACCGCCTCATCGTGGTGACGGATGCCAAGAACGAGCCGCACGCCATCGACGTGAAGCAGGGTAAGAGCTACATGCTGGAGGTTCCCAACGGGGACGGGCAGCCGGCCACCATGTCCATGGTCGTCGTCACGGGCACGGTAGAGCCGCTGGCGGATACCCTCAAGAAGCTGGGCTATGACAACCCCACGGAGGCCAACGTGGTGGTGACGGGCAGCCAGATGGCGGCCATGTACTCCAAGCTCAACGCGCAGATGCGGGCCAAGGGAGCCCCCGCGGGCTTCGGCACGGTGGTGCCGCGCCCCTTCGTGTACACTGCGCCCAAGTCCACTGTTACCTCTTCCACCGCCAAGTCGGAGTAAGCCATGAGCCCCTATTTCATTAAACACCCGGTAGTCGCCACGGTTTTCGCCGTGGTCACCACGCTGCTGGGCTTGGTGTGCCTGGCCAACCTGCCCATCGAGCAGTACCCGGAGATCACGCCGCGCACCATTCAACTGCGCGCCATGTTCCCGGGCGCGGACGCCAAGTCCGTTGCGGATTCCGTCGGCACCCCGCTGGAGCGCCAGGTCTCCGGCGTGCAGGGCATGGACTACATGTCCTCCATTTCTTCTAACAACGGCTCCTACGCCCTGCAGTGCGTCTTCTCCCCGGAGACGGTGACGGACATGGACCAGATGCTCACCAACATGCGCTATGGCCAGGCCCAGTCCCAGATGCCGCAGGAGGTGCTCAGCTCCGGCATCACCATCACGCAGATGCCGGGTCTGCCGCTCATGATCTACTCCATCACCTCACCGGACGGCTCGCACCGCGATATCGACCTGTCCAACTACGCGCAAGTCAAGATGGTGGATGAGCTCAAGCGCGTCCCCGGCGTGGGCGAGGTGATGGTGTACGGCGCGGGCCGCTATGCTATCCGCGTGTGGCTCAACACGCCCAAGATGACGCACTACAACATCTCCGTGGAGGAGGTGCGCGCCGCCATCACCGTGGAGAATAACACCAACCCCGGCGGTAAGATCGGCGCAGAGCCCATTCAGGACGGGCAGGAGAAGACCTTTGCCCTGCGTACCCAAGGTCGCATGAGCACCCCGGAGGAATTCGAGAACATCATCGTCCGCAAGGACGGGGATGGTTACGTGTACCTCAAAGACATCGCGGACGTGGAGCTCGGCTCGGAGGACTACTCCATCACGGGCCGCATCAACGGCAACCGCACGGCCAACGTGCTCATCTACCAGTCCCCGGGCTCCAACGCCATTGCCACGGTGGACCGCCTCACTGCGCTGCTGGAGAAGCAGAAAGCCGCCATGCCGGAGGGGCTTACGGGTAACGTCACGCTGGATACCACGGTATCCGTCCGCAACTCCATCGTAGAGATTCGGCAGACCTTCATCGAGGCCGTCATCCTGGTGGCCCTCGTGGTGTTCGTGTTCCTGCAGAACCTGCGGGCCACCTTCATTCCGCTCATCGCGGTGCCGGTGTCGCTGCTGTCCACCTTCATCGTGTTCCCGCTGCTGGGCTTCACGCTGAACACCATCTCCCTGCTGGGCATGGTGCTGGCCATCGGCTTGGTGGTGGATGACGCCATCGTGGTGGTGGAGGCCGTGCAGCACCACATCGACCAAGGCATCAAGCCACGCATGGCCACCTTTGCCGCCATGCAGGAGGTGAGCGGCCCGGTGGTCGCCATCGCGCTCGTGCTTTCGGCGGTGTTCCTGCCCTCGCTGATGATGTCGGGTATCTCGGGCACGCTGTTCAAGCAGTTCGCCATCACCATCGCCATCTCGATGTTGGTGTCGGCCTTCAACGCCCTGACGCTCTCGCCCGCTCTCTGCACCCTACTGCTCAAGGAGAAGGGCGCGAGCAAGACGCTGCTCGCGCGCATTGCCACGCCGTTCTATAACATTTTCAACAAGTGCTACAACGCGCTGGCGGATGCCTATGTGGCCATCTGCCGCTTCCTCTGCAAGCGTCTGTATGTGGGCATGGCCCTGCTGCTGGGCACCTGGGCGGCCATCATTCCCGCCTCGGAGCGCGTGCCGGGTGCCTTCCTGCCGGATGAGGACCAGGGCTTCCTCATGGCGGCTATCGTCATGAAGTCGGACCAGTCGCTGCAGGTTACCATGGAGGAGTGCACCAAGCTCTACCACGCCTTGCAGGATCCCACGGTCAAGAATATCGCCGTGGTCTCCGGTATCAACATCATGAACTTCGTGCAGACCCCCGGTGCGGCGGCAGCGTTCGTGCAGTTGAAGGAGTGGAAGGATCGCAGCGAGACGGCGCACCAAATCCACGCCCGCCTCAGCAAGCGCGTGGCCATGGCGGGGCTGGATGCCAAGGTGGCCATGGTGAACATCCCGCCCGCCATTCCCGGTGTGGGTACTTCCAACGGTGTCAGCATGGTGCTGACGGATCTGGAGGGCCAGGGTGTCGCGTTCCTGTATGAGCAGGTGCTGGCCTTCGAGGCCGCTGCCCGTGCCCTGCCGGAGGTGGGGCTGTGCATGGATATGATGATGCCGGATACTCCCCAAGTCTTCGTGGATGTGGACAAGGAGAAGTGCCTGTACCACAACGTGGACATCAAGTCCGCCTACAACATCCTGGCTGCTTACAACGGCTCGTCCTTCGTCAATTTCTTCAATGCGTTCGGCCAGCAGTGGCAGGTCTACATGCAGGCCCGCGGCATGGACCGCCGCAGTCTGGATTGCATGGACGGATTCTTCGTCACGAGTCGCACGGGTAAGCGCGTGCCGCTGTCGGCGCTCGTGAATATCCGGGACAGCAGCGACACGGAGTTCGTGATGCACCACAACATCTACAACGCCGCCAAGCTCCTCGTGATGCCCAAGCCGGGTTACTCCTCCGAGCAGCTCATGACGGCCCTGGAGAAGCTCTATGAGACCTCGGTGGACCACACGAAGATCGGTTTCGATTATCAGGACATGAGCTTCCAGGAGAACAAGGTGCGCAACTCCATCGGCATCGGCACCATCTTCGCGCTGTCCGCGCTGTTCGCCTACCTCATTCTGGCGGCTCTGTACGAGAAGTGGACGCTGCCGCTCTCCATCTTCCTCACCGTGCCCATCGCGGTGCTCGGGGCTTACCTGGGCCTCATGATTATGGGGCTGGAGCTGAACCTCTATGCGCAGGTCGGGCTCATCATGCTCGTGGGTCTGGCGGCTAAAAATGCCATTCTCATCGTGGAGTTCGCCAACTTGGAAATCGGGCGCGGCAAGGACCTGCTGACGGCTACACTCACGGCGGCGCGCCTGCGTCTGCGTCCCATTCTCATGACGTCCATCGCGTTCATCCTGGGCTGTATGCCGCTGGTCTACTCCACGGGTGCCGGTGCCTTGGCGCGCAATGCCATCGGCATCGTGGTGGTGGCGGGCATGCTCATGGCTACGGTGGTGGGTGTCTTCCTCATCCCCTGCTCGTACATGTTCATCATGCGTCTCTTCCGCATTACCTACAAGCTCAATGAGAACAAGGCGGACCCCGATGAAGAGGCCGCGCGCGATTACCTGGCCGCCCATACGGATAAATAACCCATTTCACACAACAACCGCAAACACAACAAAACAATGAGAACCGTTACACGATTCCTTCTTCCCGGCGCAGCTCTGCTGCTGCCTGCCTGCTCTTTCGGTCCGTCTTGGATGAGCGCTAAACCGAACATGCCCGTGCCGGCAGAGTTCCGCGGGGGCTCGGCACAGGCGGAGAGCATGGCTGACCTGCCCTGGCAGCAGGTGCTCCGCGATCCGAGCCTCTCCTCGCTCCTCTCCGATGTGCTCAACAACAACCGCACGCTGGAGGCCACGCTGCACAATGTGCGGGCCGCCGAGCATGCCGTAACCGTGGCGAACGCGCCGCTCTTCCCTTGGTTCGGCTACGGTGCCTCGTCCTCCAAGGGGGCTAACCAGGCGAACGGCGCCACCGTGGTGCAGAGCGGCGGTGCTACCAAGATGCCGGGGGCGGCTGCGCTCAATGCATCCTGGGAGCTCGATCTGTGGGGCAAGACGCGCAAGGGCACGGAGAGTGCCGAGGCTTCCGCGCAGGAGGCCGAGGAGATGCTGAACAACCTGCGCGTCTCGCTCATCCGCCAGGTGGCCTGCGGCTACCTGAACCTTGTGCTGCTGGATGAGCAGCTGCGCATCGCTCGCAATTCGGTCGTTTCTTACCAGGAGACCCTGGAGCTCTTCGGTGCCCAGCTGGAGGGCGGTATCGCCAACAAGCTGCAGACCACCTCCGCAGAGGCCGCACTGAAGGCGGCGGAGGCGGAGATCCCGCAGTTGGAGTACCAGATCCGCGCGCTGGAGAACACGCTCTGCGCTCTCGCGGGTCGTGCGCCGGGTTCCATCGCGCGCAAGTCGTCGCTCAGCAGCTTTGCGGGTGCGGCTAAGGTCGCAGCGGGCATCCCGGCTTCCATCCTGTCCCGCCGCCCGGATATCCGTGCCAAGGAGCAGGCGATGCGGGCCGCCAATGCGGAGGTGGGTGTGGCGATTGCCAACTACTTCCCGTCCATCAGCCTGACAGGGGCCATGGGCTATGCTTCCATGGACCTGCGCCGCGCTGCCCTGCACCCCACCACGGGCTGGGGCGTGGGTGCTAACCTGACGGGGCCGCTCTTCCGGGCCGGTCAGCTCCGCGCGTCCGAGAAGATCAAGCGTGAGAACTTCCTCTCTGCCAAGGCGGAGTATGAGCAGACGGTGTACGATGCGCTGGCGGAGATTTCTTCCACGCTCATTCAGCGTGAGAAGCTGCGCGAGGTCATCAGCCGCCAGGAGGCCGCCGTGGCTGCCTACGAGGAGAGTCTCGCACTCTCCCGCGACCGCTACAAGCAGGGGCTCTCCAGCTACTACGAGGTGCTCACCGCCCAGCAGGGGCTCTTCCCGGCGCAGAAGCAGCTGGCTTCTTACCGCTACCAGTATGCCGCTTGCATCCCGACGCTGTACACACAGCTCGGCGGCGGCTGGGAACAGCAGAAGAGGAAGTAAACTCCCTTCCACGGCACGGCTCGCCGCGCTCTCTGCGGCGGGCTGTGCGCCCCGGGGCCGCGGGCTTTCTCTCCCCCGCCCGCGCTTCCCGGTCCGCTACCCTGTCAACGCACTGCCTGTGTTTCTCATCCCCCGCCGCCCGGCGTGCAGGGGGCCCGAACATCTTAAACCCGAATGATCAGATATGAACAGAGACACAGACCTATTCGCCAAGCTCGCGGATGCCTGCGAGTCCGGTAACACCGCCGGCCTGCTCGCGCTCCTGCGCCGCGGGGCCGATGCCAACACGCGGGATGCCTTCCTGCGCACTCCCCTCTTCTACGCCGCTCTCGGCGGCCGGGAGGAGGCGGTCGCCCTTCTCCTGCAGGCGGGGGCCGATCCCGACCTCGCGGACCACAGGGGGCGCACGCCGCTCATGCTCGCGGTGCTTCGCGGCGCAGAGCCGCTCGTCAACCTCTTCCTCACCCGCGGGGCGAACCCCAACGCGGCGGACCGACAGGGGCGGACCGCGCTCATGATGGCCGCGTTCCTCTGCCGCATGGACTTCGCGCGCGCCCTGCTGCGCTCCGGGGCCGCCATGGAGGCCCGCGATGCCAACGGATGGACGCCTCTCATGTGGGCCATCGGTGAGGGGCGGGAGTCCATCCTCCGCCATCTCCTCCGCCTCAATGCCGATACCGAGGCGCGCGATTCCGAGCTCGGCTGGACCCCACTCATCCGTGCCGCCTGGCGCGGGGAGGAGTCGGTCGTCCGCCTCCTCTTGGAGGAAGGGGCCGACCCCGCTGCGGTCGACAACACCGGCAAGACGGCCCTGGATTACGCGGCTTCTCCATCCCTCCGCGCCCTCCTCTCCGCCGCCGCCCAAGCCTGACCCACCCCTCACCCAAAAGCCCCCGCCGTCTCACAGACAGCGGGGGCTTGCCATTTACTCTCGCGGGCGCGCCTTACTTCGCCGCCTTACGGCGTCTCCGCGCCGCCAAGCCCATCAGCGCCAACAGCGACAGCGTCGCCGTCGTCGGCTCCGGGACGTTGGAGGCCTGCAAGGTCAGCGTCTTCGCCTGATCGCTATACACCAAGGAGTAATGCATGGTGGACGTATCGCTCACGTTGCTGAACACACTGCCGGCCGTAATCGGCCCGGTGTACCCTCCGGCTATGCTGTCCACACCTTCGATGAGCGTGATGGATTGCTCATTTGTCAGCGAGGACCAGTCGACTCCTCTCAGCGTATTCCCGCTGCCCAGCGTCAACTCGCTGCCCAAGGTCAACACACCGTTCAATGTCAGGGTGGTTCCTGTCAGGTTCAGGTTGGCATTCAGCGTAGCGGCACCACCCTCACCGCTCGTCACCGTCAGGTTCGTTACCGTCAACGCGCCTTCATTGCCCGTGGCGGCCGCACCCGGCACAGCCGTCCCGCTGTACACACCTACCGTCTGCCCCGCGCCGATGACCATATCCGTCACCGTCACGGAAGAGGTGTTCAGCAGATTGACCGAACCGGCAGTAGCATCGATTTTAGCGAGGGAACCCTCCTGCGCATCAGTACCGGCAAAGGCTGCCTGGATCACGGCTCCACCCAAGGCTTTGATGGACCCCGTAAACTTGGAATCTGTTGCTGTCCCGAGGGTGATTCCCTGCTCAACCGTTGAGCTGAAGGTACCGGAACCCACCACCTTATCGAGGGAGGTAGCCTTCGTGAACGATGCCTCCGCACCGGATGCCACATTCAAGGTGTTCGCATGAACCGTCCCGCTGAAGGTGACCTTCGTGTTCTCGTTCAAGTTGACACTCAGGTCTCCTTTAGCGTGCCAATCTGACCATTTATCGTTAAGTATGTTTCCTCTCATGCTCACATCCGAGACATTATCGAACGAAACCGAGGTCTTTCCCGTAGAGGCGTCCTTCTGCGACACGATAGATGTTGAGATATCCGTGGCATTTTTCGAGAATGAAATGGAACTTCCTGCCTCGTCAACAATCTGCACATTCTTATTCTCCGATCCAGTGAAGTTCAACTTGGTTCCCGAAACCTGATTAAGAACATTAATCTCAGTCCTATTACCGGTCAAAACACCTGTTACATTGCCGTTGAATGTAATATCTGCCTTGTTTCCGGTGATCACCAATCCGTCAGCCTTCTGCGCATTGGTTCCCCTATAGGTAAGCTCCACATTGGCATTGACCGTCGCTGTCGCCAAATCCTTACCAGTCACATTATCGAGGAGTATCGTAGACCCCGCGTTACCCAACTTGGCGGAACTGAGGTCCAACCCGGTGTGGCTCCCGGAAAGCTCCACCGTACCGGTCCAGTCCGAGAGAGAATCTACCTTAATATCGGTAGAGTTAATCGACAGAACATACGTACCGGAACCTGACAAGCGGCTGCCGGTCACCCCGGTCGCAACCTCAATGTCAGAGGACAAGATCTTGTCCGTATCGGCCGTCGTCAGTTTGCCTCCGGCGGTAAACTTAACAAGGCTACCACCTGCGCTCGTCACATCAGACCATGAAACTGCATCAGTCTTATTCGCAATGAGGTACGTCGTGGTATTGGTCGTCACACTACCACGAATACCGTCCGCATCAATCGTCAGATTGTCAGCGGCCTCTCCGTTCACCTTGAAGCTAGCGTCCGTAAACTGCCTTGCATCAACACCGCTGATCAAGATGGTATCACGTGTAACGGTCTGAATTCCGGTAGCGGTTGAGTAGGTCCCCTCACCGTTATAATCAAAGTTGCCTTTCTGGACATCAAAGTTAATATTCCCGCTCAATATAGTCGAGCCAAGCTGACGCTGGGTGGACAGGATATTGACATTCCGCACCGCACCTCCGGTAATAGAACCGGTAATTTCAGCAGTACCGGAGCCGTTAAAGCTGCTTACATTCAGAGTGCCGCTCACAACGCCGCCGTCCATCACAACCGATCCCGAGCCCGAGATGTCCACAATGGTGTTACCGGCATTATTCAAAGTCACCGTTCCCGTTCCATTGTGCACAAGAGAGCTATCCTGCAATTTCAGAGCGAAAGTCTTGTTCGCACTTTCCTCATATGTGACCGCGGCATCGGCTATGGTATACAAGGCCCTGTCGGCCGAGAATTGAGCATTGTTCCCCGTCTCTCCATTGTTTGTAAGCGTAGCACTCTTGGTTCCATCGATGGATGACCAAATGACGGAATCGTAAGTCAGCTGACCGCTGCCTACGATATTAAGCTTGGCATTTTCCTTTGAAGCAATGTCAGTAATCCAGATATGGCTAGCAGCAACCGTGCCGGCTATGTTGACCGTACCATTAAATGCTCCCTGACTTCCTCGAATATCGATAAGGTCTATCGTTCCGTTCGCGTTGAGATTCGTTACACCACCGGAGGCATTCACCGTGGTTACCGTCCCGGAAACATTGGTTTCACCTCCGGAGGTATTCACCGTGGTTACCGTCCCGGAAACATTGGAAACACCGCTCTCAGTGGTCAGAGTACCCAGAGTGGCACCTGCCCCAAGATTCAACACTCCATTTTGAACCTTCAAATGGACAGAACCGCCCTTAGTCACATTCAAAACACCTGTACCGGCCTTGATGAATGTTTCGTTGTAGGCAGTTTTGCTCAAAGTGGTACTCACAACGAGATCAGCTTCCGTTGCATCCGTCTTGTTCGTGCGAGCAGCGACATCAAAAGTAATGTCGGAATTCTGTGTGATCAAGCTTCCGTCTCCCTGAATAGTACTTTTCGCCGCAGCGTCAGCACGCGTAACAAACTTATTCGCCCCATTACCACCGCGTTCGGATCTTATTGCACTACCTGATGCAACATTAATCTTTGCCCCGTTCATCGTAACAATCGTCCGATGGAGATACTCGCACTTGTCAGTCCCCATGGTCGATTCTGAATTCCATGTAGCTCCCTCACCGAGGTTAATTGCGGTTGTCATTGAGTTCGGCGAATTGTCTTGCCACCCTGCCAAAGAGCAGGTGGTTGTCAATATCGCATTCTTACCAACATTGATCGTTTGCCCTCCTTTTTTTGCGAAAACGCTGTATTGAGCGTCAGTCGTCCCGACACTCATAGACGCATTCTCTGCGATATTGACCGTGGCGGTAACATCAGAGCCAACCTGAGCCCCTGCGCCCCAAGTAACCCCGGTGCCGGTGACATCGACTACCAAGGTGGTATCCCCCTCGTCGAATGTGGGAACCGATGATTGTGTGGCACCGGTGTTCAGCGTGATCGTCGTCCCGTAGGTGAAAGCTGCCGTGCTGACAAAACACGACAACAACACCGCAAGGAGACCTTTCGGCAAATGTAGTTTCATGATGATGTATGAGTTTGAGGTTGTGGCCTTGGGGAGACTCGACCCACCCGTCGATGGGGGAGGCGCCTTGAGGCCGGTGAAGAATCGGGGCTGACTCACTCCGCGTCCGGAGCAAGCGAGCGACAATTCATCGCGTTAGAGTGTAGCAAACGGAGCGAGGAAAGCAAGCAAATTCTTCGCAGAGGGGCGAAAAATCTTTCTCATCTCGCCCGAGAAACGAGCCAAAAGGGGGTGAAGGCGAGCTATCAGTCCTGAGCCGGAAACAGAGCGAGAAGATCCTGCATCATCTCCGTCAGGAGAGAGGAGTCCATGGGGATATGGCCGAGGCTCTGCGTAGCGCCAACGGATCGAATGAGGGAATCGCGCTCGGCGGAATCGCGGAGCAGTTGAGTCGCAAAGGCTTCGATATCCCGGTGAATACTCGGAGCCACGGGCGTTACAGAGAGTTCGGAAAGGTAAAGCAGCGAGATAACGTCCTTGCGATGCTTGCGGGCATTATCCATACTCGCATCCGAGCCGTGGGGCGGCACCACAGGCTGCCGATGTAGGGTCTGAATATTGAGGAACGCCTTGATTTTGAGAGCAATGAGGGTCTCCCTATTGACCACGGGCACCCCCAAGCATTCAGTCGTACCGTTCCGCAGCATGTCATAGTACGCAGGGTCCAGCAGCATACAGGAAAGCCCGCAATACTCACCCTCCACCTTAACGGGGATGCTGCGCTGATCGAAGGCGTGCTGTATCGCCGCATTGTCGGGCCCCAGAAGCTCAATCATCGCGGGGTATTCCCTTTCCTTCTCAAGAAGGAAACGATAAAGGCGGCGTTTAACGCGCCCATCCCGGAGGGCATGACTCTCCGCCCGGTAGCCGACCCTGTCGACGAAGTTCAGGAAAGCCTGAACGAAGGGAAGAGCATTGGCCTGCAACAACAGAGCCATGTCCACGTCCAAGGTATTGCGGAAATGGATCTGCTTATCCGCGAACCAGAGGTGACACGCGGCTCCGCCGATGATGACGTATTCCCCCGTGTAGGCAGAAAACTCACGGGCAAAGTTCTGTAGAGACTGAAGAGCAAGGTAATTTTTGGGGCTCATGGCAGGTGGAGGGATTGCAGCGCGATGCGCACGCGGGGGTCGTGGTTCTCGCGCAGGGAGAGGTAGAGTGAGAGGTCATCGACGCGGCGGGAGCCGGGAGCGATGAGAGCTGAGGGCGGGTAACTCCATTTTTCGATACGGAGCGAGGCCTCATGGGGAGGAGCGGGCTGCAGGCGACCCGCTCGGGCGCGTTGGTAGTAGGCGCAGGTCGGCAGCGGGTCGTCGGCCAGGTCGGAGGCCATGGCGAGGGCGGATATACCGGCGGCGGGCAGGGGCGGGGCAAGCTCACGCGACACGGCAAAGCGCTGCCGCACGGGGGAGCGCAGCATGGGCTCGGCCTGCAACCAGAGGTCGTGGGCGTTGCTCGGGAAGAGGAAGCGACCGCACCGCGTGCCGGCGGGATAGGCACACAGGGAATGGGCCAGCAGAGAGAGGGTAGCCCGGCCCAGCAGTGCGGCACTGTAGGGGAGCAGGCGGGCAAGGCAGCGGATGTTCTTTCCCTCCACATCCCCGAAGAGGAGCTGGCGCAGGACAATCACCTGAGCACACGGCGACAGGGGGCCCGGTTCCTCCCCGCTCGGGGGCGAGGCCGACCACTCCGCGGGCGGGATGCGAAGCCACAGGAAGGGCAGGAAAGCGCCCCCCGCCGGCGTGATGTAGCTGCACCCCAGCCTCCGCAGTTCCTCCGCCTGCGCGGCACCGGCATGCGGCCAGTACACCGCGACCGGCAGGGCGAGCACCGCCGCCGCCCGCTGCTGCTCCCGCTGCACCGAGGCGGGGGATACCACGGCGTCCCCGCGCACCACGGCCAGGACAAAGACGGCCCCGCCGACAGACACGCGATAAAGCATCTGCCGGTCCAAGGCACAGGCATAGCGCAGGGCCGCGGCGGCATCGGGCATATCTTCCATCAGATACGCCCCGCCCAACACCCTGCCGAGCACCTGCTGCATGTGTTCGCTCTTCGTCATGGCGCCTCTACTATACCACCGCCCTACCCCATTGTAAATAAAAAAAGCAATTCAATACAATTTTGTTTACAATCCAAATTTTTGTATTGAATCCGGCGGAGAGAGGGAAAAAAGTCCACGGATGACACGGAATACACGGAGGGAAGCGGAGCCGGGCGAAGGAGGTGCGAGACTTCACACCGCCGAGGTAATAGAGGGCGAGAAGGAGAGGACCGCGGAATAAAAGGAATTCTCGGAGAGTTTGAGTCATGCTTAGCTTGGCACAGACTTCATACCGCCGATGTAGTAGGTAACTGAATTTTCTCAGAACGCAGAATTTTCGGAAGGAGTCGGAAACTGATTGGCATACTTGGCTCCGCGCAGACTGCGTTCCGCCGAGGTGATAGGGGCCTTTGCTCTTTTGATAAAAATCTATAGCCACCTACCATGAATTTGCCCCGACGTCTTGCCGAAGTTCCGCAGGCCAATCAGTCTCCGAAAATTCCTTTTATTCCGCGGTCATCAATCCTCTCGGGTTCTTCTACCACGGCGGTAAGAAGTCAGTTCTGCGGTCAGAAGAAGAAGTGGGGGTTGGACTGGAAGCAGAGGGCGAGGAGGGCGGGGACGGCCATGGCGGGCCAGCCGAGGGAGAAAGAGAGGTAGAGGGGGAGGCGCGGGCCGCGGGTGCGGTAGAGGTGCAGGCAGGCGAGGCCGAGGATGAGCGTCTGGAACACGGGAGCGAGGTCCGGCCAGTGGTGGTCGGGGGCAGAGAAAGCCACGCGCCAGTAGCAGCACAAGAGCAGCGCCGAGGAAAGCGTGCAGGCGAACGCCGCCCCGCCCTGCAGGAAACGGCCGTTGTAGCGGAGGGAAAAGCGCTCCGTCAGGAACAGGAAGAAGAGAGCGCCCAAGCCCAACGCGGCAGGCTGCACGGTGGCATCCCCCGGCTCGATGCCGAAGGAAAAGTAGCAGGCCGGCGCCTGACAGGCCACCGCCAGCGCCCAGGCACGCAGGCCATTGCGCACGGCCCCGGGCATGGGAAACATAGAGAGGGCGAGCAGGCAGAGCGGCACAAGTCCATACACCAGACATGCCGCACCCACCACATACAGCGCCATCCACACGGAGGCGAAGAGCAGCGCCGCGACCAGCAACAGCATGGGGAAAGCATGGCTGCGATAATAAGGCGCATACCACACGGTGCGATTCAACGCAGCGGTGATCACGCGGTGCAGCAGGTTGAGCAGCCACACCACCGCAACCAAGAGAATGAGCGGATCGGACGAGGCAGAGGTCACCCCATAAAAGCCGGGGAAAGCGACGCCCCAGGCAGCGGCGACCAGCGGGGCATCCAACCCCCAGAGGGGCGGAAGCATCCACCAAGGCAAGTATTGAGGCTCCTGCTGCAAGGGAGAAAAAGAAAGGCGCTGACCCCGAGGAAGCGGGAGCAGCGCCGATAGGATTAAAGGAAGCGAACGCTGCGCGGGTTATGCCTCGGCAGCCGGGGAATCGCTGCCGGCCACCGAAACCTTGCGTGCAGGGGTAACGGGGATGGCATTCTTGGCGTTCTTGGCAATTTCCTTACGGCGCTTGATGTAAGCGCAGCGGCGGCGGCGCTTCGTCTCCTTACGGTGCTGTTGACCCATTGTCGGTACTCTGTATGTTTGTAGGGCGGGAAACGGGCCCGCCCGAGGTTGATAGGTGGGGAGAGGATATAACTTTCTGCACGGGAAAGCAAGGCTAAAATGCGTGTGCGGGGATTTTTTATTGCAAAAAGGGGGCAAAAAGGCTATACTGGGCGCATGAAGACAGCCATTTTAGGAGCCGGGGCCCTGGGCTGCTACTACGGCGCACGCCTGGCAGCAGCGGGGGACGAGGTATGGTTTATCGGGCGCTCTGCCTGCGCGGCCATGCAGGAGCGGGGCCTGCGCGTGCAGAGTGTGGACGGCGATATAGAGCTGCCGCAGGTGCATGCCGTGCGCAGCTCGGCGGACTGCGGGCCGGTGGATCGCATATTCGTAGCGTGGAAGACCTGCTGCAACGGGCTTTTTGCGGAGGCTCTGCCGCCCCTGCTGCGCCCGGGTACGGAGGTGATTACCCTGCAGAACGGCATGGGCAATGCGGAGAAAATTGCGGAGATTGTGCCGGCGGAGGATGTGTACATCGGCCTGTGTTTCGTCTGCTGCATGATGGATGAGCCGGGCGTGATCCGCCACCTGGAGGGCGGCGAGATACGCTTTGCCCCGCTGGTGCCGGGGGAGCACGGGCTCGCCCGCGCGCAGGAGTTCGCCGCTCACTTGACCCGCGCCGGGGTGCCGAGCATGGCGGCCGATGACGCCGAGCAGACGCTCTGGACCAAGCTCACCTGGAACATCCCCTTCAACGGCCTGTGCCTCGCGCACGGGGGTATCAGCGTGCGGCAGCTCTTCACCATGCCGGAGGAGGTGGAGCGCTCCCGCCGTGTGATGGAGGAGGTGTGCCTGGCTGCGGCGCGTCGCGGGCACCCCACGCCGGAGGCCATCGTGCAGGCGCAGATGGAGCGCACGCGGGTGATGGGCGACTTCATCCCCAGCAGCGCGGTTGACTACCTGCGGGGGCGCCCCGTGGAGTACGAAGCGATCTGGGGCGAGCCGCTGCGGCGCGCGCTGGCGGCGGGGGTTCCCGTTCCGGAGACGGAGCGACTCTGCGCGGATATTCGTGCACGCCTCGGCATGGCATGAAGTCCGGGGCTACCATAGGTCTGCGCGCCCGCTTGCTGCCCCTCGGATTGGTCGCGGCGGGGGTGGCGGCGGTCGGTGCGGGGGCCTTGGCCCTGCGCGGCATCGAGTCGGAGCGGGGCCTGCTGCTCCCCCCGCCGTCCATCGGTACGGGTAGCTTGGTGCAGCAGCAAATCGCCCTGCTGGCCATGGGCGGGCTGCGCTCCCCCGCGGCAGAGGTGCTGGCCATCGGCGCCACGGATGCCTGGATTGCCCAAGACTGGGACAAGGCGGAGAAACGCTGGCAGGAGATCACTACCCTGGCCCCCCGGCGTCCCAATTACTGGATGCGCGCCGCCTACGACATGCTCTACAATGCCACCGCCTGGGCCCGCAGTGCCGAGGGACGTACGGACCGCGAACGCCGCGCGCTGGAGCGTGGGTTCCGGCGGCGGGGGGTGGATTTTCTGCTGACGGGGCTCGCCAACAACCCCGACAGCGTACTGCTGCAACTGGAGCTGGCCCGCTACTACGAGGACCCCTACCAGCACCCTGACTACGCCAAAGCTGCAGCCGCCTATCGCCGCGCTCTGGCCATGGGAGCCGCCCCGCGCTACGAGCGCTGGGTGTTTTATAACCTCTGCCGCCTGCGCGGGCATGAACGCGAGGCACTGGAACTGGGCCGCCGCCTCTTCCGAGAGCCGACGCACCGCACCCCCTCGGTCTGCGGGCTGCTCTTCGTGCTGCAACACCGGCTCAAACTGCCCCCCGCGGAATGCATGAGCCCCGCAGAACTCTACGGCAGCGAACAAGCCGCCCGCACCCACCTGAGCCACCTGCTGCACAATGACTTGGGCTACCCCACAGACGGTATCGCAGACTACTTGAACCGCCCCGCGCCTTAATGCGGCTTGGCGGGCAATGCAGGCGCCTCCCACTTCGGCGTCGGCAGTCGCTCCGGCTCAAAACTCGGCATTTCGGTCGGGGTGTAGTTATTGATGGTCGGGATGGGACGCAAAATAAGGGAGGTTTGGTCCTCCTCGATGTAATTACTCCGCGGGTCCTCCTTGCCCCACAACAAGCCCAGGAAGGCATCCTGCTTGGTACGCAGCACACTTGAGGCGTTTTCATACCCCTCCTTCGAGGCTGTAATCCCCTGGTCATGCCGCTGCAGGATCTCCGTCTCCACGGGGCTCTTGCCCACATACTTACCGTTCACGGACACATCTGCCCCCTGCGGCTGCGTGTCGATGCGCAGTTGCTTCGTCTCGTGCGTACAGGAAACCGCCGCCGTCACCGCCGCGGCCATCAGAAAGCGCAGGATCTTCATACCCCCATTGTACCACACCATCCCCCACCCCGCAAGCTCAAACTTCACCCACCCGCTCGTTAGAAAAAAAATCCTGACCGCAGCCCCGGTGCGAGACCTCACCCCGCCGTGGTAACAGAAAGCGAGAAGGATGGAACCGCGGAATGATTGGGGGAAAAGGGAGTGATGTGCTTGGCTTTGAGCAGACTTCTTACCACCGTGGCAAGAGAGGACGAGTGGAGTCTGACCGCGGAATAAAAGGAATTTTCGGAGAGTTTGAGGCGTGCTTAGCATGGCACAAACTTCAAACCGCCGGGATAGTAGGCTCCTTGGTTATTTTGATAAAATTCTGAAGCCACCTACCATGAATTTGCCCCGATGTCTTGCCGAAGTTCCGCAGGCCAATCAGTCTCCGAAAATTCCTTTTATTCCGCGGTCATCAATCCTCTCAGCTTCTCCTACCACGGTGGTGTGAAGTCTGCTCAAAGTCAAGCACATCACTCTCTTTTCCCAAAATTTCCGCGGTCAGGCACTCTCGGCTTCTCTTGCCCGCATGGCGCAATTTTCGGAGGGGCAGGGTCGGTTTACGCTTGCAAAAAGTGCCCGGGGGGTGTATAAGGCGCGCATGACAACGAAGGTACGCACGCGATTTGCCCCCTCCCCGACGGGGTATCTGCACATCGGCGGTGCCCGCACGGCACTGTTCAACTATCTGTTCACCCGCAAGATGGGCGGCACCTTCGTGCTGCGCATCGAGGACACGGATCGGGAACGCCATGTGGAGGACGCGATGCAGGCCATCTTCAAGGGCATGAGCTGGCTGGGACTGGATTGGGATGAAGGCGAGGGCAAGGGCGGTCCCTACGAGCCCTACTTCCAGAGCCAACGCGGCGATATCTACGACCGCTACTTCCAAAAGCTGGTAGACGCGGGCCGCGTGTATGAGTGCCCCGCCCCCAACAAGCGCGACAAGGACGGCAACGAGATCCCCGGCACCTCGGAGGGCACGGTGTGGCGCTTCCGCTTCAAGCGCGACGGCGTGATGACCCTGCACGACCTGGTCTGCGGCGACATCTCCGTTGACTACCGCAACGAGGAGAACACGCCCGACATGGTGCTGAAGCGCGGGGACGGCTCCTACATCTTCCACTTGGTCAACGTGGTGGACGACATCGAGATGCACATCTCCCACGTCATTCGCGGGGAGGACCACATCATGAACACCTTTAAGCACCTGCAGCTCTTCGACGCCTTCGGGGTGGAGCCGCCGGTGTACGCCCACATCCCGCTCATTCAGAACCCGGATGGCTCGAAAATGAGCAAGCGCGACGTCGGCGCCCAGCTCGGCAACTACCCGGAGGAAGGCTTCCTGCCCGATGCGGTCATCAACTTCATCGCCCTGCTGGGCTGGAGCCCCAAGAGCGACGAGGAAATCTTCACCAAGGAGCAGCTCATCGAGGCCTTCTCGCTGGAGAACGTCAACCGCGCCGCCGCCAAGTTCGACATCAACAAGTGCAAGTGGATGAACAAGCAGCACATCATGCGCCTGGCGCCGGAGCGCTTCACGGAGCTGGCCCTGCCCTTCTGCACCGCCGCCGGCCTGGCAGACACCCCCGCCCTGCGCACCGCCATCCCCGCCGTGCAGGAGAAGGTACAGCTGCTCAGCGAGGTACCCGCTTGGGTGAAGTGGGTGGAGAAGCTTGAGTACGAGACCGAGGCCATGGCCAAGCTGCAGGACAACGCCCGCGAGATGCTCGACATCTTCGCCGCCGAGACCGAGAAGCTGACCGAGTGGAACGGAGAAGCCGCCATGCAGCTGGTGAAGCCCAAGACCAAGGAACTGGGCGTGAAGGTGGGCGCCATGATGTTCCCCCTGCGCCTCGCCCTCACGGGCAGCCACGCCGGCCCCGGCATCGACCTCATCATGCAGGTACTCGGCCGCGACGAAGTGCTGCGCCGCATCCGCATCTTCCCCCGCTGACCCCGCCCCGCCGTGCGTACCGTCGACTTTGATTATCCCCTGCCCGAGGAGCTCATCGCGGACCGACCGATGCCGGACCGCGATGCCTCCCGCATGCTGGTGGTGCACCGGGACACCGGGCTCATCGAGCACCGCAGCTTCCGCGACCTGCCGGAGTATGTGCGCCCCGGGGACCGCTTTGTGATGAACGACACAAAGGTGATCCCCGCCCGCTACTTCAGCAACGACGGCAGCATCGAGCTGGTACGCGCCGGCATGATGGGCGAGCAGGTGTGGAAATGCCTGGTGCGCCCCGGCAAAAAGATGAAGGTAGGCCGCACCGTGCAGGTGGGCGACTCCCTCGGCACCGTGGAATCCATCGACGACGAAGGTTACCGCTTCATCCGCTGGGATCGCCCCGTGGATGAAACCCTCGGCCGCCTGGCCCTGCCCCACTACATGAACCGCGAGAGCGACCCTGCCGACAAAGAGCGCTACCAGACCGTGTACGCCGCGCACGAGGGTGCCATCGCCGCCCCCACGGCCGGTCTGCACTTTACCCCGGAAATGCTGGCCGCCGTCCCCCACTCCTTCGTCACCCTGCATGTGGGCGTAGGCACCTTCCGCCCCGTCAAGACCGAGGTGGTGGAGGAACACCACATGCACACCGAGCACTTCTGCATGCCCGCGCAGACCGCGCAGGACATCGAGCAAGCGCAGCGCGTCATCGCCGTAGGCACCACCGCCGTGCGCGTGCTGGAGACCCTGGCCACCCGCCACGGACGCCCTCTGCCCCCCGGCGAGGGCGACACGGACATCTTCATCTACCCCGGCTACCGCTTCCGCGTGGTGGATGCCCTGCTTACCAACTTCCACCTGCCGCAGAGCACCCTCATCATGCTGGTGTGCGCCTTTGCCGGTAAGGAGCTGATCATGGAAGCCTATCGGCAGGCCGTTGAGCGGAGCTACCGCTTCTTTTCCTACGGAGATTGCATGCTGATTCTGTAAAAAAGGCTTGCAATTCCGACGCGCTCGGGGTAAACTTACGCGCGTATGAGAACGACCATCTCCCGATTCTTGCTGCTGATGCTGCTGGGCTGCGCCGTGGTGCTGCCCCCCTGCTCTGCGCAGACCGATGACGCCGGTGACTCCACCGAGCAGACCACCACCAAGGGCAAGAAGGCTAAGAAAGCCAAGAAGACCAAGAAGACCGATGATGCGGCGGAGGACGAAGCCTCCGACGACAAGGCTGCTGAGCCGGAGAAGAAGAACGCCTTTGTTGCTGCGTTCAAGAACATCAAGAGCCTCGGCGGCAAACTCAACGCCAAGGCCAAGTACTACATCTACTTGGAGTCCGCCAGCTGGTGCGGCCCCTGCAAGAAGATCATGCCCGACATCGTCAAGGAGTACAAGGGCATGCGCAAGGCCGGGGTGGAAATCATCCTCGTGGGTCACGACAAGACCGATGCCGAGGTGAAAGCCTACCTCAAGTCACACCACGCCAAGTTCCCCGCCGTCTGCTCGAGCGGCCCCGCTGCCTCCAAGCTGCCCTCCTACAGCCAGGCCTCCGGCATTCCCCACGCCACTTGGATGGATGTGGAAGGCAATGTATTCCTCAGCGGCCACGGGGCGGATGTGCTCAAGTGGCAGGAGATCATCAAGCAGAAGCAGGACCAAGAAGCCGCCGGCGACAACGGGCCCATCAAATACTGATTTCGCCCCCAATCTTTACCGATTATGAAACTGTTTCGTCTACTGATTGCAGCGGGGCTCCTGCTCGGAGTCATGGCTCCCTGCACCGCTGAGGCCCAGACGACGGCCCCCAAAACGGAGAAGCCCGCCAAGAAGAAGGTCAAGGCCCCGTACAAGGCGGACTCCGAGTACAAGAAAAGCAAGAAAAAGTCCGGCAAAGTGGGTAAGATCGGTGCGATGCTGAAGGAGATTCAGACGGTGAACGGCACGCCGGATTACAGCGCCAAGGTCTTCTGCTTCCTGCGCTCCGCGAGCTGGTGCGGTCCCTGCCGCAAGCTGATGCCGAGCGTCATCCAGAACTATCCCGCTATGCGCAAGAAGGGCATGGAGGTGGTGCTCATCGGCTTCGACAAGACACCCCAGGGCGTGCTGCAATACCTGCAGAGCCACAAGGCGGAGTTCGCGGGCATGCACATGTCCGAGCCGAAGCTCAAGGAGAACCCGGAGCTCAGCCCGCACAAGCAGGTGGGCATTCCCTACGTCACCATCATGGATGCCGACGGGAAGATCCTCTACTCCGGCCACGGCTTCGAGCTGAACAATTGGCAGAAGTACGTTAAGTAAGCAGCCGCGCAGACCTTCCGCGCCCGCCCGCGACCGTTTTTGAGGTTGACAGGGCGGGCGCTTTTTGCTACACTGTTGCGTGCAGCATATGGAGACGAAGAAGATACTGTTTGTGAAGCACGGAGCCTTGGGCGACATTGTGATGTCCATCGGCACCATCCGCCACATTGCGGAGCAATTTCCGGGGGCGCAGTGCAGCGTAATGACCAAGGCACCCTTCCGGAAACTCATGGAGCACATCGGCATCTTCTCGGAGTATATCATTGACAACCGCACCTCCTGGTGGAACATACCCGCCATGTACCGTGTACTGAATGCCCTGCGAACAGGTGGGTATGACATTATCGTGGACCTGATGGGCAACGGACGCATGCACCGCTACCGCGAGATACTGAGCAGCACCGCCCCCCAAGGCAGCCGATGGGAGTGGTGGGACCTGCCGGGGCAGACGCTCTACCGCAGTGAGAAACGCAGCAGCCTGCTCCCCGCGCACACAGAGGTGCAGCGCAACTATCCCTTCCGTTACCACAGGACGGACCTGAGCTTCATGCACGGCAAGGGGGAGCACTTTCACCTGCTTCCGGAGCGCTTTGTGCTGCTCATCCCCGGCTGCTCGCCCCAACACGCCTACAAGCGCTGGCCCGTGGAGAACTACCGCGAGGTGGTGCGCCGACTGCATGCGCGCGGGCTCTCCGCCGTCGTCATCGGCACTAAGGCCGAGGCGCAGGAGATCAACGCCATCTGTGCGGACAACCCGGGGGCGGTCAATATGCTGGGCCTCACGGAGCTCTTCGATGTGCCGCAGATTGCCCTGCGAGCCCTCGCCACCCTGGGCAACGACACCGGGCCCACCCACATGGCCTCGCTGTCGGGCGCCTTCACCATCTCCCTGCTGGACCAACGCAACAAGGCCAGCGGCCTGATCGGGCCGGACAGCATCTCCCTGACCTCCCCGGGGAATGTGGACCGCCTCTCCGTAGACGAGGTGTGGGGGCAGCTCGAACCTCGTTTGGGCTGAGTTATTTTCGGCTGCATACGCACTTTTTCCTTGCCTTTGCGGGGAAAGGATGTACGATAAATGCTCGGGGTAGCGTATAAAAGCACCCCGATGCAACAGAACGAACCCACTTCAACGCACCATGAGCACTTACGAAACGGAACAAACGAACAAAGTTAAAGGCGTGGTGGACATCTGCTTTCTGCTGGATGCCACCGGATCCATGCAACCCTGCATCGATGCCATCAAGAATAATATCACCACCTTCTTTCACAGCCTGACCACGCCGGATGACAACGGCGGCGTAGAGCTGAAGAACTGGCGCGCCTGCGTTTGGGGCTATCGTGACTTTGAGTACGAACCCAAGCACGGGCGCGAGGCCTTGGTGCGCAACTCCTTTACGGACAATCCGGAGGAACTGAAAGCACAGTTGAACGCCCTGACAGCCCAGGGTGGCGGGGATGAACCGGAATCCCTGCTGGATGCCCTCTACGAGGTATGCCGCATGGGCAACACCGAGCGCGGCGCCGCGCCGGAGGCCGACAAGTGGCGCTACCGCAGCGAAGCGGCGCGCTGCATCATTGTGTTTACGGATGCCTCCTTCCACCCGACCATGACCTTGGTCCCCGGCGGTGCGCTGACAGATGTGACGCGACTGATGCAGCAGGAGCGCATGCGCCTCTCCCTCTTCGCGCCGGAGATGGAGTGCCACTACGACCTCTCCGCCATGGATCGCTGCACCTACGAACCCATCGAAGTACCGGAGGGAAGCACACCCGTGCAGGCCCTCAAGGATTACACGGAGAACCGCGATAACTTCACCGAGACACTCAAGCTGCTCGCCAAGTCCGTATCCCAGTCCGCCGCCGGGGATGTGGAAGAACTGTAACCCCTGACTCACCATGGCAGGACGCAACTGCGCGGACATCGTCTTCTGCATCGACGCCTCCGGCTCCATGAAGCCGTGCTTCGACGCCGTGCGCCGCAACATCGCCGAGCTGATGACCGGCCTACAGACGGATGGGCAGACAAACTGGGATGTGCGCTACGACTTCCTGGCCTTCCACGACAACGAGGAAGGCGCGCATGATTACACCACCACCCGCACGGGCGGGGTGGAGCTTATCGACATTCTCTACCACAAGGGGGACCGCACTAAGCTCTTTACCCGCAATACCGAGGAGCTCTGCCAAGCCCTGCAGAAACGCGTGACCACCGAGGGAGACGAGCAGCAGCTCACCGCTCTGGACACCGCCATGGACTTTCCCTGGCGCAGCTCCGATGAGTGCCATCGCGTGGTGGTTCTGCTGACGGATGAGGCCCTAGAAACGGGTGTAGCCGTGGAGGTGCAGAAGCAGGCCATCAACCGCATGATCCGCAAGGCACAGGATAAGCGCATCAAGCTCTTCGTCATCGCCCCGGAGAGTGAGGCCTTCTTCGAGCTCTCTGCCCTGGACCGCTGCGAGTACACCGACCTTCAGGACACTCAGGACGGCCTGCGCGGGGTTGATTTCTCCAAGTTGCTGCAGACCATCGGCAGATCCGTCTCCGTCTCTCAACATTATGCAAACGGCGAGGAGTCCCCATCCCCCTGCTTCGAGCAGGACAAATGGAGCGGCTGCTCGAATGCTTCCTTTACCGGTTCCTGATAACTCTTAACCCATTGAATTTTCATCATGCCTCCGAATCCCAAATTAGGCAGTGTGGTCGCCGGTCGTCGCGGCCGCTATGAGCTCGTGAGAGAAATCACCCAGGGCAACATGGCTTGGTCCCTCGAGGCGCGCGACCTGGACCACGACAAGCGCAAGGTGTTCCTCAAGTACTACAAATCCCCCACCCCGACGGTGGATTGGTTTGAGGACTATGTGCGCTACGTGGAAGAAATCAACCGCCGTCTGGAGCAGTCCTCCGCCGCGCAGTACTGCGTGTTGAGCACGGACCTCTTCACCGCGAATCCCCGGCCGGGTATGTGCCGCAACGAGTTCTTCTACCAAACCTACGACTTCATCGAGAGCGGCTACGACCTGCGCGGGCTGCTGGACCGGGGCGACACCTCCTGGGAGAAGCGCAAAACGATGGCGAAGGTCTTTCTGGTAGCCATGAAAAAGGTGCACGCCGCCGGGGTGGTACACTGCGACCTGAAGCCGGAGAACGTGCAGATGCTGCCCGATACCACCGTAAAGGTAGGCCTCATCCCCCGCATGATTGACATGGACCGCTCCATCTTGGCCGATGTGGAGGCGCCCTGGACGCGAGGGGAGCTGAAGGAGGGCTACACGGGCACGCCGGGCTACCTCTCCCCGGAGCACCTGCGGGGGGAAAAGCCCACCGGGGCATCGGATGTTTTCACCATCGGCATTATTTTGGGCGAGCTGCTGGGCAACGGGCACCCCTTTGCCGCAGACCGGGGGGATGCCGAGGCCTACAAGGCGGCCGTGTTGGCAGGGCGCTACACCCCCGTGCAACTGCCGGGCCCCTTGGGGGAGAGTGATGCACAGGCAGCGGAGTTCGCGCGTTGGATTGAGCGCTGTCTGCAACCGACGGCGGCGGCCCGCCCCACCTGCGAGGAGCTGCACAAGGCCCTGCTGCAACTGGATAAAGGCAACCCCGCGCCTGCACCGGAGCCACCCTCTCTTCCGCCGGACATGCCGCCCCTGCCGCCGGAGGCTGCCCCCGAGGCGGAGAAGAAGGAGCCGGCCAAGCCCCGTGCCCTCGCCCTCAAGCTGGTGGGTGACAGCGGCGAGCTGGTTCAGCGCTTCTCCATGAACTTCGGCTCGGCAACCTTGGGCAATCTGTCCTCCCAAGCGCGCTATGCGGAAAAGGACCAGTTCCGTTTGGATTATGTGCCGGAGTCGCAGGAGTGGTTTGTGCAACCGCCGGTGCGAGAGCCGAAAAACCTTACGGCGCTGAACGGATCTCCCCTAACGGAGCGTACGCGGCTGTCGGACGGGGATATACTCTGCCTGCTGGGACGCAACTCCGGCAAGACGGCCATGGAGTTGCGTGTGTCGCTCATACCGCAAGCCTGATTTCCGCCCATGACGCAGTCTATCAGCGAGGTGCTGACCCTCGAAGCCGGTCGCGCGGCGGAGGGGGGCTCGCTGCCGCCGATCGCGGAGCCGCAGCTCATCACGTTCTCCTGGGAGATGCTGCTGACGGTGGCCCTGCCTTCGGCGGCTCTCGCGTGGTTGCTCTGCTCTACCCCGCAGCAACGCCGCTCGGTGTTGACAGCTCCGCTGCGGGCGGCGCGTTTCCTTTATTCCCTCATGCCGGATCTTCCCCACCCTTCCCCCGAGCCGGTGCCGCAGGCCGATCCTTCCCCCGCGCCTGTGCCGGCTCCCGATCCCGAATGCAAGCCCGCCCCGGCGCCGTTGCCGGAGCCCGTTCCCCTGCCCCCGCCGGCCGAGCCTTCTCCCGCACCTGCGCCGGATCCCGAGCCCGAAGGCAAGCCCGCCCCGGCGCCGCTGCCGGAGCCCGTTCCCCTGCCCCCGCTGACAGCGGAATCCGGGTTGCTGCCGTTGCGTGTGCTGCCGCCCCGGGCACCGGATTCTCCCGAGAAGCCCCTGACGGCGGACGAGCTGGATGCCCTGCTCCCCGGTCTGCCGCCGGAGATTCTGCGGGCCCCGGAGCGCCGCGGCGAGATCGCGGAGGCTTTCCGCAGCTATTGCCGGGAGCACAAGCCGTCCGACGGTTTGCTGCCGCCGGAGGAGGAGCAGGATGATTACTGGTTTATCGGTGATGTGCACGGCTACCTCAGCGCGCTGCACAAAATCCTGGCCTTCATCCGCCTGCATGCTCAGCCGGGGCGGCGGCAGAATATCGTTTTTCTGGGCGATCTCATCGACCGCGGGCCGCGCGGCTGGGATGTGGTGGCGACGGTGCAGCAGCTCATCCTGCAGCAGGATGCCGCCCTGCGCGTGCTCTTCATCCGAGGTAATCACGACACTTGCTTTGAATGCTACCCGGACGGCAGCTTCGGCAGCCGCGTGCAGCCCTGTGAGTCCGTGACGGAGCTGCAGCACCTGGCGCAGTCGGAGCCGCGGGAGGCGCAGCTCCTGGCGGAGGCCTTCCGCGACATGGTGGCGGCCGCCCCCTGCATGGCGGAGTTGCCGATAGGCGGGCATGAGGTGCTGCTGATGACCCACGGAGGTCTGCCGCATGTAGACCTGCAGGAGAAGCTGCGGCTCAACCCGCAGGACGGCGAGGCGTTCATGAGCCGGGTGCCGGAGGAGCTGGCCGCGGCCGTGTCCAAGGACTTCACCTGGGTGCGACTCTCCCCCAATCTGCCGCGTAAACACCCGAACCGGGGCAACAGCGGCTGTGAGATGGGGTACAATGATGTCAACAAATACTGCGCCCTGCATCGGGAGCTTACGGGGCGGCACATCGCGGGCATCATCCGCGGGCATGACCACGAGCCGCCCGGATTCCGTTTATACAGTTATGATCCGGAACTGAACCCAAGGGGACGGCAGAAGGATTGCCTGGTGCTCACCATCAATGCCATGGAGCCCTCCCACGGCTCCGGCGGGCTTTACCGGGAGTGTGACATCGCTCTGCTGCACCATAGCCGGCAGGGAGGACTGACGCTCTACCCCCTGCCCACCCACCATCTTTGCTGAATTCCCCCATGCCGCCCGCCACACACAAGCCCACGGGGCTCACCCCCGCTTCCTTTGCGCCGCCCTGCAGCGCGGCGGAGGCGGCTGCCCTGGAATGGCAGGATTTTCCGCCGACGCCGGACGGAACCCTGGACACCACGGGGATGACGGGGCTGCGCCTGCGCTGCGCGGACTGCGGGCAGGTGGCTACGGCCCCGGAGCCGGACGGCACCTGCATGTGCGAGGACTGCGGCGGGGAGCATTTCCTGGTGCAGCGCCTCGTGCAACGTCGGGAGGTTCCTCTGCCGCAGGGGGCTTCCATCCGCATCACCCGCGGTACGCAGCGCTTCGTGCACATCGACCTGCCGGAGGGGGCGGAGGGGCTGACCGCTCGCTACACCTTGGACGGCTCCCCGCCGAACCACAACTCGCCGGAGTACAAGCGGCCCTTCCGTCTGCTCAAGGGCACGGGGCAGATCCGCGTGCGTTTTTACGGGCCGGATACGGTCTCGCCGGAGCTTTGCTACACCCCGGAGCACAAGGCCACCTGCGCCCTCTGCGGCGCCAAGGGCACTGCACGCGGAGCCTCTTTTACCTGTCCCGAATGCGGCGGTAAGAGCATCCTCGAGTCCTCCGGGGCTTGGGTGCCGGATCCCTCCGCCAACCCGCTGTTCTCTTGCACGGACTGCGGCGTTTCCTTCCCTCTGACACCCGGGGCGGAGGAGGCCAAGTGCCCGCAATGCGGGGCCACCTACCACCGGGATCGGGGGCGCTGGAAGCCGGGGCCCAAGGACTCCCGGACCTACTGTCCCATCTGCCGCAGCTCGGTGCGTCTGGGGTCACACGGCGGCACCTGTCCACTCTGCGGGGCTGTCTTCAGCTACTCGGGCGGTCGGTGGATTTGCCAAGGAGTGCCGCGCAACTGCGACCTGTGCCACGGCCGCATTTACCTGTCGTCCACCACGGACACCTGTCGCCACTGCGGCGCGCGGTATTCCTACAACCGTGTCTCCGGTTGGAAGATGCAGGGGGCACAGGTCACCTGTGTGCGCTGCGGTAAGCCTTTCTCTGCCTCTCAAACGGGCGTCCGCTGCCCGCATTGCGGCACACCCCACCTCTACAGCAAGGGTACTTGGGGGCTCGCAACGGCCCCGCGCCGTACCCGACCGTCTCAGCCGCCGACAAAAAAGGAGGAGAACGAGCTGGGCTGCAGTTATCTCTTGTTCGTTTTCTTTACCATTTGGGTGCTGCTCAAGACCTGCAGTTGAGCCGGGTCGCGTAAAAAAATCGCCCCGTTGCCGCAATGCAGACTTGGCAGGCGGCCCATTTTTTGCTATAATGAGCTCCCGGGTCATCCATCGGCCCGATTCAACTAATATCAATTCATACAACAATGACACACAAGGACTTTATCGATAAAGATCTTATCTGTTACGCTTTTTATTTACCGAGCGGACAGGCCCGCATCTATCCCGAGATAGTGCAGGAAGAAGACGGCAGCATGCGCGTGCTCACCCGCGAGGAGCGCTTGGAGGCATTCTCCCCCGAAGGTGCTATTTATTTCCCGGAAACCACCCACCAGCGTTGGACGGATAACAAGGTGGTGCTGCAAATGCGCATTCTCAAGAACGGATTGGAGCCCAACATCAGCCCCGGCAACCACCGTGATGACTACATCGGCTACTACACGCGCAACACCCGCGTGAATCCCTACCGCTACAGCCAGTGCTTCCCCTGCGTTTCGCTGAAGGCGGATACCACGCTCATCTGCAACAGCCTGCGCTTCGCCTTCCCCGCCGGCCACGGCAACCGCTTGGTCGTGGCGGACTCCGGGCTCTTTGTGCGCTGCCTGGAGAATAAGTTGCTCGGGCCCTTTGCTTACCGCATGGAGGGGGACACGGTCATCCTCTCCGGCATGCAGGCCAAGGACTACGAGGTGGACGTCTACAAGTCCGACGCCATCCCCGGGGTAACGGTGGACAAGGACGGCGTGCAGGTCATCAACCTCATCACGGAGTCCGAGCTGCAGCGCGCCACGCCCATCAAGCGCATCGATTGCATCAGCGATGACACGCTCAGGGACACGCTCATCAGCTGCCTCAAGGTCTTTACACCGGAGACGGTGACGAGCATCCGCGGGCTGAAGGATGCCCTGGGTGAGGTGATCGGGGAGAGCCGCATGGTGAAGGTGAAGCCGGATCGCATCAAGCTGTTCACCCAATTACTCACCCGCTTCGACCAATACGACGGACTGCTGGCCGCCGTGCGGGACTACATCAGCAAGCGTGAGGTCTTTGCCCGCGATCTGATTACCGCGCGGCCGGAGTTGCTCAAGCGCGTGATGGAGGAGAACCCGGAGCTGCAGGCCCAGGTGCTGGGCTCGGATGAGAAGATCAAGGCCCTGCGCAATACGGTGGCGGAGCTGGAGAAGGAAAATGCGAAGCTGCGCAAGGCCAAGAACAAGCCCGCAGCCGACCCGGAGACCAAGGAGAAGCTGGCGGCCGTGCAGGCGGAGCTGCGCAGCACCCTAGAGAAGCAGAGTCTGCTGCAGCGAAATTACGAAGAGGCCTTGGGGGAGTGCGAGAATGTGCGCAGTCTCTCGGCCCGCAAGCAATGCCTGCAGGAGGAGTGCGAGGCCATGGCCGCAGCCGAGGCGGAGCAGCGTGCGCAGTTGGAGGCCCTGCAGAAGCAGTTGGCCATGAGTCGGGAGGAGCTGCATGCCCGCGATGAGGCTGCCGGTAATCGCCTCATCGAGCACATCCGCGATCACATCAAGACCCTGGGGGAGAAGGCGGAGGAGTACCGCAACATTTATGACGGTTTCGCGGCGGAGTTCGAGAACCGCCTGCAGTCCTATGTGCAGGGCGTGCTCGGGGAGCTGCCGGCGGTGGCTGCCTACACACCCCTGCCGGCACAGGCGCCGTTGCCCGCGCCCGCCGAGGCTGCGGAGGCTCCCGCGCCCGTACCGCCCCCGGCTCTGCCCCTGGCGGAGATGCCGGCGGATTGCTCTCGCCGGGACCTCGGGATGGAGATCATTCGGCGCGTGGTGGATTACCTTCGGGAGGCCGGGCGCGAGGTGTCGGCGGATGATGCGGCGAATTATCTCATCTGCCTCACGCAGGGCTTCATCACGGCCTTTACGGGCAACCCGGGTTGCGGTAAGACGTCTCTCTGCACTCTGCTGGGCCGCGCGCTGGGCTTGGCAACGGATGCGCCGGGGACGCATTTTGTGGATGTGCCCGTGAGCCGCGGCTGGTCGTCGGCCAAGGATTTTATCGGGTACTACAACCCGTTCACGCGCTCCATGGTGAAGAGTGAGCCCGCCGTTTACGATGCGTTGGAGCTGTCCCAGTCCGAGGATTGCGAGGCGACGGCGCCGATGGTGGTGCTGCTGGATGAGGCCAACCTCAGCCCCTTGGAGCATTACTGGGCGCCCTTCCTGAAGCATGCCGACCCCGCATCGAGCGCGCCGCGCACCTTCTCGCTGGGCGGGGATTCGGTCTGGACTATCCGCCCGCACCTGCGCTTCTTGGCCACGATCAACCAAGACCACACGACGGAGGAGCTCTCTCCGCGTTTCCTGGATCGGGCGTGGGTCATCGTGCTCCGTGAGCCGGCGGATGACGATGCCTTGCCGGGGGATTGCCCCGCGCCGCCCGTCAAGCCGGCCGTGCCGTTCCCGGCGTTGCAGCAGGCCTTCGCAGTCGATGCGCTCGATGCGCCTTCCCCGGAGGCGGTGGATAAGTGGGACAAGATCCGCGACATCTGCCGCCGCCACCGCAACGCGATCATGCCGCGATGCTGCAAGATGGTGACGGATTACACGAAGGTGGCTTCCCTTTACATGGAGGATGTCTACCGCCCGCTGGATTGTGCCGTGGCGCAGAAGGTACTGCCCTGCTTGGCCGGCAGCGGTGCGACCTTCCGCAGCATGCTGGAGGAGCTGCGCCGGGAGTGTGAGGGGTCTCTGCCCATCTGCTACAGCCTGCTGAGCTCTGTCATCTCCGACGGCGACCGGAACATGGGTACCTACCAATTCTTTGCCCGCTGATCCCCCTGCCATGTTTCTCCTTGCTACGGAAAACCCCGGCAGCAGCAGAGAACGCCGCCTCTCTATCCCCTTGGCTCCCTCTGCCCCGCCGCAGCGGCCGGATGCGCCGCTGTGTGTGGAGGAGAGCGCCAGGTTTCGCCTGGAGCTGAACCTGCGGGGCATCTCCTTTAAGCAGGCTTCTCTCTATCTCGGTACGCCGGAGGAGGGGACCTGCTTGGCGAATGCCTACCGCAACGGGCCGATGTACGACCCGGAGGATCGGCTGCGCCAGATCTCTGCGGATTATCTCTTCGTCGGGCATATCGATGTTATCAAACTGACGCTGTTGCTCAAGCTGGATGACGGCAGCAGCGTGGTTTACTATGCGCCGGATATCTTCTGCGTCTTCGCGAATGAGTCGGAGGAGTACAACGTGCTCGCCATCGTGGAGTCGCTGCTCAGCTTTGAGGATGATGCCGACCTGTGCGGGCTGCTCAATCGCCGTTACACCGGCCACTCCGGGGTCTGCTCGTTCAAACCGCTGGGGGAGTACATCCGGCTTTTCTCGGATTTGCGGGCCACCTTCCTGCGGCATGAGACGTTCTTCCGCCGCAGAGCTGCTTCTGCACCGTCGGCGGCGCAGGGGCCGGGGGGCTTCTCCCGCGCGCTGTCGGCGGAGGATGTGCGCTGGTTGGCTACGCACCCGGAGGCTTTCTCTCCCGCACCGGACGGGCAGGGCTTGCGCTTCGGGGGGCTCTGCCTCGTGCCTACGGCTCTGCCACCGCGGGCCGTGCGGCAGGATTCTCTGCATGAGGACCGCCTCATCTTGGGCTTCTTGGTCAGTATCATCTCTGCCGCACGTTCAATCCTGAGCGCAGGGTTGCTTAAGGTGCAGGCTTCTCGGGATTTCCTGCAGACGTTGCCGCCGCGCGCGCATCAGCTGCATATGCCCATCATCACCATCCGGAGTACGGCTATCGAGCGCCACAGTGCCGACCTCAACCGCCTCGGGGACATTATTCATGACCTGGAGGCGATTCTGCGTCGCTACCGGGAAACGCTGCATTGCATTCCCCTGCCCCTGCGTGCCGCGCCGGCGCCTTCGCATGTGATGATGTCCGGCCCGGTCTACCGGGAGTTCTATGCGCTCATGCTCACTTGGTTCGAGCGCGGGGAGCTTCGGCTCTCGGGTATGGAGCTGACTCATGATGTGCGGGACCTACCGAAGCTGTTTGAGTACTATTGCCTGCAACGCTTGCTGCAGCTCTTCCTCAAGAAGGGCTTCACCCTCACGGAGAACGGTGTCTATTCATACGCCTACCCCTCCCCGAACAGCAGCTATGTGCGGGAGGAGGCCGTGGCCAATACCTACCGCTTCATCCGCCGGGATACGCGGCTTACGCTCTACTATGAGCCGGTGATCTACGGGTTCCTGCCCACGGACCGGGCGGAGCAGACGCTTCCCAACGGGCTCACGCTCTTCCGCTGCAACTCGGGCGGGGCGCGCCAGAGTTTCTGGGAGCCGGATTTCGTCATCAAGGTGGAACGCCGCGGCGCAGTGGATTACGCGATCTTCGATGCCAAGTATTCGTTCACCATCTCCGGCAAATACGCCGGCTTCGGTAAGGCCGGCCTTCTGCAGGAGGTGATCTCGAAGTACTACCTCGATACCTGCGCGTTCTCCGGCCACACGACGCGTATGGTCTGGACCCTTCAGGGCCGTACTCACGCTAAGTTCATCCACGAGCAGCAAACCGACCTCCTCCGCCACTTTACCCCGGACCACACTTTCGGGAACTGCCCCGTCAGTGCCAGCCCGCGTATCGATGAGCTGCACCGGCTTTGGAGGGAAATGGAGCGCATTATCCCTTCCCTCGCTCCGTTTTAGACCGGTTTTGCCCCTCTTTCGGGCGAATTCGGGGGCTTTTTCCCCGTTTTCGCCCTTTTTTTCGTGCTTTTTGCAAGAAAAATCAAATTATTCCTTGACTTTCGCGGAGGAAAACGTTATAATGTCCCCGCCGCAAGGGTGGAAACACCGAAAGCTGCAAATGCGCCCATAGCTCAACTGGATAGAGCATCTGACTACGGATCAGAAGGTTTGAGGTTCGAATCCCCATGGGCGTACTCCCCATCCTGCCCGATGGTGCATCAAGCCGGTCTCGTGAGATCGGTTTTTTGGTCGCCGCCCCGCTCGATGTGGTACATCATGGGGGCGTCCCGGTTTCGACTGGATTCCTGAGACGCCGGCTGCATGTGGAGGTTGATCGGCTGGCCTCCCTAAAAGCCGCTCAAACATTAAGTGCCTATTCCAAGAACGAATACGCCATGGCTGCGTAATCAACCGCAACCGAGACTGATTCCCGACGCCTACTGGGGATGACGTCTACAGCTTAGTAGGCAGCTCTGCCACCGGGGGTACCGCGGCGCAGATGTCTTATAACAGGTCCCTGACCCTCGGAAGGCTGACGCAGAGCTGACCGTCGGTGACTCCCTTCATCTGCGTCTGAACATGGAGACGCCCGCGTCAACGGTGTTCAGGACAGGGGTTCGACTCCCCTCGCCTCCATCGAAAAAAAACATATGCGCCCCACGGATTAAACCCCGTGGGGCCTTTGTTTTCAAGGGATTTGACTTGCGAGGTACTGCGTACGGTGGTATAGTCGGGGTGTACATTCCGAAAACAGCACTCCCGAATCCGCGCTCGTCCTCTCTCCGGGTAATCAGAAAAGATGTATTTTCTCTGTTTTCGGTATTGACTTCTTCACCGTTTTCTTGTACACCGCCCTCACGCTCCTTGGAAACTAAGCCTGCTTGTGGCAATTGGAGCCACACGTTTGCTGCTAATCCAAGGACCTTTTCTCCTTCAGCACATTGACTGCGAGTCAGCGTATAGCCTGACAGAAAAAGAGGAAAAGGGGTAGATGTGTGCTATCTTCCGCTACATCCAAAGCGGATGCTCCCACCAATGAGCATTTGAAAATCCCAACTCCCGAAATACCGCCTTTGACGGAAAATCCCGAACGCTCAACAACTCGACAACAAGACGCTCCCGTCATTATTCTCTGTCGCTCTCTACTACCTCGGCGGCATGAAGTCCATACCGGCGCAAAAAGGAACACGGGGCGTTTCACAACGTCCCGTGCTCCCCCAATCAACTCTGAAATCACATGAAAAAGAACTTCCTTGAAAACTCTCAAGCGGTTCACTTAAAGGAGAGACACCGGGAGAGGGGAGTTTGTTCAAAGTTTTTTTGCGGAGAGGCAAAAAAATCAGGGGCGGCGGGTTTTGGGGAGGATGATGCGGCAGGCGGAGACGACTTCTTGCCAAGTGAAGGCGCGCTGCTGCATTTGTTCTAACAGGGAATCGGAGGGTGGCAGGTGTGGGATGTTAGAGAATGCCTCGGGGTGGGTAATGCGGGTGAAGATGAGGTGGTGCATGCTCTCCAGCGGCACGGAGCGGATGCCGCAGCCATCCGGTTTGTTAGCGGACCAGTATCGGATGCAGACCTTATCCTTAACCTTCTCCGCACCGAGATAGACGACCATGTGCCCGCGCTCAGCGACGCCGATGTCATCCGACCAGAAGAACTTGAGAAAATCCCCCGGGCGGGCGAGGGCCGGGGAGGTAAAGTTGACCCCCGTGGCGGTATCCGCCGCCAGCTTGGCGAAACCGGGCCCGTTGGCGTTGGCGCGGCCCCACACGCCGAGTCCGTCCGGCTGGCGCAGCGCGGGTGCCATGAGCTGCCAAACCTGCGGAGACAGGGGCCTCTTATTCGCGACCGACCATTGTTTCAGCGCGTGCAGCAGCACCACATAACAGGCGGCGGAGCAGAACGTGGGCTTCGCCTGCTGCGGGTCGATGCGCAGCACCTGTGCCTCGGCATCCCACACCAGGGCCTTGCAGGACAGTGCCTCCATGGCGTCATCATCCGTTGAATAACCGCCCCCGCGCGGCATGGCTGCCACGGCGCGCAGCACATAAGCACCGAAGGAGACCGCCGCCCGGCGCGCAGCCTGCTGCCCGGCTGCCACGCGCGGCCCTCGCCCGCTGTGCCGTGTCTTGAGCACCGGCGTGCGTGCCCCCGCACCGGCCCCTTCCTCCGCAGCGGGGCCGGGAGACGCGAGCAGTACGGCAGCTAGGAATAGGGCGGTGCGCATGGTCAGTATTCGCTATCCGAGACGGCTCAGAAAATCCTCGTACCCCTGTCGGCAGACCGTCTCCTCCCGCCCGTCGGCATGCAGCAGCGCGATGTCCGGATGCGGCACACCGTTGAAAAACGTCGTCTTGACGATGGTGTAGTGCGCCATGTCATCCAGAATCACTTCATCCCCCGGCTCGAGCGGCCTCGGGAAAGAATAATCCCCGATGACATCCCCCGCCAGGCAAGTGGGCCCGCCGAGGCGGTAGGTATACGGCAGCACCCCCGGTTCCTCGGCCCGTGTGTAGTGCTCCCCCGGCAGGGAGAGAGCGGGCGTGTCCGTGCCGTCCGGCGTGGGCAGAAAGACATCCGGGCGATAGGGCATCTCCAACACATCCGGCATGTGGGCGGCGGCGCTCACATCGAGAATCGCGTGCCGGTAGCCCAGGGACTCGAAAACATCTAACACCTTCGCTCGCAGCACCCCCGTGTGAATGGCCCAAGCCTCCCCCGGCTCCAAAAACACCTCCGTTCCGTAGCGCTGCCGGATCTCGCACAGCAGACCGACGAGTGCCTCCCGGTCGTAGTCCGGCTTGGTGATCCAGTGGCCGCCGCCCAGGTTCAGGTAAGTGATGTCGGGCGAAGCCGCGAGCGCGCCGAAATGCTGCTCGAAGGCACGGAAGGTATCGATAAGGTCCTGCGCTCCCTGCTCACAGAGCGTGTGAAAATGCAGCCCGGAGATACCTCGCAGGTCCGCCCCCTGCAACTGCTCCGGCGGGATGCCGAGGCGCGACCCCGGGACACAGGGGTCATACATGGGTGTGTGGCCCGTGGAGAAACAGGGGTTGACCCGCAGCCCGAAACGAAGCTCGCCGCTGCGCGCCCGAGGGTGCGCCAGGCACTGCTCGCGGCAGCGCATCCACTGCGGCAGGCTGTTGAAGTCGATGTGGTGCGCAAAATCCAGTAACTCCGCCAGCTCCTCCGGCCGATACGCCGGCGAGAAGACCGCCACGTGCCCCCCCAAGAAGCGGTGCCCCAGGCGGGCCTCATACAGCCCGGAGGCGCAGCAACCCGCAGCGTAGGGGCGCAGCACGGGCAGGCAGGAGGTGGTGCTGAAGGCCTTGAGCGCCAGCAGTATGCGCGCCCCGGTGCGCTCCGCCACCCCGTGCAGGATGCGGGCGTTGCGCTCCAGGGCAGCGAGGGAGATAATGAAGCGTGCCACGGCTCAGGATGCGCTGTTCGGGGCCTCGGCGGGCGCCGCCTCCTGCTTGTCGGCCTCGGCGGTCTCACCCTCGGCGGGTTTCAGCACCTTCTCCAGCGCCGGGCGCAGGCGCATATTGCAGACGGCTGCCTGGCGCCGCAAAGCCGCGGGGGCCGTACTGCGCACCAAGTTATTATTGAATTGAGCGGCGGCCAACCACAGGCCCTTCGCCTTCTCCGTGTCACCCATCTCGGCCTCCGCATCCCCCAGCGCAGCGGCCAGCTTGGCAGCGGCCAGCACCGCCGTGGGCTGCAGCTCGTGCCCCTGCGTGCCCTCCAGGGCGGTCATGCCGGCGCGGTAGGTCGTGCGCGCCTCCTCCGGGTCACCGGCGCGGTTGCGGCAATCGCCCAGGCAGCGGTAGCTGTCCAGCACATCCGCGAGGGCCTGGGAGGCCTCCTCGCCGTAGGGGGCCTTCTCCTCCTGCGGGGCGCGGGCCTCCAGCATCTTCTTATCATTCTCCAAGGCCTGTTCGTAAAGCGGCTCGGCCTCCGCCGCCTTATTCTGCCGCAGCAGGCAGAGCGCACGGCCGCGCAGGATGGACGACGCGGCGCGGCTGCCCTCCGTGCCGGTGCGGAAGTCCTCCGGCAGGGCATCCAGGCTCTGCTGCGCCTGCTCGTAGGCCTCCGCTGCCTTGGCGGTAGCGCCCAGGTTCTGGGTGCACTCCGCGATGCGCAGGGCAAGCTGCATGCGCAGCGGGCTGTTCTGCCCGGCCAGGACGAGAGCCTCGTGGTAGGCGTTCATTTTCTCCAGAACATTGCGCACCTGCTCGTTGATGTCGGGCGTCTCGCGCGCGACGGCGTAGTCGTCCAACACGGCCCCCAGCTTGATAACGGCCTCCTGCAGCAGGGCATCGCGGGCCTGCTCTGCGGCTGCGCTTGCCGCCTCGGCGGCTTGCTGCGCCGGGTCTGCCTGCTTGGGGGCGGCGGGTGTTTCTTCTGCCTTTTTCTCATCCCCGCAAGCGGCCAAAAGCAGCGCGCCGGCGGAGGCAAGGGCCAGGCGCATTACGGTGTGCGTCGTCTCTGTTCTCATGCACCCACATTGTGGACTGTTTTGTCCGCGAGGTCAAGCTTATTCCGGGTCTTGCAGGCTCTTTTGGGGGGCGGGAGGGAGAATTGTACGGGTAAAATTGCAAAAAAATGCGCCTTCCGGCATTTTTTGCTTGCTCTCCCCCTCTGTATTGGGTAGAATGAGGAACACCGAAAGCCATGAAACGTTTTTCCCTCTTCAAGAGTCTTGCCATTCTCTGCGGCCTGGCGGCAGCCATGTCGGCCGTCCCTGCCTGCAATAGCACTGCGGCTCCCAAGGCGGCTGCCTCTCGCTTTGAGGTAGCGCAGGGGGCTACCATTTTCAGCCACAACGATACCGGAAGCGTCAACTACCGCGACTGTGTGGCCCAGGGTCCCATCCCGGAGCGTGCCGCCCGTGCCCTGACCGTCTGGCTGGAGCACTCCGTCGTTAAGACGGTCTCCTATGCCTACCCGCAGTATTACGTGGCGTGGAAGGATGCCCGCACAGGCCAAGAGCGTGTGTGGGGTATTTGCTCCGATGACCGCGGCCACATGACCGGTGTGCTCATTCCCCGCGACGGGGTGAAGGCTTGGGACCTGCCTTTCCTCGGGAACTACCGTTTGTATGTCTGTAACCGCCGAGACCGCTCCCAGCTCAGCGAGGCCATCATGACCACCATTGCGGATGCCGGTTACGATAAGATGCGCCTGCAGGCCCGCCGCGCCCGTGGATTGGTGGAGGAGAAGTACTTGGTCTCTAAGCCCAGTGCCGAGGACTTGGCCAAGTTGAAGGCCGAGCGTGACCGCCAGGTGCAGGAGACGCTGAAGGCTGCCGATGCCCGCCGCCAAGAGGAGGAGGCTATCGCCGCCCAGCTCCGCGCCGAGGCCGAGGCCGAGGCTGCCCGCAAGGCTGCCCAAGCCTATGAGGAGGAGTCCTCCTCCGGTGAGTACGACTCGGATTCCGACAGCTCTTCCGACTCTGACTCTTCTGATTCCTCGGATTCTGATTCCTCCTCCGACTCCGATTCTTCGGATTCCTCTGACTCTTCCGAGTCCTCTGAGGACGAGAGCTTGGACCTGTAAAACCGCTGCCGGTGCAGCCGTCCGCTGCGCCCCACGGCACCCGAATGACAAGCGCGACCCCACCCTGCGGGCCGCGCTTCTTTCTACCCTCTCCGATCGAGACTTCACACCGTCGAGATGGTAGAGAGCGAGATTCCGCGGCCCGCTCACTCCCTCTACATGCTACCACTGCGGTGGGAAGGCATCCACAGCCTTCGCTCTCAGATACGGGATGAAATAACCGGGCCTGCCGCGGTGGTATGCGACAGGCCCGGTGGGGAGAGGTGGTGGCGACGCGTCAGATGTCGAAGAGGTGGGTGACGGAGTCGTTGTTGTGGATGTTCAGGATGGCTTGGGCAAAGAGCGGGGCAATGCTGACGGTATCCACCATGTCCCCGCCGAAGGTCTTGGCCATGGGGACGGAGTCGGAGGTGAGGAGGCGCTCGATGGGGCTGGCAGCCAAGCGGGCGCAGGCCTTCTCATTGAGGACGGCGTGGGAGACGCCGGCGAAGATGCGGGCAGCACCGTGCTCCTTGAGAACAGCGGCGGCGGCACAGAGCGTGCCGCCGGATTCCGTCATATCGTCCACCATCAGAACGTCCTTACCCTCCACATCACCAATGACGGCATGGGCATCCACCTCCGTGGCAGAGATGCGCTGCTTGGCCACGATGGCAAGCTTGGTACCGAGAATGTTGGCGTAGCTCTTGGCGTTCTTGACGCCGCCGATGTCCGGCGAGACGACCACGAGATTGTCGAGGTCCTTAACGTAATGCTGCTTGAGGTGCTTGATGAGGACGGGAACAGAGTAGAGGTGATCCACGGGGATCTCGAAGAAACCCTGAATCTGAGCAGCGTGCAAGTCCATGCAGAGGACGCGATTGACACCGGCAGAGGTAAGAAGGTTGGCGACGAGCTTGGCGGTGATGGGCACTCTGGGCTTATCCTTGCGATCCTGGCGGGCATAGCCGTAGAAAGGCATGACGGCGGTGATGCGGCTGGCACTGGCGCGGCGCACGGCATCCACCATCACCAGCAGCTCCATGAGGTTGTGGTTGGTGGGCGGGCAAGTGGGCTGAACGATGAAGGTATCCGCCCCGCGAATGCTCTCTTTGATTTGAACGAAGCTCTCACCGTCGGGGAATGTGTTCACGGTGGTATCGCTGAGGGGGAGGCCCAAGGACTTCGCGATGTCCCGGGCTAACTCTGGATGTGCGGTGCCGCTGATGATCTTCATGGTAAAAATTGAGTTGCGTGCAGGTCTATTCTTGACATTTTTTGAAAAAAGGCAATACTAAAAGCACTTACAGCCGCAATTTTTTTGAAAAGAGAGAGAAAATGAGCGAAAAAAGCCTCGTCAGGCACCCGGGAATGATGGATTGGGTGGGGTTGTGCCTCTGCACCGCCCTGCTGGTGTGGTACTATGCCTTCTACGTCGGCTACACCTCCGGCACGCAAACAGCGGTGGCGTGGGTGCAGTGCGCATGGAACCGGGAGAACGACTACGAGCATGGCTGGATGGTGCCGCTGCTGGCGGGCTACCTGGTGGTGCACGCATGGCGGCGCGCGGGAGAAGGAGAGCTGCGGCACGGCCCGGGGGGGCTGTGGCTGCTGGCGCTGGGCGGAGCTTTGGCTCTTCTGGCAGCGCGCACTCAGCAGGGGCGCGTGGCCATCGGGGCACTGCCGGTGCTGCTGACGGGGCTTGTGTGGTGCTATGCCGGACCGCGAGCGGCGCGCACCTGTGCCTTCCCCTTCTTCTTCCTGTGGCTGGCGATACCGCTGCCGGGCTTTCAGCAAGCGACGGTGGGCCTGCAATTGCTGGCCACCAAAGGCGCGCAATGGGGAGCGGCTCTCTTCGGGGTGCAGACGGTGGTGGAAGGCACCAACATCAGCTCTGCCTCCGGACAGTGGGATACCTACAGCATTGTGGGCGGTTGCAGCGGAATTCGCTCGCTGATGGCCCTACTGATGCTTTCTGCCGCCTGGGGCTACCTGGCGGACGGCCTCGCCCTGTGGAAACGCGTGCTGCTGGGCCTGAGCGCGGTGCCTCTGTCCATCTTGGCCAATGCCTTCCGCGTAGCGAGCATCTTTGTGTGCGCTGAGTATGTGGACGCCTCATTTGCGGGCAAGACCTGGCATGATTGGTCCGGCCTACTCTTCTTCTTCCCCGCCAGTCTGGTGGGCCTTACCGTGCTGCACGGGCTGTTAGCAGGCGAGATTCCCCTCCTGAAAAAGCGCCGTGTGGTGGTGCGTACAAACCGAGACGAAGCATGAGAAAGACGATGATATACCCCCTGCTGCCGGTGCTGGTGCTGGCGGCCTTGCTGCTGCCGGTGCTGCTGTTGCCGCAACATGCGGAGCTGGAGGAGTCCGCCATCGGGCCGGATCTGCCGCTGGGCCGCTCTCTGCCCGGCTGGGTGGGTGAAAAGAGGCAGGAGAACGAGGCCGAGCGCACAACACTGGCGCCGGACACCCGATTCAGCAAAGCGTGCTATGCACAAATCAACCCCGTCTCCGGGGAGCACTTCGGCCCGCCCGTCACGGTATCTATTGTCTACTCCGGCAATGATATGAACTCCTCCATCCACCGGCCGGAGCGCTGCCTGCCCGCGCAGGGGCACCAAGAGCTGCGCGCCGCCCCTCGCGAGGTACTTCTGCCGGATGGGCATCGGCTGCGTTTCACGCGACTGGTTTCTTACATTCCCCTGGGGGAGGGCAAGGGCGGCCGCGTGCAACACATTAACTACTACCTGTTTGTGGGGAGCCGATGCATCACCCCCTCGCACCTGATGCGTACGCTGCAGGATATGTGGGACCGCGTGGCGCGGGGTACGGTGCAGCGCTGGGCCTACCTGCAGGTGGGTTCGTATTGGGGCGGGGAGACGGAGTTTACGGAAAAAGATGCTGATGAGGCCATTCAACGCCTCATCAGCCAAGTGGTGCCGCGGGTTATGCCCCGCTTCCCGTCCGAGTAAGGCGCCCGCGAAGGGGCGCGCCGGGGAATCAGAACGGGATGTCGTCCCCCTCGTCCTCCGGCGGGGGCGGTCCTTGGGGTGCGGGACGGCTCTGGCCCTGCGGAGCACCGGCATCCCGACGGTATCCGCCGTTGTTGCCGTAGCCTGCGTTACCGTTGCCGTAATTACCCCCGTTATTGTAGTTACCGCCGTTGTTGTAGCCACCGTTGCCGCCGTAGTTACCACCGTTGTTGCCGTAGCTGCGCTGCTGCGGTGCGGGCCCACCCTGGGCGCCGTCCGCTCGGCCGTTGAGGAACTGGATGTTCTCTGCGATGATGCGGATCTTACTGCGGCGCTGCCCGGTCTGCTTATCCTCCCAGGTATCCTGCTGCAGGCGCCCCTCAACAAAGACGGGGCGACCCTTGGCGAGGTATTGAGCGGCCACCTCGGCCTGGCGGCCCCAGCAGGTGACATCGAGGAAAGCGGTCTCCTCCCGGCGCTCGCCTTCGTTGGCGCCGGTGGTGTAGCGTGTTACGGCTACGCGAAACTCGGTGAGGTTGTTGCCTCGCGGGGTGCTGCGCACCTCGGGATCGGCAGTCAGGTTGCCGATGATCATGACTTTGTTCAGACTGGCCATATGCTGAATGTGTGAGTACGTAATGGGAACCGATCCCGACACGGCATCGGAACACCGGCCGGGAAGAATCTATGCGCCTCCAGCGTACCCGAGCAAGCGCGACTTTGCAAGCATAAAGTGCGCCAACGTTGCATTTTCCGGTTGTCAAGGATGTATCGTGCCCGGTTTTGGGCTTGAATCAGCCCCCTCCCTGTGCTATGCTGGGTGCATATGAAAAAAGCAGCAACCATCTGTGTGCAGAGCGGCTGGGAACCCAAGAAGGGTGAGCCGCGTGTGCTCCCCATTTTCCAGTCCACCACTTTCCGCTATGAGACGAGCGACCAGATGGCCCGCCTCTTCGACCTGAAGGACGCCGGGTATTTCTACACCCGCCTGCAGAACCCCACCAATGAGTGCGTGGCCAAGAAGATCGCGGAGCTGGAGGGCGGCGTGGCGGCCATTCTCACCTCGTCCGGTCAGGCGGCATCGTTCTATTCCGTGTTCAACATCTGCGAGGCCGGGGACCACTTCGTCTCGACTTCCGCCATCTACGGGGGTACCTACAACCTCTTCGCCGTTACCTTCAAGAAGCTGGGCATCGAGGTGACCTTCGTGAACCAAGATGCACCGGAGGAGGAAATTATGGCGGCCTTCCGCCCGAATACCAAGTGCCTTTTCTCGGAGACCATCTCGAACCCCTCTCTGCAGGTGCTGGACATCGCAAAGATGGCACGCATTGCCCACGCCAACGGAGTGCCGCTGATTGTGGATAACACCTTTGCCACGCCCATCAACTGCCGCCCCTTCGAGCACGGTGCTGACATCGTAATGCACTCCACTACCAAGTATATGGACGGCCATGCCGCGCAGGTGGGCGGTGTGATCGTGGACAGCGGTAAGTTCGACTGGGCCGCGCATCGGGACAAGTTCCCGGGGCTGACCACGCCGGATGAGTCCTACCACGGCTTGGTGTACACGGATGCCTTCGGCGAGGGGGCCTACATCACCAAGTGCACCGTGCAGCTCATGCGCGACCTAGGTTCCATCCCCTCTCCCTTCAATGCCTTCCTGCTCAACCTTGGGCTGGAAACCCTGCACCTGCGCGTGCCTCGCCACTGCGAGAATGCGCAGAAGGTGGCGGAGTTCCTGAGCGCACAACCGGATGTGGCTTGGGTGAACTACCCCGGGCTGCCGCAGGATGTCTACCACGAGGTCGCACAGCGCCAGTTCGACGGCGGGCGCAGCAGCGGCGTGGTGACCTTCGGCATCAAGGGCGGCCGAGAGCGCGCTATCCGATTCATCGACAGCCTCAAGCTCGCCGCCATCGTCACCCACGTAGCCGACGCCCGCACCTGCGTGCTGCACCCCGCCAGCCACACCCACCGCCAGCTCTCCGACGAGCAGCTCTTGGAGGCCGGCGTCCGCCCGGACCTCATCCGCTTCTCCGTGGGTATCGAAGACGCCGAAGACATCATCGCTGACCTTCAGCAGGCCTTGTCTGCCATTCAGGAGGGCTGATTGACCACGCACTTGGTACATCTCCAAGAGATAGGTTACACAAAAGCGATCACACCATAACCTTCAGTCCCGCTGGTCTGACCAAGAAAGGCCCACTTGATGTCGAGAAGAGGATGCCACCTTACATAGTAGCTGCTACTGCGAGGCACCCCAAGCAGTTCGCATTGACGGGTGCGACTCACCTTGGAAGCATCTTTGTCGAGGAGCTGGGAACGCTGTTTCCCTACAATCCCAGCTCCTTGCATTTTTTTGACAACCAAGAAAGCTCAAGATCGTGTTGTCCGAGCAGCTGCTGCAGGTGAGCAATGGTATCCTCATAGCGTTTCCGCTCGCTTTTGGATGACGGCTTAAAGCCGTCATCGAGCAACTTGAGCCCCTAAGGCTTCCACTTGCTCACCGGGTCCGAATGGATCTCGTACTCAGCGGTAATCTGCTGAATGCTCTTCTCTCCCTTGAAGGTTGCCAGAGGACAACCTCCTTCTTGAATGCGGCCGTATGGTTGCGGCGTTTATGTGTCTTACTTATGATGGTAACTTCGGTGTATTGTAGCCCATCAGACTGACTCAATCAAGCCTGTTTGCTCGAAATGTCTTGAAAATTGGCACCACTATAAATTTTCGGAAACTGATCGACCTTCGGAACTTCGGCAAGACTTCAAGGCGAATTCATTGTAGGTGGCTTTGGGATTTTATCAAAATAACCAAAGGACCTCCTATTGCGGCGGCATGAAGTCTGAACCGGGACAGGCAGGCCTCTGCCTCTCCAAAAATTCCTTTTATTCCGCGGTCATCAACCTCTCGGCTACTATTGCCACAGCGAAGCGAAGTCTTGACTGAGAGCAGCATGGCTCCGCTATCCGTTCATCCCCCTTCATTCCGCAGTCAGTCCA
>SFDX01000028.1 GCA_004557455.1 Akkermansia muciniphila | reverse complement strand
AAAAAACGGAGGCTGGAGCATAGCGGGTTCGAACCGCTGACCTCCTCAATGCCATTGAGGCGCTCTACCAACTGAGCTAATACCCCGAAAGGTGACGGGGGAAGTATAGCGGAAGCGGGGGCGAATGTCAAGGAGAAAGTGAAGAAAAAATGAGTGATGACGAAAAAAAGGGGAGAGGAAGGGGGCGGGGCGGAGTTATCACTTGACGAGCAGAGGGGGAGTGTGGTAGACTCGGCTCATGAGTACGAAGTTCAGTTGGGAAGTGCACCCGACGAACGGCAGTGTAGACTTCGGAGAAGAGCTGAACCGGAAGTTGCCGCCGCTGGTCAGGCGGCTTTTGGCACAAAGGGGCATTGCCGGGCGAGAAGAAGCACTGAAATTTTTACAGCCCAAGTTGGCGGATTTGGGGGATCCCTTTGCGCTGCGCGAAATGAGCGCGGCGGTGGATCGCATTCTGCGGGCAGCGGACCGGGGGGAGCATGTGTGCATCTTCGGCGATTATGATGTGGACGGCGTGAGCTCCGTTATGCTGCTGCATTCCGTGCTGACAGCGTACAAGATACGGACGGACTATTTCATCCCCGTGCGCACGCGCGAGGGGTACGGCCTGAGCCGGGAGGGCGTGCGCCGAGCCTTTGAGAAATGCGGGGAAAAACCTGCCCTGTTGATTGCCGTGGACTGCGGAACCTCATCGGTGGAGGAAGTACGCAACCTGCAGAACGACGGTGTGGATGTGGTGATATTGGACCACCACGAGTCCGGCCCGCTGGGGCGCCCCCCCGCGTATGCCGTGGTGAATGCTAAGCTGGAGGAATCGAGCCGCTATACCTACCTGTGCAGCGCCGGGGTGGTGTTTAAGCTGGCGCATGCCCTGTTGAGGCGGCGTCGCCTCGCATGGTTCGACCTGAAGCGCTACCTGGATGTGGTTGCGATTGCCACGGTAGCTGATATTGTGCCCTTGGTGGATGAAAACCGACTGTTGACCCGCCACGGTCTGCGTATCATGGGATTGGGCGGCAACGTGGGGTTGAATGCCCTGAACCGTGTGACCGGTCTGAATCGGGAACCGACCGCCGGGCACGTCTCCTTCCGTCTGGGGCCGCGCCTGAATGCTGCCGGCCGCATGGACAGCCCGCTTGATGCCTTGGAATTGCTGATGACGCAGGACAGCGCGCGCGCGGAGGAACTTGCCGAGCGCCTCGAGGAGCATAACAAGGCCCGCCGCGCCGAGGAAGAAAAGATACGCGAGGAAGCCACGCAGATGCTCGAGACACAATTTCACCCCGCCACGGACCACGTCATCGTGCTCGGCTCCCGCACCTGGCACCCCGGGGTGGTCGGTATCGTGGCCTCGCTGCTGATGCGCCGTTATCACAAGCCTACGGTGATTATCTCCCTGGATGCGAATGGGCTCGGCAAAGGCTCCGGGCGCTCCATCCCCGCCGTTTCCCTGGTGCAAGCCATTCACCACTGCGCGGGCACACTCGTCTCCGGCGGCGGGCACGACATGGCCGCCGGCCTGGTGGTGCGGGAAGAGATGATCGACGCCTTCCGCCGTCAATTCGACGACTATGTGCGAGATAATACCAATGCAGAGGACCTGAAACCCGTGCTGAACATTGCGGCAGAGGTTCGACTGGAGGAGCTGAATACAGAGTTGTTGGACAGCTACGAGTTGCTGGAACCCTTCGGCAACTCCAACCCGCAACCGATCTTCATGAGCCGCGGTGTCACCCTGTCCGACGCCCCGCGCCACCTGTCCGGCAACCACCTGCGCCTCTTCCTGCGCCAGGGGATCGGCGAGTGCGATGCCATCTACTTCAACGGAGCCCTGCGGAAACTCCCCGAGCCTCCCTGGGATGTAGCTTTCACGATTGATCGCAACGTGTGGCGTGGCCGCTCCTCTCTTTCCGTTTCCATCCAGGATATACGCCCGGCAGAAGTATGAGACAACCCAGCCTCCCCAAGCAAGCGCCACCGCCGCCGCCACCGCCCACGCCCGGGCAGTTGCCGGGGGATTGGCGCACCCCGCCGGATCGCCCGCCCCTGCAGATGCAGCCGGAGCCCGATTCTCGCATGAAGAGGTTTTGCATGCGTGTCATGGAACATCATGCGCAGCTTGCTGCCGCCGGGGAGTATTATGAAGTCGAGGCGCCGGAAGTCGGACGCATCAGCGGCTGGCCGCGCCGCCGCCGTCTGTTTGTCGCCTACGTTTTTCTGCTTCCCCTCTCCGTTATCATGGTCTTTGCGCTACTGTTGCAGATCTATCATGCGGCACCGTCGGCAGAGAATGCACTGGGATTCTGGACGAGCGAGCCGGTGTGGTTCTCCCTGATGGGCGTGGCCCTGTACCTTTCCCTGTTGTTTTTTCGGCCCGCGATGCCGTTGTTAGCCTATGTGTACGTGCTCGGACATGAGATGACGCACGCCCTTGTGGCTCTTTGCTGCTTCGGGCGCATAAAATCCTTTGAGTTCTCCGAGCAGGGTGGATATGTAGACACCGATAAAGATAACCTTGCCATAGCCCTGGCCCCTTATTTTGTGCCGCTGTGGATGGCCGTGTGGGGCGGTGGCCTATGGTTGGTGAATTGGATTTACCCCTTCGAGGTTTACCACCCTTGGTTTTATGCCGGTATCGGCTTCTGGTGGTGTTTTCACATCTACTGGACGATGTGGATTATCCCCCGCGAGCAGCCGGACATGCTGGAGAACGGCATTGTGCTCTCCTTCCTGATCACCCTGTTAATGAACATCGTGGTGCTGCTGCTCATTCTGCGCGTATTCGGGCTGGTAACCCTGCATGGGTATTGGGTAGATGTGCAGCGCTGTGCCGTGGCCGTTTATTCCCTGTTGTGCGAGGTGTATACCCTGCTCATCTCCTACGCGGCGTAGACACACTACTCGTCCGCATCCGCCTCGGCCGCACGCAGCACCTCCTCCTCCGTTTCTCCGTAGCCCGTCGGTACCGGCGCTGTCAGATTGTCACGCGCGGCGGCCTCCAAAAGGTAAATACAGGCCATAGTCATGATCCGCGAGGAACTGACGGCATTGAATGCACCGATCGCCTCCAGCTCATTCGCCAAGCCTTCCGGTATCCGCAACACCACATTCGGCCAATGAACCCGACTCGGACTCTCGTCTCGCATATTCCCGGTGTTTTTATCAAGAAGGTACGCAGACACTCAGACGCTGCGGTAGGCGGGCGATATGCGCCTGCTCCCCCGGTCGCAGGGTCGCGACATAATCGCCGTCCAGCTGATAGGGCAGCCACCCGTCGGCCTCAATGGTGCCCTCTGCAAGCTGAATGACATGCGTCATGAACGAGGTATTGCGGTCCGTTCCCCCGGACAGCAGCATGCAGCAGAGACTCTCCGCAATGATACCCGGAAGGCACTGATGGAAGATAGCTGCGTCCAGCAGGCCGTCATCGTAAGCGGCACCCCGGAAGAGTTTCCCGGGCCCGGCGTAGCGCTTGCCGTTGCCGAAGATGATCTGCTTGCCCCGGTAGGTTCGACCGTCCGGCAGGTGCAGAGTCACGGCAGGCAGGTGCTCCGTCATCACCTTCAGCCCCGTGAGCAGGTGGGCAGCGGCCCCGATGCGCTTCTTCATGCCCGGGGTAATGAGTTGGATGATACGCGCATCCGGCCCGAAACCTGCCATCTGGAGGAAAGGCTTACCGTTCACCGTAAAGATATCCACCTGCGCCGGACTGCCGCTGCGCATGGCGGCGAGCGCGCGGTCGAAGTTGCGGGAGCCGATGCCCAGCTCACGCGCAAAAACATTCATGGTGCCGGAGGGCAGGATGCCCAGCGCGCAGGCCGAGCCCATGAGCCCCTGCGCCGCGCACATGAGCGTGCCGTCCCCGCCGGCCGCCGCCACGATGGGTTCCCCCTCCGCCGCCAGCCGGGCCGCCGTCTCGGTGAGGTGCTCGGCACTGCGCGTGGGGATGAGCCGGAACTCCGCCTCGTGGGCCGCCAACCACGCGCGCAGACCCGAGGTGTGCAGACTGCCGGCGGCCGGGTTCAGCAGCAGGGGGATCGTGTTCATCGTGTTATCAGAGAATACCCAACACCGCCACCGCAAAGGAAACCGTGAAGGCCGGGGAGTCGATGAGATCGAAGATGCCGCCGATGCCCGGCAGCAGCGAGCCGCTGTCCTTCACCTCCAGCCCCCGCTTGATGAGCGAGCCCGCCAGATCCCCCGCCACGGACAGCACGAAGAGCACCGGCATGAGCACCAGGAAGAACACCGGGGAGGTATACACCGCCAGCCCGCAGAACTCCCCCGGCTGCCCCAGGAAGGCCCGGAAATCCGCCATGCCGCTGATGAGCCACGCCACCAGGGTGGTGATGATCAGCGAGCCGATGATGCCCTCCCAGGTCTTCTTGGGCGAAACCATCGGGCTGAAGCGGCGGGTGATGAAGCGTCCGCCCGTCAGCACCCCGCAGACATAGGCCCAAATATCACTCATCTTGGTAACGAGGATGAGCCAGAGCAGGGAGTAGACGGCGTACTCGCTGCCCAACGCGGCCAAGGCAAAAGCGAAGAGCCACACCGGGTAGACAAAGGCCAGCAGCCCCGTGCCCACGGAAGCCAGCGCCTGCGCCCCCGTGCGGCCCTTGTAGTCCATGCGGATCAGCTCGCAGAAGAAGCAGGCCAAGGCATAGAACACCAGGCAGCCCAGGGCTACCGGCGCAAACTGAAAGAGCCCGTTGAACCACTCATCGTTAAAGAGCACCCCCGCCGCCATGAGCCACGGATAGACAAGCCCCGCTGCCAGGGCAAGCGGTCGGCTCGTCGTCTCTGCGCGGCTGCGCAGCATGTTGTGCCACTCCACGGTGGTGAGGTTGCAGAACAGGCAGATGAGCACGGCATAGCCGGCGGGCTCATTGAAGCCCACGGCAGCACCCAGCAGGGAGAGCAGCACCACGGTGCTGAACAGGCGCTCGAGGAAGGTCTTGACTTTCGGTGTCATGGTTCTGTTGAGGGGAGAGAGTGCAGAGCCCGGCAGCGGGGGTGGGCCTGCTGCCGGGCGAAGCGGGCATCAGTGCCCGCCGTTGCAGAGGCCGCAGCCCCAGCCGGCGCGGATGTCGGCAAAGAAGTCGTGCCCCTTGTCATCCACCAGAATGTAGGCCGGGAAGTCCTTGACGGTAATCTTCCAGATGGCCTCCATCCCCAGCTCCGGGTACTCCAGGCACTCGATGGAGGTGATGCAGTTCTTCGCCAGGTCGGCCGCCACGCCGCCGATGGAACCCAGGTAGAAGCCGCCGAACTTTTGGCAGGAATCCGTGACGCACTGGGCGCGGTTGCCCTTGGCGATCATGATCATGCTGCCGCCGTGGCTCTGGAAAAGCTCCACATAGGAATCCATACGCCCGGCGGTGGTGGGCCCGAAGGAACCGGAGGCATAGCCCTCCGGGGTCTTGGCGGGGCCTGCGTAGTAGATCGGGTGGTCCTTGATGTACTGCGGCAGGTCCTTGCCCGCATCCAGCAGCTCCTTGAGCTTGGCGTGGGCAATGTCGCGCCCCACGATGATGGTACCCGTGAGGGCCAGGCGGGTCTTGACGGGGTACTGAGAGAGGTCGGCCAGCACCTCCTTCATGGGGCGGTCCAGGTTAATGGGCACGCCCGCGCTCTTGGTCTCGCGCAGCTCGGCGGGGATGTACTTGCCGGGGTCGTACTCCAGCTCCTCGATGAAGATACCCTCCGGGGTGATCTTGGCCTTGCAGTTGCGGTCCGCAGAGCAGGAAACACCCAAGGCCACCGGGCAGGAAGCACCGTGACGCGGCAGACGCACCACGCGCACATCCAGCGCAAACCACTTGCCGCCGAACTGGGCACCCAGCCCCAGCTTCTCGGCCTCCTTCTTCAGCTCGGCCTCCAACTCCACATCGCGGAAGGCGCGGCCGTGCTCATTGCCGGTGGTGGGCAGGCTGTCGTAGTACTTGGTGGAGGCCAGCTTCACGGTCTTGAGGCAGAGCTCGGCGCTGGTGCCGCCCACCACGAAGGCCACATGATAGGGCGGGCAGGCAGCGGTGCCCAGGGTGCTCATCTTCTGCACCATGAACTGCTTGAGGCTCTTGGGATTCAGCAGGGCCTTGGTCTCCTGGTAGAGGTAGGTCTTGTTGGCAGAGCCGCCGCCCTTGGCAATGAAGAGGAAGGAGTAGTCCATGCCGTGGTCCGTGGCGAACAGGTCGATCTGGGCGGGCAGGTTGGTGCCGGTATTCACCTCGCGGTACATGTCCAGCGCCACGTTTTGGGAGTAGCGCAGGTTGTTTTTGGTGTAGCAATCGTAGGCACCGCGGGAGATGTACTCGGCATCGTTGCAGCCGGTCCACACCTGCTGGCCTTTCTTGCCCACGCAGATGGCCGTGCCGGTGTCTTGGCAGAGCGGCAGCACACCCAGGGCCGCCACCTCGGCATTCCGCAGCAGGGTCAGGGCCACGCTCTTGTCATTCTCGGAGGCCTCGGGGTCACTCAGGATGCCCTGCACCATCCCGAGGTGCTCCGGGCGCAGATAAAAAGCCACATCGTGCCAAGCGGTCTCGGCCAGCAGGCGCAGGCCCTCCGGCGCAACCTTGAGCATCGGCTTGCCCTCAAACTCTCCCACGCTCACATAATCCTTGGTGAGCAGGCGGTATTTCGTCGTATCTTCCCCCATGGGGAACATTTCTTGGTAAACAAAAGGAGGTGTTGCCATAACGCCGCCAGTATACCACCTTGCGCGCGGCTTGGCGAGCAAAAACACGCGCGGAGCGGCTCCGGAGGTCGAAAAAGGGCGGGCGGCTCAATCCCCGGTGGGGGACTGCCCGGCAAGGAGGGCCCGGGCGAAGGTGTCCGGCAGCCCGGTGCGGCAGATTTTCGCGGCGGCCCGGCGGGTGTCGTAGGGCACGCGGCGCAGGATGAGCTCCTGTGCGCCGGGGGTGTAGAGGGCGTAGGCGGCGCGGGGGTCGCCGTCGCGGGGTTGGCCGACGGAGCCGGGGTTGATGAGGTAGCGGCAGCCGGGGCGCAGGGTCAGGCGGTAGCTGCCCTCTGCCGTGTAGGTGATGGGCAGGGCGCGGATGCCCCCCGGGCCGGACTCGAACACGGTGGGGCGGTGGGTGTGGCCGAAGAAGCCCAAGGCGGCGGAGCAGGCGGCGAAGGAGTCCCGCGCGCGTTGCGGGGTGTGCAGCCGCTGCCACGTCTCGGGGGCGGCAAAGGAGGCGTGCACCAGCTCCGCCCCGCCGTAGATCGCGCGGTGGGGGAGGTCGCGCAGGCTCTGCGTCAGCTCCGGGCCCAGCAGCTCCTCAGTGCGGTCCATCATCCCCGTGTAGAGCGGCGGCCAGCCGGCGGAGTGTCGGTCCTGCAGCACAGCCTCGTGGTTCCCCTGCACGGCCGCAGCAAGCAGGGGCAGCAGGGTGCGCACGCACCAAGCGGGGTCGCCGTTGAAGCCGATGAGGTCGCCGAGGCTCACGAAGCTCTCCGCACCCTGCGCCCGTGCATCCGCCAACACGGCCTCGAGGGCTTCTCGGTTGGCGTGCACATCGCTCAACACGGCGGTCGTCATCAGCCGCGCAGCAGGTTCATCAGTTGCATCTGGAACTCCTGCATCTCCTCCGGCGTCGGCTTGCCGCCGGTGTAGTTATCCATGGCCAGGCGGCCCATGGTGTCCACCAGCCAGGTAGCTTGCTTGCCGCCGGGGAAGCTGACCTTGCCGGAGTAGATGGCGCCGGGGGGCGTGATGTCATCCAGGGTCACGCGCACACCGCCGGGGGCAGGCATGGCCGGCTCGGGTGCCGGGGTGGGAGCGGGGGCGGGGGCGGCCTTGGCGGGCTCGGGGGCGCTCCGCAGCTCGATGCCGTGGTCCAGCAGCAGGAAGCGCAGGTCCATGTAGGTCATGTGCACGCCGCATTCTGTGTTCAGCTTCTTCTGAATGCCGTTCAAATCCACGCCCTGTGCGGCCCAGGTGCGCACGCAATCCAGTTGCTCTGCAGTGAGTTCTCCGTTCATGCCCCCCACTATACGCCGAGCCGCCGCCCTTGGCAAGCAAAAAACACGGCAGGAAGCCCCGCGATGAAGCTCCCTGCCGTTCCAGTACCCCCGCGCGGGCTCGAACCGCGGACAAACTGATTAAGAGTCAGCTGCTCTACCAACTGAGCTACGGAGGCTTTCCTGTTACACACTCGGCAGCATCCGGATGAATACCCCCGCGCGGGCTCGAACCGCGGACAAACTGATTAAGAGTCAGCTGCTCTACCAACTGAGCTACGGAGGCATGTAATCCGGTTGCACCTGCACCACCCCCGTTGCCGGTGGATGGAGAGCCGCTGGTCAGATTTGAACTGACGACCCACGCATTACGAATGCGTTGCTCTACCACTGAGCTACAGCGGCGATGCTGTGTGCGCAGCAAGTTAATCATATTTCGCTCCGCTTTGCAAGCTAAATTTTCAAAAATAGGCAATTTTTTTCATTTTCGGCGCCGAATCGGGCAAAAATCGGCACTCCGTCGGATTCGGTGACCCTCCCCCTCCGCAGGTGCGAGCCCCCGGCTTCCTCCCCTTTCGACCTCCATCCCCACTGCGTCATCACCCACCCCCGCACATGAATCCGGCATCAGCCCGGGTGGGTGTGTCAGAGAAAGGTACACACCCTACCTTGCCGTTTTGAGTGCAGATCTTCATCCGGAGCATGTTGGCTGACGTGACGGGCAACGCCGAGGAAATCTCTGCCGTCGGCCTCTTGCATGCACACCGTCGCTTATCGTAGGTTCGGCCCGGTCGCCCTCGTCCCTTGCCTCCCCGGTGAGGAGCCTGTAGCATGGGCCTCTTTCCGAGCTCGTCCGATATGACGGAAAAGACACCACCCTGAAATTGTGTCATAATGTTTTTTTTGGCTTGCAAAGTTAAAACACTCTCGTTATCATAAGCGCAACAGATAAAACATCTCGTTCGCACTACTCGGATAAAAACTCAACCATCCCCCCACACATCGTTAAATCACACCAACGTTAAGACAATATGAAAGCAGACAATAATGACGTATCAGAAAGAAGTATCGCAGCAAGCCTCAGCAAGCCGTCCTTTACTGCGGTGGCGCCCCGTAGCGTCAGCAATGGCTCGATTGCGCTGAATTATTCAAAAGGTATCCCATCCTGTTCATCCGATGTCCATCCGCAGATTTTCCGCCGGTGTTACCATGACGGAAATTCGATAGTAACGGCTTCCGGCACGGTAGATGACAGCGTATCCATAACGGCACCCGGCATCAACTATATCAGTTCCTCCGGAGCTACACATTCGTTCAATACCACAGGCAGCAGTGTGCCCGCCGGGTACTATCCTGTCTGCGTTACCCACTCCAATATCAATTATCATCCCGCAGGCAACGTCTCCGTATTGACCGGTTCAGTCGGCCCCGTATCGGAAACGACTATCGTCCCGGACAAGAACGAGGAAGTCTTCTGCGATGCCTGTTCCTGTCAGAGTTCCTCCGGCACAGAGGGTGGTACTCCCGTGGCCATATCCCGAGCCGACGGCCAATCGCAGGTGTCCGCGTTTACAAGTTCAGCCGGCGGCAGCGGAGTCGTGCGCACGGCCAATTCTCGCCACATGCGCTTTGCTTTCAATTTCGGCTCGTTCCGCGGTATGGGTCATCTTCCTACCGGCAAAATCGAAATTGTAGCATTCGATTACAGTGATTCGCTGCTGACCCCGGCCGCCATCACGTACAAGCACCCGCTGGCCTCTGTTCTCGTACCTCAGGGGAATCAGGTAGCTGCCAACAATATCCTGCGTATTTTTGACGGCGCTTCCTACACAAATTACATGGTAGCGGGCGATGGTTCCCACGCTTTTGCCGTGGGCGCTACCGTCAAGAAGTCGGAGCGGGCGCACTTTGTTTCCTCCGTCAGCAGGGCCGCTTCGGCCATTTGCAACCTGCATGATGAGAATGCTGCTTTCCTGCGTCTCTCTTCTGCGGATGATTCGGCTTTGTTCTTTGACCTCGCCACGAACGAGTTTGCCGCAATGATTACCCCCGACGGGGCCACGATCTCTGCTTGTGATAAACTTGTTATCCTGCGCGATGAGAACGGCGTCATTCGCCAGGTATGGAACTATTGGGATGGATTGGCCGACATTGTTCCGGCGGCGGAGGACTCCGGCTATACGATTTCGCTCTACCTGCCGAGTCAGGTAAACGCACCGGCGGCAGAGGGCTCTCTCTTCACTGTTACCGGAACGCCTTTCAAGACTTTCACCGTTTCGGGCAATGCGCAGGCCGGGGCGATCACCGTTGCGGAGCGTGATCACAGTCTCCCGGAATCCATGCCGGATTACGTATCAACTTGGTCACATACTGAGGCCGGTTGGAATTTCTCATACGGAGAAGGCGCGGACCTTATCTCCGAGACTCGGGAGCGCTTCACCGATGTGGAATCACCCGCCACTTACCGCATTGTAACCACACTCTCCCGTGGGGGTGTTGTTGCTTCCTGCACCTCGGAGGTCTTCGAGTCCTCCGTCTTGGGCGAGCTCTGCCTTTCCCGCACCGTAGGCTATGGTACGGAGGCTGCGCAGACGACGACCTTTGAGTATGACGAGGCCGGTCGCGAAGTGAAACGTACTCTGCCGGACGGCGGTGTCTATGAAACGGTCTATGATCACCATGGGCGTGTGACTGTCGAGACTTCCCCGTGGGCAGGAGGGCAAAAGAAGCTCGTCTCCACCATCTACCGAGATGCCGATTCCGGCTACAATTCCGACCCGTCGAAGGTTGTGGAGAGCGTCGTCGAAACCTCCGGTAACGTCATCGTGACAAGAAGTGATGTATACACTTATACAGAGGAGAAAGATGTGAGGCGAGTAGAGATTAACAGCACAGCCGCCGGCTCGTCTGTCACGCAGACCCGAGTGGAGGAAACTTGGCTTGCTACCGCGCCGAACCCCTATGCACGTGCCCGTATCAAGATGACCCAGGGCATCAACGGCGTGCAGACTCACTACGACTATTCCGCCACTACGCTGCACAACGCACTGTATACTGTCGTGATCGAGACCCGTGTGGCGGGCGCAGCTGTCCCCGGTCAGAGCCGTCGCTCGGTGGAATACATCTCTGCGGAGGGTAACGCCCTGCGAACGGAGGAGTATATACTGCTGCCGGATGGCGAGACTTGGGAAAAGATCTCCGGAATCTCTAACACCTACGATGCGCAAAATCGCCTCGTAGGTACCACGCGCGACAATGGTCGCACAACATCCCGCACGCTGACTTGCACGGGGGCCGTGCTCTCGGAAACGGATGAGAACGGTGTGACAACCAATTACAGCTATGATACCGCGCGGCAGCTTGTGGAGGTCATTCGCTCCGAGGTGCAGGACGGCGAAACGCTTATCACTCCGGAGACGATCACGACCTATACCCGAGATGCCGCCGGGCGTGTGCTGAGCGTGCGAGTTGATACCGGTGCCATGGTCACCGTCAGGACAACGCAGTATGACCTGCTCGGTCGCGTCATCTCGCAGACTGATGAACTCGGGCGCAGCACCACCACGGCCTACAGCGCCGACGGCCTCACCACCACTGTCACCACCCCCGCCGGGGCAACGCTGATCGCAACCCGGCACGCCGATGGCCGCATGCTGAGTCAGAGCGGCACGGGACAGCGGGAACTTCATTACAGTTACGACATCAGTGAGGGGCGCATGCGTCAGACGGTGAAATCGGCGGACAATTCCATTCTCTCACAGACGCTTGACAACGGCTTCGGTGAGACTCTCGCGGAGGTGCAAGCCACCACAACGGGCTACCTCTACACCCGTAGTGAATACAACGCCATAGGCCGGCTCGTGAAACAGTATCAGGACACCGGTAGCAACACCGCCGCCATGGCCGCCACTGTCTACGAATACGACAGCATGGGCAACCTCAGCAAGGAAACGCTTGTGCTCGATGAAAGCGCCCCCGCCGATGCGACCAAGAACCGCATCCGCACCGGTGCGACCACCTGTGAGAAGCAGGAAGACGGCACCGTTTGGCAGGTTGTGACGCATACGCGCAACAATGCCGAGGGCGAATGGCTTACGTCTACACGGAAAACCCTGCTGAGTGAATCCATCACCATCGAGAGTAAGACGGTAACGATTGACGAACGCGGCTTGACAAGCACGCAGGTCGTCGCTTATACTAACGATAACACCATGGCGCGCCTGCATACCGGAACCATCCCCACCTCCGACATCGCGGCTACCGCTCGGGTCGTGGATGGCTTCACCACATCGCAGACTGATCATCAGGGCATCACCGGTTCCTTCACCCGGGCCTACACCGCCACGGGTATCACGCAGACGGCCACGGACGGACGCGGCAACACCACGACCACGCACACTGACCTCGCCGGGCGCACCATCAGCAGCACCGATGCCGCCGACAATACTACCACCACGGTCTACGATGCGGCCTTCGATCTGCCCTCCGTCATCACCAACGCTCAGGGCAAAACTGCCTGCTACAAGTACGACCTGCGAGGTCGCAAGGTCGCCGAATGGGGCACCGCGATCCTGCCGGCCCTCTTCGGCTACGACGACGCCGACAACCTGACCGCGCTTACTACCTTCCGAGCCGACAGCGGCGACATCACCACCGACCCGAGCGGGCGGACGGACGGCGACACCACCACTTGGGCCTACCACCCCACCGCCGGTGTCGAACTCAGCAAGACCTACGCGGATAACTCGCAGGTCGTCAAGACCTACGACGCCTTCAACCGCTTGGCCACCGAGACCAACGCCCGCGGTCAAGTCGCTACCCACAGCTATGATGCTGCCACCGGGCTGCCGGTCAGCAGTTTCTACAACGACGGCAGCAGCGCGCGCCTTTACACCTACAACATCCTCGGGCAGCTTGTTCAGGTCATGGATGCCGCCGGATTGCGCCATTACAGCTACAACAGTTACGGCCAACTGACACAAGAGAGCGTTGTCAACTACGAAAGCGGCAGCGAGCAGGTACACACCCGCAGCGAAACCTATGACGCCCTCGGGCGCTGCTGTGGCTACACCTTGTGCACCTCCAAAAATGATACGCAGGTCGTGAGCATCGGCTACGCAACGGATGGGCGTATCTCCGCAGCGGGCTTCATGCACGGCGGTGTGAACCGTCAGTTCAGCTACGGCTACCTGAGCGGCAGCAACCTGCTGCACACCCTGACGCAGCCGAACGGAATCACGCTCACGCAGAGCTATGAAGAGCACCGCGACCTGCTCACCGGTATGCAGTATCACCGCGGCAGCACCCTCGTCGTCGGGCGTAGCTACAGCTACGACTCCCTCGGTCGCCCGACCAACCGCAGCACCGCCCGCCAAGGCAGCGTGAAAAACGACACGTTCACGCACAACGACCGCTCGGAGCTGACCGCGGCCACCCTCGGCACGGACGCCTACAATTACAGCTACGATAACATCGGCAACCGCAAGACGGCACAGGAAGCCGCGGAAGAAGCCACCGCCTACGACGCTAACAACCTGAACCAGTACACCTCGATTCAGGAGGGTACGGCAGAAGCCTTCGTTCCGACCTTCGACGCGGACGGCAATCAGACCAAGGTCAAGACAAGCACCGGCATCTGGGATGTCAGCTATAACATCCTCAATCGCCCGACCTCTTTTGTGCGGACGAATGCGGATGGTACGCAGACAAAGATCACCGCTGCCTATGATACGCACGGTCGCCGAGTGTGGAAGAAAGTCGAGGAAATCTCTGCCGACGGCACTACTGCTACGGTGACAAGCCATCGTCTCTTCCTGTATCGCGGCTACCTGCAGATCGCCTCCCTCGATCTCACTCGATCCACCCTCCCGGCAGAGCATTTCATCCTCTGGGACCCGACGGAGGAAGTCGCCACGCGTCCCCTGGCCATTCAGAAGAACGGCACGTGGTACACCTATGGCCGGGATCTCACGAAAAACATCTGCGAGGTCTTCGGGGCGGATGGCTATATCAAAACGGCTTACACCTACACGCCCTACGGCTCCGTGACAGCCAATGGCAACGTCACGCAGCCCATCCAGTGGAGCAGTGAATACAACGACAGCGAGCTCGGCCTGGTCTACTACAACTACCGCCACTACAACCCGGCAGATGGGAGATGGACGGGAAGGGATCCACAAGGGGAGTCTTCTGGAAGCAACCTATACGGCTTCTTATCCCAAGCTCCTTATGCGCTTTGCGACGCACTGGGAATGTCTGCTTTTACAGTTGAAGATGCCGGTGCTTCAATAGGCGGTTTTGCTGTTGGTTATGAGCTGTATATAAGGGGTAAAACCCTCATCAAGCTGGGTAATGAACCGTTCTATGTGGAATACAGAAGATTTTCCCAAGGAAGAAAGTCCCCAAAGCCAAAGAAAGGAATGTTATGGATTTCTAGTGCCAAAGACGGAAGGCTATATCATTTGGATGTGGGACACAGCGGCATGAATAAGCCCCATCACAACGTGTATGGTGGAATAGAAGAAGTCAAAGGCTTACATGTGGGAAATCATACAGATGTGGGTGCGAAAGCACTCGGGGGCACAATTACTGTTTTTAAATATGCAGGAAGAGCTTGTTTTGCAGTGGCTGCTGTCGCATCTGCATATGAAATCTATCGTGCTGAAGATAAGGTTAGGGAAGTAACCCGTCAAGTATCCGGCTGGGCCGCTGCGTCGGCAGGAGCACTGTATGGGGCAAAAGCTGGCACTTCTTTAGGTGCTTCAATGGGAGCCGTCGCGGCGGGAGCCGGAGCAATACCCGGCTCTGTGGTCGGCGGGTTCGTGGGGGGAGTCGTTGGTGGGTTAGTAGGTTGGTGGGCGGGGTCAAGGATTTCGGAAGCGCTCTATGATTGGGTGTTCACTCCGCTGGAGAAGGAAGAATATCATCTCGTATGCGCAGAATGATACTCGGGGCTGTTTCAGATCATCCGAGGCTTTGAACAGCCTCGGATGGCAAAAAACAGTTCAGCCTTGCTTATGGGCATTAACGAAAAGTTCAATGAGATCATCAACGGGATACGCTACAGGATCAATTCGGCTCGGATAGAATCAGCCAATGCTGCAATCAAACGCATCCAATCCAAGGCTTGTGGGCTGTTTGATATGGAATGCCTGTTCCTGAAAATGCGCCAAGTGCACTTCATGAGCCTACAAAGACTCCATAAAACCTCCAACGACTACTACAAACAGATCTGAAACAGACCATAATACTCTGATTAATAGTCCCCTTATGCATACAAATCATATCTATTACGCCCCTTATTGCAAAGAGCCCTGTGTCATTATAGCAAACCATGACGGCTTCTATGCTTTGAGGGAGCGGGATATTCTCCGTTTAGAGGAATTGCCGCCCTCTGCACTTGTATATGAAAGGCCTTCATATATTTTCAGACGGTTTTTCAAAAACAGGAAATACACTTTTCCGACAGATGAGCATGCGGGACGTATAATGGGAGGCTATTATTCACAAACGGATTCTCTGTATTTTTTCGAGAATGCTTCCGTCATTTGCATGAGACATACGGGGAAGGAATCGGGGAGTTTTTATTTCTATCCCAAGGATTATGCAAGAAGGCACGGACTCACGCCGGAGCTGATAAAGGGCAATCCTATTTATGCAGAAATATCTGTACGCATTCATGCAATGCCGGCAGACTATCCCCTTAACTTATCATATATAGTTGTCCCCGGAGCAATGCTGCAGCTGGAATCATGGTTCATTGCTCAATATCCATCGTATCTGGTCTCAGAAGTTACATCGGTAGATTTCGTGCAGCTCAGATTGCAACCAAGCGATAACCCGAAAGAGGTGGAACCCTTTTTCGCCATACCTGAGTGCCTATGCAGGTCTCAACACTTGAGATTTGATTTTGATCGTTGGAAGCAGTGTTTTATGAGGCAGAATCTCCCGCTCGTCCCTCATGATTGTGTTCACCCCTTTTTTGATGATGAGCAGTGTGTAGCGGAAATTATTATGATTTCCGACACTGCGATGATAGAAACATTTGACTATTTTCCATACAATGATTCCTATGTATTGACACTTAAATACGGCATAGAGTTCAAATCCCGTATTGAAGAGCTTATTCGAACAATAATGTCAAATCGGCCCCGTATTGTAGCGGTTCCATACCATTCAGTGGAATTGCAGTTTGCTGACTGAAAATGGTTCGCTGCGCAACCGGATTAATCGGTAAAGTCAATATGATGCTTTCCGTATTAGAAAAAACTCAGACGACCGCCACTATCGCCCGGTACACCTACGGCCGGGATCTCACGAAAAACATCTGCGAGGTATTCGGGGCGGATGGCTGCATCAAGACGGCTTACACCTACACGCCCCATGGCAGAGTGACAGCAAGCGGTAGTGTTGGCCAGCCTATCCAATGGAGCAGTGAATACAACGACAGCGAGCTCGGCCTGGTCTACTACAACTACCGCCACTACAACCCGGCGGATGGGAGATGGACGGGGCGGGACCCTTACAATGTCATCTTTCGCGCAGCCTTATATACAGGAATGGATAACTTTCCGGTAGGCATACATGACACACTCGGTTTGTATGCAGTGCTCTGTTTTGCATATGATACAGGGCGAATTTCCGGCTTTGACAGTCAGGACACCTCCATAAGGGTATCGATAGATAAGGTTTTTTCCGGAAATGTAGGGTATAGGAACAAATCCGCCTATCAGAATATGGAGGAAGTTGGTCCTATTCCTGAAGGAGAATATTGGATAGATACACATTATAAAAAAAGACATGCGGATGATTATTGGTTCAAATTGTACGGAAACGACGGCATGGGAGGAATGCGCTACGATATGGTGGCATTGAAGGACCTCTCTACGAAGCAGTTTCTTTTGGATGCATCCGGAAAATTGAAAAAACGAGATTCGTTTAACATACATACAGGGTTGCATAGCAATGGGTGTGTTACTATTAAATCGGATGTAATAGAGACGGATGAGAAGTATCCGTTTAGCAAGGATTATAGTAGATTTGCAAGAGAGTTAATTGCTATAGGGGAGCGAGACCCGTTCTTAAATCCGAGAAACCCTCATCAGAGATTTACTGGATTGCTATATGTGACTGAATGCGAAAGTTCCTGTGAAGCCCTCATGGAGGGGCATATTCGGAAGCAGAGAGAACATCATCCCTCTGCGAATCAGCCGAGAAACCCTTCAGCTACAAGGCACACGTCGGAGCAGAATAACCATTCCGGGCATACAGAGGAGCTGAACAGCCAAGGAGCAACCGGTTATTCACCTGTCAAATTAATAAAAAAAGAAGAATCACCTAAATGAACATGAGGCACTGTTTTTTGTTGGTAGCTATATCAGGAGCATTAGGGGCAAACGCTGTTGTATTTGCAGATGATGCCACCGGGCTCTTCCATGCGGCAGATGAAGAAGTTCGGGTTCTACGGCGAGCTTCGGAGCCCGAGGGTAAGAGAGCACGGGGTTCCATCTCAGTACAGGATGAGGCGACCGAGATGGCAAAGAAGCTACTGCATATGGCGACGCAGTATGACCGAGAATGCGAAGCAAGAGGACATAGGAGCCTCTCTGAGCACCGTGCTTTCACATTGAAGACGATGGAGAAAATGCGCGGCGTATTCAAAGGTGTGCGGGATGAAAAACTGCTTTATCTGACCATACTGAAATTCCGCGAGGTAACCCCCCACGAAACAACATTTCGCTCGAATATCATGTATAATGTTTATGATGATATCATCATGCATCTTTGTAAATTGAGAACACCGCGAGCCTATCACTATCTTCTGGAACTCAAGAAGGTATCAAGTGACGGTCGTTTGACTTTTCTCAATGAGATGGAGGCGAGTTATTTCAGAAAGTTCCGAGACGCGCAATCAAAGAAATAGTCCACGTCACCCTTTCGGATGCGACCGGAGTTATGGGGTGCTTGCTTTTTCCTCCTGCGGCAACGAGCTTCCCGGGTTACACTTATGAAATGCAATAAAATGCGAATCATCGCCTTCGCGGCGGTTGCGGTGCCGGTAGTCATTCTGTGCTTTTTGTGCTTAAGCGGCGCGCGGGAGAACAACTTCGCCTTGCACTCTGCCGTAGCCGGCCGGGATCAGGCAGCCGTTCGCGAGATCCTTGTCCGAGGGGCCGATCCGAATGCCAAGGCAAGCGGCTCCGGGGAAACGCCCTTGCACCGGGTGGAGGATGAAGCGATCGCCGGGCTCCTTATCGAGGCCGGGGCGGACGCTAATGTGCGGGATGAGCAGGGAGAGACGCCTCTGCACGTTGCCGTGCGCCGACAGAAGGACGACGCGCTGATCGCGTCGCTCGTCGCCGGCGGCGCGGATGTGAGTGCTCGGGATGCGCACGGGAATACCCCCCTGCACACCGCCGCTTGGTGGGGGAAGGACTCGGCCGTGCGCACTCTCCTCAAGCTCGGAGCCCCTGTGAATGCACGCAACTCCGTGGGAAACACTCCCTTATACGAAGCTCTGCAATGCGAGTACTCCTATCCCGGCAGCGGTTATACCCTTGCCCGAGTCGGGGCCTTGCTGGAGGGCGGCGCGGACGTCCATGCCGTCAACGAGCGTGGCCGAACAGCCTTGCATGAAGCTTCAGAGGGTGCCCTTCAGGCGTATCATCAGGGCGCGAAGCTCGTGCGTCTCCTGCTTGATGCCGGGGCAAACCCCAACGCGCAGGATGCCGAGGTCAACACTCCCTTGCACCTAGCCGCGCGCTGCGGAGAACTCGAAATCGCGCACCTGCTGATCGACGGCGGGGCGGATCCCGCTCTCCGGAATAAGGTCGGACAGAGCGGTGAGGAACTCTTGGAGCAGGCGAAGGCCATCCGTGAGCTGCAGAAGGCGCAGTGCGCCCCGTTCGAGTTGAACGGCATACACACGCTCCCGCGCGGATGCTCAATGCTGCATGCCGTCGTCCGCCGCGATGAGGCGGGGCGCCTGCTCGTGAGCCTCGCCTCTCCGGCGCACCGTGCTCAGGCACTACCCCCCGATCAATTCCGCGCAGAGCTGGAACGCTCCGTGCGGACCGCCGGGACGGGAGCCGTCATCTTTGAGCTGCCGGGCACGGCGGAGCCGCCCGCCGACCTCGAGCCCTGGCTGTCCGTCTGTGCTGAACTGGGGATCTTATCCCGTTTCACCGAAGCGTAGGTTGTACCAATTCGGATAAACTGCCTTGATTGCGTCAGTTTGATGGAACACCCGCTTTTCAGGCGATTTTGACGTGCCGAAGAAAGGGCAAAGGCCGCCGGAGGACGGCACGACATAACATAGTCCCCCCGATTTCTGTCATCCGGCTGATAAAGAATTCCCTATCGCCGAAGGGAAGATGCGGGGAGTCCGCTCTCCCGAGGGAGGTCGCCCAATCCGGAGGAGCGCCGAAAAATCCCCTCGCTGCATTTTAGGATTGCCCGAGCGGGTGCGGGCGTATACAATGGGCCTTGCACATGAGCCACCTCTACGTCCACATTCCGTTCTGCCACCGCGTTTGCCCGTACTGCGCTTTTTTCAAGCACACCCCCGGGGCGACGGATTTGCGCGGCTTTGTGCAGGCGGTGGGGCGGGAGGCCGAGCTGCGACTGCCGCAGGGGTACGCGCCGGAGACGATCTACTTCGGCGGCGGGACGCCGAGCATGCTCTCGCCCAAGCATCTGGAAACCCTGGTAGAAGGCCTGCGGCGCACGGTGGACTTCCGCCGCGTGCGGGAGTGGAGTTTCGAGGCCAACCCCGCGACCTTCACCCCCGCCAAGGCCGAGCAGTGGCGGCGGCTCGGCATCACGCGGGTATCGCTGGGGGTGCAGAGTTTCGACCCGGAACTCCTGCGGCTGCTGGGGCGGCAGCATACCCCGCAGCAGGCGGCGGAAAGCGTGCGCATGTTGCAGGCCGTCGGCATGCCGCAGGTGAATGTGGACCTGATGTTTTCGCTGCCCGGGCAGAGTACGGAGCAGTGGCGCCGGACGCTGGAGCGTGCGCTGGAGCTGCAGCCGCAGCATCTATCGACCTACAATCTCACCTATGAGGAAGACACGCCGTTCTATGCCCGCTACGGGGCGGCCGGCGGGGATGAGGAAACGGATGTGGCAATGTTCACCTTGGCCGACGAGCTGCTGACCTCTGCCGGTTACCGGCACTACGAGATCTCGAACTACGCCCGGCCCGGTTGCCGCTCGCTGCATAACCTGGCCTGCTGGCGCGGGGAGGACTACTGCGGCCTGGGCCCCGGGGCCTGCGGCACCATGCAGGGGCTGCGCTACCGCAATGCGGAGGACACGCCGGCCTACATCGCGGCCCTGTCGGCGGACCGCTTGCCACCGGGGGAGGCGGAGCAGCTCTCGCCCTCGGCCCGGCGCACGGAGCTGCTGGGGCTTATGCTGCGCACGGATGAGGGCCTGCCGGCGCATCTGCTTCCCCCGGCGAGGGCGGGGTTCGTGCAGCAGCTCGTGCAGGAGGGGCTGGCCACCCAAGCCGCGGCAGGGGCTCCGCTGGTGCTCACGCGGCGGGGGCGTTTGCTGGCGGATGAGATCGCGGTGGGGCTGATGGATGACTGAGCTGCCCGCCCGCGCAAGAAAAAGTTCCCCTGCGGCATTTTGGTATTGCAGTCCCGCCCCCGGTGTGCTACAGTGGAGGCACGTGATACCCCTTTTTTGACCATGACAGACCACACGATACGCGGGAAGAAGGTTTTTGAAGATGAGATCGCCGCGCTGCAGGCCATTGCAGCCCGGCTGGATGATTCATTTGTGCAGGCCGTGGAGGCCCTGCGCGCTGCCATTGACTCCGGGCATAAGATTATCATCGTCGGCGTCGGCAAGAGCGGTTTGGTAGGCGATAAAATTGCCGCTACGCTCACATCCACCGGGGCCCCCGCCATCGTGTTGGATTCCATGAATGCGCTGCACGGCGACCTGGGGATTGTGCAGGACGGGGACGCCTGCATCGCCATGTCTTTCTCGGGCGAGACGGCGGAGCTGCTCACCCTCATGCCCTTCCTCAAGCGCTACGACATGACCATCATCGGCATGACGGGCAAGACCGGCAGCACCCTGGCGCAGCTCTCCGATGTGGTGCTGGACACGGGTGTGGAGCGCGAGGCCTGCCCGCTCAACCTGGCCCCCACGTCTTCCTCCACCGCCATGCTCGTGATGGGCGACGCGCTCGCCATGGCCCTGCTGGAGGCCCGGCATTTCACGAAGGAGGACTTCGCCCGCAGCCACCCCGGCGGTTCCCTCGGGCGCGCGCTCCTCACCCGCATCTGCGACATCATGCGCAAGGAGTTCGCCAAGCTCCCGGAGTCCGCCACCGTGGCGGAGTGCATCATCGCCATGACCTCCGCCCGCGCCGGTGCCTGTGTGCTGGTGCACGAGGACGGCACGCTGGCCGGTGTCTTTACGCACGGCGACTTCGCTCGCGCCTATCAGAAGAACCCCGCCTGCGGTTCGCAGCCCGTGGCGGAGCTGATGACGCGCAATCCCGTCTATGTGGAGGCCGATAAGCTCGCCATCACGGCGGTCAAGACGCTCCGCGACCGCCGTATCGATGACCTTGTCGTGCTCGATGCTCAAAAGCAGCCCGTCGGACTCATTGATACCCAGGATCTTGTGCGCCTGAAGCTCATTTGAGTAGGTAAATGACACAAAAAAGTGACCTCGGACGCACTTTAGGCTTGCATTTTCCCGCAAAAAGGTGCATCCTAGCTCACCGCAATTTGCGAAAGCAGATCAAAACTTACCATTACAATCAAATATGAGAAAGTACGAAGCACTGATCGTCCTCAACATGAAGGGCTCCGCCACGCTGGATGAGCTGACCGCCGCGATGACGGCCGAGCTGACCAATGCCGGTGCCAAGGTGACGGAGACCAAGAATGTTGGCCTTCGCGAGTTTGCTTACGAGTCCAAGCACCTTACCCGCGGCCAGTACATGCGCTTCTCCTTCGAGGCCGAGCCCTCCGTCATTCGCACGATCCGTGAGGCCCTCGCCATCGACGAGCGCGTGCACTACCAGTACTACTCGGTTAAGTAAACCCCGGCTCGCCTGTGGGCGGCCCTGTTTGCTTTCCCATCCCTTCTTCATCGGGAACCTCTGTTTCATGCAGCGGTTCCCTTTTTGCGTACCCCCACCCTGTTGACGGAGCGTGGGTACACAGAAACCCCGCACCGGAGCCGAGCCCACAGTGCGGGGAAACAGTGAAAATCGAATAGGGGGCTTAATACTCCACGTTCAGACCGTCGTCCTCACGCGGCTCCTCCGGGGCGCGCTCACAGGGGGGCAGCATCGCATTCAGGCGGGACTTGATGATGGTCTGCTTGAGGCCCTCGTCGTTGCGCTGGGTGTGCTTGGCAGCGGCCTTCTCTGCGTCCTCGCGGGCCTGCTGGGCTTTCTTGACGGCCTGCTCATACTCCTCCATGCTCTTGACCTGGCGCTCGTTGGCAACCTTCTTCAGAGCCTCTTCGGAGATGTCCTTCTGGGTGATAACCGGCGCAGCCTGGGCAGCGACTGCTGCCAGCGCCATGGTGCAGATGATGGAAAGTGTTTTCATGCTTACGGAGATGATGAATCTACTATAAGCATGCGGGGCCGCCGTGTCAAGGCGTTTTTTCGCTTCGGGTGAAAAAAAGTTTCTTTCTGTGCCGGCGGGGGTGTCTTTCTGCACGCGGGCGGGAGATTTTTCTTGCTTGCGGGGGCGGGATGAGTTACCATATCGCGCACGCAACCATGAGTGATAAAAACACAGCAGGCATAGACTTCAAGGCGTCGGGCGTTTCCACCGGGGCTATCGCGTCGGTTCTGCCCGCAGCGCCGCAGGCCGTGGCGATTGAGAAGAGTTTGCTCTCCATGATGCTGATCGACCCGCACAGCATTATTTCCAAGTGCATTTCCGACGGCATGGGCGGGGATTACTTCTATGTGCCCGCGCACCGCATCCTGTGGGAGTTGCTGCGCGAGTGCTACGATAAGAATATCACCATTGACGCGACGACCCTCGCGCAGATGCTTGAGGACCGCAAGCAGCTGGAGACAGTCGGCGGTCTGCAGGGCTTGATGGATGTCTTTTCCTACGCGACCACCTGCGGCCTCTATGAGTCGCATTTCGCCATCCTGAAGGAGAAGTACATCCGCCGTTCGATTATCTTGGCATCGAACCGCTCGATCGAGGCCGCTTACACCGGCGAGGCCGAGATTGACCACATTCTGGATGAGGTGGAGCAGGATGTGATGAAGATCCGCCAATCCGCTGTAAAGGATGAGGAGTGGAGCCTGTCGAAGACGATTAAGGAGGCGCTCACCAACTTTGAGCGCATGATGAATGCCGGGGACGAGGTGCTGGGTATCAGTACGGGTTTCCCTCTGTTGGATAACAAGGTGAACGGGTTGAAGCCCGGTGAGCTGTTCGTGATCGCGGCGCGTCCCTCCATGGGTAAAACGTCGTTCCTGATGAATATCATCGAGCACATGGTGTTGGACCTCAAGAAGACGACCCTCTGTTTCTCCTGCGAAATGCCTGCCGTACAGTTGGTAGAGCGCTTGCTGATGGCGCGGAGCGGTGTTACGCGTAATAAACTGCGCGCCGGTAAAAATCTCTCACGGGAGCAGATGGTGGTGCTGAAGAAGGCGATGGATGAGCTGCAGGCTTCCGGGCTTATCATTGATGACACGGCTGCCATTTCCATATCGGAGCTGCGGGCCAAGGCGCGCCGCGTGCAGCGTGAGCATCCGGATCTCTGCTGCATCGGTATTGATTACCTGCAGCTGATGCGCTCGCACACCAAACAGGCGCAGAACAGCCGTGAGCGTGAGATCGCAGAAATCTCCGGCGGGCTTAAGAGTTTGGCCAAGGAGTTGCGCATCCCCATTGTGGTGCTCGCACAGCTGAACCGCGGACCGGAGAACCGCCCGGGTAAGAGTAAGGGTGTGCCCATGATGAGTGATTTGCGTGAATCCGGCGCCATTGAGCAAGATGCGGATATGATCGGCCTGCTCTACCGCACGGCTTACTATGCCGAGGATGATGAGGAGCGCGCCAACGCGGGCGCGGATGCTAACCTTATCCTGGCGAAAAACCGTAACGGCGAGACGGGGGATATTCCGCTGAGCTTCCAGGCGGAGCTCATGCGTTTCGTGCCCCGCATTCCGCGCGAGGATTCCGAAGCTTCCTGATGACCATGACAGCGAAAGAACAGACCGAGATTTGGCAACGCCGAGACCTAGCGCATTGTTGGCACCCCTTTACCCCTCAGGCCCTCTGGGGGCAGGAGAGTGAGATGCTCATGATTCAGAGCGGTGAGGGGGTATGGTTGACAGATTCGCTGGGCCGCCGTTATATTGACGGTAACAGCTCTATCTGGGTGAATATCCACGGGCACTGCCACCCGCGCATTGTGGAGGCTATCCGTCGCCAGGCGGGTACCATTTGCCACAGCAGCTACCTGGGGTTCGGGCATGGCTTGGCCAGTGATCTGGCCACTCGCTTGGTGTCTTACTTCCCCAAGGATACACTCACGCGTGTCTTCTTCTCGGATGACGGTTCTACGGCGTTGGAGTCAGCGCTCAAGATGGCTTTCCAAAGCCATGTGCAGACCCCGGGGGAGGAGGAGCGGCGGCACTTCGTGGCGTTCTCGAATTGTTATCACGGTGATACGATGGGGGCGGCTTCCCTGGGCGGCGTCGGTACCTTCTTTGACCGCTTCAAAGGGTTCGGGATGGAGGTGACCCATGTGCGCAGTGTGGAGGATCTGCGTGCCCTGCCGGCTGATTTCCTGCGCACGGTGGCGGGTGTGGTGATCGAGCCTGTTATTCAGGGGGTGAACCGCATGACGCCGTGGCCCGTCGGGATGCTGCGGGAGCTGCGCCGTTTCTGCGATGAACAGCAGATTTACCTGATATTCGATGAGGTGATGACCGGGTTCGGGCGCACGGGTAAGCTCTTTGCCTGCATGCACGAGGGGGTCATCCCGGATTTCCTCTGCTGTGCGAAGGGCCTCACAAGCGGTTATACTCCCTTGGCTGCCTGCCTGACCACGGAGGCGGTCTATCGCAAGTTCCTCGGTACTTACAGCGAGAATAAGTCGTTCTACTACGGCCACAGCTTCACGGCCCACCCCATCGGCTGCGCCGCTGCAATGGCCTCTCTCGATGTCTTTGAGGAGGAACAGGTATTAGAAAAGCTGCCGCCCAAAATCAGCCTCATCCGCGAGCTCGCCGATGACCTCGTGAGCCGTAACCCGAACGTCCCCGCCGCCCGCTGCACCGGCATGATCGCCGGTATCGACGTCGCTCACCCGGACGGCACACCCTATCTCCAAGACGAACGAGCCGGCGAGAAGGCCTGTGTAGCCATGCGCCCCTATGGCCTTCTCACCCGCCCCGTCACCCACGACACCATCGTCTTCATGCCCCCCCTCTGCATCTCCGAAGACGAAATCCGCCTCGCCTTCCGCGCCATCGATTCCGGCATCCGCGACGCCCTCGCCCGCTGATCCCCATCCCGACTCACCCGGCCCGGAAAATTCCGGGTCGGATGTGCTGCGGACGTCAATTTGATTTGATCACCTTTCGGAGTACATTCGGATCATTCAGCCAATTCACTTTCAGGGTAATGCGTGTACGTTCCTGAGCGGCATCGTATATGCGGAAACACACATAGAGGGCGGCAGTCGCGAGAACGGCAACGCCGCCGAGGGCCAGCCCCCCCGCTAGCATGCCGCCTCCTCCGGCAGCGATACTACCGCCGCCCAAACAGGCCATGGTAGCATTATAGGCTGCTATTCCGCTGAGGGAGGAAATAGCGGTCCCGGTGCTCGCCGAACCGAAGGCGGCAACCAAACCAAATGCCGCTGCAGAGGCTAATGGGCCGGAAAGAGCCAAAGCCGAATTACGGGCGGTTGCGGTGGCATCCTGTGCACCGGAAAGAGCATCATACACCTCCACAGCCACGAACGCAGCCGCCAGCAGGCCACCGCCCGAAGCGAATCCACCCGTATATCCGGCAGAGCTTCCGGGGCAGATGTTGCTAGGAACTCTGCCACGCAGGAGTCCCTGTACAGTACCACCCACCCCGGCCACTCCAAAGGTTGCAGCTGTTCTACCGAGGCTGATGGCGCCGCCCTCAACAAGCCCCATACCGGCATCCAAGGCACCGGCTATCCCGCCGTTCATGAGCGAGGGGCGCCCCAGTGCCCAAAATCGTGACACACCGGATAGGAGCTTGCCCGAAGAAACCGACCTGTTAATCTCTTGGGCAAGTTGACGGGCCTTTCCGTCCGACAGACCGGGCATCTGTTTAAGTATATGTTTCGCCAGCTCTTTTTCTGCCTCAGGCGTCAAGACTCCCGTGGTCGAGAATTTAGGTGGCAGAGAAAGAACCCTTTTCGACAGGGGAATATTTCGTCCGTCTCGACCATGCGTATACCATGTTATCGTCATCTTCTGCGTAGAGTGAACCTGATGGTGAACGACGCGATAGGGTACTTCTCCCTTGGCTGCCTTGCAAAGGAAATCCCCCATACTGCTTGCCCGCTTGAGAGCCTCGGGTAGATCGCCGGCATGACCATCGTAATGCCAGTTCGGATCCAGCGACGAGGCTTTCCAGAAGTGACACTGTCTCCCGTTGGCCAAGACAACACTTACCTGACGCCCGGGAGACAACGGTAGTTTTTTTGCCACGATTTTCTCAGAAGCAGCGATATCAAGATATCGCTTTCCCAAACCGCGAAGGCGCTCCCGCACCCAATCGCGTCCCAGTTGGATGCCGTCTTTGGTCATCCCCAGCCGACTGGTGCCGTATTTCGTCTCGCCCACCACCATATCAATGGGGTTCCCGGAGGAATCCAAACGAATATGGAGGTGGTCGAAGCCTTGTGGACCACTCCGAGGAGTGATGGCATGCCACGATTCGCGTGTCGGTAGTTGTGATTGCATCACTCGATGAGCAACGGACTCACCGTAGATTCCTTTCACGGCATTGGGCGGTAACTGACTCCGTGCGTAATCCACCGTCGTGTGCTGCAGAGCAGGCAGAGCGCCGGTAATGGCCATTGCGGCGCGTGTCTGCTCACTCTCTACATCTGCCAATGAGGTAGCGATGCCCGCAGCCAGGGTAACAGGAATACAATGAAATGCTCTCATGAGTAGTCGAAAATTAGAAATCTTCCAAGGTCTTCTTCTTCTTATCTTTCCCCCTAGTTTCCCCGAGTGCATCGTTATAATACTCCACCACAGAAAGGCATTTTTCCGCCTCGACCTTTCGCTTAGCGCCGTCCAGCTGTCCTAACAACTTAGGAAGGATATCCTGATACATAGAAACGACCTCGGGAGCCAGAAGAGACAGCTGAATTTCTGCTAATCCCTCGATATATCGAAAAGCGTCTTCATCTGTTACGCAATTATTATTTATGTAGGTTACATAAACATACCGAATGCGACCTACGGCAAACTTCTGATACTCCAGGTAACGTTCTCCGGTCAAGTAGGACACTTCCTCCGCCAGGGTTTGAAGCTTTTCCCTGGCTTCAGCGAGGTTCTCCGGAGTATGCACTTGGGCAACCTGCTCCGAAATTCTCTCGATGATCTGTCGGCGAGATTTAATTTTTGCTGTATAATTGCCATAATCAGTTGCATAATAGCCACGAATCTTCTCCATCACGGGTTCCTCGCGTGCTCTCGCAAGTCCCTTTTCCAGCTCTTCGGCTTTCTTGGCCATGTTCATGAGCTCAACCCTACTGCCGGCAGGAAGCAAGGAGTAGTCCAGGTAGGCTGCCTGTGTCAGCTCTCCGTTAGCAGCATTAAGCATCTTTTCCCGCATGGGCAACCCGTCATTGTTGTCCTGAGTCACCGCCTGAACATTGCCGAAAATAGACGTCAGATTATTCTTGATGCTGATGAAGGAAAGCAGTGTCGAGGTTACCCGATTCTCTTTCGGAATATCAACTCCGTTGTTGTCAATCTCACCCAATATCGCCAAAATGTCGGCTCTCTCCTTACACAATTCCAACTGTTTTTCCGGTGTGGCCTTCAGAATGTATTCAGCTGACAATTCCTGCAATCGCTTCTGATAGTCGGGTTCCTGCTGTGCGGGAGAGGGTGCCTGAGCAACAGTCTGCTGTTCATCCTGTACCTCCTGCAGCATCTTCATGACGCCATCAACAGCATCCGGTGCCACTTGATAGAGGGCAACATTCAGGATAGCGGCGAATTCGGGAGCCGTCATCAAATCGGGGTTGTTTTTTCGGAGCGCCGCGACTTTGCTGTACAGCTGAGCATCAGAAGGGTTCCGGCCGATGGCATTCAGAAGATAAACTTTCGCGGTGGCAAGGTCGTCTGACTGCAAAGCTGCCTCCGCCTTCGTCAGTGCTTCATCCGGTGCAGGAGGAGAAGTCTGAGCGGCGGGAGAATCAGACGTCGCATCGGACGCAGTAACGGCAGATGTGGTGCCTGCATTCGTCTCCTCTGCGATGGTTGACTTAAAGGAGGGCTGCTCGTTCTCTCCGCAGGCGGCGAGAAGAAGCAAGGCTGATGTAACGGGAACGAGATATTTCATTGTCGAAGAAGGATAAGGTAAGCAGAAGATGATACAGGAGACACCCGCATCGTTCATCTGACTGTGTGCAGTGTACACCTTGCAGAGCTCGGATGTCAAGAAATAATGTGGTGCGAGGTGATAAATTTAGAATTTCATCAAAAAAACACCAAGGAGCCTACTACCCCGACGGCATGCAGTCTGACCCGAGTCAAGCAGGCCGCTGTCTCTCCGAAAATTCCCTTTATTCCGCGGTCATCAATCCTCTCGCCCTCTACTATCCCGGTGGTGTGAAGTCTCTTACCCCCTTTGCTCGGCTCTGCTTTCCATTCCCGCCTTTCATTCTGCGGTTGAAAAAGGGCCTGCTGCGTTGAGTGCGGCAGGCCCGGGGGGGCGGCTTTCTGTTGGGATCAGAAGTTGATACGGTAGCCGACGGAGCCGTTCACGCCTACCTCGTCGGCGCGGAAGTCGGCGTTCACGTCGAAGAAGACGGAGCCTGCATCCCGCGACAGCGGGATGGTGAGAGTGGCGCCTACCTCGGCACCGAAGACGCCCTTCTCGTTGCTGCGGGTGGTGACCGTGGCGTTCGGAAGGGCGGCAAGGGCGGTGTTCAGCTTTTTGCGGCGGTCCCCGAAGTCCAGTTTGAGCAAGGCGCGAGCCTCGAGGATGGATGCGCGGTTGTACTCGTTTTCACCCACGACGCTCTGGATGCGGCCACCGAGACCGAGGGAGAACTGGGTGAGGGAAGCCGTGTCCGTGGTCAGGCGGGTGTCCGCCGTGCCGCCCTCCGTCGCGCTGTCCAGCGAGGTGTGGCTGAAGCTCATGTTGAACAGAGGCTGCACACAGGTGCT
>SFDX01000056.1 GCA_004557455.1 Akkermansia muciniphila | reverse complement strand
ATGCGCCTCGGGCGGTGGGAGTACGACCTCGCCTCCCTGATCTACGACCCGTATATGGACTTCAGCGAGCCGGAACGCGCCGAGCTGTTGCAGCTGTGGCAGCAGGCGGGCGGCCCGCAGCCGGACCCCGCCGTGCTCACCGCCTGTGCCCAGCAGCGCCTCATGCAGGCTCTCGGTGCCTTTGCTAACATTGCCTATCATCAGGGGAAGGACTGGTACCTCTCCGTGATTCCCGCCGGGCTGAATGCCCTGCGCCGTGTCTGCCGCTCGGCGCCTTCCGGAAGCCCCGCAGCCCGTGTTGCCGCATGTCTTCTTCCTCTCCTCGGCGCCTGAGCTCCCTGCTCATCGCCCTGCCGCTCATGGCCGGCTGCTGGTGGTTTGCTTCCTCCTTCCTGGGGGGAGCGGACGCTTGGATTTTCAGCAAGATCGGCGGGCAGAGTGCCTACTTGGAGGGCTCATCCATGCCGCGCGTGGAGGTGCCCACCACGGTGGAGAAGCGCACCCTGCACCCCGTCTCCGTCGGGGCTCTGGAGCTGGATGACGAGCAGGCCGGGCGCGTCTTCGCGGCCTTGCCCCTCGGCCCGCAGGACTTCGCCGTCATCCTCGCGCGCCTGCAGGCAGCGGGGGTGAAGACGGTCGGCATTTCCTCTCCGCTCATTTGGCAGACCGAGACCGGCGACATGTCGCGCGAGATCTTCTGCTCCGCCCTCCGCAAGATACCGCAGGCAGCGGTGGGTCTGCGGGGACGCACGGCGGCCTCGGCGGATTTCACCCCCGTCGAGCTGCAAAACACCGCCATTCCTGCCGAAAATATCAGCGGCGACGTCTCCGGTTTCCCGTCTGCCAACCGAGCCTTGCCGAACGGTTTTACGGACAAGCCGGACGCCTTGGATATCGTCTGGGCCCCGGATTGGCTGGAGGACGAACCCCTGACCGGCCGCCCGACCACCCAGGGCAGCACCTCTTTCCCCCTCTTTGTGCGCTGGAACGGCGAGGTCATTCCCACGCTGCCGCTGCGTTTAGCCATGATGGCCCGCGGCATTCGACCGGAAGACGTGAAGGTGAGCCCGGGTCGCGAGCTGCGCTTGGGAACCCGCCGCCTGCCGCTGGATGCCAACGGACGCACTCGCTTGGTGGAGGCCCGCGTGCAGACTCTCGATCCTACGGTCGTGTTCGGTTCGTCCCCCGCGCCCCTGCCGGAGGCCGTGCTGGTGGAGCAACCTGCTACCGCTGCCGGAAACCCCGAACGCCTCGGCCTTCTCGCGCGTACATGCTCTACCCTTTTGGCAGAGGAAAGCGTGAGCTACCAACGCGGCAGCCGCTTGGCGCAGGATGTGGTCTACACCCCCGCGCCTGTGCAGGCCGATATGGGCATGGCGCTGAAATGGGGCGGCGGCATCGGCTTGGCGGCCCTGCTCTTGCTGCCCTTTTTCCCCGCCTTGCTGCGGCGTGGCGTTCTGTTAGCCGTACCTGTTTGGGTGCTGTACCGCGCGTGGATCTGCCCGCCGCAGTGGTTCAGCGTGTGCGGGGCCATGCTCTGCTGGTCCGTGTTGTGTTGGGGTGTTGCCCGTTCGTCAGCCCGCCGCCGGGGCGTCTTCTCCTCGCGCCGCCGATGAGCCGTTGCCTCAGTTGGCGTAGGAGTGCAGACTGTTGACCGAGGGAAGGAAATTAACAATCAGGAACGTGATGACCACGCAGGCGAAACCCAGCAGCAGCAGGGGACGCCGCCAGCCGAGGAAAGCCGGCTCGTGCCGCAGGTGGAACCACGCTGCGTAGACCAGCCAGGTGAGCAGCGACCACGCCTCCTTGATGTCCCAGCCCCAGTAGCGGCCCCAGGCATCATCCGCCCACAGGGCCCCGCTCGCCAGCCCGAAGGTGAGGAAGGGGAAAGCCACCCGTACCACCAAGGCGGCCCGGCGCAGGGACTCCTCGCCCCGGCGGCAGACCAGCAGCGCACTCACCGCCAGCAGACCGTAGGCCACCACATAGGACGTGACGTGCGGCGCGAACCACGGCGACTTGAGGGCCGGCATGGGCCGCCACGCCGCCTGCAGGGGCATGCAGAGTGCCCCCGTCAGCGCCACTGCCGCCGCCGCCGCCAGCCAGCGGCTCAATTCCTCCCCGTGGGCGTGGCGCAGGTAGTATGCAGCGGGGGCCATCACCAGGGGGAAAAAGCAGAGCACATGGCGCATGTTGCCGAAGGGCAGGGACTCCGCCAAGACCGCATTCAGCCCCAGCAGAACAGCCCCGCAGCACCAAGCCGCCCACAGCAGGCGGTAGCTGTAGCGGGGCAGGGCGGCAGACGCCGCACATAGCAGCAGCGCGAGTGCCTCGCAGAGGATAACCGCCGCGCTCATGCCGCCTCCTTTCCTTTGTCACTCGGCTTGCGCTGCCAGCACATGCCGCAGGTGCAGATAATCAAGCCTACGAGCCCGGCCAGCACCATTCCGCGCCCCGGGGCCCGCCGCGCCTGCATCACCGCCGCGCCGCCCGCCGGGGTCTCCTGCATATCCAGCAGGCTGATCTGCCAACCCTTGCACTCCAGCGGCGTGTTCACCCGGATATGCCGCGTCTCGGTGGTGGGGGTGCCCCTGTAGCTTTGGGTCAGGCGGCACTCCGCATCATAAAAGGAAACCGGCGCGGGGGTGCGCACGATGAGCCGCATCGGGCTGCCCGGCAGCAGCAGATGGGCCTGCCCGCTCGGCATCTCGTGGTTCCAAGTCTCCTCGCCCAGCCGCAGGGTGTTGCCCTCCACCGCCAGCGGCACGGGGGCCACCCAGCGGTTGTTTTGGTAGGTGTAGAGCGTGTAGGTCGGCTCGCCGATGCGCTGAATATCGGTGCTCAGAAGTTGCAGCTCGAAGTTCAGGGGCAGGGTGCTTCCGCTCTCCGTGGTCACCTCGCGCACGGCAGGGCCGCCCGCTGTCATTTGCAGCACGCCGCGTTCCTCGCAGAAGCAGTCAATCATGCCCCCCAGCATGATGAAAAAGAACGCCAGGTGCGCCGTCGCGGCCCAGATGCGCCCGCGTAGGGATTTGTAGGCCAGGTAGCCGAACACCAGCATGAAGATGAGCCCCATGAGGGCAAAGCAGAGCATGCCGACCGCCCCCACCCATTGGCCGCCCATCAGGAATTCCCAAGCCTTCGCGCTGTAGTTATAGATGATACCCAATCCGGCGGACAAAAAGAAAAGGCTCACCGCACCCACGATGAGGTTGGCCCGGTAGCCCGCTGCCAGCTTCCACGCTCCGTACAGGGCCAGCAGCCCCGCCAGCGTACCCACCGCCAGCATGGCTCCGCTGCGGTACACCGCCTCCGCCCCCAGCCGGGGACAGGCCCCCGCGAAGAGCAGCACGCCCGCCGCACCGATGACCATCAGGGTCGCCTTCAGACCTTGTGTCATGCGTGCTTACCAGTTCAGGGTGATGGAGAAGCAGCCGTACAGGCTCCCCTTGCCGTGGCGGTAGGTGGGGGTATGGTAGACCGCTCCCGCAAAGTAGTCCACATTGCGGCGGGAGACCCCCACGCCGGCGCGCAGCTCCGCCTGCCAGGGGCGGCGGGAGACCGTCTTGTTATCAAACCGGTGGAACACCCCGCCGTCGATGCCGTAGTCTCGCGCGTAGTAGCCCACATCACCGCCCAGGGAGAAGAAAACGGAGGTTGCTGCGGGGTTGTAGTTCTCCTTCAGCAGCAGCCCGAGCCCGTAGTTGGCCCCGCCGCTGCGGGTCATCTGCATGTTGGTGGGCAGGTTGGTGCCGACGCGCACGTTGAACCCGACGCGCCCGTCGATGTGCAGCGTGCCGATGTTCTCCTGCGTGTAGCACATGGCATCCGTCTCCCAGCCGTTCGCAAAATGCGTCTCCAAGAAGGAGAGGCGGTAATCCTGCCGGGCAGAGAACTGTACCGCCGCCTCGGAGGGGGCTTGGGAGCCCCAGCCGTCCCACTGCTCCATGTTGCCGATCTTGTGCACAAAGTTCTGGGTGTCGCGCGCAAAGGCTGCCTTGCCCATCATGCCGACCTGCAGCTCCACGCAGTGCCCGAAGTTATGCCAGCGCTGCATGTAGGCCCCGCCCACGCGGAAGTCCCCGGCGTATGGGTGCTCGCCCGGCACGGCCCACCGCGTGTGCGTGGTGGGGGTGTAGATGTTCTGCGAGATGCTGATGCCCCAGGCGTCGCTCAGGCTCAGGGAGTCCTCCTGCGACAGGCTGTGCGCGTAGTCAAAGCGCGTGCCGTGGGAGTAGTCCCGGTCCTCTCCGAAGGCGCAGTCGTTCTCGAACATCATGCGCAGGTGGTTGTTGGTGGTCGTTACACTCTCCGGTCCCGCCGGTGCCACCGGGTCCAACCACGCTACCGTGCCCGAGGCCGCCGCCATTACTGCCCATGGAATTACGCTCATGCCCTTGGTATACGCTCGGTGTTTCTGTCAGTCAATGAGAAAAACGGTCATCGTGCCATTATTTGGACACGTTGAAACGGAACTCTACCACGTCGCCGTCCTTCATCACATAATCCTTGCCCTCGATGCGCAGCTTGGCCTGCTCCTTGGCCTTCAGCAGGCTGCCGCAGGCCACCAGGTCCTCATAGGCCACCACCTGCGCCGCAATGAAGCCGCGCTCGAAGTCGGTGTGGATGACGCCTGCCGCCTGCGGGGCCTTGGCTCCGGCGGGGATGGTCCAGGCTTTCGTCTCCTTCTCGCCCGTGGTCAGGTAGGTGCGCAGCCCCAGCAGGTGGTACACCGCGCGGATCAGGTCGCTCACGCCGGAGTCCTCCACGCCCAGGTCGCGCAGATAGTCGCGCGACTCTTCCTGCGGCAGCTCGGAGAGCTCTTCCTCGATGCGGGCGGAGATGACGATGGCCTCGGCGTTGTGGTTCTCCGCCACATACTTGCGCACGGCGGATACATAGGGGTGCGCGTCCGGGTTCTTCACGGCTTCCGCCAGCTCGTCCTCGCTCACGTTGCAGGCAAAAATGCTCTTCTTGCTCGAGAGGAGGTAGAAGCTCTTGAGCAGCTTCTTTTCGTCATCGTTCAGCTCTAGGGTGATGGCGGGCTTGCCCGCGTCCAGATGCGGCAGCAGCTTGTCGATGAGGGCTATCTCTTCTTTGGCTTCCTTGTCCCCTCCGCGTGCCTTCTTGATGCGGCTTTCCTTGCGCTTCTCCATCGCGGCTAGGTCGGCCAGAATCAGCTCGTCGTTGATAATCTCGATGTCGCGCACGGGGTCGACGCTGCCGAGTTCGTGGATGATGTCGTCGTTCTCGAAGCAGCGCACCACCTGCACGATGGCGTCCGTCTCGCGGATGTTGGATAAGAACTTGTTGCCCAGCCCGGCACCCTCCGCCGCGCCTTTCACCAGGCCCGCGATGTCCACAAACTCGATGGCAGCCGGCACCACGCGCTCGCTCTTGCTTATCTCCGCCAGCACAGCCAAGCGCGCATCCGGCACCTCCACCATCCCCACATTCGGGTCTATCGTGCAGAAGGGGTAGTTCGCCGCCTCCGCCTTGCGGGAGCGCGTCACTGCGTTGAACAACGTTGATTTGCCTACATTCGGCAGGCCTACGATTCCGGCTTGTAACATAGCGCGGCTATTATACCCCATTTC
>SFDX01000027.1 GCA_004557455.1 Akkermansia muciniphila | reverse complement strand
AGCGACGGGGAATTATTCATGCTCGGCATGGAGTAATTATATCATAATGGCAATTTTTGCCAAGACTTAATTATAAAGGACGACTTATTGGAAGTCCCCATATAGTTATCCGGATCAGTGAGCCCCGTACGCGGTTGCTTAAAGCATCTAACATCACGATGCTTTGTATACTCCTGGGCCTCATGGTACTCCAGCCATGTTTGCTGTCTCCAATTGCAGGATTCAACAATGTATTTTGCCAGTTCCTTCTTCTGCTCCTCCGACAATGATATGTCAAGTTCGGGGAATTGATAAGGGCCATTTACATATTCCCGTATCATCTCCTGAACATAGTACGGACTGGTGCGTACCGCCTCCGGAAGTTCCTCCGGTGGAAGTCGGCGCATCCAATACACGGTCTCTTTGTAACTGAGGAACACCGGCGGAGCCGGGGGCTCTTGCTGCGAACAGGAAGAGGCCGTGAGGAACAGTGATAGAAGCGAGCAGGAGAATAAACAAGGGTGTTTCGGATGAAAAATCATGGGATTGATTGTTTATATATATCTACGCATCGCCTGTCGGTGCAAAAAGGAGTGCCGCTCGGGATAAGCTCCGGTAGGAAGAGTTACGGACAAGCTCTTACACCTCTACGGTTAATACACCCATATTGTCGACGAAGCCATCTATACAACGTTCATATTCGAATGGTATAACCTCTTCTAAATCGGGTGAGATACATCCAACCAGAGTCTTTCGGGGGCGGACCCTCTTCGCTAAGCAAATTATTTTTTGACGGAACACATTAAGGACAAACTCATTTCTGTAGTCAAAAGGAGATAACACGTTTCCGTCTGTATCCGCAATTGCTCCGTGGTTTTTTCGGTTCTCGAGATAAATGCGCTTCTCTCCGAGCAAATAACAGCTTCGATATTTATCAGGAGGAATAATGATATTCCCTGAATAATCCATCACATAGGTGCCTTCATTTTGTGAATCAACAACAATTCTTCCGTCGTAAATGTTTCTTATAGTAGCAAGCTCAGGAGGAAGAATATTATATGGAGTATATGTGGGTTTGTATACTTCGGCCTCAGGTTCCAATCCGGACGGGAAGGTGAGTATTTTCTCCCATTTTTCATTCACAAAGTATTGCGCACCCGATAAATCATGCATGTAACGCAATCCGTCCATCAGTGCACCGACACACAGAAAAGCCGGGCTGCATTCCTGCCCCGTGTATAAATCTACGCATACGCTGCATTTTACTCCGCCTTCCAACCGGGGTTTCATCAATTTAGGCGAGCTCTCCCGCAAATAATCAGAAGAAAGACATCCGCTGAAATCTCCCAAATCCTGTATCAATTCATCTCCGTCACTCCTGATTTGTAATCTGCCTTCCGTTGACTTAACAACGAAATGATCAGAACAATCGGGAACAGAAGAGTATATACGCTTATACCGGGAAGCGAGGACCGGGCGATTTTCCGACAAAGACCAAACACCGTATTGATTTCGATGAATCTTGCTTTCATATATCAAGTAGTTACCGGGTAGGATACCAATGGGATAAAATTCCCTTCCATCCAAATCAAGAACATCATTCGTATCTATCTTGATAAAACGGTAAATATCTCCCAATTCCGCTCGGAGCCACCCGTTGCACGGTAGCCAGCAAACGTCAAAGCGGCCGAAAGGTAATTCTTCACCTTTTGGGTTTATATAAAAGCTCTGTGTCTTCCTCATGCTCTCTTACTATATTCTATATATTCATACGACAGTTCGACGCTCCGCGCCCCTCACGAGTCTCATTTTACACCTTTTCTCCGGTCTGTCAACGACAAAATGAGAACTCAATCATTTTTGACGGAGTCCGAAAAATTTGCTTTTCTCTGCGGCGGAAAGGTGTATAATAGCCTTAAAACACAAGCACACCGCCGCATGAAGCCTCGTATTCTGCTCTCGTTTGCCCTTCTGCTTGCAGCCCTCCCAACGGCTGCGGGGGAGGAAGAGTCGCCCATCATCACCCTGCCGCAGGCCCTGGAAGCCGCGGAACAGGGCAATCTGCGTCCCCTGAATGAACTACGCAAGACGCAGGACATGATGCACGAGGGGGCCCTGCTGCCGGAGGATGTAGATACCACACTGCATGTGCCCTTCACCGCCGTAGACAGCATGGACCCGACGGGGGATATGCTGATGTACCGCGCTCATCCGTCGGCAGCCCCGGGGGATGTGCTGCTCTTTCTGCACGGCGGGAGCTGGGTGTACGGCACCCCCCAGCAATACCACATACTCTGCGGCCGCGCCGCGGCGGAGGGTGGGGTGGATGTAGCCAATGCGGCCTTCCGACTGGCGCCTGAATCCCCCTACCCTGCGGCGTATAACGATGTACTCGCCGCCGTCACTACGCTGGAGCAGATGGGCTACAAACGCATCTTTTTGGCCGGAGCCGGCACGGGGGCCAACCTGGCCGCTGCGGCTGCCCTGGTGCTCAAGAAACGCGTGGCCGGCTGCATCCTGTACTACCCCCTGCTCTCCGCTGAGCCGGACGGCAGCATCCCGACCGGGGAAATGCTGACCGATGAAGAATGGCGGCGGGATCAAAAGGCCTGCATGCGAGCCTACGCCGGCGAGCACAACCCCGCCGAGCCCGGGATCTCCCCCCTGGCGGCGGAGAGCGTGGAGGACTTCCCCCCCTGCCTCATTGTCGTGGCCGGCTGTGACCCCCTGCGCCTGCACGGCACCCGATTCGCCCAAAAATTGCAAACGGCGGGACGAGAAGCCCTGCTGCTCAACATCCCCACGGCGCACCACCACTTCATGAGCCCGCCCCTGGAAACCCCGGAGTTCGAGGCCGGGCTGGATGCCCTGCTGCGCTTCCTGCGCCAACACACCGCCCCGTAACACAGGGCTACAGATTCCCATAAAAGCACAAAGATTATGAGAGACAAGTGCTCAACCGCAGCATTTTCCGAATGCCCGTTCCGGAGTGATACTATCTATACTTTTTGCGTCTCCCTCACCCTATTTTTATTCATATACGGTATCTTCCTGAATCTCAACGAATTCAGACTGAATATCGATGATGCGTATGACTATCACGGTGCAGCCTGTCAACTCTATATTGCTGCCGGAAGATGGGGGACGGCTGCAATCCGATATATAACCTCCGGTACGCCGTTGAGTGCCGGAATACTAACGGGGGGGTATTTGTTAGTTTATCTTTTACAATACTTGTTCAGATATTTAATATCAGAACAAAATTCCTCATCGCAGCATTCGTTTCTGCAAATTTATCCACATTCCAATATGCGAGCTGGCTGCAATTCTCGGTGACAACGGATACCATGGGATGCGGCATTTTTCTTGCCACCTATGCGGCCTACGCACTGCTCAATGTTCCGGGATATAAACAGCCCTATTCCCTCATCATCTCCGCTGCAGCCCTTATCGTTGCAGCCGGATTTTATCAAACCACGATTTTACAATTCTCCTGCATCGTCATCGCGGCCTCTGTTATGCACTGCTTGGAAGGAGATCCGGCGAACAGGCGTCAACTGATTGCCGGGACGGGAATTGCGATCCTTGCTCTGCTCTGCACACTCCTCATCAAGCGTGCCATGATATATGCCGGCTTGGTCAGCAGGGAGATTCTCATTGCAACAGAGCAATATCAGAACATGTTGGGCGGTTACGGGGCCTTGTCTCACATGGCTCCTACCGCGCTCTTCAGAGCTATCTGCTTCTACATATTATTGTGGATGAAGTTATCAATAGGAGCAGCATCCTCTGCGGGAATTCTCGGTACAACAATTTTGATTCCTGCCGTGTTCGTAATGATAAAAATATGGAGGAATGGGCGACCTGTCTCACACAGAATCGAAGGCTGCACGCTGACTGCTGCGCTGTTAGCAATACCGTATATTCTTCCCGTTTTGCTTTGCATTCCGGCGGCGGAGCATGACCCGGCATCAAACCGTATGTATACGGCTGCGCCATTTGTTGTGGCGTTTATGTGGAGCCTCTTCTTCCGTTTTATGCCATCAGAGCGAAACAGAACGAAGACTATGAGATATGTATCCGTTGTTCTGGCATTCTCTGTGCTGTATTCATTATATAAAACGAATGCTATGGCAAAAGGGAGCTTTTCATTCGATATCAACCGAAATAAGGAGCTTATCCTAATCGAAAACGACGTTAACAGGATAGCAGAATTGAGAGGAAAAGACGGAAGAAACATCTACAAAATACTGATAAAGAACGAGGCAATCTACGGACCGGATTTCTATGCGGCCAATCCATTGGTCTCCAACTTTCACACACCTACCCAAGAGGAGTACGAAAAATACAGACCGATATGGTCAAAAATGCCGAACTGGCCAAATGAAGGTGCTATCCGGTGGATTGATGAAAACACTGTTCTCATCGTCCTACAAAAAAAATAAACCCTTACACCAATTGCTTACCGAATACGGCGGAGGAGCGGCCGCTCTGCTCGAGGAGAGCGCGGCGAGCGGGCGGTAGCTCGTCCCGGGAAAGCTCGGGGTAGCCGAGGCGGTCGCGGAAGTAGGCAACGGCACTTTGAGAGAGAGCGAAGATGGCCGTGAAGCCCTGTTCGCGGGCCTTGTCCTCCACGAAGCGGCAGAGGGCGCGGCCGTAGCCGTGGCCCTCGTAGTTCTTTTTGATGAAGAGACAGCCGAGCTCCGCCTTCTTCACCTCCGGGTAGGGATAGAGAGCCACGCAGCCCACGATGGTATCATCCAGTGTATAAACGTAGTAGCTGCTCAGGCGGCTTTGGATACTCTCATAGGTACGCTGCACGAGCTTGGAGTCCGCCATGCAGCGGGCAATCATGGAGAGCAGCTCCGGGATGTCATCCAGCTGCAGGGGGCGGATCTCGCGGTAGGAGTCCGCGTGCACCATGGTACCCACACCCTCCTCCGAGAACAGCTCATCCAGCAGCACGCCGCGGTGTCGGCCCTCCAACAAATGCACACGCGGAATCCCCCGGCGGCAGACCACAGCCGCCGCCCGCAGCTCCTCCGCATGGGTGCAGTCCGAGCAGGCATCCACCTCCTGCTCCGGGATGGCGAAAATGGGGGAACCGCCCCGCCCCGGCACCCCACCGTCCTGCAAACAAATATACTTAGAAGCCCCCAAAGCGAGGGCCAACTGCACACTCCCCTCATCGAAACGCCCCTGCGCGCCGGAAGCCACGACGGCGACCTGCCCTCGGCGGACGATTTCCACGGCGCGCTCCATGGCCGCCGCACCGCAGGAAAGCGGCTGCTCCGCCACCGCGTAACGCAGCTCACACTCCCCCGCACGGCGAGCCAACAGGCCCGTGTCCTCCCCCTCAGCCACCAAAGCCAAGTGCACGCCGATCTCACTCAGCGCATCGGCATCCAGCAGAGCATCCACCAGCTCCTCCGCCTGCAGCAGAGCCGAATCCACATGCACCAGCATGGTGCGCCCGCGGAAATACGGAACATACTCCAAGGCCGAGCGCACATTCATGAGCGGTGAGGTGGGCTGGGATTACTCCGGCTTGCCGTTCAGCGCATCCGTCATGCTGCCGGAATCCACGGAACCGAGCGTCTCGCCCTCCACGGCCTCCGACGCAACGGGGGCAGACATGGTGAGATCCCCGCCCTCGGCGCGCTTGATATTCACGAAACGGCGCTTGCGCTTCGGCAGCTCCAGCTTCTTCTCCGGCTTGGAGAGAGGCGCCGCCAAGCTACCGCTGGCCGACTGATCGAAAGGCAGCTCCTGCGGCTCCTCCTCCGGCTCGGGAATGGTCGGCAGCTCCTCCGCCTCGGCAGCATGCTGACGCTGGATGCGCTCCATCTGCTCACGAAGCACGGAGAGCAAATCCCCGTTACCGAGAATATCCGTCACATCGCTATCTTCCTCCTCGGCATTGCTGGCAGGCAGACTCGCCAGGAAGTCCTCGAAGGCGGAAAGGCTCGTGGTGCTGCGGAAGAGACCGTTGAGCACCTCGAAGTCGATGTTGCGCATGAGCTGCTCGAAGATCTCGTAGGCCTCGCGCTTATACTCCACCAACGGGTCACGCTGGCCCTGGGCACGCAGGCGCACACCCTCGCGCAGGGCATCCATGTCCGTGATGTGGCGCTGCCAGAGCTTATCAATGGCCTGCAGGATGATGGAACGCTCCATCTGGTCCACGCGGTCGGCGCGCTCGCCCTCCACTTTCTTGGTGTACATCTCCCGGATCTTGGTAACGATGAACTCCGCCGCCTCTGCCGGGGTCTTGGAGGCAAAGTTCGCGTCCTCCTCGCTCCAACCGGTCGGGAACGTATTGTTCACCCACTGCAGCAGGTCGAGGGCACGCACATTGCCGAACTCATCCTCATTCAGGCAGGTCTCTGCCTTGAACTGCGCGGCATTCTCCAGGGACTCCAAGATCATGCGGCGGGGGTCCTCGCAAAGCAGAGCCTCGTTACGCATAGCATACACGATCAAGCGCTGCTGGTTCATCACGTCATCGTAATCCAACACATGCTTGCGCCAAATGTAGTTGCGCTGCTCCACCTTCTTCTGCGCGCCCTCGATGATGCGGTTCATCAGGCTGTTCTCCACGGCCTCGCCGTCCTGCATACCGAAGCGGTCCATCATCTTCGTCATGCGCTCGGCACCGCCGAAGTTACGCATCAGGTCATCCTCAAAGGACAGGAAGAACTGCGAGGCACCGGGGTCGCCCTGGCGCGAGCAACGACCGCGCAGCTGGCGATCGATACGGCGGGACTCATAGCGCTCCGTACCCAGCACAAAGAGACCGCCCAGCTCCGGCACGCCCTCGCCCAGCTTAATATCCGTGCCGCGGCCCGCCATATTGGTGGACACCGTCACGGCCCCCTTCTGACCGGCCAAGGCGATAATCTCGGCCTCCCGCTGGTGGTTCTTGGCATTGAGCACCTGATGCGGCACGCGGCGCATCTTGAGCATGCGGGAGAGCGTCTCCGAGGCATCCACACTGGCCGTACCGATGAGCACGGGCTGGCCGGCCGCATGCAGCTCTGCAATCTTTGCCACCACCGCGTTGTACTTCTCACGGCGGCTGCGGAAAATGAGGTCATTGAAGTCCTTGCGGATACAGGGACGGTTGGTCGGGATGGGCAGCACATCCAGCTTGTAAATATCGTGGAACTCCGCCGCCTCCGTCTCCGCCGTACCGGTCATACCGGCCAGGTGGGTGTACAGGCGGAAATAATTCTGGATGGTGATGGTGGCGTAGGTCATGTTCTCGGCCTCTACCTCCACACCCTCCTTGGCCTCGATGGCCTGGTGCAGACCCTCGCTCCAGCGGCGGCCCGGCATCTCGCGGCCCGTGTTCTGGTCGATGATCACAATCTTGTCATCCTTCACCACATACTCCACATCCTTCTCGTAAATGGTGTAAGCCTTGAGGAGCTGGCTGGTGGTGTGCAGACGCGTACCGACCTCATCCCGACGGCGCAGGAGAGCCTGCTTGGCGGCCTCGCGCTCGCGGGCGGAGAGGGCGGGATTCTCGTCAATGTTGACAAACTCGGTACCCACGTCCGGCAACACGAAAGCCTCCGGCTCCCCGGGGCTGATGATCTCGCGCCCCTTCTCCATCAGCTCGGCATCGTGGGTCTTCTCATCCACGCAGAAGAAGAGCTCCTCCTTGAGCTTGTAGAGCTCCAGCTTGCGCGGATCCTGGTAAAGCGTCAGCTCGTATTTCTCCACAATGCGGCGCATGGTGGTATCCTGCATGGCGCGCATGTAGGCGCGGTTGCGGGGCTGGCCGAGCTTGACCTTGAAGAGGCAGCGGCCCGCCAAGTCCGTATCACCGGCAGCGGCGGCCTCGTTGGCACGCGTCATGAGGGTGTTGCAGAGGTCAACCTGGGCATGCACCACCTTCTCAATGAGGGGCTTGAGAGTATCGTACTGCTGCTCCTGCGTGATGACAGCGGGCCCGGAAATGATGAGGGGCGTGCGTGCCTCGTCGATCAGGATGGAGTCAACCTCATCGATGATGGCGAAATAGTGACCGCGCTGCACCTGGGCCTCACGGGAGGTAGCCATGCCGTTGTCGCGCAGGTAATCGAAGCCGAACTCGGAGTTGGTGCCGTAGGTAATATCGCAGGCGTACATGCGGCGGCGCTGCTCGCTGGGCATCATGCTCTGAATGCAGCCCACCGTCAGACCAAGGAACTTGAAGAGCGCACCCATCCACATCGAGTCACGGCGGGCCAGATAATCGTTCACCGTCACCACGTGCACGCCCATGCCCGTGAGGGCGTTGAGGTACACCGGCAGGGTGGCCACCAAGGTCTTACCCTCACCCGTGGCCATCTCTGCAATAAAGCCTCGGTGCAAAGCCGTGCCGCCGATGAGCTGCACATCAAAGTGCACCATGTTCCAAGCGATCGGCGTGCCGCATACATCCACATCCTGCCCGCAGAGCAGACGCGCGCCGCGCTTCACCACGGCGAAGGCCTCCGGCAGGATGGACTCCAGATACGCCGCTCGCAGCTTCTCGAAGCGCGGCTCCACCTCCGCCCAAGCCTGCTTGGCGGCCTCGATGGACTCCACCGTAGGCTCCACGGCGGGCAGTTTGGGGAAATCCGGCTTGAGGGCCTCAAAGCGCTCACCCAGCATCCCGGCTACGCGCTGCAGCTCCTCGGCATCCGCCTCTACTATGTACCCCCGGGTGGGGATATCCATCGGCGTAAAGCGGTGCAGATACTTCTGCCACTCCCGGGTTTTGGCCACCAAGAATTCTTGGTCTACATCCCCCCAAGAGGACTCGATCTCGTTAATTTTCTTGACGACAGGACGAATCTTTTTGACCTCGCGCTGGTTCTTGGAACCGACGATTTTATTGAGAATCCACTTAATCATAATAGTAAAATGCGATGAGCCGACACCCCACGCGCACGGCGAGGCGGGGCTATGGTATCACACAAAGGGGGAGAAATGCAAGTGCGAGGACAAAAAAGTGCCCGGGAATGACACAACTAACCCCCGGCGGGCGGGGTTCCTCACTTCTTTTTCTTCTTGGTTTTCTTATTCTTCGTCTCCTTATCCGCCTTAGCGGGGGCAGCCCCGGACGCCACAGGGGCCATAGAGTCGCGGAATTCCTTCATCGCAGCCAAGAGCGCCGCATTGCCGTAGCAGCCGGACTCAATCAAAGCATCCACCTTCCCCGGAAAGGAATCCAGCACGGCCCCGGCCTTCGGGTCAGAGGCGCGCAAGGCATCCAAGGCAGCTTTCTGTTCCGCGGCGGGAACCTTGGCGCAAAGCTGCCGCAGGGTCTTCATGCGCGTGTTATACATACGCATCTGCCCCGCAAGCATCGGGGCCTGCTGCGCCGCATTCGGGCCGCTCAACAGGGCATCCAACTCCTTGTAGATGGCCACGCGATGCTGCGCAGCGTTCTGCGCGGAACTCACCATCGGGGCATCCGCTGCGGGCGCCACCATGGCAGGCACCGCAGCCATCATCAACATTATTCCGGTTCGGTTCATCATCGGTCTCGGCTCAAGTTCTCCGCCCATCATACCAAAATCCCCGCCGCCCTGCAAGCCCTTTTTACAGCCGGAGCGGGAGATAAACCGAAAAAAGAGCCTGCATCACCACTTTTTCCTTGCAAAACCCCGGGGTATGCGCTATGCTGATTAGCAACAAAGAAAACCCGGTACCCCCACAGACAGATCATCTCTATATGAACACCGATCGCAATTTCATTTTCGGCCGATACAGCGAGGGTACCGGATTGACATAACCCGGAAGGGAGACCGCCGTGACGAATACGCTGGTAACATATACCAACAGAAGAATATACGGAAACAAGACCGTCTTCATTCTTGTGACACTTTTGACGTGTCTCACCTTTGTGTACCTCCCTGTTTTTTCTTATTGGTTATTCATCGAGCCATGCGATAAAAACATATTGTGGATACCGGCTCTTGCTACACTCGCCGGCCTGATATTGGAATTCGGGCTCCTCTACCATGGGCTGAAAATTATTTTCGGGAACTTACATATCGTTACTAATGATTCCCGAATAACGCTGGTTGAGAAAATCTCGGGTTTCAGAGCGAGAATAAAAGAAATAAACATATCAAGTATCAGCTGCATTCGCATGGATTGCGGAGCCTCGCATGCTGCTCCGTCTCTTGATCCCGTTTCCTACCATATTACGGTAAGCGACGCCATGCAATCTGAGCAGGTGCTTTCATCCGGCAACTACGAGATGGTCGAGGACCTGTATCAAAAACTACGCGCTGCTTTTCCCGCCTGCAAAGCAATATCGAATCTCCGTACAAGAGATACCTTGCTGCAACAATACAAAGCACGCGTCAATAAGGAAAAGCTCAAGGCAATGCGGGTGCTTTCTATCCTCTGTTTATGGGGAGCACTCCTCACGGCGTTTCCTCTTGCAGCGGAATATTTCAACTATAAGTTATCAAACGCCTGGGCAAAAACGACCGCCACGGTAACGATTCCTGCACAAGAGACCGGGGAAGCCGTAGATGAATTCAGTTCGGAAGTTATCATCACTTACAACCGGCAAGGGAAGATATATTCCGAACGCTGCCCCGAAGACCTGATCGTCCGGAAACAAGGAGAACCCGGGCCGGCCGGATCCGGAAGCACGGTTGATATATACGTCAATCCGCAGAACCCCGAGCAGTACACCTTGGGCGCAGGTAAGTGGTCAGACAAGAGTGACCTGATTATCGCCTCGGTGCTTTTTCTGTCTCTCTTTATTCTTCTGCTGAGATTGTCCTTTCAGTATAAAAAAATCGGCAAATCTCTCAGTCGAGATATGGAGTGAATGGAAATGACAGTCAGAACTCAGTGCCCTCTCGCTCACAAACGTCTCTGTCGGCGCAGCCTTCCGGGCATGGCGTCGACCGTATAAGCGAGCCCCGCCCGGGCGAAGATACGACGGGCGGGGCAAAGGGGCTGTGCGGGGCGGGCTTCAGCTCTCCGAGGTCTCCGGAAGGAAACCGCGGAGCTCGTTGTAGCGGGAGGGGTGGCGCAGATTGCGCAGAGCCTTGGCCTCGATCTGGCGGATGCGCTCACGCGTGACGTTGAAGCGGCGACCCACCTCCTCCAGCGTGCGGGGGTTGCCGTCCCGCAGGCCGAAGCGCATATCGAGTACGGCTCGCTCGCGCTCCTTGAGGGTGTTGAGCACCCCGGTGAGCTTCTCGCGCAGGGAGTTGTAGGACGCGCTGTCCATGGGATTCTCCGCCCCCTTGTCCTCCAGGAAGTCGCCGAACGACGTGTCATCGGAGTCACCCACCGGTTGCTGCATGGAGATGGGCTGCTGGGCCATCTTGAGAATACCGCGCACCCGGTCCACGGGCATGTTGCACTCCGCGGAAATCTCGTCCGGCGTTGGCTCGCGGCCCAACTCCTGCACGAGTTTCTTCTGCACGCGCATCAGTTTGTTAATCGTCTCGATCATGTGCACGGGTATGCGGATAGTTCGCGCCTGGTCCGCAATAGAACGGGTGATAGCCTGGCGGATCCACCACGTAGCGTAGGTGGAGAACTTATAACCGCGGCGATACTCGAACTTCTCCACGGCCTTCATCAGCCCCATATTGCCCTCCTGAATGAGGTCCAGGAAAGCCAGCCCGCGGTTGGTGTACTTCTTGGCAATGGAGATCACCAAGCGCAGATTCGCCTCGATCATCTCCAGCTTGGCGTTTTTGGCCTCCGTCATGCAGGCCTTCACGTTCTTGTACTCCTCCAAGAAATCTGCTATCGGCATGCAGAAACGCATCTCCAGCTCATCCAAGCAATCCCGGGCCTCCGTATCATCGGGGTTAGCCTCGAGGATGCGTTGCTTCTTAAGAACGGAGCGACGCAGCTCCATCAGCTGCTCCACGAAATCCTCGAACACCTTCCCCTTGAAGGCGAAGCCGGGATACAGAGCAGTCAGCACCTCCAAGGCCTCCTCAAAGTCCTTGTGCAGCAGCTCCACCTGCTTGGTGCCGCGCTTACGCCGACGGGCATCGCGCAGGGCCTTGTAGCAGGCACGCACCTCTCGATGGGCATCGCGCACCTTGTTGCACAGCAGGCGAAGGGTCTCCAGGTATTTCTCCCGCTGCTCGTTGCTCTGTTCGGCCACCACATGGTCAAAGCGCAGGGACGGGTCATCCGGGCGCACGGGGGTTCTGCGGGTCAGTTTATCAGCCAACCCCATGTAGAACTCCGCCACCACGCCGAACTTGTGCAGCCCGGCGCGCAGCTTGGTCTCCGCGTCATCAATACGGATGGAAATAGCGACCTCTTCATCGCGCTTCAGCAGATCCTTGCGGCCCATTTGCTTGAGGTAAAGGCGCACGGGGTCATCCAGCAGGTCCAGCTTGGCCTCCATCTTCTCCGACTCGTCCTCCTCGCCGGCCTCGGCCATGCGCATACGCTCGTTATAACTATCTATCTGCGACTCATCAATGATGTTGATGTTCATGTCGCGCAGGCGCATCATGATGTTCTCATGCACCTCGGGATCGATGATACTGCCGGGCAATGCGGAGTTGATCTCATCGTAGGTAAGATACTGGCCCTCGCGCTCGGTGGCCATTTGGAAGAGCTGGTTGAGGCGGGTCTTCATCACCGGGCTGTCCAACACATTTTTACCCGACTGGATGCACTTACGCAGCTCCTCCTCGGAGATAGCCTCCGGGGCCTCATCGTCGGATCGCACCGTGATTCCCAGCGCGTTCAGGCTGTTGAAGAGGCGCTCCTGGTCGTCCTCTCGGGCGCATTCCATGGGCAGCTGCTCGTTGATGTCGGCATCCGTCACAGAACCGCGGTTTTTCTTCGCTATACCCACCAAGGCCTTGAAGGCATCCCGCAGCACCTTGTCATCCGGGAACATGTCCTGGATCTCCTGGGCGGTGATATGAATGTTGCACTTGCGGCCGTTGTCTTTATTATTCTTAGTACTCATAAATTGATTGATTCTGATATTTTTGAAATATGTCAGGGACGGTGAAAGAGTCCGCCGGATCCCCCGTGCTGCAGGCTGCACCGGAACGGGAGCATTCGGAGCTTGGCTCAGTTTTCCGACGTATCCGGCAGGAAGCCGCGTATCTTCCCGATGCGAGAGGGGTGGCGCAACTTGCGCAGGGCCTTGGCCTCGATCTGGCGGATGCGTTCTCGGGTAACATTGAACTGACGTCCCACCTCCTCCAGCGTGCGGGGATTACCGTCCCGCAGGCCGAAGCGTTGCTCGATAACAGCGCGTTCGCGTTCGTTAATCGTATCCAACACGTCGGAGATTTTGTCGCGCAGGGAGTTGAAGGCGGCCCCGTCCATGGGGTTCTCCGCGCTCTTGTCCTCCAAGAAGTCACCGAAGGATGTGTCATCGGAGTCACCCACCGGCTGTTGCATGGAGATAGGCTGCTGGGCCATCTTGAGAACCCCGCGCACGCGCTCCACGGGCATGCCGCACTCGGCTGAAATCTCATCCGGTGTGGGCTCTCGGCCCAGGTCCTGTACGAGCTTCTTCTGCACACGCATCAGTTTGTTGATTGTCTCGATCATGTGCACGGGTATGCGGATGGTTCGCGCCTGGTCCGCGATGGATCGGGTGATGGCCTGGCGGATCCACCATGTGGCGTAGGTGGAGAACTTGTAACCGCGGCGATACTCGAATTTCTCCACGGCCTTCATCAGGCCCATGTTGCCCTCCTGAATGAGATCCAAGAAGGCCAAACCGCGGTTCGTGTACTTTTTAGCAATAGAGATAACAAGTCGCAGGTTGGCCTCAATCATCTCCTGCTTGGCGCTCTTGGCCTCCGCCATGCTGGCTTTCACGCTCTTGTACTCCGCAAGAAAGTCTGCTATCGGCATGCAGAGGCGCATCTCGAGCTCATCCAAGCCATCCCGGGCCTCCGTATTACCGGGGTCGGCCTCGAGGATGCGTTGTTTCTTGAGGACAGAGCGGCGCAGCTCCATCAGCTGCTCCACGAAATCCTCATACACCTTGCCCTTGAAAGCAAAGCCGGGGTACAACTTTGTGAGCATCTCCATAGCCTCCTCGAAGTCCTTGCTCAGCAGCTCCTCCTGCTTGGTACCGCGCTTGCGGCGGCGGGCATCGCGCAGAGCCTTGTAGGCAAAGCGCACCTCTGCATGGGCATCTCGCACCTTATTGCGGAGCATGCGAATACTGTCCAAGTATTTGTCACGCTGGTCACCGTTCTGCTCAGATACCATGCGGTCGAAGCGCATATCCCGTTCATCCGGGCGCATGGGTGTCTTGCGGCTCAGTTTGTCGGCCAAATCCATGTAGAACTCTGCCACCACGCCGAACTTGTGCAGCCCGGTGCGCAGCTTGGTCTCCGCTTCGTCAATACGGATGGAGATGGAGACTTCTTCGTCGCGCTTCAGCAGCTCCTTGCGGCCCATCTGTTTGAGGTACATGCGCACGGGGTCGTCAAGAACATCGAGTTTTGCCTCCATTTTCTCGGACTCGTCTTCATCCCCGGCCTCGGCCATGCGCATGCGCTCGTTGTAGCTGTCGATCTGTGATACATCAATGATGTTGATGTTCATGTCGCGCAGGCGAGTGATGAAGATCTCGTGCACCTCGGGATCGATGATGCCCTTGGGCAGCGCGGAGTTGATCTCATCATAGGTGAGGTACTGGCCCTCGCGCTCGGTGGCCATCTGGAAAAGCTGGTTGAGGCGGGTCTTCATCACCGGACTGTCCACCACGCTCTTGCCTGCCTGAATGTACTTGCGCAGCTCCTCCTCCGAGATGCTCTCCGGGTCGTCGCCATCGGATGTCACGGTGATGCCCACGGCATGCAGGCAGTTGAAGAGGCGCTCTTGGTCGTCCTCTCGGGCAAACTCGATGGGGAGTTGCTCGCTGATGTCATTATCCGTCACCTCGCCGCCGTTCTTCTTGGCTATGGCCAGAAGGGCTTTGAAGGCATCCCGCAGCACTTTGTCATCCGGGAACATGTCCTGGATCTCCTGAGCGGTGATGTGGAGGTTAAAGGCCTTCTTGCCCTTCTTGCCGCTGCGGGGGGCTGAGGACTCCTCCGGGGCCGGTTCAGCCACGGACACCTCCGCCGGGGCAGGCTCGGAAGCAGCAGGCTCGGGGGACACGGCAGGTTCCTTCTTCGCAGCAGGTTCCTTCTTCGCGGCAGGTTCCTTCTTCGCGGCAGGTTCCTTCTTCGCGGCGGACTCGGCCTTCACCGCAGCAGCGGGCGCCTTCTTTCTCCCGGTTGTCGGCTTTTTCGGGACGCCGGCATTCTTGGCAGGGGCAGACTTCTTCGGTGCCGCGGCCTTCCCCTCAGCGGATTTCCCGGAGACCTTGGCAGCCGGAGCCTTCTCGGCCACGGGCTTCTTAACCGCCGCTTTCTTGGCTGCGGGTTTCTTCTTCAACACATCCTTTGCAGGCGATTTCTCCACAGCAGGAGCGGACACCTCAAGCGGTGTCGCATTCTCGTTCTCTTTCGGGGATAAAGACATAATGAAGGAAATATCGGGGTATACTCCACCCATTACACATCTTGTCAAGTGCTTGGCAAAACGCGTGCAATAATATAGCACAATTTTAGCGTTTTTCAAGCGGTATGACACATTTTATTCTCCGAAAAAAGCACTTTGTCGACACAAAACCCCGCCCAACCTCATACTGAGGCGGGCGGGGTGTCATGAAATCGTGAGGAAAGATCAGGACTCGGCGCCGGAGGCGGATTCGGCCTCCAGCTTCTGGCGGAGCTTCTCCGGGAGCTTCACGCGGATGTGAATCTCACGCAGCTGCTTCTCCTCCACCGTGTCGGGAGCCTCGCACATGAGGTCGACGGCTCGGTTGTTCTTCGGGAAGGGAATCACCTCACGGATGGACTCGCACTCGGCAATCAGCATCACCACGCGGTCCAGACCCAAGGCAAGGCCGCCGTGGGGCGGTGCGCCGAAGGAGAAGGCAGACAGCAGGTGGCCGAAGCGCTCGTTGATGGTCTCCGGGGTGAGACCGAGGGCGCGGAAGGCCGCGTCTTGCAGGTCACGCTCGTGGATACGCAGGGAGCCACCGCCGAGTTCATTGCCGTTGAAGATTACGTCGTAGGCCTCTGCACACAGATCGGTAGAAATCTCGCCGCGCAGCACCTTGTCCACATCCTCCGGCACAGGGCGGGTGAAGGGATGGTGGATGGCATCGTAGCGGTTCTCCTCCGCATTCCAGGCAAACATCGGGAAGCGGGTCACCCAGAAGAGGTCAACCTCGTGGTTGTCCTTGAGCAGCTCCATGAAGTCCGCGCACTGCAGGCGCACGCGGCCCAGGATGGTGCAGCTCTGCTCCCAGTCACCGGCTGCAAAGAACACGCAGTCCCCGCTCTCGATGTTCAGACGCTCGGTCAGGGCCTGAATCTCGGCATCCGTCAGGCGCTTGGTGATGGGGCTCTTCCAGCCGTCGCGGTTGTTCACGTCGCGTACCTTGATGTAGGCAAGGCCCTTGGCTCCGGCCTCCAAGGCCGTCTGCGTCAGAGCATCGATCTGCCCCACGGAGGGGCCGAAGTTCTTGGCGTTGATGGCCTTCACCACACCGCCGTTAGCCACGGCAGACGAGAAGACGCGGAAGTCACTTGTGGCAAAGATGTCCGAGCAGTCCGTAATCTTCATCTCGAAGCGGCGCTCCGGCTTGTCGGAACCGTACTCGTTGATGGCATCGTGCCAGGTCATGCGCGGGAAGGGCGTGACGATATCGCGGTTGACGGCCTCCTTGAAGACGCGCTTGAGCATCTGCTCCACCCAGTTGTAAATATCCTCCGGCGTGATGAACGAGGCCTCGATATCCACCTGGGTGAACTCCGGCTGGCGGTCGGCGCGCAAGTCCTCATCGCGGAAGCAGCGGGCAATCTGGAAGTAACGCTCCATGCCGGCCACCATGAGCAGCTGCTTGTACTGCTGCGGACTCTGCGGCAGGGCATAGAACTTGCCGGGGTTCACGCGGCTGGGCACCAAGTAATCACGAGCGCCCTCCGGGGTTGACTTGGAGAGAATCGGCGTCTCCAGCTCCAAGAAGCCTTGCTCGTCCAAATAGTCGCGCATGGTCTTGGTGATGCGGTGGCGCAGCATCATGTTGCGCTGCATCTCCGGACGCCGCAGGTCCAGGAAGCGGTACTTGAGTCGGATGTCCTCATTCGTGTTGCTGCGATCCAGTTGGAAGGGGAGCACGGCGGCGCGGTTCAGGATGCAGAGGCCCGTGGCATCCACCTCAATCTCGCCCGTCGCCAGGTCCGGGTTCGTCGCGTCGATCTCCTCGGTCTTGAGGCGGCCGACGACCTTGCCCGTTACCTGAATAACGCTCTCCACCCGCAGTGTCTCCGCCTGCTTGGCCAGATCGGCATCATTCTCCGGGTGAAATACTACTTGGGTCTTGCCGGCGCGGTCACGGAGGTCGATGAAGATCACCCCGCCGTGGTCGCGTACTGTGTCCACCCAACCGACAAGGGTCACTTCCTTGCCCACGTCAGCCAAGCGGAGCTCATCGCATGTGTGAGAACGGTACTGTTTCATAATATAAAAGAATTGGGCCGGCACGCGCGCCCCGGATGACGCACGCGCGGACGGCGTACATTCTACACCCCGTGGGCGGTTTGTCAAGGCATTTTCGCTTCCCCTGCCGCTATTTTCCGCAGAAAAAACGATTCAAATGCCGCTGCAATAGCTCAATTCCGCACCATGGCTCACCAAATCCCGCAGGGTGATGCCCTGTAGATAATTCCGAATAACCTCGCCCAGCCCCACCCATACCGTGCGCGTGGGACAGGTATCCTGTACCGGGCAAACATCCGCCCCGGGGGCCCCGCAGGCCACGGGCTGCAGGTCGCCTTCCGCAGCCAGCAGAACCTCGTACACCGTATATTCATGCGGTCTCTTCGCCAAGCGGTAGCCGCCCATCTTGCCGCGCAGGCTCACCACCAGCTTGGCTTTCACCAGCATCGCCATAATGCCCTCCGTGTACTTCAGTGTGATATTCTGGCGCTCCACCACGGTTCGCAGCGCAACAGGCCCTTCGCCGTCATGCTGGGCCAAATCCAACATGATGCGCAGGGCATAACGTCCCTTTGTGGATATTTTCATCATATTCTTCCGTTCCATTCTACACCCCGCCGCGCTTTTGTCAAGCCCCGCTTTTACTCCCCTGCCCCCTTTTTCCTCCGTAGTGGTTGTTTCATTTTTTGCAACAACCAAGGATTTCGGCCCTCCGTCGGGATTTTTTGCAAAAAGTTCGGATTTTTTCCGCTTTTCTGCAAAAAAACTATTGACTTGCGGGGGATTCGGGAGTAAAATCCGCCCATCCCCCACAATTCCTGTAGGGATTTCAACATAAACACTTCACCAAGATCAAAGACATGAGCAAAGGATACAAGTTCGAGACACTGCAAGTACACGTCGGCCAGGAGCAAGCAGACCCCGCAACGGACGCGCGTGCGGTACCGATTTACGCGACGACCTCGTACGTCTTCAAGGACTCCGCAACGGCGGCGGGGCGCTTCGGGCTGTCGGTTCCGGGGAATATCTACAACCGCCTGATGAACCCGACGGCGGACGTCTTCGAGAAGCGCATTGCGGCGCTGGAGGGCGGAGCCGCCGCGCTGCTGGTGGCCACGGGTGCCGCCGCCATCGACTACGCGGTGCGCAACATCGCAGGCAACGGTGACCACGTTGTCTCCGCCAACACAATCTACGGCGGCACGTACAACCTCTTTGAGCACACGCTCAAGGAGAGCGGCATCAGCACCACCTTCGTGGACGCCGCCGACCCCGCGAACTTCGAGAAGGCCATTCAGCCGAACACCAAGCTGCTGTACGCCGAGACCCTCGGCAACCCGAACAGCGACGTGACGGACATCGAGGCCATCGCCGCCATTGCCCACAAGCACGGCATTCCGCTCATCGTGGACAGCACCTTCGCTACGCCGTACCTCTACCGCCCGCTGGAGCACGGGGCGGACATCGTGGTGCACAGTGCCACCAAATTCATCGGCGGTCACGGCACGGTGATGGGCGGCGTTATCATCGACGGCGGCAAGTTTGACTGGACGCAGAACGACAAGTTCCCCGGCATCACACAGCCGAGCCCCGGCTACCACGGCTTGGTGTTCAGCGAGGCTTGCGGCAACATCGCATACTTGGTGAAGATTCGTGCCACGCTGCTGCGCGACCAGGGTGCCACCATCAGCCCCTTCAACGCCTTCCTGCTGCTGCAGGGGCTGGAGACCCTCTCCCTGCGCGTGGAGCGCCATGTGCAAAACGCCCTCAAGGTGGTGGAGTACCTGAGCAAGCACCCGCAGGTGGCCCGTGTGAACCACCCCTCCCTGCCCACGCACCGCGACCACGCGCTGTATGAGAAGAATTATCCGAACGGCGGCGGTTCCATCTTCACCTTCGAGCTCAAGGGTACGCCCGAGCAGGCGCGGAAGTTCACGGAGAGCCTGAAGCTGTTCTCGCTGCTGGCCAATGTGGCGGACGTGAAGAGCTTGGTCATTCACCCGGCCTCCACCACGCACTCGCAGCTCTCTGAGGAGGAACTGGCCTTCTGCGGCATCACCCCCACCACGGTGCGCCTCTCCATCGGTATCGAGAACGTGGACGACCTCATCGAGGACTTGGAACAGGGTTTCAACGCTGTTAAGTGAGCCATGGCCAACATCAAGAAATCGATCACAGAGCTGGTGGGCAACACGCCTCTGCTCGAGCCGGTGAATTATAACCGCGCGCACGGCCTCAAGGCCCGCCTGCTGGTGAAGCCGGAGTACTTCAACCCCGCCGGCTCGGTGAAGGACCGCATCGCGCGGGCCATCATCGAGGACGCGGAGAAGAGCGGCCGCCTGCAGCCGGGGGGTACCATCATCGAGCCCACCAGCGGTAACACGGGCATCGGCTTGGCGGCCCTCGCTGCCGCCAAGGGCTACCGCGCCGTGCTCACCATGCCGGACACCATGAGCGTGGAGCGCCGCAACATCCTCAAGGCCTACGGGGCGGAAATCGTGCTGACGGAGGGGAGCAAGGGGATGAAGGGGGCCATCGCCAAGGCGGAGGAGCTGCATGCCGAGATCCCCGGTTCCATCATCGCCGGGCAGTTCACCAACCCCGTGAACCCCGCTACGCACTACGAGCACACGGGGCCGGAGATCTGGCAGGATACCGATGGGGTGGTGGATGCCTTCGTGGCCGGCATCGGCACGGGTGGCACGCTCTCCGGGGTGGGGCGTTACCTGCGGGAGAAGAACCCCTCCGTGTATATCGTGGGGGTGGAGCCGGCAAGCTCTGCCGTGCTCTCCGGGGGGCAGTCCGGACCGCATAAAATCCAAGGTATCGGTGCGGGTTTCATTCCCGAAACACTGGACACCAAGGTGTATAACGAGGTGATTACCGTGGATAATGAGGTACCCTTCCCCACCGCTAAAGAGCTGGGCAAGCGCGACGGCATTTTGGTAGGTATCTCTTCCGGTGCGGCTCTGTGGGCTGCCACGCAGCTGGCCAAGCGTCCGGAGATGGAGGGCAAGACCATTGTCGTGCTGCTGCCGGATTCTGCTGACCGTTACTTCTCAACTCCGCTTTTCGGATGAGCAAGAATCTGAACCTTAACCTCTATCTCGTAACAGACGAGGCGGTGAAATGCCGCCTCGGTCTGTTGGAGACCGTGCGGCGCGCCGTGGCAGGCGGGGTCACCATCGTGCAGTATCGCACAGTGAAAACAGACCGCAACCGGCTGCTGGCGGAGGCCCTGCCGCTGCGGGATTTCCTGCGCTCAGCGGGGGTGACTTTCATTGTCAATAACAATGTTCCCTTGGCCGTGGAACTGGATGCTGACGGCATTCACATCGGGCAGTCGGATATGCCGGTGGCCGAGGCAAGAAAGTTGATCGGGCCGGACAAGATCCTCGGGCTCTCGGTCTCCACGGAGGAGCAGATGCGTGCGGTGGATGCGAGCTTGGTCGACTATGTGGGCTGCGGGCCGGTGTTCCCGACCATCTCCAAGATGAACGCACCGAAGGACCTGGGTATCGAGGGCTGGGCACGTCTGGCGGCTCTCAGCCCCGTGCCGGTGGTGGCCATCGGTGGGCTGGATGCGGAGCGCGCTCGCAGCATTCGCGCCACGGGTCACGCCGCCGGCATTGCGGTTGTTTCTGCCATCTGTGCTTCCGATGACCCGGAGCGCGCAGCAAGGGAGTTGTTATGAATGCGCTCGTTCAGGCGGCGGCCCGGGACCTGGAGGCCTTGCGGGCCCGGAATCCGCTGGTGCTCAGTTTCACCAACTCCGTTGTTCAGCAGATAACAGCCAACATGCTGTTGGCATTCGGGGCTGTGCCCGCCATGCTCAACGATGGCGAGGAGGCAGCGGATATGCTGCGCGCCTGTACCTCTGCGCTGCTCATCAACCCCGGCACGCTCTCCCGTGAACAGGCAAGGGAGATGCGGATAGCCGTGCAGACCGCTCGCGAGGTCGGCGTGCCTTGGGTGCTGGACCCCGTAGCCGTGGGGCTGCTGGGTTTCCGCACCCGCTTCTGCCGTGAGCTTTTGGCCGAGAAGCCCGCGCTCATCCGCGGTAATGGGTCGGAGATTTTAGCTCTGGCCGGGTACTCTGCCGCAGGCAAAGGGCCGGAGAGCAACGATGCCGCCGAGGCCGCCCTACCCGCCGCCAAAGAGCTGGCCGCCACCACCGGAGCCGCCGTGCTGGTCACCGGGCCCACGGACTTCGCCACGGATGGGCACAGCGTGCTGGCCTGCTCGAACGGGCACCCCCTCATGTGCCGCGTCACGGGTGTCGGTTGCGCGATGGGTGCCTTCGCCGGGGCCATGCTGGCCGTCAGCAGCTCCCCGCTCCAAGCCGCCGCCTCCACCGCCGCTCTCTGGGGACTCGCCGGCGAGCTCGCTGCCGCCGCTGCCCCGCGCCCCGGCTCCTTCCTCACCTCCTTCGCCGACACAGCAGACGCCCTCACACCCCACGCGGTCCTCACCTCCGCCCGCCTCTCCACCTACCCAACCACAGGTATTCTCCGGTAGGAAGACAGTCCTATCAATACAGGCCACCTACAGGGCTTACCGTACACCAAGCTAGAAGGGGGCTTTTGCCCCCTTCTCTCACCGCTGTTTGTGTCCTTTATGGCATACAGCGGTTCCCCAACAGAGCCTGAAGAGCGGATTCTACGAGATTAGATTCCCGCATCATCACGGGTCCTTGCGGCCTTCTACTACGGTTCGAACACCGACTCGTTTATCTCGTTACGAAGCAGTGTCGGCTCAAAAATAACCGACCCCTTGAAAAAATTGCACTCTTTTCAACTTTTTCCCTTGACATCAGATTACTGTTCCTCTATTCTTATATCAGGCAAAGGCCCATATGTAGTATTTAACCATGCAACGAATCATCACAGGAAACATCTTCTTCTTCCTTTCGGCAGAGGCGATACACTGTCACCGGGATTTCCTCTCGGCCAAGAATCCCCGACCAGCATTTGAAGAAGTAATCATCCGGTAGCATATGATTTATGCTCACACCAAGGAGGATGCTCCGCCGGAGCAGTGGGAGCCGCTTTACGGCCCCAACGGGCACGCCGAGCTGACTGCAAAATATATTCGCAGCTTCGGTGACTGGTCTCGTGCGGACTTGGCTCCCGCGCTGCGGGAGATTGCCGAGTTCTTGGCGCTGACTCACGATATGGGCAAGGCATCCCCCGCTTTCCAGCGTCACCTGCAGGGCGGAGAATCCGCCGACCACAAGACAGCCGCCGCGCTTTTGGCTCATCAGCAGGAGAATTGCTTGCTCAAAACGCTGCTTCCCTATACTCTTTACGGTCATCACGTCGGGCTGCCGAACGGAACCGAGCTCTTCGCGAGATTGAAGTCGACCTCGCTTCGCCCGGATGTGCGAGCCGCAATGCCGGGATCCTATAACCGCACTGTTTCCCTTAATCCGACCGCGCTGAGGGCAGCCATAACACAGGAGAATGAGGCGATGTTCACCTGTAGTATGCTGGTTCGCATGCTGCACTCGTGTCTGGTCGATGCGGATTGGTCGGCAACGGAGTCTTTCTGCGATCCGAAGACGGCCCAACAGCGCGCTGCTCATACCCTGCCGACCCTGCAACAATTACAGGAACGTCTCGAGTCATTCTTGGCAGAGCGTGAGCATGCGGCGTCCGGGCCCATCAATGAGCTGCGTGCAAGGATCCACGCTCGCTGCCGTGCAGCAGGATCGGAGTCAAGCGGTGTCTACCGACTTCTGGTGCCCACCGGGGGAGGCAAAACGTTCTCTTCTCTCAGTTTTGCGCTGGAGCATGCAATCCGGCAGGGCTTACACCGCGTCATTTATGTAATACCCTACACGAGCATCATCGAGCAGACCGCCAAGGAATTTCGCTCGGTATTGGGAGATGATGCCGTTGTTGAGCACCACAGCAACATAGCAGAGGAAAACGATAATGAGACCAATCGATTCGCCTCCGAGAATTGGGATGCACCGCTCATTGTTACAACCAATGTGCAGTTCTTTGAGTCGTTGTTTTCCGCCGCACCTAAACGCTGCCGCAAGTTGCACAATATCGGGCGCTCGGTCATCATCTTTGACGAAGCTCAGGCCCTTCCGCCGGAGTATCTGGCCCCCTGTCTGGCAGCACTCAAGAGCCTGCAGCGCTTGTGCGATTGCACCTTGGTACTCTGCACCGCCACCCAGCCGGCCCTTGTCAACCGCCCGGAAGAGGGCTTCAATATCGGCTGGCAGCCCGGTGAGGTTCGCAGTCTGCTGGGTGAGTCCATGGAGCGGGAGCTGCAAGAACGGATGAAACGGGTTCAGGTCGAGCCGCTGGGTAATATGTCGCTGCAGGAATTGGTACTGCATTTCGCCGACAGCGGGCATGACTCCGCGCTGTTCATTGTTAATCTGACCCGCCAAGCACAGGATCTGTACCGCCTGTTGGAGAATCAGGGTGCGGCAAACGTCTTTCACCTCTCTGCGCGCATGTGCCCTGCTCACCGCACTGCTGTGCTGGATGAGGTTCGCGAGCGGCTGAGCGCCGGACTGCCGACGATACTGGTATCAACCCGAGTCGTGGAAGCGGGGGTGGATGTATCCTTCCCCATCGTCTACCGAGATGCCTGTGGGCTGGACTCTCTGGCGCAGGCAGCAGGGCGCTGCAATCGCCACGGTGAACTTCCCATGGGTGCCGTGTATTCGTTCAATTCGACAGAGTATTCGTTACCATCCTCATTTGTCACACTGCGGGATGCCGTGGCAGCATGGGAAAACACGCTGCCGAATCTCGGCGATAAGGATTGGTTCTCGAGCGAGGCGGTGGAGTCCTATTTTCGACATTTCTACTGGCAGACCAGGCATTGGGATGCAAAAGATATTCTGTCTAAGATCGGTAATCAACCTAAGGAATTAGAAACCATACCCTTCCGGGAAATTGCTTCACTCTTCCGCCTTATCGATGCCGAAACTCACAGTGTCATGGTTCCCTACGGCCCCGAGGCTGACAAGCTGGCCGAACATTTGCGCGAGCTGAATCGTGCGGGGCAAATGCCTTCACGTGAAATTTTTCGAAAGATTCAACAATTTACCGTTTCTGTATATGATACCGAGGCAAAAGACCTACCCTGTGAGATTTTGCACGAAAAGGCGGGGATTTACCTGATGAACGATACAGCTCGCTACAACACATGCATGGGGCTGCTCCGCGAGCCGCCGAAAGACGATTACATTCAATGATAACAATACAATGAGTTACGGAATCAAACTCCATGTCTGGGGCGATTATGCGTGTTTCACGCGCCCTGAGTTGAAGGCCGAGCGCATGACCTATGAGGTGATGACGCCATCGGCTGCGCGCGGCATCCTGACCGCGATTTATTGGAAACCCGAGTTCCGCTGGGTGGTGGATCGCATCCACGTGCTCAACCCCATCGAATTCGGGCAGATCCGCCGCAACGAGGTTGAAAAAAAGGTTTCGCCGCCCTCGGCTGCGGAGATGCGCGGAGAGAAAACATACTCTGCCCAATTTTTCATTGAGGAAAATCGACAACAACGAGCCATGACCTATCTGCGCCGCGTTGCTTATGTGATTGAAGCGCATGTGGAGGTGCTGCATGAGCAGGAGGGCATTAATAATATCGCCAAACACTTGGAGATGTTCAAGAGACGAGCATCAAACGGCCAATGTTTTCACCACCCCTGCCTCGGCATGAGGGAATTCCTTGCCTCATTCTCCTTGGTAGATGAGGAGCATCCCGCCCCGCCCTGCCAACTACCGCCGGAGCAGCGTAACCGCAACCTAGGGCTGATGCTGCATGATATGGTCTATACCGATGACCGAAAGGGAACGGTCATCTGCGCCCACACAGGCAAGAAGCAAAGCGTTACGCCCAAGTTCTTCATGGCCGAGCTGCGCGATGGTGTTCTTGATTTACCACCCCTGAACCGAGCTTTATCATGATTTTACAGGAATTATACCAATTATACGAGCGACTGGTTAATGAACATGCTTACTTACCCACAAAGCTTGGCACCAGCATTCAAAAAATCTCTTTTTGCATTGAGCTTACTCCTGAAGGTAAAGCCGTATTCCGTGATATACGCTCTAATACGGGCGAACAGTATGGGGGCGCGCCGAGGCCGGAACCTGTTTATATGATCGTTTTAGGTGAAAACAAACCATCTGGAACATCCATTAATCCCTGTTTTTTGTTTGATAATGTCTCGTATCTGCTTGGCTGCACTGAGGCTAAGAAATCTGACAAGGAAAAGAAGCGGGCTCGAGACTCTTTCACCGCTACTCAAAAAAAATACCTGAGTTTTCGCGAGGCCGGGCTCGGTCCCGAATACGAGGCCTTGTGCCGCTTCTATGAATCATGGGAGCCACCGACCGATCTGGATGCGCTCCCCTGCGATTCCACTGTGCGCGATGCGATGAAAACGGGCAACGGCGTGTTTCGCATGCAGGGGCAGATGCAGTATCTACACGATCTTCCTCTCATTTGCGCATGGTGGCACTCGCAGGGGATGGAGCGTTGGCTTGACACACCGAAAACGGAGGCAACTTCTATGATGTGCCTCATTACAGGACAGGAGGGGATTATTGCCCGCTTGCATACGCCGCAAATCTCTGGCGTTCGCAATGCCAATTCGACGGGGGCTGCACTGGTTTCATTCAACTGCAATGCTTTTGAATCCTATGGCAAGGATCAGGGTGGCAATTCGCCCGTCTCGGAACGTGCTGCTTTTGGCTATTGCAATGCATTGAATTATCTGCTGCGCTCATCGAGAAATCATGTGCAGTTGGGGGATGCGACCACGGTATTTTGGACGGATGCGCCGCTGGATACGGCGATGGATTGGGAGCAGATGCTCGGGTTTACATTTGACGAGCCGCCTCAGGCACAGGATAAGGCGGTACTTGACAGGTTACAGACTCTGCTGCAGAAAATCGCCGCCGGGAAGCCTGTTGTTCCGCCGGAAGCCGAGAAGACCCGCTTCTTCCTGCTCGGTCTGGCACCGAATGCGGCGCGCCTGAGTGTTCGCTTTTTCCTGACCGGCACCATGGGCGACTATATACGCCGTTTGGCGGAACATTACGCTGCCCTACACCTGCAGCCGAGGCATAGATCGTCTAATGACCCAGAGCTGATTGCGCCTTGGCGCCTCCTTCGCGGAACCGTGCGCGACCCCGCCAAAGACCAAATTCCCTCGACCTACACGGAACCCCTCATGCGCGCCATTCTGATGGGGCGCCCCTATCCCGATTCGTTGGCGATGGCCATGTTGCGTCGTATGAAGTATAACCCTAAACCACGAAAAGGAGCTATCAAAGGCGAAGATAGTATCAATTACATCCGCTGCGCCTATCTCAAGGCATGGCTCACCCGCAAAAATCCTTCCTACAAACTCACACCCATGTTAGACGAAAATAATACCCAAGTCGGCTATGTGCTCGGGCGACTCTTCGCCTTGCTTCATAAGACGCAGGACGATGTCTCGACCGACCTCAACCGCACCATCCGCGATGCCTACTATGCCAGCGCATCAACATCACCTGCCTATGTCTTTCCGAGGCTCTTCAGGCTCTATCACCACCATGTGGCTAAACTGGAGGGCAGGCGAAGGATCAACCGCGAGAAGGACATGCAGGCCATCACCGCATTGCTGGGAGACTTACCGGCACATCTCAACCTCGAGCAGCAAGGTCTCTTTGCGCTCGGCTTCTACCACCAAACCCAAGCTTTCTTCACCAAGAAAAACAACCCCGACAACCAATAACCAATCATGAACAAGATTGATTTCATCATTCTCTTCGATGCCCTCGATGCAAACCCCAACGGTGACCCCGATGCCGGAAATCAGCCCCGCATCGATGCCGAAACCGGTCACGGTATTGTGACGGATGTGTGCCTCAAGCGTAAGATCCGCAACTTCGTGCAGCTCACCCGAGCGGGAGAGAGCGGCTACAACATCCTCATCAAGGAAAAAGCCGTTCTCAACAACGAAATTAAAGCCGCCTACTCCGCGCTGGGCAAGGATGCCGACTCTGATTTGGCAAAGAAGTGGATGTGCCAAAACTTCTACGATGTCCGCACATTCGGAGCCGTCTTATCCACTGGTAAAAAAGATGGCGGAGAGAACCCGGAGAAAAACAAGAAGAAGGTCAAAAACGCCGGTCAGGTAAGAGGCCCCGTGCAAATTTCCTTCGCTCGATCATTCGATCCTGTGACCCAATTCGAGCATACGATCACACGATGCGCGGTAACGAAGGAAGAGGATGAAACAAAGGGGCGCACCATGGGCACGAAATTCACCATCCCCTATGGTCTCTACCTGGCCAAGGGCTGCATCAACCCCTACTTGGCCGACCAAACCGGCTTCGGCGAGGCCGACTTGGAGCTCCTTCTGCAGGCGATCCAAAATCTCTTCGCCTTCGATGCCTCCGCAGCCCGCCCCGCAGGCTCCATGGCCGTGCGCAAGCTCATTCTCTTCCGCCACAACAGCAAGCTGGGCAACGCACCCTCCCACAAGCTCTACGAGAGCCTGCATGTTGCCAAAAAGGAAGGGGTAGAGTTCCCCCGCAACATCGCGGACTACGTTATCAGCCTCGACCGCAGCGCCATTCCCGACGGCGTGACAGTTGAGGAAATCGACTGCTGATGCCGGAGAGCCTCCGAGAAGAAGACTACGTGCCGATCTCTGCGCTTCAGCACTACATCTTCTGCCCGCGCCAGTGCGCCCTCATCCATACCGAGCAAGAGTGGAAGGAAAACGCCCTCACGACCCTCGGTAAGTTAGAGCACAAACGCGTTGATACCGCTCCGGGGAATACCCGGGGCGGCATCTACACGGCACGCGGCTGCTACCTTGTCTGCCGTCGTCTCGGCATCCGAGGTCGAGCCGATGCCATCGAATACCGCTCCCGCGGCGGCGATATCATCGGTCCGGTGGAATACAAACACGGTCGGCCTAAGGAACACGATGCCGATGCCGTTCAACTTTGCGCCCAGGCCCTGTGCTTGGAAGAAATGCACGGCTGCCGTATTGAGCAGGCCTTCCTTTATTACCATGCCACGCGACACCGACAGACCATCGAGCTCACCCCTACGCTGCGGCGGAAGACAGAGGAGACAATCGCTGCCGTACAGGCCCTGCTACAGAGCCGCAGCCTTCCGCCGGCGCATTACCGGACCGAGTGCAGAGCTTGCTCGCTCCTCCCCATCTGCCTGCCGCGCCACCCCTCTGCAGGAGCCTACAACGACAACAGCTTCGAGGATGCCCTCTGTGACGTATGAAACAACACCTTAACACGCTCTACATCACCACCGACGGCATTCGTTTGCTGCTCAACGGCGAGACTGTTGAGATCACACACCACGGACAAAGCCTGCGCCGCATCCCCTTTCTCAACCTGGAAGCTATCCAAACATTCGGCTGGGATATCGGTGCCAGCCCGCAGCTCATGGCGCGCTGTTCTGAATTGGGCATCAACCTTTCTTTTTGTTCACCATCCGGACACTTCCTCTGTCGAGTTTGTGGCTATACCCATGGGAATGTTCTTCTGCGTCGACAGCAATATCGCCTTGCCGATGACCCCTTCAGCCGCATTACCATCGCGCGAGAGATGGTTGCAGCAAAAATACTCAACGCCCGCACCGTCCTGCAGCGGGCAGTCAGGGATTATGCTCTTCCGGACCTGCAACCCGCCATCAACCGCCTCGCACACGCGGTACGGCAAGCGAGGCAGGAAAGCTCGGAGCAACGCTTGCTAGGCATAGAAGGCTCCGCTGCCGACGTCTATTTCGGTGCGATTCCCCGGCTCATCACCGCCCCAAGATTTGTCTTCACATCTCGAAATCGTCGACCTCCCACCGATCCGTTCAATGCCCTGCTCTCCTTTGTCTACACCCTGCTGGCAAGCGACTGTAAATCCGCAGCTGAAGCCGTGGGGTTGGACAGTGCCGTGGGATTGTATCACCGAGAGCGGCCGGGCCGCCCATCCCTTGCCCTCGACCTCATGGAGGAATTCCGTGCCCCCTTGGCCGATCGCTGTGCTCTCACCCTCATCAATCGCCGACAAATCACCCCGGATGATTTTGAACACCAGGAAAGCGGTGCCGTGTTGCTGAGTGATACCGCCCGCAAAACCGTTTTGACCCATTGGCAACAACGCAAGAATGACATTATCACGCACCCCTTCTTGCAGGATAAAATCACACTGGGGCTTCTCCCACACATCCAAGCGCGCCTTTTGGCCCAACACCTGCGCGGCGCACTGGATGCCTACCCACCCTACATACAAAAATAACTTCTGCGATGCGCTACCTCATCAGTTACGATGTGAATACCACCACCCCCGCCGGCCAAAAACGCCTCCGCCGTGTAGCCAAGGCCTGCGAGGATCACGGCGTTCGTGTGCAAAATTCCGTTTTCGAATGCGTCATGGATTATGCCCACCTCCTTACATTCCGGGAGCAGCTACGCACCATCATCGATGAGGAAAGTGACAGCATTCGCATTTATCCTCTTGGTAAGGACAGCAGCCGCATTATCCACATGGGCTCACAAAAAGCCTTCGACGTAACAGCCCCGCTCATTTTATAACCCCTCCCCCTCTGTGTTCCTCAACGCGAACACCAAGCTGTCATCTTTCTCCCGCGAGATTCGCGGAGAAGCTAACACCTTGACTATCAGCATCTTGAAAGAACCTAGCCATCTAGTAATAACAATAACGACATCGCTAAAAACGATGGTTCGCGATCTTCATAGTCTTGACTATTCTGCCTCAATGTGTTATAATTCGTGGGTCGCGCCCCATGCGGGCGCGTGAGTTGAAACTGCTTGTGGGTGGAGGAATGACGTTGTAACGCCGGGTCGCGCCCCATGCGGGCGCGTGAGTTGAAACCATGAAGAAGTACAAGAGTATGCTGATGACATTCGTGTCGCGCCCCATGCGGGCGCGTGAGTTGAAACTTGACGCTTTACTTATTATGTACATAAGGCTCAAGTCGCGCCCCATGCGGGCGCGTGAGTTGAAACTGTAGTTCCCTTACGACCCGAATAAGAGACGTGTTGTCGCGCCCCATGCGGGCGCGTGAGTTGAAACTACAGTAGGGCTCAAAAGTGCTTGATTTTACTGGCGTCGCGCCCCATGCGGGCGCGTGAGTTGAAACGTCTTTTCTTATTACATGGAGAAGAAAAATTACTGTCGCGCCCCATGCGGGCGCGTGAGTTGAAACACATGTCGTATCTTGCTCCGTAATTGCAATCCAGTCGCGCCCCATGCGGGCGCGTGAGTTGAAACCTCCAGCGCGCGCACCACCTGCTCCTTGCTCTCAGTCGCGCCCCATGCGGGCGCGTGAGTTGAAACTTTGGTTTGTGGTATAATTGGGGCGTCGGAAGGTCGCGCCCCATGCGGGCGCGTGAGTTGAAACTTGGTGACTGCTAAAAAAGGCCCGATTTTCGCGCCGGTCGCGCCCCATGCGGGCGCGTGAGTTGAAACTGTTTACTTTACCGCTACTATCCCGGTCACTTTATAGTCGCGCCCCATGCGGGCGCGTGAGTTGAAACTACATTACTTCCATTATAAGTCCACTCCTCATCAAGTCGCGCCCCATGCGGGCGCGTGAGTTGAAACTAGTAGAGTCCTTTACGATGAAGGTAATTTAATGTCGCGCCCCATGCGGGCGCGTGAGTTGAAACAATTTGTTTCCATTATAACACACATTAAATACATTTGTCGCGCCCCATGCGGGCGCGTGAGTTGAAACACCACGCGCGCGTAGTTGCTCGCTGTCGATGCCGTCGCGCCCCATGCGGGCGCGTGAGTTGAAACATGCTGTAATCCTTGTCATCCTGCCAGCCGTTGCTGTCGCGCCCCATGCGGGCGCGTGAGTTGAAACCAGATTTCTCTTAAAGACTATTACAACATCATAACAGGTCGCGCCCCATGCGGGCGCGTGAGTTGAAACTACCTCAGCATCCCCGCGCTCCCGCTGGGTCTCCAGTCGCGCCCCATGCGGGCGCGTGAGTTGAAACAAGAAGCAAATTCAAGATATTGATAAAATCGGTAATGTCGCGCCCCATGCGGGCGCGTGAGTTGAAACATCCGCTGCAAGTCCAAGCCGCGGGAAGAGTACAGTCGCGCCCCATGCGGGCGCGTGAGTTGAAACGTGGAGATGTTGCACCGGATGCAGCAGGCGGACGGTCGCGCCCCATGCGGGCGCGTGAGTTGAAACGTGCGCAATAATACAGTCGTCCACTCGCCGTGCTGTCGCGCCCCATGCGGGCGCGTGAGTTGAAACGGGAAAGCGGGGGCATGAATAAGGGAAACATGGGGTCGCGCCCCATGCGGGCGCGTGAGTTGAAACAGATTCCCTTCTCCTACATCAAGGTAACGGCCTCGTCGCGCCCCATGCGGGCGCGTGAGTTGAAACATCTTTTTTGGCGCTCCGTCAGTTTTTATGACCACCCCCGGGAGCGAGTGATGCGCGATGGTAAAGATATACAGGCTTCCCATCCTCGGCATCTTCTGCTATAATTA
>SFDX01000026.1 GCA_004557455.1 Akkermansia muciniphila | reverse complement strand
AAAAAAACTGGGAACGATGCAATATCTATGTTGTACGTGAACATGCAGATAATGCTTATGTAAGGGTGCGAATCTCTAAACAGTCAAAAGAACTAAAATGCAGAGTTTTGAGTAACGATTTGTCGACTTTGAGTGATGCGGCTAAGAAGAGAGAGGAAATAGAGGCATACATAGCGTTCGGCAATTCTCCCGAGCTAAGACTTTCTTCTCCTAATGTAACAAATTTTGTGTTGTTCATATCTATGGCAGGTGGCATGCTGTTCATATCGATGTCTCTATTTTTTCTTTTCATCAGAACTAAAAATAAATTACGATTGGAAACTTCCGTTACTGAAAGAGGCAACACGCTCTTATATTGGTAAAGGGATTTCACGCTCCTGCATGCCGCCGAGGAAGTGTTTTCTTTATGCTTTCAAAATCCCTGAAAGTCTTACAGATCGTCAGGCGGAGATGAGACACAGGGCGAATTTAAAGGGCTGGGGTCAGCTCTCTATGCTCGAGATAAGGGCGGAGACGGGATCGGGAAGCCACCCCTCCGGCACGGGCGTGCGGGAAAGGAGGCAGCGACGAATGGCAGAAGACGAGGCGGGGTGGTAAGCTCCGTCGATGAAGAGAGAACGCACACCGGGGCGCGGCTGAGGGGGAGCACCGCGGTGGTAGACGATAAAAGTAAGGTGGGTGATGAGGTAATCATACCCGGCCCAGCGGTGAAGCTGCTCCCACTGATCCGTCCCGAGCAGCCAGAACAGCTCGTCCTCCGGGCATTGAGTACGGAAGGCCTCTACCAGGCGCCAACTCCAACTGGGGGCCGGCAAGCGCAGGTCAAGATCCGACACCTCCGCCCAAGGCACCCCCTCCACCGCCGCACGGAGCAACCGCAGGCGCACCTCGGCCGGAAACAGCCCCGCCCCCTCCTGCTTGAAGGGTGAACGGTTGGCCGGCAGAAAAACCACCCGCTGCAGGCCCGCCTGTTCCTGCGCCGCCGCCGCGATCGCCAGGTGACCGGCATGCACGGGGTCAAAACTTCCGCCGAAAAGGCAGGTCTTCATCACAATCCCTCGGTATCTTTGTAGGGCAGGAAGCCGCCGATGGGGAGCTTAATGAGCTTACCCGGCTCCGGTTTCAGGCGGCGGTAGTGATTGATGAAATCCGAGAGACTGCCGTAGTTGCGAGCATTTTTGGGAATACCCTGCTGACCGCAGTTCACAAGCACATTATAATGCAACTCGGAGTGCAGATGCGCCGGGAACATCCCTCGGTTGGTGCCGATGGTACCGATTTGATCCCCTCGCTGAACGATCTGGCCGAGGGTAACATCGATGCGATCCAGATGCCCGTAAAGGGTCTGGCAGCACAGCACCTTACCCGTTTTCGGCTCACGGAAAGCATGGCGAACAATGACCACGTTCCCCCAACGCCCGCGGGCATCCGCCGCATAGGTCACCAAGCCGGTACCAATGGTGTAGACGGGGTCTCCCAAGTCGGAATTACCGCCGCCGTTGCCGTTCCAGTCCTCGCCCATATGGCGCGGCGAAGCAAGGCGAAGGCCGCGAGACTTGTAGTACCCGACGCCATCCGGCTTGCCGACGGGGTAATCAAACCCATCGGCCAGCGGCACGAAGGCCCACTTGCCATCCGGAGTTTTGCGGGCCATTTCCACAGCGTTGATCGGCGCACTGCTCACGGCGAGCAGCGCAAGAATCAGCAGTAAGCGGCGGTAAAGGTGTGCCATGGGCGCATTGTATCACACGCACCCCCCACCCCGCAAGCCCCAATTTCGGGCTGACGCAAAATAGAGACTCAACGCCGCTTGCGGGATGCCTTGCGCACGGGCGCGGCGTGCAGCAGAGGCTCCGGTTTCTTGGAAGTCGGGTGCGCATCCCCGAAGATGGCCTTGATCGTACGCAGGTCTTTTTCCGGAATACCGGGGCGGAGCAGAACACTCCACGAAATCTCGTTGACTGTACCGGTTATCTTAAAATTGAAGAGATAATCCAGCGTTGAGAACAGGAAGCCCGGCAGGCTGTTGACCTTAGGTTCCAGCGTGGCGCTGATGCCCAGTGTGTCCAAGTTGATATCAAAATCATTCACATGAACATTCAGATTATTTCCCTTTACCTTGAAGGACTTAGCCAAAAGGTGACCGCCCACGATACCGAAGTCCGCATAAGCATCACGCAGGGTCATATTCGTGAAATGGTTGATAAACGGAATATGATTAATGGGACCCGTGAAGGCATGATCAATGAAAGTATCCCAAGGATTCTCCTCATCCGCAACCGGCTTCCCGGCAGCCTTCTTGCCGAGCACACCGGTCTTTGATCCGTCCTTCTTCTCCTCCTTCTTGTTGCTGTTGAAGAAAGACATCACACGATTGGGGATAAGCGTAATCAACGAACGCACCGGGCTGAAGATACCCAGCTCCAGCAGATTACCGTCAATGATGGAAAGCGAGCCGTAGCCCTTGAGATTATTGAGATCCGGCAACTGATAGCGGAAACGGAAATCCGCAGCGCAAAGTGCACGGCTGAGGTTCGCCCCGTAGGCAGCCGCAAGCTCGCGCAGGTTCACGTTCTTCATATTTACATAACCATCCAGCAGGGTATGCTTACCGCTGAAGTCTATGTTCAACTGCGCATTGACAACACCCGAGAACGTCATCGCGTTCAGCCGGTCCAAATAGACCGAGGTATCATTGATACGAATGAAACCCGTCAGCTTATCCAGCGGATAGCCCGTCCCCAGGAACTCGAACACGGAATCCCGCGGGGCACGCAGGCTGATGGTTCCCGTCATGGGCTTCGTGCAGTCATCCGCAATGGGGAAACGGCAATAGTCCGCCCGAACATCCACGGGGGAGAAGAACTTGACATCCTTCATGAAGTCACGGAGCGGGTAGTAGAACGTACCGATGGAATAGGCGGGGTAAACGGTACCGGCGAGCTTGTTGAGCTCCACGGTGCTGCGCTGAATATCCAATACCACGGATTCACCCTTCAGAACACTGCGCGCCGGGGGATTCGCCCGGTCATCCGGGGCCGACTCGCTTTTAGCCAGCTCCCTGAGCCAAGGCGCATTATTGAAATCCATGTAGGGGTTGCGCAGGGTGATAATCGTCTCCCGCGGGATGATGTTACCCTGTGCGTCCTTCATATCACTCTTCTCCACCACATCCACGATGCAGCTCACCGTGTTCAGGGCAGAAAACGGCTGCACTCCGTCCTCCTTGTTCAGCACCTCCTCACCCGTAGGTTTTCCGTCCGGTCCCTTGACCGCCTCAATACCACCGAGGAGGTACTCGATGTTCCGGAGCTCAGCGCGGCAGACGCTGTGCAGGGAGAGCCCGTTCGAATAATCGATCGTCACATCAATATCCGACACCTTGGACTGTGCCCCCGCCGGCATGCGAAAATCACGAATAATCTCGTGCGCATCGTTCAGGTCCAACAGCTCATCAATAACAGTCGGCAAAATGTCCGTCTCCCCGGTAATGTGCACCTGCCCCGCCGAGCTCCCCCGGAACTGCGTGTTGAGCTGCTGCTTGCCGGGAAGATGCGTGAGCTGCAGGGTGCCAGAGTACTGCACGGGGCCACCGGCCTTCTCCTGATGAGCCTGCGCCGTCAGGGACAACGCGACCTCGTTCTCCCGCCCGCGAAGCATGGGAACACGGTGGGACGTCCGCACCAAGTGAGGCAGCTCCACCCGTACCTCTGCCGCATGCAGGCAAGCCCCATCCTCTGCCAAGCCCAAGCCGGCGCTGCCGGACAGCGTCAACGCCTCCGGCCAGCGGATGTCCTCCGTCTGCACCCCGACCGCCGTCAGGAAATCCGCCAAAGCCGCAGGGTGAAGCTCCGCGCGCATGTTCTGCAGGCCAATGATGTTATCCGCACTCCAATCCACGGCCAGGGAGAGCGCCTGCCCCGTCTCCGCCTCTCCCAGTAGGCACTGAAGGGACGCCTGATGCGCCTCCGGAGAATCAGCCCGCACAGAAAGCTCGCCGTATTGACGGCTGCCATAGGAGAAAGCCCCGGTACCGAGCTCCAGTGCCACCCGTGTCGGGCGGAAGGCCTTGTCTCCCTTCAGCGGGATGCCGGTCAGCTCCAGCTTCTTCAACGCCGCATTGTCAACTCGCGCCTCGCCCAAGGCGAGAAAATCCGCGGCACCGGTGAGTGAAAGCTGATCGATAGCCCCCCACCCCTGCGGGAGTCGACATGTCCCCTGCAGACGAACGGTCGGAATGCTGAGGGAAAGCTCCCCGACGTTGCCGGAAACACGGCGCGCCGTCAGGGTCAGGCACGGCTGCACGGCCTCCTCGTTCAGGGGAGGGACCAGCTCCTCCAGTGCGAGCGCGAGTCGCTCTGCATGCCAAGCCCCGCCGTCCGCATGCTCGGCCTCTGCCTGCAGGGCGACACCGGCTACACTCCACGCCTTCTCCCCGGTCGGCGGCTGCAGCTCGCGTGCGTTCAGATTCACCTGTACCCCACTGAGGGACTGCGCATTCTCGCCCGAGCCCAAGTGCACACTGTCCGCCGACAGGCGTACGCGGGCGTGCTGCACACAGGGCAGCTCCATGGCCGACCCCGTCCGGCAGCCCTCCGCCACCAAGCTGATGCGCGGCCCGAGAAGCTCCGTATCCCCATAGCTGAGTCCCGGCATGCGGACGGCAGCGTGCACGTACTCCGCCCTCGGAATGAGCTCCTCAATGCGGGTCGGTTCCCCGGCAGCGGGGGATGCAGCAAAGCGCAGTTTGGCATCGAAACCCAGGGAGCTGCCTAGGGTGAGTCCCTCCGGAAGCTCCACGGGGGAGCCGGTGAAGTACTCCGCGATATCAAACACATCTTGCACATCCACCTCGCCGTGCAGATAGGCCACATCGGCTTCCTTGCCGGTGTTGTACATACCTTCGATGCCGCGGTTATCATCAAACAGCACCTTGAGTTTATCCACATGCAGACGCTGCCCGTTGTAGAAAAAAGAAAGGTAAGCCTGCTTCAACAGCGTGGGGCCCAGGTACAGGTCTTTCTGGTCCAGTTCCACGCGCACTTCAGCCCGCTTGGGTGCCTCATCGGGAATCTCAGAGAGTTCGGCGTTGGCCCTCACGGAGATGGCCAGCGGCATTTTACCGTTGCTGCGAATGCCGTGCAGGAAGGGGGGGATATCATCCCCGAGGAGGGTTCGGAGCAGGTCGAAGAGCATGAGTTGCCCATCTATCTGCAGGGCGGCCTCCCGCGTATTCAGGTCATAAGCGCCGCGCAGTGAAATCTCCGTGTCGGGGCTCACCGTGCGCAGAGATATACTATTAACATGCAAGCGACCGGCGTGATACTCCACATCGGCCTTGAAGTCCCGGAGGTGAATGACGGGCAGATCCTGCACCTCCGTGCCTTCCATTCCGGGGAGCGGCGGCAGCTCGAGGGTGGAGACGGGCTTCACCTCCAGCGCCTCGATATCGAAACGCGTGCGAACATGCAGCGGCAGGGTACCGGTGCCATCCCATTTACCGAGCCCCACGGAGGTGTAGATATGGATGTGCGGGGAAGCTGCGGACTTCAGGTTCTCGACCCGCTCATAGACGGCATACAGCAGCTCGCGATTCCGCCGCAACAGGGCCGCGATGTCCACGGGGGAGGCTTCTTCCTCCTTCTTGTCCTGAGTTTCCGCCGGGGTGGGTAGATTGATGCGGCCGCTGAAGTTCAGGTCCAAGAAATCCTGCACACAGAGGTGGGCCGTGGCAATGCCGAGGGCACCCGTACGGTCGCCGTTCAGTACAATGCCGCCCGTAGTCAGCTCCAGCGTTCGGCCTTTGTCATCGACCGGAAGGCTGATACGCGCCTTACCCAGCCCCACCTGCACAGGCACGATCTCGCCGCACAGCAGGGGCATGAGCCGCACACCGGCAGAGATATCATCACAGTGCAGCAAGCGTTGGGTGCGGGCAGGGTCGGCGTACAGCTCCACCCCCTCCACCTTCAGGCCGAGACCCAAGTCCGGGGCCAATCTTGCTTCGTCGGCAGAGAGGTAAATTCCCTCCCGCTCGGCCTGTGCCAAGGCGTAGTCCAGCAGGGGGCGCGGGATGCCCACCCAAGTGAGCCATGCCACGCCTAACATCACGGTGAGCAGCGCAAGCAAGCACAATGCCGGTAGCACGATGCTCTTTCGCCTGATAGGTAGCCTGCGCACCATGGAGCTGCCTTCGCCTCAGATTTCCGGGTCGCTCTCCCCTTCCGGCAACGGGGGTGCTTTCGGTAGATTTTTTTCGATATCCTCCAACAGATTCACCAGCTCCACCCCGCGGCGGGCCGAGTCATCGTGCTTGAAGGTGAGGCGCGGCGTGCAGCGCAGGACAACCCGCTTGCTCAGGGCGCGCTGAATCTCACCCCGGTGCCGCGTGAGTTTGTCAATCACCTGTGCAGGAGCCATGCGGCCCACTACACCGACCCACACGCGGCCTTCCTTCAAGTCCTCCGTCACCTCCACATCCAGAATGGAGACGATGGTGCCATGCCATTCAAACTCCTTCTGAATGTAGGTGCCGATCTCCCTTTTGAGGAGTTCGTTGACTTTTTCTAATCTGCGGGATGCCATGCGGGATCAGAGCGTTTGCTGAATCTTTTCGAGCAGGTAACACTCGATGACGTCGCCCTCCTCGTAATCGTTGTAGTCGGCCAAGCGAATACCGCACTCCAGACCGGCCTTGACCTCCTGCACCTCGTCCTTGAAGCGACGCAGGGTGGACATTTTGCCGTCGAAGACCACCTGGCCGTCGCGGATGACGCGTGCCTCACCCGTGCGCAGCATCTTGCCGTCGCTCACATAGGCACCGGCGGCCTTGCCCTTATTGGCCCGGAACACCTGCTTCACCTCTGCATGGCCGAGCACCGTCTCACGGGTCTCCGGCTCCAGCAGACCGAGCATGGCGTCCTTCACTTGGTCGATCAGCTCGTAGACGATGGAGAAAATCTTAACCTGCACGCCCTCGCGCTTCACCACGCGCACGGCGTTTGACTCTACCTTGGTGTTGAAGCCCAGGATAATCGCGTCCGATGACGAAGCCAGCAGCACATCGCTCTCCGAGATGGGGCCGGCGGCCGCACCGATGAAGCGGCATTCCACTTTCTCGCTCTCGATATCGAGCAGGGCCTTCTTGATGGCCTCCACAGAGCCCTGCACATCCGCTTTGAGCACCAAGTTGAGCATCGCCTTCTGGTCCCCGCCGTTGCTGAGGATGGAAGTGATGTCCTCCAGTCGAGAGCGACGGGGGGTAGCCAAACGCTCGCGGCGCTGTTCCTCCTTGCGCTCTTCGGAAAGCTTGCGGGCCTCGCGGTCATTCTTCATGGCCACCAGCTCATCGCCCACGTTCGGGGTCTCCTCAAAGCCGGAGATCTCCGCAGGCATGCCGGGCGTGGCTTTCTTGATCTTCTCGCCGCGGTCGTTGAGCATGGTCTTCACCTTGCCCGCTGCCGCACCGCAGATGAAGGGCGTGCCGACCTTGAGCGTACCGCTCTGCACGATAACCGTGGCCGAGCTGCCCTTGCCCTGCTCCAAGCGAGATTCGATGATGGAAGCGCGGCAGTTGGCGCGCGGGTTGGCCTTCAGTTCCAGCACCTCCGCCTGCAGGCAGAGCAGGTCCAGAAGGCTGTCGATGCCCGCGCCCGTGGCAGCGGATACATCCACGCATTCCACGTCGCCGCCGAAGTCGGTGGGGATCAGCCCCTCCTCCATCAGCTGCGTGCGCACGCGCGTGGGGTCAGCCGCCGGCAGGTCACATTTGTTCACGGCCACGATGATGGTCTTGTTGGCCGCCTTGGCGTGCATGATGGCCTCTTTGGTTTGCGGCATGATGCCGTCGTTGGCCGCCACCACCAGCACCACGATGTCTGTCACATCCGCACCGCGGGCTCGCATCTCGGTAAAGATGGCGTGGCCGGGAGTGTCGATGAAGGTGAGGGTCTGGTCCCCGTGCTGCACGGTATAAGCACCGATGTGCTGGGTAATGCCGCCGGCCTCCCCCGCCACGACTTTCGTGCGGCGGATGTAGTCCAGCAGGGAGGTCTTACCGTGGTCCACGTGGCCCATCACAGTGATGATGGGGGTGCGCAGGCGCAGGGCGTCCTCCGGTTCCTCCTCCACCGCCACGGGTTCCGGTTCCTTGATGGGTTCTGCGGCAGCCTTCACCCCGGCGCCTTTTTCGCGGCGTACGCGTTCGTGCGCAAAGCCGTGCTTCTCGCACAGCGCGGAGATCTGGTCGTTGTCCAGCATGGTGGACGGGTTGGCAAAGACGCCCATGGGCAGCAACTCCGCAATGAGCTTGAAGGGCTTTAAGCCCATGAGGCTCGCCAGCTCGGACACGGAGATCGGGGCCTTAACATTGATCACGTTGCCCGAAACGGAAGCCGCTTCCGGTGCCTCGGCGGGAGCAGGTGCAGGAGCTTTCGGCGCCGGGGCGGCAGGTTGGGCGGCCGCCGGTTTGGGGGTAGGTTTGGGGGCCGGTGCAGCGGGCTGCTCCGCCGTGCGGCTCTTGGTCTTGCGCGGGCTCAGCAGGTCCAGCGCCTCCTTGCGGGGGGCCGCCGACTTTCCGGCGGCAACGGGCGCGGCCGCAGGCGTCGCGGGGGTCGCAGCCTTCTTCTTCTTACTTCCGCCCAGTAGGTCCAGGACCTCCGGCTTTTTCTTGGGTTTTTCCGGCATGAAATCGTATAGAAAAATGATGGGTTAATCAGATACTGCGGGCCTTGGCAATAATCTCACCGGCCTCGGCTTCGCTAATTTGAGCAGCCTCCGCCAGATCCGCAGGGTTCGTGTCGTCCCCTGCTATCTGCTCCACGGTGGTGAAGCCGCCCTGTACAATGCGCCCGGCTATCTCGGCGGAGATGCCCAGGCTCTCGGCCAACGCCACGGTGCCTTCCTTGGCCAAGGCCTTGGCTGCCGCGCCGGCGTCGTGCGGTACCACCAGCACCTCCCAGCGCTCGTTCTTGGCGGAAATCAGGCGGCCCGTCAGGCGTACGTTCTGCCCGCGGCGGCCCTTCGCCTTCGCAGCGGCTTTATCGTCCGCTACCACCACTGTCACTTTGCGGGTTTTCTCGTCCACGATCACGTCCAGTGGGTTGATCGGATCCAGAGACTGCAGCACCATGGAGGCCTTGTCGTCCGTGTATTCCAAGATGTCTACTTTCTCATGGTTCAACTCGTTGACGACGTTCTTGACGCGCACGCCGCGGATGCCGACGCAGGCTCCGATGGGGTCCACATTCGGGTCCGCCGTGCGCACCACCATCTTGCTGCGGTAACCGGGCTCGCGCACCACGGTGACGATGCTGATGGTCCGGTCCGCAATCTCGGCCACCTCGCTCTCGAAGAGGCGGCGCACCAGCTCGCTGCTGCTGCGGGAAAGGATGAGCTCTTTCGTGCCGCGGTTGCGGTCCTCGCGCACATCCTTGACCAAGAAGCGCATCTTGTCCCCGGGGGAGTACTCCTCGCCGGGAATGCGCTCGCGCTGCGGCATCACGCCTTCAAAGCGGTCTACCTCCACAATCACGTCGCCTTTCTCATAGCGCTTCACCGTACCGGTCACCACCTCGTTCACGCGCTCACGGAAGTTGTCCGCCAGCATTTCCTGCTCTGCCTTGCGGATGCGCTGCTGCATGGTCTGTCGCGCCGTCTGTACCGCAATGCGACCGAAATCCTTGGGGGTCACGTTCACGGAAATCGTGTCACCGACCTTAAAGCTCTTTTCCGCTGCCGCCGGGGAGGCCTGAATCACGGAGTTCTTGATCTCGTTATAGGGGTCGCGGAACTCGGCGTCGTCCACAATGGTCATGACGGCTTTAATCTTGACCGTGCCTTTCTGCGGGTTGATCACCGCGCGCAGTTTCCGTATGCGGTCTGCACCGGGTACCATCTTGGAGTATGCCGTCAGGAAGGATGCCTCTAATGCCTTGAGAACACACTCGCGCGTGAGGTCTTTCTCGCGTACGTAGTAGTCAATCAGTGCGGAAATGTCTGTGGTGGCCATGTGCTTGCTGTTTCTGTGTGGTGCTTTCCTCGGTGCGGGCTCAACAAAAAAGAGCGGGCCGCGGACCCGCTCCAATCTATGAGACCGGAACCTTTCGCGCTCATTGTATCCCGCCCGGGGGCGTTTGTCAAGAACAATGCTGCCCTTTGTGCAGAAAAATGACGCACTTATCCCCGCACGGCTCCTCCCCTGCCCCCTCCGCACAAAAAATCACAACAGGGTGCTTGACACCTCTTCCTCCGGATGATAGACTGGGAAAAGCACAGGACGCATCATGAGAATTGCCACGGATAATACCGATTTATGCCGAATCCTCGGGGAGTGGGTTCGGGAGCACTTCCCTTCCATCGAGTTGCTGCCCCCGGAGCGTTTCACGGAGGCGGATCTCCTCATCTGCGGGGATTTCAGCTACAAGCATGAGCAATTCGACGGCATCCGCCTCTTCCTCACCGGGGAGAATCATGCACCGAATCTCAACCTGTATGATTACTGCCTGACGCATGAGCCGATTGAGTCGGATCGCTGCCACCGTCTGCCGTACTGGCTTTTCAATGCTCTGACCACGCCGAAGCACCGCCGGGAGCTGTCGCAGGAGGCTCGTCCGCCCTACACGCCGGAGTCTCTCGCGGCGGAGAAGCGGGATTTCTGCGCCTTTGTGTGCCGCAATCCCGTTTGCCGTAAGCGCAACAGCATTGTGCGCAATCTCAACAAGCAGCGCCGCGTGAGCTGCGGTGGGCCGTTGATGAATAATATCGGTTACCGTGTGGAGGATAAGGAGGCGTTCATGCACGGGCATCTTTTCGCGATCGTGTATGAGAATGAGTCGCACCGGGGCTACCAAACGGAGAAGCTGCCGGATGCCCTCCGTGCCCGTACCATCCCGGTCTACTGGGGTAACCCGGATGTGGCTTCCGAATTTAACAGGCAGGCTTTTATCTCGGCGGATGATTTCCCCAATGAGAAGGCTCTCCGTGAGCACCTCCTCGCTCTCGCCGAGGACCCGGCGCGCATGGTCACTATCCTCAACGCCCCGCCCTTGGCCGACCCCTCAATCATCGACCGCGCCGAGCAGGAGCTTCTGGCTTGGTTTTCCGCTATTTTTGCCCGCGGCCCCCACGCCGTCCGCCGCACCCGTCTCCAACGCCTCCTCTCCGTTCTGGAGCGCTTTTACGGCCACGGCCTCTTCCGCACCCTCCGCCGCATCTCCCGCAGCCTCCGCAACAAAAACTGACCTCCCGAACCCACCGAGGAACAAGTCCGCAGATAAAAGCTCAGCCGCGAAAATGCCGGGTGAGCCTTCTCACCGCCGCGACCGGTGGAACAGAGAGTAGAATGACCGCGGAATGAAAGGAATTTTCGGAGACTGATTGGCCTTCGGAACTTCGGTAAGGCTTCAAGGCAAAGTCACAGTAGGCATCTTTGAAATTTTATCAAATATAACTAAGGAAGCTGTTATCCCGGCGGCATGCAGTCTGAACCGAGCCATGCATGCCAATGACTCTCCGAAAATTCCTTTTATTCCGCGGTCAGCTCCTCTCGGCTGCTTCTGCCACAGTGGTGTGAAGTCTCGCGCAGCCTGAATTCGAGTATACGCGTCGTAAAGACAAATCGGCGCGCTTCCCGGAAGCTGTCGGGAGCGCGCCGCCGGAGGAGCCTGTACCGAAACTACTCAAAAACAACAGGCCCCTCCCTCGTACCGAATCTGTTATGCCTTGCGGCGACGACGTCTTGCAGCCAGGCCCATCAGCGCGAGCAGCGACAGGGTCGCCGTCGTCGGCTCGGGGGTCGGCGTGCTCTGCACCAGTTGGACGATGTAGTCTTTTCCGCCTGTTCCGTCGGTCATGACAAGGTTGTAGCCGCTCATTCCGCTGAACACGGAGGAGGCGTCGTAGGTCGTATCGGCGGTAGCCGTTTTGCCGTTGAGAACCAGCTCATCCACCCCGGAGAATAGGGTCAGGGCCTGAGAGCGATCCGTCCATCCCGTCAGCAGCGAGCCACTCAGGGTAATGCCGCTGTTCAGCGTCAGCGTACTGCCCATGGTAAGGCTCGAATTCAACGTCAGTGTGCCGTCCTGTGCCAAATCCAAGTTGGCGTACAGAGTGGAATTGCCGCTCACGGTCAGTGAGCCTGTCTGCACGGTTGCCTCCACGCTTACTGCGGAGTAGACCCCGACCATACCTCCGGCCAGCACCACTTCACTGATGGAAACAGAGATAGCCGAGTCGGCAGTGTTAGCCCATACCTGACCTCCATCAACCTTCAGTGCGGCAAGCTCCTTCACCCCGTTTACACTGAGAACACCGTTTTCTCCGGAGGCTTCCAGAGTACCGGTGAATTCCTTACCGCTCTCCGTGTTAAGGGACAAGGTATGCGCCACGGTAGTACTGATGATACCGGTGCCACTCGCATTGGAAATGGCAGCCTTGGTATTCTCAACCTTGAGAGTAGCACCGTTGCCGACGGAAACACTGCTCAGCGATTGCGTCTTCCCTTCTCCGTCCTTGCGAAGTGTCGTAGTGCCGGCATTGACAATCAAGGATACATTGTCCATCTCAATACCGATACCCTTGTCAGCGGACACTGTCTTCTCCATGGCAACATCCTTGAGCACCACTCTACCCTCATAGACCTTCAGAGTACTCTGGCCATTGCCCGTGATCGAGGCATCTGCCCCGTTGTTGCTGTAGGTGAACCCATCGTTGATTAGGCTACCACTCACGATTGAAACCTTTCCAGCCGTACCGAGGCGAATCTCTGTATTGTCACCTGTTGCCGTATTCTCAGCAACACCCCCAGAAATCGTAAGCGTGTCGTTGAGGGTCGTCAACGAGCCGTCGAATTTCAAAGCGCCGGCGGAGACATCAGCGACGCTGATTCCGGTAGTTCCGGTAAAGGTGATAGCCCCTTCTCCCGTCTTGGTGAAGCCGGAGGCCAATGTGACCGCGCTGCTGACTGTACCTTCGTTGCCGGCATCCTGCTCTACAGATGAGATTGTTAAAGTAGTTGTGCTCGAAGTCTTGGAAATAGTACCGGTGTAGTTGTGTAGCTTAGAGACGTTTAAATTAAAGGGGTCATTTGTAGACTCCCTGTCAGTAATGGAGAGATTCCCCGATCCAGTGAGTTCCGCGACATTGACGATACCCTTCCAAGTTTTCTGGAATGAGCTATTAGCCGAAACCGTCAGAGTAGTAATACCCAATGCATTGTCTGCATCCTTTGTGACGCAATCCCTATAGTGAAGCGTTCCTCCCTGAAGGTCTACAGAGGCAATGGAACCCTTCATGTAGTTCATATTTACCGTACCACCGCTCAGGACCACCAGATTGTTCATGCTGATCTGCGCAGCCGTCACACCGGTTGAATTTTCATTTGTGCACCCTAATTGCAATGTTCGGCCACTGCGTACGGTCGTTGTTCCCTGGGCCGTAAATGATCCGCCACTGATCGTAAGCGAGTCACTGGTTGCACCGCCGGATGCATTGACTCCACCCAAGTCAATATCGCCGGTAACGGTGAAGTCTGCTACAGATGTATCCAGCTTACCGCCGTTACCGGTTTTAAGTGACCCCAATGTAACAGATCCGGAGCCTGTTACGGTGCTCACCCTATTAGTCTTGAGTTCAAATTCAACGGAACTGAGAGTGCCGTTTATTAAAAAGTTTCCAGGATTCCAACCAAAATTCAGCTTCTTCGCAGTAAGAGCAGCTCCTTCTGCTACCATAAGGTCGCTACCGGCTTCGGTGGCCGTGGAAATGGTATTCAGAGTAACATTTCCTGCGATACTAAGCTTCTTGCCTACCATCGAAAAGTTGATCTCCTCACTACCACCTCCCTCCAGGATGACGAATGAAGAATCTACTGTTAAATCTCCGGATCCTGCGAGATTCTTGATAATGGTTCCATCCGAGAGAGATGCAGAAGTGATGGCATCATTCTCGGCTACAGTGTATGTATACCCTCGAGGAGCGGTCGTATTTTTCAAGTTTGAATCGGTAACCAACGTAGTGGTCGATGTGGTGGCGGATTCGCCTTCACCAGTTGTGATATCCTCAGTAACGGTTACACCGGAACTCGTCATGGAAACCTTCACGGTGTTTCCGGTCAGAGCAGACGAACCGGTCTCACGAGATGTAAATGAGCTCCCGGATTCATTGAGAACAGTCTCAAATTTCCCCTCGCCGGCAGCAGCGACCCCCATAATCGGATTGCCTCCCTGAGTACCGGCCTTACATGTCACCAAAAGAGTGCCGGCAGACTGGGTAGCGAAGGCCGAAGAATCAAGTGTAAGGTTGATGACTCCTTTGTCGTAGAGGAGCAGGTACCCCACCCCCTTTGTTAATTCAGAGGTGGGATCGAATGTAACTGCACCAAGGCCGGGCAGTGCACTGAGTGCCAACACCGCAGCAAGGAGCGACTTCGGTAAATGTAATCTCATGGTAAGAAAGAATGGATTGGTTTGTGGGCGGGAGGACGCTGCTTCCGGCTCGGGTACGAAGCGAGCTGAAACTTGTGCTCCCCTATGAAGGGTTCAGGATTACCCGCGTCCGGGTATCTGCACCCTCTCACTGCCTTCAGGATACAGCATTTCTAATGCTGGGTCAAGCCTAAAAGGTGGAAAACCTGCATTTTTCCTTTATTTTCCTGCCTTTTCTGTCCCCTCCTTTTCCCGCAACTACCCTCTCCTTTTTGCCCAAAATTGCCCTAAGTCGTTGAGTATCAACGCTTTGCATGCCCTCTGCATTAGAAATGCTGTAGGCAACCTTTGCCCTGAAGATTACACGCAGAGGAGGAGGGATTTGGAGCGGAGGAAGGAGAGGAGGGCGAAGAGGGAGAGGAAGGAGAGGGCGGAAAAGACGAGGGGTTGGAAGTCGCCGAAGAGTCGGGAGAAGCCGGAGAACAGGGGGAGGCAGAGCGAGTTCCAAAGGCTGCCTCGGAGGCCGGGGGTGGCAGTGAGGAGGTAGGCCAGGATGGCATTGCTGCCGAAGGGGAGGAAGGGTGCTGCCAAAAAGTGGGTGCGCGGCAGGAGGTCGAACAGGAGGTGGAACAGCCCCAGGAGGAGGAGACACCAACCGCCGCTGTAGAGCACCATAGTGGCCGAGAAGATGTGCTTGATGAGGGGAGTATCCGCCCGCAGGCACTCCGCCCCGAGCAGGCAGACCACAGCCGCAAACAGGTGGAGGCAGCAAGCCCGGAAGCCGCGGAAGTACTGCATCGCCTGCCCGCCGAGCACGCCCATCAGAGTCAGTGCGCCGAAAGCCGCAGAAGTCAGAATCCAAGTGTAGGGCGTGCCGTCCTGCCAAGAGCCTTGCAGGGTGCAGTCAATATAATAAGCCAAGTTATCATACGACAGGAAGCGCCCGCCCTCGTGCCCCGCATAGGGGACGAAACGCATCGCCGCCCAGTAGCCGGCCAGGCACAGCACACAAGCGACGAGACAACTGCGCGCCCCGCCGAACATCAGAAAGCCCGCCGCGATAAGATACCCCGCCGCGATGGCCTGAAGCGTATTACAGAAAAGGCTGATATGGTCCGCATCAAACGCCAAGAGATTCCCCTGCACCACCATCCCCAGCAGGAACAGGCAAAGCACCCGGCGCAGCACACGCAGAAGGGTACGCCGCCGCCATTGAGCCCCGCCCCGCCGGCGGTACCCCGCAAAGGCAAAAGGCATGGAGACACCCACCACAAAAATGAACAGCGGCATCACCAAGTCCCAGCAGGTAAAACCCGCCCCCCACTCCGCATGGCGAAACTGCGCGGCCACCTCCGGCGGCAGGGAATCCCCGAAGCAAGCCTGCAACAGCAGGAGCAGCAACGGGGCCCCGCCGGCCAGCAGAGCCATATCCAACCCGCGCAGCGCATCAATGCTGACCAGGCGAGGGGACGCAGGGAGAGAAGGTTCAGAGCTCACGGCAGTACACAGTTCGCCCCCATCCCCCGAGAGGAGGGGGCGGGGAGATTACTTCTTTCTGAACAGACGCACCACAATGCACAGCAGCATGAAGGCAGCCAGCCCCCAACCACCGTAGCTGACGAAGAGCTGCATGGCATCGCAGCTGCCGCAGGAAGCATCCTTGCACTTCTCCGCACCGGCTTCAGCCCGCGTCTCCTTGGGCTCCGGCTTGGCCTCAGCCTCAGGCTCGGCACCGGTGTCACGGGTCAGAGCGCGGCAATTACCCTCCAGCACCACCACATCCATGGGCTGCATCTCGATGGAAATCGGCTTATCAATATCCACCGGCCCGGAGGTCAACACAGCCAAGTTCGTCTGGTCCTTGTAAGAATTGCTCAGCGAAATGGAACCGTGGAAATCCGGCGGCACATCGAACACCTCGCGCAGGGACGTGACATAACGCTGAGGCTTGCCGGAGGAATTGCGCAGGGTGAGGGTGCACTTGAGCTTATTCCAAGCGGCCCAACCGTAGATGGATCCCTCATTGGTCTCCTTATTCCACGGATTTCCGCCCACCCAGTGCACATCATCGAGCACATCGGCATTGCTGCGCAGCCATTTGATGTTCGCGGACAGCTCATCCCAGAGCATCCCGCCCTTCTGATTCAACAGGTCACGGTCCGCATAAATCTCCTGCAGCCCGGACCCGCAACCGAAGGCCGCGCGAATCTCCTTCACGCAATTCTCCGGCTCCTTGCTCATCACACTCGGCGGGCCGTTCTTGGTGATGATGGTACCGTGCGTCATCAGCGAGTTGATGGGGAAGAGCGGCGCGCCCTCCACAAAGACCTCGTGCACCAAGCGGTCGCGGTAGGTGATCCACTTGTCGCGGGCATCGCCCGCATTACCCATCTGCCCGAAGTCATTCTCCTGGCGCCAGACGGAATCCGCATGGCAGAACCAGAAAGGACTGGCCCAGGTACCCACGGTCGTGTTGATGAAGATATCCGGCCTGGCCTCACGCAGGGCATGCAGCACATTCAGGATACCCTCGGCGTCCTCATCATTGACCGGGCCTTTGGCGTGGAATTTGGTGGAGATGCCGTCGAACTTGAAGTAGCGCATGTCATAATCGCGCACCATCTGCGTGCAGCGCCCGACGAAGGCATTGAAGTACTCATCGTTGGAGAGCTGGAAGTTGCTGATCTTGTTGTTCGGATGATTGACATTCCAGTTATTGAGTCGCTGCTGCTTGGAGAAACCGTAACCACCCACCGGTCCCAGCCAAGTACCGAGCCCTGCGTGCATGCTGCGCACCTGGGTGTCCAGATTCTTGAACCCCTCCGGGAAGCCACGGTGGAAATCCCACAGGCTGTTGAACTCATCCCAGCCGTCATCCACCACATAACCATCGATGCGGGTGTTGCGCTTGGTATAGAGTTCCTGCTTCCAGGTATCAAGCACCTCAAGCCACATCTTCTCCGAGGTGCGGGCCATGGGGTCCTTGTTATCGTGCAGACGGATGCCGATCTCGTACCAGTCATTGTAATGCACGAACGTGCGATACGGCACCGGCTTCTCGCGCTCCATGTAAGCCAAGAACGAGCGGCGCTGCTGCTCCGGAGCAAAGAAACCGATGACCGACGAAACGCGCCAAGTGTGCCCCGGCCGCAGATCCGTCTTGCGGCTCCAGGTACCGCGCACCGTGGTATCGGAAATCCTACCGCCCGCCTGCTCCATGGGCAAGCGAGCATTCACATCGATCTTGCCCTTGCTGTCGATGGGCTCCGTGAGGGTCTCCACCCAGTAAGCGAGGGTGTATGTCCCCTGACGCGGCACCTGCACGGTGTACACGTTATTGTTGCTGGGCTTACCCGAATACCCCGTGTGGATATCCTCACTGATCACATTTCCCGCGCCGTTGAGCAACTGAACGCCCACAATGTTGAGGCGCTTGGTACCCGACCCGAAATTGAAGGTAATCCTATTCGGACCCACCTTGGAAAACTCCGCCGGTCCCTCCGCCTTGCGCAGGTGCTTCACCACAGGACCATCCATCGCGCTGTACTTCTCCCCATACCGATTCTTGAGACTCTGCGGGATATTGAATACCGGCCCGAACACGGTCGGGGACCACGACTTCGGACTCCACGACTCGGAATCCTCCACCGTATTGTTGCCGACGCTCATGATACTCATCGGGGTCTCCAAGCCGCAGAACACACGGGAATCCACAGCCACCTGACCGCGCGTGGTGTTACCGGAGATACTCAACTCCCCCTCCGGCACCAAATCATAATTCATCGCAACGATGGAGCGGAAAGTCACGGTCTCGGTCGTGCTCACCGCCAACTCCTGGCGCAGGTAATGCGACCCATCGCGCAGAACGGCACTCCACTCTACCTTCACCGTCTCATCCGGGCTGGTAAAGGTAGCGGACAGCGCCTTACCGTTGAAGTGCTCCGCCAACCGCGGCTTGTCCTCATCCCCCTTGAGCTCCTCCACCTTCAGGGGCGTGGCATCCATCTCGGAGGCATTCAGCACATGACCGTTGCCCAGCGTAATGATGAACAGTTCGGTTCCGGCCTTCGCCACTTCCTGCCCGTCCGCAGTTTTCATGCCGCCGAAGACGACACTCTTCCCCTTTTGGGTAAACTCCGCCGTGAGTATATCGTTGCTCAGCGTCGTACCCTCCGCCCAAGCTGCACCCGGGGCCTGACCGGGATACTCCACCAGAGCCTGCGCCGGAAGCACCAGCCCCAGCAAGGCAGCCAACATCGGTTTGAAAATCGGTCTCATCTCTTCCTATCCTACCATACTCTTCTCCGTGTTGTCAATCCGGAAACGCGCTCTCACGCAGAAAAGCGGCGGACGGGGGCAGATTGTCCCGGTTCCCCGGCCTCTTCAAAGCTCTTTCTTGCTCGGCCAGGACGCATTATCCGCATTGCAATCCTGCCCCTGCGGGGTGACGTGATCATCCGTATTGCGGACGGTATCGAAGAGCGGTTGGTAGGAAGGCAGCGTCCAGTTATGATAGACCGAAACCATGCGAATGGTGAAAGTAACAACAATACCGAGCGCGAAAGCCCAGAAGCGATGCAGGTCCAACAGATCCGCAAACACCAGGTACGCCACGCAACCGCCCAGAGAAGCCGAGGCGTACACCTCCTTGGGGCGGAAGATGTAGGGCACATTGCCCGTGATAATATCGCGCATGGCACCGCCGGCCACCCCCGTGCAAACACCCATGATGCAGCAAACCACCCCGGGCAGGCCGAGGCAGTACGCCTTGTTCATGCCCAGAATGGTGAAGAACGCCATGGAGAAAGCATCCGCCACACGAATGGTACCGACAGGCAGCGCCCGGAAGCGCGTGACGTAGAAAATGATAACGGAGGTAATCACCGCCTGCCAGATGTACTGCACCTCCCCCGGCGTGGTCCAGTAAACCCGCAGGGGCGTGCCGTCCTGCGTCATCACGCCGGAGAGCAGGACATCGCGCAGCGTACCGCCGCCCAAGGCCACGATGGTACCGCAGACCACAATGCCGATGAGATCCATGCGCACGCGGCTGGAGGCCGTTGCCCCGGTGATGGCACCGACAACCGTGGCGAAGATACAGCAGATGTGCACCATGGAATCGAAGGCCTCCGTGGTGGGAACGAGAGCGGAAAAAGCAAGCGTATTCATGGCCTATCGAAAGGCTTTCAGGAACAGCCAAGCCACCAGAAGCCCCAGCAGAATGGGCCACGCGACCGAAACCACCGTCACCATCAGCACAATGATAACGACAAACACCAGCAGCACCACAAGCAGCGTCCGCAGCGGCAACAGAGAGCGCAGCACACGCCACAGCCCGGGGTTGCGCTCCGCCTCCTCCTCTTCCCGCAGGTCCACCGAGCCCAGTTGACGCCAAGTGCTCGCGCCGTCCCGCCGCACCCAAGTCTTGGCATCCACCTCGCCCTCGCGCAGCAGACGCAACAGGTCCGCACCGCTCACCGGCCCCACTTTCTTTTCCCCTGTGTCGTAGTAGAATTTGCGTGCCATGGGGTCTCAATCAGGCATGAATCGCAAGCCCATCGGCGGCCAGCACCGCCTCATGGATGGCTTCCGAAAGGGTGGGATGAGCGTAGATCATGGACTCAATGTCCGCATCCGTCAACTCCGCCGCCAGGGCCAGCCCGGGCGCGGTGATGAGTTCCGTGGCATGCGGCCCGACCAAGTGCGCCCCCAGCAGCTCGCCGTCCGTCTTGCCGAAAAGCAGCTTCACGAAGCCTTCCGTCTCCCCCGCCGCGACAGCGCGTCCGATGGCCCGGAAGGGTATCTTGCCGATCTTATAGGGAATGTTGCAAGCGCGCAGTTCCTGCTCCGTCTTACCCGCGGATGCCACCTGCGGGTGCATGTAATAACAGGCCGGCACGTTCTCCGCAGGCTTGGGGGCATGCTCCGTGAACATTCCCTGCACCGCCTGCACCGCCTCGTAAGAGGCCTTGTGGGCCAGCATGGCCCCGCCGATGCAATCGCCCACGGCGTACACGCCCGGCAGGCTCGTCTCGTAGCGCTTATTCACGCGAATGAAACCACGCTCCGTGAGCTCCGGCCCCGCCGGCACCACCGGCTGCACCCCCGCCGCCACCAAACAGACAGCAGCCTGCACCTGTATGCGACCGGCCCCCGTGGAAATGGTGGCGGAGATGCCGCCCTCCGCCTCCTGCACGGACTCCACGGCCGCGCCGGTGTAGCATGTCATACCCTGCTTGCGGAACTCCCGCTCCACCGTGGCAGAGATGTCCTCGTCCTCACGCGGCAGCAGACGGGGCAGGCTTTCCACCAGCGTGACACGCGTGCCGAAGGATTGGTAGATGCAGGAGAGCTCCGCCCCGATGGCTCCGGAGCCGATCACCAGCATAGACTCGGGCAGCTCGGGCAGAAGCAGCGCCTCCTTGCTGCTGATGATGGTGCGCCCGTTGAAAGGAAAAGCCGGGATCTCCCGCGGGCAAGCCCCCGTCGCGAGGAGAATGCGCGATGCCTGCACACTTTGGGTTCCGCCGTCCGGCAGCGTTACCTCCACCCGGCCCGGGCCCGCCAAGCGCGCCTCGCCGTGCAGGAGCTGCACTTTATTCTTCTTGAGGAGAAATCCCACGCCGTTGCTCAGGCGCTCGCAGACCTTGCGACTGCGGGCCACCACGGCCGACCAATCCGCCGTAGCCTGCGGCACGCAGATGCCGAACTCCGCTGCACGGCGCGTCACAGTGGTATAGACGGCAACGCTCTCCAGCAGGGCCTTGGTGGGGATGCAGCCTCGGTTCAGGCAGGTGCCGCCCACTTCCCCGCGCTCGATGCAGAGTACGCTCTTGCCCAACTGCGCGGCACGAATGGCACCGACGTAGCCGGCGGGTCCACCGCCTATGACAACCAAATCATAAATCATGCGGCTATCATAGCGCAAGCCGGCCGCTTTTTCAACGCTAAAACACGCCCGCCGCCCGCATTTTATGTCATTCCCCCGGCACTAGGTAGCCCGCAGGACGGTCAGCACCCCTACCGTGCGCTTTCCCGGCAGGCTTTTCAGCGCAGCGGCACAGGCGCGGGCCGTTGCCCCCGTGGTGTAGACGTCGTCCACCAAAATAACGTGGTCCGGCAAAATCAGGCGACCGGCGAGGCAAGCGGGGGCGGGGTGATAGGCTCGACGGGCGTTCTCCTGCCTCTGCTGAACGGTGAGGCGGGTCTGGCTCGCCACGCCGGTGTCCCGGTGCACCAGGGCGGGCAGCACGGGCAAACCGCGCAGACGGCCCAGGGCCTCGGCAATCTCTGCGGCTTGGTTGTAACCGCGGTCGAACAGTCGTGCACGCGTGATGGGCACCGGCACCAGCACAGGGTGGGCGGCCCTCCGCAGGGGGGTACAGGTCTCCCACAACTCATTCAGCAGCAGCGCAAAGTCCCGGGCCAAGTACCCCGCCCCGTGGTACTTGAGGTCGTGCACCAGTTGCATGGCGTCATCACTGCGCAGCAGCACCTGGCGCGCGTAGTCGTACTCGCGCGGATAAGCACAACATTCCCGGCAGGTATCGGCGGCGGCCGGGTAGTCCCCCAAGGGCGCACCGCAGTGCAGGCAGAGCGGACGCGGCATCCGCAGCAAAGTTCCCCGACAACGCTCGCAGAGGCCGTCCTCGCACGCCTCACCGCAGAGCCGGCAGGTGTTCGGGTAGAGCCAAGAGAGCATGGCGGCAGGGCAGTCAGCGGTGGCGGGCGATGAACTCCTTGGCCGCGTTTTGATAGGCCACGGAAGCCGTGCCGTAGGGGTCGTGCTCCATGATGGTCTTGCCGAAACTGGGGGCCTCAGCCACGCGAACCGAGCGCGGGATGACGGTCTTGTAAAGCTTATCCGGCAGGTTCTCCCGCACCTGAGCAATCACCTGATTCGCCAGGTTGGTGTTGTTATACATGGTCATGATAACACCCTCATGCCGCAGCTTGGGGTTGGCTCCGCTCTCCTTCACCTGCTCCATGATGGTGAGGATTTTGGAGAGACCGTCCAAGCTCAGAAACTCGCATTGCAGGGGCGTGAGCACCTCATCGCAGGCGCAGAGGGAGGAAGTCATCAGCACCCCCAAGGAGGGCGGCGTGTCCAAGAAAATATAGTCATAGAAGCGGGCAGAGCGCAGCCCCTCGATGGCTTGGCTCATGCAGGAAAGGTGGTTGCCGTTGCGGGTAAGCTCGATCTCCACGCCCGCCAGGTCCATATGCGCCGGAACAATGGAAAGGTTGCGGCGGTGGGCGGGGCGAATGAGCTCTTCCATCAGCTTATTACCAATCAGGGCTTGGTACAGACTGTCCTCCCCCGTAGCCTCGATGCCCAGCGCGGAGCTGGCATTGGCCTGGGAGTCCATATCAATGAGCAACACGCGCTTGCCGCGCTGCGCCAAAGCGGCGGAGAGGTTGACGGCCGTGGTCGTTTTGCCGACTCCGCCTTTCTGGTTTGCAATTGCGATGACTTTCACGCCGCCCATTATATCCGAACGGAGCCGATTTATCAAGCCGATAATTGGTTGCTCTTTCGGGAAGCCTGTGGTACAATGCCCCGCGTGATGTCTGAACAGGTATTGGAAGCAGCCCGCGAGCTGTGCACTGCTATGGCGGCCACGGAGTTCCGCGCGCCGGTGGCCTACACCTACAACCCGCTGGAGTACGCTTGGGCCGGGCATGAGGCCTATGTGCGCCGCTTCGGCAACGGTCCCAAGAAGGTGCTTTACCTGGGGATGAACCCCGGGCCCTTCGGCATGGCGCAGACGGGTGTCCCCTTCGGCGAGGTAGCAGCCGTGCGCCTGTGGATGGGGATTTCTGCCTGCATCGGGCAACCGCCGGTCATGCACCCCAAGCGCCCCGTGCAGGGCTTCAACTGCCCGCGCTCGGAGGTGAGCGGGCGGCGGCTGTGGGGGCTGTTCGAGGAGCTGTACGGCACGGCGGAGGCCTTTTTTGCGGACTCCTATGTGGCCAACTACTGCCCCCTGATTTGGATGAGCGAGACCGGCTCGAACATCACCCCCACACAACTGCCCAAGGAGCAGGCAGCGCAGGTAGATGCCGCCTGCCAACGCCACTTGGTGCGCCTGCTGGAGATTCTGCAACCCCGCGTGCTCATCGGCGTGGGGGGCTATGCGCTCAAGCAGCTGGAGACGGCCGCCGCAGCCCTCCCGGGGCATGAGTTCGTGCTCGGTACCATCCTGCACCCCAGCCCGGCCAGTCCTTTGGCCAACAAGAACTGGCCGAATCGCCCCAAGGAGCAGCTGGCGGAAATCTTCCGGCGGGCGGGGCTTCCTTTCCCCTGCCGGGGATAATTACAGGCTCTTAAGGTATTTGATGTAGGCTTTCAGTGCCTCCGCAGCCTCCTCGCGGCTGTCCGTATCGTCCTCACCGTCGCCGTCATCGGCGTCGTCTTCGGTCTCGTCCGTTTCATCCTCCTCCGCAGCGGCGGGGGCAGAGGCGGTAAAGGCTGTCAGCGCAGTGGGGAAGATTGTAACGGAGTTGGCGGCGGAGACGCCCTTGCGGACATAGCGCCCCAGCGTGGACTCGCTGCCCATGATCAGCTCGCCTTCCTTCACCTGAGCAATACAGAGGGAATCCGGAGCAGAGAAGAAGACCTTGTTCACCCCCAGCTCGCGGCACTTGGCTTTCTCCTGCGAGGAGAGGATGGGCTTGGCCTGCGGCAACCAAGGCAACACGCCGCGCAGACTGCGCACGCTGCCGTCCGTCCAGCTCCGCCCCGTCACCAGCAGGATGCCGCCCTCCGTGGAGAGGATGCTCAGCGTCAGCTTGGTGTCGCCGTCCTTCACGCGCCAGGTGGAGCGGTCTCGCGCCAGGCGCAGCAGCTCGGCATCCCGGTCCAGTAGCATGCGGGCGGTGGCATAGGCGCCCAGACGCCCCAAGGCCGTGCTGCGGGATACCTCGCGCAGGGTCGCGGCGTTGTAGAGCACCGCACCGCCCCCCGTCGCGGGCTTAAGCTTTTTCCAGCCTTTCTTGGGCAGGCGAGCAAGAATCTCGTCCGCCTGTTTTCCGGCATCGGTCTCGCCTTCGTAAATCAGGATGAACCCCAGCTTCTCGCCCGCGCAGTGCACCAGTACGGGCGAGCCGGGCAGGCAAAACAGGTAGGTGTTTTCCCCCTGCTTGCGGACGTTTTTGTCCTGCACCAAGTCACCCAGCTCCTGCGGCAACTTGGCTTCCGACATCGCGCAAAAAGCCGCAGCACAGACCGAGATAACGGATACTGCCCGAAGGATGTTCATCTCTTGCCGTAGGATCGCATCAGTCGGCGGATGTACTGCTGCATCTGCTCCAAGTGGGAGTCGATGCTCTCCGCCAGCTTAAATTGGTTGCGCGCGCGGATGAGGTTGTGCTCCGGTTTCGAGGTGCGGAAGTACTTGTCCCCATCCAGATAATCCGTCAGGAATCGCATGCCGATCTCCGTGGTAATCAGCCAGCCGGAGAAGGCCAGCCAGTCCACCTCCGTCGGGGTCAGGAAGCCGTGTGCGGCATCCAGATACCCCTCCGCCAGGGACTCGAAGAAGGGCAGCTGCATGTAAACCTTGCTCAGGTCTTCCTCGTCCTCGTTGGCGCGGCAGGTGGCGGTGCGCACCATGTCGCCGAAGTCGTACAGCACCAGCCCCGGCATCACGGTGTCCAAGTCAATGACGCAGACGGCCGTGTCCGTCTCCTCGTCCAGCATCACGTTGTTGATCTTGGTGTCGTTGTGGGTGATGCGGGTGGGCAGGTCTCCCTTGGCTTGCATGGCCGTCAGCTTGCCGAAGCGGCCGGACCAGGCGGCCAGTTTCTCGATCTCCTCGCGGCAGTTGGCGGCGCGCCCCAGCGGGTCGGCGGCCACGCTGGTGAGCAGGTCGGCATAGCGCTTGGGCGTGTTGTGGAAATCAGGGATGGATTCCTTGATGTCCTCCGGGTTCATGTCGCAGATGAGGTCCTGGAAGGAGCCGAAGGCGTAGCCGGCTTGGTAGGCTTGGCGGGTGTTCTCCACCACATCGTAGGTGTGGGTGCCCTCGATGTTGTTGTAACAGCGCCACATGCCGCCCTCTTCGGGCAGCATGATGTAGTTGCGCCCGCCCCGCGCGGGGTAGAGCTGCAGGGTCTGGCCGGCGGCATCGCGGCGGCGGCGCAGGATCTTCCAGGAGATGTGGCGCGTGACTTTCTCCACGTTGCGCATCACTTGGGCGGGATCCTTGAACACATAGTCGTTGATGCGTTGCAGGATGTAGCGGTCTTCCCGTCCGTCCTCGCTGCGGTAGCAGACGCGGTAGGTGGTGTTGATGTGGCCGTTGCACAGCTCTTCGCCGTACAGGAAATTGCCGTTCACGGCGAACTCATCGCCGATGCGCGCCATGCGCTTGGCAATGTCGTCGTTGCTGTGTTGTTGCAGGGGCATGGTCGCGTCAGTGGTCGGTCAGCTGAATGGAGAGGAACTGCACTCCGCCGGTCCGCGGGTTATCCACCACCACGTTGATCTGCGATTGCTTGGCAGATACGGCAAAGCGGCTGGAGCGCAGGGTCTTGCGGTCTTTCACCTCCTTGGCATAGGTCGTCAGGCGGAAGGATACGGCCTGCCCGTCCGCGCCGTCGTTGAAGGACCAGGTGTTCTCCTTGGTGATCTTGTTGCCTGCCTTGATCAGGTTGGCTTTCTTGTCGGAGAAGTCGCCTTTCAGCGAGGTTTCCATCAACAGGGGTTTGGTGGACAGGTTGATGATGTGCACGCCTTTCTGCGGGAAGTCCGCTTCGTTCACCAAGCGTACGGTGGGGTTGCCGTTTTCCGAGGGGCTCAGGATGCAGAGGGTTTTGTCGAAGCTCTGCTGCAGCTTCACGCTCATCACGGTTTTCACCTCCGGCAGCTCTTTCTTGCTCTTGTCGTCACCCACGGCGTTCGCGGTCGGATCGCTCTCCAAAAAGTCAACCACACCGGCGGTGGGGGTCACGCGCACACTGGGGGTGCGGCTGCCGAGGCGCACCGAGCGGTAGAAGTTCTTGCCCTGTTTCACATAAACGGGGGAGGGAAGGGCCTTGCCGGGGCCGGGGAGCACGACGAATCGCACGCCGGTCTTGGGGATGGGCGGGGGCTCGTTGCCGCTTGTTTTGCCGCCGGTGCGTCCCTGGCCTGCTGCCAAGCCGCAGGCGGCGGTCATCACTAATGCCAAAAGTAACTTGTTCATGCCGAGTATCGCGTATGGTACTCGTTCAGTCTAGCAGCCACGGGGCAGGATGGCAAGCATTTTTTTACCGAAAAGGCAGTAGCGGGGCGTTTTTACCCCGCTCGCCTTGCTCCTCAGGGGGCACAAACCCCCGCCTGCCCGCTGATGCCCGTGCCGGAGACGGCGCGTACGGCAATGCGGCGGGCGGCCTTGGATACGGCAGAGGGCAGAGTCACGCCGCGCGCGTCGCCGGGCAACACATACACGGTGTGCCAGCGGTTGCCGCTCAGGACTTGCACCACCCACTTGCGCGCTAGCTTGTCCGCGGGAGTCCAGCGTAGGGATACGCCGTCCCGGGCCGCCTGCGCGGTGACGCCGGGGCGGGCGGGGCGAGCGGAGCCGGACCAAGGCATGGACGGCGGCAGGGCTATGCCGGAGTAGCGGCGCGCCAGTTCTTTCTGCACGCCGCCGCGGTTGGTGCCCAGGGACTTCCAGCTCCAGAAGATTTCGCCGGCTCCCGTGCGGTTGGCGTACTTGCGCGCAGCGTCTACCTGTGCCCCGATCTCGGAGGCCGGGCGGCCGGGGTCTTCGCTGCTGTTGATGCGAACGGAGGCGATGCCGGGCCACACGGGGCGAGAGCGGTTGATGCCGGCCCACCACTGCATGAGCGCGGTGAAGCTCTGCGGGCCTTGGATGCGCCAGTAAAGCTGCGGGGAGAGGTAGTCGACCCACCCTTTGGCGAGCCATTTGCGGGCATCACAGGCCAAGTGCTCATAGGCGTTCACGCCCGCACTCACGCCCGCGGGGTAGCCGGGCTGCCAGATGCCGAAGGGGCTGATGCCGACGCGTACCCAGGGTTTCTCGCGCTTCACTCTGCTGTACAGGTCGCTCACAAAGCTGTCGATGGCCGCGCGGCGCTGTGCCGGGCTCTTGCCATCCGCTATATTGTTGTTGGGTGGATAGGGGTAGAAGTAGTCGTCCAGATGCACGCCGTCGATGTCATACCGCCGCACGACGTCCATGATGACTTTGAGGACGTGTTCCTTGGAGGCCGAGGCCGAGGGGTTCAGGATGGTCGTGCTGCCGGCCTTGCGGATGAGGTCCGGGCGGCGTTGGGAGATGTGCCCCCGCCCCACGGGGCGCCCGCTGACGGTGGCGCGGAAGGGGTTGAACCAGGCATGCAGCTCCAGCCCGCGGCGGTGCGCTTCCTGTACCGCGAAGGCCAGCGGGTCGTACCCGGGATTCACCCCTGCCCCGCTCAGCCAGCCGCTCCACGGCTCCAGGGAGGAGCGGTACAGCGCATCGCCGTTCGGCCGCACCTGCAGGATGATGGCGTTGAGGCGCAGGCGCCGCGCCGTGTCCAGAATGGAGATGAGCTCCCGCTGCTGAGCCGCCGCACTCAAGCCCGATCGGCTCGGCCAATCTAGGTTGAACACCGTGGCCACCCACGCCGCGCGGAACTCCCGCGCCGGCTCGCCTGCGTTCTCGTTCACCTGCTGCCAAGCTCCCGCCGTTCCTACCGCCCACAGCATGGCCAGTAGTACTGTCATCATCCTGATCACCTTCATTGCCCCCAGTATACCCTCCCCTTCCCCGTCTGTCAACCCCCTACCGCGGCAGCCTATTTCGCATGACTACAGCATTCCGAATGCACCCCCGGCTTCCCGGTTGAGCATGAATGACTTGCGCCGAATTTCCCCGCCGTCAGAGGAATTTACTTTTTGTCCCCTCCGTAAAAAAATCTGCCGTTTTTATCGGATTTTCCTCACTTTTCCGCTTGACACAGCATTCGGAATGCTGTATTCTTCCAATGAGCGCAGGGGCATGCCTGCCCGTCGTCTGTCCGGTTTCGTTGAGAGAGAGAAAGAGAGAGCCGGCCGGCCGCCGTGCCTGTGCATGTCCCTGCGCCGCGTTCAGCACTTAACTCTTCTTCATCATGAAATTGCACTTACCTAAGGGCCTCCGCGCCGCCCTGCTCGCTTGCATGGGCTTGCTCACTCCTCTCGCCACCACAGTCTCCGGTGTCGCGGCTTTCGCGTACTCTCAGGCCGAGGCTGCGGAATTTCAGATGACCCTCCCGGGGACCACAACTCGGCTCGGTACCGGACTCTTCAATGGCGAGGCAAGTCATACAGCCGACGCAGCCAAGACAGCCATTACCGCTGCTTCGCCTTCCGGCAGCGCGTGGTATTGGGGTACAGGCAACGGAAGCAACCCCGGCAATGACGTTTCCGTTGCCGGCAACGACCTTACCTTAGTTGCCCGATCGGGGTACGCCGGTGAATGGGTGATGGCCTGCATGTCCGCCTTGGATGGAACCACCGGACTCTCCGTCTCCTTCACGCCGGACAGCAAGCTCGCGTACTCCATGTACACCGCGAGCTTCAATACGGAGACCAATGCTTGGGACGTGACGCGAATTTCACCGGCATCCTCTACAGCATCGGCCGATCTCTCCACCGCCGGAACGAAGGTCAATCTGAACTTCGACGACCTGACATGCAACAGTGGTGACTATATTTTGCTGGTCTTCGGTACCCAATGCACAGGAGGAAAGACCGGCGGTGTCTACGAATACGTCAACGACATCGGCTTTACGGCTACGCTGAACAACTGCTTGGTTTGGAGCGGGGCTAGCGGTGACTCTTGGGATCTCTCTTCCCTCAACTGGAGCGATGAGGGTACGCCCTCAGCCTTCACGGACGGCGGCACGGCTCTGTTCAAGGCCGGTCTGGGTACTGTGAAGGTCACTGAGAGCCTCTCTGTCTCTCAGTTACTTTCCGAGGGCAATTACACCTTCGAGGTGTCCGGCGGTGCTACTCTGTCGCTCGGCACCATCTCTTCCTCCGGAAGCCAAATTACCTTCGGGGGAGAAGGGACGATCACCGTAAGCGGAGAAATTGAGGGCAATGTCAACGTGACAGGAGGCAACTTGACAGCCGGCGTCATCAAGGGCAGTCTGAATGTCTCCGGCGGTTCTGTCAGCTTGTCGGGCACTAAGGGAACAACTCTCATCACGGGTCCCTACATCAATATTTCAAACGGTGGCGTCCTCTCTTTGGATGCAGAGAGCAATGGCGGCACAAGTGCTATTGCTTCCTCTGCTTCTGTCGTCATCGGTGCCGGGGGTACTCTCATTCTGAAAAATCATGATGTTTTGGGCTGGTCTGCTTCCCCCTCCGCGCTCTCTCTTTCGGGAGAGGAAGGCAACAAGGCTGTCCTGACCATTAATGACGTCATCGGTTCTAATCCGTCTTCTCTCACCCTTAAGTCAAACTTGGTGCTGAAGGGCTATTCCTTGGTCAATACGGACAATGCCGGCACCTCCTTCGGCACTTTTGGAACCACGGTTTCTGCCTCGGGTACGGATAATACGATTGCTGTTGATATTAGGGTCCGTCAACAAGTGGAATTCTCCGTCAGTGGGGAACTTACCATTGCTTCGCAGTTTGTAAACGGCGACTACGCCGGCACCGTCCTTAAAACAGGGAATGGTACCATGATTATTGACAACAAGAGCGATAATCCCGGGAATTGCAGCCGGGCGTTCACCGTTCGGGCCGGCACCCTTCTGCTGAAAGACGGCGCCTCGATCGGCAGCGGGGATCTTACAATTGACAATGGAGCCACTCTCGAGACAAACGGCAATGTTACCCTAGGGAATGCGATTACGGCCAATGGCCATATCAATGTTGCATCGGGGAGCACGCTGACGGCAAACGGGAACATCACGCTTGCTTCTACCGCTTATAATCAGGGCACGATGTCTCTCGGAGGCACAGTTACAGTCGATCTCTCGGATGCAAACCTCATCAATTTCGACTCCACTCTTACTGAGGGGACCGCTCCGGCAGCCGGAACCAATGGCTGGATTACGGATGCCAAGTACACCTACACCATCGTCAAGAATACAGGTACCTTCACGGGAACTCTGACGGGATCCGATGGCCGCACTGTGACGCAGTCCGGGGATGACTATGTCTACGTTGGTGATGCATTAGGAACCACCTACTTGGTCCAGGCGGCCGGGACTACCAATCTGTCGGATCTGATGTCCGGTGATTTCGCTTCCGGGCAGCCGCAGTATGTTCAGGTCAATGCCGGGAGCATCCTCGACATGACTTCGACTACGCCTGCAACATTCGCTTTGATGGGTGATGGTGCGGTCGCTCTGAACCTTGCGGCTCCTGCAACGGATATCAACGGTGCTGCTCTATCCTCGGCGTGGACGGGTACCGTTACACTCACCGGAGGAAGTGCTGCTGCCTACGCTTTTGATAATTTTGTCAATGGCTCGAAGTCGTTGCTTGAATTCAACGGCTTTACGGGCTGGTATACCACATGGGCCGGAATTAATGATTACAACGTAAAATTGACGGACAACGGGTCTACTAAGGCTTGGACGAATGGTTCGTATTCCCAAAATGCATACACGGCAACCTTCTCCGGTAATTGGTCCGGCACCGGCACATTCGTTGCCAACATAAATAACAGCGGCACACGCTACATGAATTACACCTACTCGGGGGACATTGCGGAGTGGACCGGTAAATTTGAGCTGCAATGTGCAAATGCATCGTCTGCTTCAACCCTCACCTTCTCCGGCAATGCCAAGGATGTCAACATTGACATCCTCCGCACCTCGTCCGGAGGTATCCTTTCCGTCGTTGTCGATACGGATGCCACCTTCTCCAAGAGTGTGTCGGCGGATAAGTTGACAATCAATGTTGGAAATACGGCCATTTTTGAGGGTGCTCTGGCGGTCACGACCTTGACGGCAAACGCACAGAGCGAGCTCCGCAGCAACAGTGCTGAAATCGGGACCTATGTCGGCAGTGGGAGTTCTATCATCTCCGGAAATTCAAACATCATCACAACTTTGACCGACAACGGTGGGGCTCTCATATCTGGCAATGGTAACGCTATTACAAATCTAAACACTTATACGGGGGTGACGATTACAGGGGACAGCAACATTATCGGTACGATGGAAGATAATGGCAGTAGCCTGATTTCCGGCAATGAAAACTTCATCACCACCCTTAAGGCGAATGGTGCTACAACCCTGACCGGAAGTGACAATACGATTAACAACCTTGACGGTACCGGCAAATTGGTCAGCTCGGGCACAACGGAGATCCTGAATTCTCTGGAGAAGGCGACAAGCGTTGAGGTGACCGGGGGAACCTTGAAATTGGCCGGTATGTCTGACGGCAGCGGCTCCGTGTCGGTGAAGAAGGGCGCAACGCTGAGTCTGAAGGGCAACACTGCGTCCACGGCGGGCACCATCTCCTTGGAGGAGGGGGCGGTATTGATGACCAACGAGGGGACCACGAGTTTGGGCGGCACTGTGAAGGGCAGCGGTTCTCTGAAGGTGACGAACGGCAACTCGCTCACGATTGACGGATCTGCTTCGTTCGGTTCCACCATCGAGTGTGACGGCACGCTGTCTCTGGGGACGAACGGCAGCCTGTCGTTCAGCTCCTTGGACAAACTCGATAAGCAGGGCACCTCTTACCATGACTCCACCCCGGGGGCGATAGCGGGTAACGGCTATGAGTCCGGTGACTACTACATCATCAGGAGTAGCGAGACCGGAGCCATCAGCGGATTTACCGACACCACGCAGGTTTCCGTGGGCGGCACGGGCTTCACCGTCACCGTTGACGGCGGCAATGCGACTATCACCAACGTCGGAACGAGTGGGCTCTACTACATCAACAGCGGGGATGTGACCTACGATGCCGACAACAACGCGGCTGACTCCGCTGCAACGGAAGGGCTTGTTCTCAACGGTGGTAACCTTGTGATGAATAAGGCTCTCGAGGCAACGGGGGGTATCACCCTCAAGCAGGACGCTTCTCTGACCATCGACAAAACTGTGTCGCTCGATAAGGTCAAGATTGAGTCTGGCAAACTGACCCTGAAGGGCTCCGGCGTCTACAACATGAGCGGTGCCTCCGAGGCCGATACTGAGGCAACGCAGGTGGACGGCACTTGGACCGGTACTATCAACCTGAGCGATTCAACAATCGGTAGCTTGGCCAATTTGAATCATCTGTCCGCCTCCGGGAGCACCTTAAACCTTGGCGGGGCTGTGACGGCAAGCACGGGTACGACCACCGCGAATATGGAGTTGAAGGAGGGCGCCACCCTGTCCCTCAGCGGCACGGGTGATTCCGCCTTCAGCGGCGAGCTGAAGGGCTCGGGCAGCATTTCTGATACCTCCTCCGGCACTGTGTCCTTCACGGACAACATCTCGGACTGGACCGGTAGTTACACGGGTACGGCTTCCACGGTGAAGTTCGCAGACAATACTACTGTAAACGCCACCATCAGCGGCAAGTCCATGGAGCTGGGCAGCGGGGCATCTCTGAATAAGGGGGCCACCCTGACCGGCAACATGACAGCCTCCGCTTTCACCTTGGGCAGTTCCCTGACGGTGGACGGTGATATGACGGCTTCTTCTATCACGATCGGTGATGGTGTTCTGGCTGGCCTCGGTACCAATACGCCGCTGATCAATGTATCCGGTTCGCTGACCGGCATCGATTTCGTCTTGGGAGACAGCAACTGGGCATATCTGCTTACCGATGCTTTGGGTGAAGGGTCGGCTTACAAGCTGGTCGGTTTCGGTTCTTCCACCGGCTCCTTCACCTTGAATAATGGTAACAAATCTTACGTCAAGAATGGTGTGAAGTTCTACATCG
>SFDX01000025.1 GCA_004557455.1 Akkermansia muciniphila | reverse complement strand
GGCTTGACACAGACGATAGAAAATGCAACAATACATTCAGCCCCGTTAGTCTGACCAAGAAAGGACTACTCGGTGTCGAGAAGGGGATACCACCTTAGTGGGAGGGCCTTGAAATTTTTCAAAATTATCAAGGGACCTCCTATTCCGGGGCATTCCGTCTGCACCGGGCCGGGCAGACCACTGACTTCCCGAAAATTCCTTTCATGCCGGGGTCAGGAAGTTCTCTCTTTCTACAGTCACGGCAGTGAGAAGTTTCAATCCGCATCTGCACTGCTCCGCTTGCATTGGGCTTGCGGAGGGGTGGGGAATGTGGTAGGATGAGGGTATGAGGTTCTTTGTGTTTTGGTTCGTGGTGTTGTTCGGGGTGATGTCTGTGGCGGCGCAGCAGGAGACGGTGCGGCTGCCGAGGAAGGAGTCGGTGTTGCCGGCTTGGCTGGTGGGGGAGGAGAAGTTGGAGGTGTACCGCTTCCGCGCAGGGGAGACGGAGCTGGTGGTGGCGGACGAAGGGAACTTGGCCAAGCCCCGGTACGGTAGTTTGGCAGCGGCCTTGGCTGCGAACGGCTGCCGCACGGGGAGCAACGGCGGGTATTTTGCTGCGGGGGAGGCAGGGGTGCCCATCGGTTTGGTGCGGCATGAGGGCAAGAGCATCACCCGCTTAGCCACCGGGGGCTTCTCCGTGGCGGGAGTGCTGTATGACGACGGCAAGACCCTGCGCTTGGAACGCAGCAGCCGCTTGAGTCGGCCGACGGAGGCCATGCGCGAGGCGGTGCAGGGTGGGCCTTACTTGGTAGAAGCGGGGCGGTCCATTGCAGGCCTGAATGCTCAGAAATCGGCCTGCCGCACATTTATTGCCACGGACGGGCGGGGGAACTGGTGTTTGGGCATCTCCACCCCGATGACCCTGAAGGCCTTGGCCGAGCACTTGGCCCGCCCCGGCACGTTGCGGGGCTTTCGCGTGCAGACGGCCCTGAACCTGGACGGCGGTTCCTCCACCGCCCTGCAATGCGACGGACGGCGCGTGCAGAGCAACCTCAAGCCCGTGCGCAACTATATCGGCCTGCGTCCGCGGAAAAAACGCTGAGGTGGCTTATTGCCCGGGCTTAGCCTCCTCCCGCAGGATCTGTACCTCCGCCCCAACGCCCAGTAACAGCGCCAGCTCGTTGAGATCCCGCTGATTCATGCGGAGCGTCTTACCGCGCGGGTTCTCCTCCCCGGCGATGAAGAGCCCGTTCTCCAGACACAGTACACGGTTGGCAGAGGCGTGAGACGCCGAATGTGCGGGCAACTTAGCCCCGTCGATGTAGCCATCCCGCGCCTTGAGTGTGGTCTGCTCATTGCCCTTACCGTTGTCCTCCTTCACCTCCGTCAGGCCGTAATCCGCCACCAGCTTATCCCCGTCCCACACGCAGAGCTCCCGCTGCCGCGGGTTGATTACCATCCGCAGGCGCATGGGAACCACCACGAGCTTTTGGCCCACGCGCAGGGCAGAGGGTTCCACAATACCGTTGATCAGCAGCAGCACATCCTGCGGGCACTTGTGCGCCTTCGCGATCTTGGCCACGGTATCCCCGCGCCGCACGGCGTACACCTCCGCCCCCGGATGTTCGCGGCTGAGGTAGCGGCCCACGTTCAACGAACCGAGGATTTGCCGCGCCTCGCGCCCCGCGATGCCGTTCTGCGTCAGGTAAGGCGCCAGCAGCTCCTCTGCGCGGTCATACTGTCGGCGGCTCATCAGCTCCTGCGCCTGCTTGAGCTCCTCGGGACGCCGCGGCCACAGGGAGTAATTCTCCTCCTCCGCAGCGACGGCGCTAAATAAGACCGCGCCGCTTATAATCAAAAACGTTGATTTCATTGGATTGCTGTATCATTTCGATCATGAAGCGGAGCAGGGAGGCCTCCCAAGCGTCATCAATGCCCAGAATCACGGCGCGGAACGCATCCCCGCTGTGCAGGGCCTCCTGCACCAAGCGGTCCCCCACCTCCCGTATGTCCTCGTGCACCAGCTCCTCGTGCACCTCCGTGCGCGTAAAGCGGAACCCGTAGCGCAGCAGAGCCCGCAGGGCGATGCCGCGCACCTTCAGCCACTCAAAGAACTGCGCCGCTTGGGGGGTGAAGCCCTCCAGCTCGACGCCCGTAAGCTCACTCGGTCGGATGATGCGCGGCCGGTGCGCTTCTACCGTGCCGCTGCGGATGCGGCATTGCCCCACACTGTCCATAGGCTCGGACAGCAGGCGGAAGTTGAAATTGGTCTCCCCGAAGCTGTCGATGCGCCGATCCGGTACATACAGAACGCGCGTTTGCTCCAATGCATAGTTGAAGGAGGAGGCGTTCACGGTGCTGCGGGGTGTTGAGAAAAAAAGCGGCTCCGCCGAGAATCAGGAGGAGCCGCCCGGAAAAACGATAGCGTGTTATGCCTGCTGCTTCTCGATGTAGTCAACTACATCTTTCACCGTCTTGAGCGTCTCGGCGACGTCGTCCGGCACCTCCACGGAGAACTTCTCCTCGAAGGCCATGATGAGCTCCACGTTGTCGAGCGAATCGGCACCGAGGTCCTCGATGAACTTGGCATCGAGAGTCACCTTCTCGGGTTCAACGCTGAGCTGCTCGACGATGATTTCCTTCACTTGGGATAAGATACTGTCTGACATAAGAGTTATTGCTTTAACCGCAGGCAAGCATACACTATTCCGTGGAGGATTGCAATCAAATTCTTACATCGGGGCGAAAAAATCACGTCAGAGCCTGCGCTGCGAGGGCAATTCCGTTGAAAGTCAGGTAAGGCGCGATGGTGACCTTGCCGCTGAGGTGGGGAGCGATGAGCTCGGCATCCCCGCCCGTGAGGACGAGCCCGGCCTCGGTACCGAGCTCCCTGCGGAGGCCGCTGACGATGGAGCTGACCATGCCGACGAAACCGAGGTGGACACCGATTTGCATGGCCTCCCGCGTGTTGCGGCCGATGGCGTGGGGCGGACGGGAGAGCGCGATTTGCGGGAGCTGGGCGGTATTGCGGTGCAGGCTGCCGGCGAGGGTGAGCAGGCCGGGGGAGATGACGCCACCGATGAAACAGGCACGGCTGTTGCGCTCCACGATAACATCGAAGGTGACGGCAGTGCCCAAGTCGATGGCGATGCAGGGCAGGGCGTACTCCACGGCAACGGCCAGCGCGTTCGCCACGCGGTCCGCCCCCAAGGTGCCCACGCCGGGGTAATCGAAGTCCAGCGGCAGGGGAGAGGAGGCGGCGCCGAGCACCGTGACGGGGCAGGGGAGTGAAGCCAGCAACACCTCCAGCGCACAGGGGACGACCGAGGCAATAACGGCGCGGCGGAAGGACCAGCCGGCGAGCAGGGCCGAGACGGAGGCGGGGGTAATCTCCACCGTGGGGATGGAGCGCATGCTGCCGTGCAGCAACTGGCCCTCCTGCATGAGCAGGAACTTGGTGCGCGTGTTGGAGTTATCGATCAGCAACGTGCTCTCTAGCGGGGGGCAGCTCATGAGAAGAAGTGGCGGATGACGGCGCGGTAGATGGCAGCGGCGGCTCCGCGTGTGTTGTTGGCGGCCATGGCGGCACTCATGCTCTGCCAACGCGCGGCCCCGTCGGCCATCAGGGTGTCGATGGTGTGCAGCAGGTCGCGCGCGCCGCAGGCATAGGCGCCGCCGCCGTCCTGCAGCAGCTTTTGAAGATTGCCCTGCTCCTGGCCGGGGAGGGCGTAGTTGATGATGACGGGGAGGTGGCAGGCATAGGCCTCGAACACCGTGGCGGCACCGGCTTTGCCGATGTACAGATGCGCCCCGCGGAAAAGGACGTCCATCTCTTGAGTGGACGGCAGGATGGTCAGTCGGCCGCTCTGCACCTCGGCCGACTGAAGGCGGCGGAAGCGCTCGGTACGCCCCCCCGCGATGAGTGTGATGCGGCAGCCGGGGTAGGCCGACAGGAGGCTGCGCAGGTCATCCGTCACCCGGCGGGTGCTGTCATAGGCGCCGTAGACGATGCCCAGGTTCTGCGGGCTCGGCAGGCTGCGCTGCTGCGGGGGCGTGAAGGCCCGCCGCACGGGAAACCCGGTGGTGCAGGCGCTCTCGAAGAAGCCGAAGCGTTCCTCCATCATGCGGTGGGACTCGGCATCCGGCAGGCAGACGAGCCGCGCACGGGATTTGATCCACGGGCGGCTGATTTCGATGGCATCCGTGACCACCATCGTGCAGGGGATGGTGATGCCGGCGTCATCGAGCATGTAGGCATACAGCGGGTAGGTGCAGATGATGGCATGCGGAGCATAGGCCCGCACCTCCTCCGCCAGGCGGCGGGTGCAGCCGCGCAGAATCGGCAGGCGCACGCCCTCCGCCCAGTCTGCGGTGTCCGTCTGGGCATAGGTGACGCGCCACAACCAAGGCATGCGGCGAACGCAGAAGTTGTAGAACATCTGCGTGGCGCGGAAGACGGTCGGGCTGCTCAGGGCGCAGGGATCCAGCGTGCGGGTCTGCCAGCCGCGGGCCTCGAACTCCTCGGCTATGGCGGCAGCCGCGGCATTATGCCCTTGCCCGTAGGCAACGGTCAGCAGCAGCAGGCGCTTGGGGGCGGTTTCCATCGTGGCGTGTTTCCTGTGATAAAAAAGGCCCCGGTGGTGTGCCGGGGCCCGAGGTGGGGATGCAGCGGGCGACTACGGGCCGATGCTGCCGGGGCGTCCCTCGTAGATCGGGCGGCGGGGGACGTAGATTTCGTCATCCGGACGCAGTTTCAGGGCGCGGTCGCGGGCACTGAAGTAGTCGTAAGTGCGGGTCTGCGTGCCGCGGGTCACCTGAATGTAGCGGCTGCCCATGTCCGAGATGTCACCGCACTCGATGAGGGCCTGCAGCAGGGTGAGGTTCTCGCGGAAGGGAAGGTTCTTCTTGGCTCCCACGTAACCGGTGACCATCACCGTACGGCGTACCACACTGCCCTCGTCGGAGTCAATCTGCACCTGAACGATGGGGTCGGAGTAGATTTTCTGCTCCACATACATATCCCGCACCACACGCTCGATGTCACGAGCCGTTTTGCCGGAGACCTTGACGCCGCTGCTGAGGTAGGGCAGCTTGATGGTGCCGTCGCCTCGGTTGACGGTGTACTTGCCGTTGACGGTGCCCGCATCTTCGGAGGGCACATTCTTGACGTTGATGATCACGTCACCGCCCGGCATGGCACGCACCTCTGTGGAGGTTTGGGCCATGGCCGGCAGCAGCATGAGCATGACCGCCAAGAGAATTCGGATTAGTTTTGTCTGCATAGCTTCAGTAGATGTCTCCTTCTTGGTTCTCGTTTGCGGCAAGAGCGGGCTTGGTCGCGGTGTCCGTCGTCTTGGCGGCAGCCTTCGGCTCCTTGCGGCTCTTGTCGCCGGAGTAGTAGGAATAGTAGGTGGTGTAGTACTGGTACTGCGTGTCGCTGGAGATGTCCACATTGTTCATCACCAAGCCCATGATCTGACCGCCCGCGTTCTGGATGGTCGTCTTGGCGCGCTGCAGAGCCTTCACGGGCATCTTGCGGGGCTGCAGCACCAGCAGCGTGGCATCCGCTTTGCTCACCAGCAGGGAGGCATCGCTCACGCCCAGCGCCGGCGGGGAGTCGAACAGCACATAGTCGAAGCGGGCCGTCGCTTCCTCGATGAGCTGGTTCATGCGGTGAGACCCCAGCAGGCCGGAGGGGTCCGTCGGGATGGGCCCGGGGGGCAGGATGTACAGGTTCGGCACCTTGGTTTTCACCACGACGTCGCGCAACTCCATGTTGGAGGAGAGGTAGTTGCTCAGACCCGCGTCGGCGGAAATCTCGGCATAGCGAGCCAAGCGCGGGCGGCGCATATCGGCATCGATCATCAGCGTGCTGTACCCACCCTGTGCCAGAACATAGGCCAAGTTGCTCAGAGTGGTTGTCTTACCTTCGCCGGCATTTGCCGAGCAGACACAGAAGGTTGTGGCCTTGAAGACGCTGCGCTTCAGCTCGATGTTCGTGCGCAGAATGCGGTAGGCCTCGGCATCCGGGCTGTCGCCGTCCTGCAACATCAGGATACCGGCATCTTGGGGAATCACACCCAACACGGGCAGGCCCAAGCGTACCTCGGCGTCTTCCAGGGACTTAATGGAGGTGTCGAAGTAGTTGAAGGTGAAGGCAGTGATGATGGCTGCGATGAGACCGATGACGGCACCCACGATGGTGTTGAGGTTTTTGTTGGGGCTGCTCGGTGCACTGGCCTCGTAGGGCTGGCTGTGCTGCTTGTAGCAGGGACGCGGCACCTCGAGTCGGGCGCACTCACTCAGGAAGCGGTTGTTCAGCTCGTCGTAGCGAGCCTTCTCCGCTTGGTACTCCTGGATGGCCGTGTTCACGCGGCGGTCGTCCAGCGTTTTCTCGCGCAGGCGGTCGCGGGCTTCGTCGCTGCGCTGGGCCAGCTTGGCCAGCTCAGACTTCTTGACGTCGATTTGGTCGGCCATGGCATCGCGCATACCCACGAGCTCTGCGTACAATTGCTCACGCGTGGTCTTGTGCTGCTCGTCAAGGCGCTTGATGTTGGGGTGGTTCTCCCCATAGCCGCTCAGCAGCTTTTGGTTGCGTTCGTCGATTTCCTTGGTGAATTGCTCATTCAGGCTGCGCACCTTGGCAGAGCAGTAGGACTCCGCCGTCAGCAGCCCCGTGCGGGTGACGTAGCTCAGCAGGTCGTCGTCCTTGAGGTTCTGCAGCTTGCTGATGTGAACCGTCATCTGGGAAATCTCGTTCTCCAAGCGCCGCTTGTCGCCGAGTAACTGGCGCACTTCTTCTTCCTCCGCGTTGGCGGAGGTAGCGCCCACATGGCTCGTACCTAGGTTGGAGACGATGTACTTGTTGGACCGAATGAGCTGTCGAATGACGTCCTCTTTCTTCTCCAGGTCATCCTGCTTGGCGCGCAGCATTTCCTCCTGCTTGGCGATAGCTTCGCGAATCAGGGAATTTTCTTCCTCGTCCCGCAGTTCCTTGTAGCATTCCAACACTGCCTGGCAGATGCGTTTGGCTCGGGCAGCGATGCCGTCCGAGACAATCAAGTCAACGATGTTCGTGTTCTTGCGGGGGGAGACGATGATGGAGCCCATCAGCGCGCGGCCGGCTTGCTCCTTCGTCGTATGCCACTCCGTGTCCAGGCCCAGTTTGTGTGCCACGGCGGCCAAGTTGCGCTCCGATACCAGAATCTCGAACTGTGTCTGCATGTACGAGCCATCGCCGGAAAGTCGCGCACTCACGTTCGGGTCAACACCCGAGACGCTGAAGAGGTCGCGCGAGGGGATGATCTCGAAAGACATCGAGCTCTTGTAGGTCGGGGCCATCGTGTATGTCATCAGCACGCAGCTGGTGAAAATCAGGATGAAAACCAACAGAGCCTCCTTCCAGCGGTCGCGGATGACTTGCAGGTAATCCTGTGCGATCAGAATGGACTCCTCCTTTCTGTTTCCTACGCCTTCTGCCATATATGTTTTCAGTTTTCTGTGTAGAAAAGAAGTGGCCCCTCCCGCAGGGTGGGGAGAAGCCACTTGTATGGGGAAATCAGTTCATCAGAAGGTGTACGAGACGCCGGCCGAAACCTTGTTGCGGTAGTAGTCACCCGCGTCCTTATTGGCCTGTGTGAACGTGTAGTCCATCGACAGCGACCAGTTGCGAGCTACCTTGTAGCTGAAGCCTGCGTGGCACATCCACGTCAGGCGATTCTCGTCGCCCAAGCCACCCGTGCCGCGGCTGTATTGAGCCAAGTACACCGAACCACCGAAGTTGAAAGAAAGCTCCGGGTGGAACGCATAAGAGAGGTCGGCACCCAGACGCAGGGTCTGGTCAGAGCGGAAGTTGAAGCCGCTGTGGTAGGTGTCCACGTTCTCGTTCGTCCAAGAGAGGTAGGTGTTGGCACTCAGACCGTCAGCCAAGGAGCGGCGATAGCCGGCCGTGATGTGCGGGGAAAGAAAGTTGGCACCGCTCACGAACTTGAGCTGCGTACCCATCGTCAGGCTGCAGCTGGAAAGCGTGTCAATCGAGTGGTTGACACCCACCGTCGTGTAGATGCTGTCACTGTCGAAGCCCGAGCGACGGAAGTCGTGGGAGTAGGACAGATTCACGTTGTAGGAGGTCAGCGGGGTATCCTTGTAGCTCAGCGACAGGGAGGTGGAGAGGTACTGACGGTTGTCATCCTTGTATTCACCCTCCGTGTACAGGTTACCGCTGTAAGAGGCGCTCGCCGTCCAGCTGAAGCGCGAGTCGATCGGGCGGCTGTAGCTGTGCGACATGCTCCAGTTCAGGACATCGCCCTGAGAACGGGCAGCGGAAATGCCGCTGGCGTACTCCGGCTCCGGCTTGTAGTTCAAGGTCAGAGAGGTGCTGTAGGTAGCACCGTCCCCGCAGTTGTGCGTCAAACCTGCGTTTACGGAAATATCACCGAAGAGACGCTGGTCGGAGCTGTTGGCATGCTTGTTGTACAGCGTAGCACCCGTGTGGGCAGAGAAGCGGATCTTGTCCACAGATTCGTAGTCCGCATAGCTGGCGCTCACACCCAAATTGGAGAACATACTGCTCTCCCGATCTGTGCTGGAGGAGTTGATGTTGTCATCCCAGCCCATGCCGACGTTGGCGCTGAAGGTGAGCTGCTGGGACTCCGTGAGACCCACGAGCGGGGCGGAGTCGAACAGGGAAACACCCATGGCGCAGGGGGCCAGCAGCGAGAGGGCTGCCATCTTAAAGAAAGCCGATTTCATGATTCAGGTCTGTTCTGAGTTGCTATCAGTTCGAGGTGGGCGGAGGGGTGGGGGGCGTCTCCGGGGTGGGAGGCGTGCTCGGCGCTATCTCCGTGATGCCGCCGGCAAGCTGTTCGGCGGGGGAGGGCATGCTGTGCTGCACATTACGCACAATTGCGTTGTACACGCTGCCCTCGATGTTCTGTACCACAATCAGGCGAGCGATGTTCTCCGCCATGCCGCGCAGGTGAGCTTCGTTGTTTGTGCCCGTCGTCGGCGTGTTGCTCGCTGTGCCGCGCGCCGTTGCGTTGCCCTGTGTATACTCCTTCGCTACTTTCTCCAAGGCAGGCGGCATATACGGGTCCAGTGCCGGCACCGCCAGCAGAATCGCCCGCAAGATTGCGTACACCTCCGAAGATTTCCAATTCGTGCGCTGCTTCAAAATGCGCTCGAAAACAACGTCAGCCTCTCCCGGGCTCTCCGCCGCGGCAATGTAGGCTCCTTGGGTGATCTTGCTGATGCTGGCCCCCGAATTCGGAAGTGCATCGGCTACCACCTTGTCCAAGCTGGGTCCTACGGCCAGCGCGCTGCCACAGGCCATAGCCGTCAGCAGGGCAAGTGATATGTGTGTTGCTCGTTTCATAAATTGTCTCTTGGGGTTGAAACAGGAGAGCGGGTAGCGGGAATCGAACCCGCATGGCCAGCTTGGAAGGCTGGAGCTTTGCCATTAAGCTATACCCGCGTTGCAAAAGCAATTTAGCACTTTCTGTCCCATGATGCAAGCCTTTTTTTCTTATTTCGTAATTTTTTTCAATTTTTCCTTGACAATCCACCCTCTCTCCCCTATAATTCCCCCGTCACCTTACCATGCGGGCGTCGTTCAATGGTAGGACGTGTGCTTCCCAAGCATGCGACACGGGTTCGATTCCCGTCGCCCGTAGCCGGGCCGCCGTGTTTTTCGAAACTCGGCGGCTCTTTCTGTTGTACGTTTCGGACGTAGCATTTCTTGCCCGCTATTGCAGTCTGCATTTTGAATGCTGAATCAAGCGCAATCCGGATTTTATTCTGAAAAATAAGGTAATACGGGTTAAACTGTCCCCCGGGTCCGGTGTTCTGTTCTTTTCGTTGAAAATCGTAATCCCTTGACGCTCAATGCCTAGCCTGCAGCCTGCATTCAAAATGCTGTAGACTTACTTTCGTGCAGGGAAATGTTACAAAAGCGCGGGATGTACGGTTCGACGTAGCTCGAATTGTGGCCACCCTATTGATCGTGATGTGTCATGTGCCGTCCTCACCCTTTGCTGAAGCAGAACCCGGATGTGCTGTACAGTGGGTGAGGCGGTTTTTCTACAATCCGGTGGGGGCACTGGCTCTTTTCTTTTTCCTAAGTGGGTATTTTACCCCATGGTACACCCCGGCTCGTAAGCTTCTGCTCCGCAGTCTCGGATTGTTTATCCCTTATGTGGTATGGAATACGGTGTTTATCGTAGGCGTGCACGATGAACTGACCGTTTCTCGCATCTACGGAATAGGTGCAGACGGATTGTGTGCGGATTATCCTCTGTGGTTTGTGCGTGATTTGATTGTGATGACTCTGATGTTAGCGTTGTTAGGGCGTGGTGTATGGGTGCTTACCGTCATTAGTTTTATATTTGCCGCTGCGGGATTATGTTGGCCGACGTTCCCTGGCGGGTGGATTCTGCTGCCGACCCCGTCTAATGTGTTCTTTTTCGCTTTTGGGGCGAGTTTGGGCAGGGTATCTCGGAATACTATGGCTCGGGCTATGTGTTGGGTAGGCGGAGTGGGCTGCGTGTTCGGGGTCCTCTCGATTGCCGACTTGCGTGTTTCCGGCAATCCACTGCTCGCGCTCATTCCCGGCTGTATACCGATGGCCTGTGCCCTACCGGTGGCTCGGGTTGCGGAACGCTATCGGGGATGGGTCGGGCTCCTCGGTCGTTCCTCATTCCTCTGCTATTGCGTGCATGCCGGGGCCTTGATCGTCATCGGTTGGGGCGTCAAGTGCGTATATCCTCCGCTTCTCGAGGCTGACATCGTTTATGCCGTCTTGCCCGTTGTCATCTATGCCCTGTGCTGTATGGGCTTTCTCTTCATGCAGAGGTATACTCCCGTACTGTTACCCATCTTGGCTCACGAGCGGTGCGGGAAGCTCCGATGAGCCGCTCACTGCCGCAGGCGGAGGACAAATTGGGCGAGAGCAGCGGCGAGGTCGGTGCAGCCGTAGTACTCGGCGGAGCCCAGTCGGTCGGCTTGGTTGGCAATGCGGGCGTTGATGCGCCGGATGGCGGGAGCAATGTCGCCTTGGAGGCGAGCGAGGTCCTCAGGGGAGGGGGCGGGGAGGCCTGAGAAGCCGGCGGCCCAGTCATGCAGTTCACCCGTTAGACGAATGATAGCCGGTACGGCCGCGGCGGCGGAATCCGCATCCTTGACGTCCAACAGAACGCGGTGCAGCTCGTGCAGCTTCTGCACTCCGGCCAGCAGGCGCTCCTCCGCTGCCTTAATCTGCTCCCGGTAAGCCTGCTCCTGCGCCGCATCGACCTGCTCCTCCTCGGCGGCGGGGAGGTCCGGCAGCGAGGGTAGGGGAGGGAGGGGCTCCTGAGCCGCAGCCACGGCGAGTCCGAGAACAGGCAGAGAAAAGCGCAACAACATCATGAGGCCAGCAACATGGAAAGCAGTTGGAACGACTTGGCGAACGCTGTCGAGCGGAAACAATGTGCGGACTGAATACGGAAGATTTCCCCGTACACCTTGCCCCACTTCTCCCGCATCGGGCGCTCATATTTACTGAGGATGAGCTGCTGCTGCTGCGGGCTGAGGGACTTGACCGCGCTGAGCTCCTTACTGAGCTTCATCACCTCCACGGCCTGCAGGCGCAGGGGCTCGGCGGCCTGCTCGGCAGAGTCGCGATTCTTCACCTGTTGCAGGAGCGGCAGCAGCGTATCCGGCAGGGCCGTGTAGCGTGCAAAAGCCGCATCCAGCTCCGGCGGCAGCTCCTCCTCTGCGCAGCAGAGGGGCAGTGCCGCCGGCAGCAGCGCGAGCATACACAAGGGCGTCCCCGGGTGCATCAGTCCTCCTCCTCTTTAGCCTTGGCCTCGTTGCGGGCCTTCTCCTCCGCAATCTGGTCCAGCGTATCCGTCAACCGAGTATCCAGGGCATTCACGGCGCGCTCAAAGTCACGCTCGCGCGCCTCCAGCTTATTCTGCACGCGCTGCAGGTTCTGGGTGCAGCGGCGCAGCTCGGCCTGCATATCCGTCAACTGTTCCGTCATCGGGCGCTTGTACTCCTCCGGCAGTTCAAAACGCTTCAGACGCACGATTTCCTTGGGAAGCTCGGCATCGCGCAGCATCTGTCCAACCGCCTCGTACTCACCCGCGCAGAGCTTGGCGTGAGCGGCATCGATGAGCGCCCAGTACTCGGTAATCATCTTGGGCACATCCGGACGCTCCTTGTCCGGCTTCTCCTTCTCCGTGCGGCGGATGGCATCCTTCACCTTGTTAATCGAGGTGGAAAGCATCTTGAGGTTGCGGGTGCCCGGGGTAAACCACACGGTGGCAATCTGCTCACCCTCCTTGGCCAGCTCCTTCTTCACACGCTCCAGCTCTGTCTCATCCGCCTCCTCGGCAGCCTTCCGCTTGGAGGCGTTCATCTTGTCACGCACCTTGGTCTCCTTGGCCTGCATCTTGGTCCACTTGTCCAACAGAGAGCGGAGGGTTTGGAGGTATTGGTCATAGGCCCGGCCGTATTCCGGCAGCCCTTGGTAGCGCTCGCGCAGAATCTCGAACTTGTCCAGCCCGCCCACCTTGCGGCTGCCCTTCTTCTGTTTCATATCCGCCTGCATGGCGTTGTAGGCCGCCTTAGCGTCGCGCTCATAGCGGTCGCGGTCCTCCGGTTTAATCTTCGTGAGCTGATAATTACTCTTGGAGAGGGCCGTGCGGGAGGAATAGAGATCCTTCACATCATCGCGCAGCTTCTCGATGCGGGCAAACTCGCTCTCCAAGCGCCCCTGCACACTCTTGCAGCGCGATTTGAGGGTAGCGGAGGGAGTACCTACGGAAGCCAGCTCGGTTTCGATAGTTGCCGCCTTGTCCTTGAGCGCCTGAACGGTTTTATCCAGCTCCTCGAGAACCTGTACACCCTCCTTGGAGGAAGCGATAGCAGCGGTTGCGGGGCCGGAGGGCTGCACCTGCTCGGTCCGGGCAGGCTTGGGTGCGTCTTTGTCCTTGGCGGGGTCGTAACTCTCCGGGCGGGTGGTGAGCTCCTCCTCCTCGCCGGCGTCCTCATTGGTCTCCTCCTCGGCGGCAGCGGGCTCGGGCTTCGGGGCGGGTTCCTCCTTGGCGGCGGGCGCCGGTTCCTCCGCCTTCGGCTTTTCTACCAGCTTGCGGAGAAGAATATCCGCCGATTGCACCGTCTTGGTCACCTCCTTGCCGGAGGCATCCTTACCACGGAACTTCGTATCGGTGGAGGATTCGTAAACGATTGTGCAATCGGTGTACTTATCGGAATTGGCGAGGGTGATGTCAAACACCTGTTTTGCCTGTGCCGCCAAGGCAGACACGGCAAACAGCGCCATACAGAGCAGAGAACTTTTCTTCATGATACAAATAAAAAGAGATTCGGTAAACGTATGGTAGCAGATGCGAGCCGGAAATGCAACCGAAAAGCGCGCGAGAGGCGGAAAAAATTACGAGGCGGGGAATTCGTTGCGGATAGCCTCGGCACAGCCATGCACCAAGGCCGGGCCGTGGTAGATGAAACCGGTGTAGATCTGCACCAGGGATGCCCCTGCGCGTATCTTCTGCACGGCGTCCTCCGGGCAGGTGATGCCGCCAACGCCGATGATGGGGATGCCGCTGCCCCGCAGCTCCTGCGCGAAGGCCTCCAGCGTTTCGTTGGCTCGGTTGTAGAGCGGTTTGCCGGAGAGTCCGCCGCTTTCCTTGGCGGCGGGGTGCTCCTCCACCCCCGCGCGCGTGGTGGTGGTGTTGGTGCAGATAAGCCCGTCCAGCTGGTACTCCCGGAATACTTGGGCGAGCGCATGGATCTGCCCCTCTCCCATATCCGGGGATACCTTCATCACCAGCGGCACCCGGCGCTTGGTGTCCGTGGCCAAGTTGGCCTGCTCGCTCTTGAGCACGGAGAGTAGGTCCGCTGCTGTGTCGGCCTTGGCCAAGTCGCAGAGGTTGGGTACATTCGGGCAGGAAAAGTTGATGGCGATATAGTCCGCCACATCCCAGGCAGCGCGCATGCAGGCCAGGTAGTCCTTGCGGGCTTCGCTGTTCGGGGTATCGTGGTTTTTGGAGATATTGACCCCCAAGATGGCGGGGCATTTGCCCGCGCGGCGCGTGTCGGCTATATTCTGCACGCCCTCATCGACACCGGGGTTGTTGATGCCCATGTGGTTGATGATAGCCTGCTGCGGGATGCAGCGGAAGAGCCGGGGCTTGGGGTTGCCCGGCTGGGGGCGGGGGGTCAGCGTGCCCACCTCGACAAAGCCGAAGCCGAGTTGCGCTAGGGCCGCGGCCGTGTTGGCTTCCTTATCCAGCCCGGCGGCCAGCCCCACGCGGTTGGGGAAGCGCAGGCCCATGACGGTAACGGGGTCTTGCACCGGCGGGGGCATCAGCAGCGGCAGCACGCGCAGGCGCTCGGCGGCTCGCAGGCCCTTCATGGTGAGGGTGTGAGCCGTCTCCGGGTCCAGCCGGAAGAGGAAGGATTTAGCGAGTTTGTAGAGAATGGGATTCACGATGATGCGTTGAGGTGTGGGGCGTCGGTGCCCTTTGCGGAGTATACTACAGCGGCGGGCGGATTGCAATACCTAACTTCTTTCCCGTGGATTATTCCGCCGCCACGGTTTGGGTGACGCTGCCGATAGCGGGGCAACCGAACTCCACCACATCCCCGGGGCGCAGGTAGCGAGGGGGCTGCATGCCCATACCCACGCCCCCGGGGGTGCCGGTGGAGACCACGTCCCCTTCGTTGAGCGTCAGGAATTGCGAGACGTAGGCCACCAGCTCCGCCACGGGCATCAGCAGCTGCGATGTATCGGCCTGCTGGCGCAGCTCTCCGTTCACCTTCAGGTACAGCTCCAGCTTGTCCGGGTTCGGCAGCTCATCCTTGGTCACGAACACGGGGCCGAAGGGGGCGAAGGTGTCGTAGCTCTTCCCCTTGGTCCACTGCCCGCCGTGCTCCAGCTGGTAGGCGCGTTCGGAGTAGTCGCACATGAGGGTGTAGCCGATGATGGCGCGGCGCGCTTCCTCCGGGGTGGCGCGGTGCAGGGTTGCGCCCAACACGGCGGCCAGTTCTACCTCGTAGTCCAGTTTCTCGGCCCCTGTCGGGTTCAGTACAAAGGAGAGGTCGGAGCTGATGGCGGACGGTGCCTTGAGGAAGAGGGAGGGCTCGGTGGGGGCATCGCCGCTGAACTCGCGCGCGTGCGCGGCGTAGGTTTTACCCAGGCAGGCGATGGTGCAGGGCTGCACATGCAGGGCGCTGCTCGTCACCAGGCCCTCGGGGTCCACGGGTACGCCGTCGGGGGCTCCTTTGGCGATCCAGGTTTCTATCTCCTTGCGCAGGCGTTTGCCGCCGGGCAGCATGGCCGTCCACAGTTCGGCATCCTTGGCCGTTACATCGATGAAGCATCCGCGCTTGGGTACCCAAAGCCCCACGACGCTCTCGCCGTCCTCGTCCGCGTAGTATTGCAGTCTCATGGTTGTGTCAAAAATCGTGTTACATGTCCGAGATGGTGTCCGGTATGTCCTGTATGTACTTGGGCGGCTCCGTGTTGGCGGGGGGAATGGGTGCGGAGGAGGTGCTCTCGCCTTCCTCCGGTTTGTCTTTCAGTCCGAAGGGATTGCTCACCGGGCCGCTGTTACTCGGGGGAAGGAAGGACGGCGTGTCGGCGGGGGCGTCCGGCAGCAGGGAGGCGATGACCTCCGGCTTGGCCGGGGCTGTCTGCTCTTCGGGTACCTGCTGGTCCTTGGCCTCCGGCTGCGCAATCTCGCGATACCGGTAGACGCGGTCGCCGCCCACCACGGTGCCGCTGCGGACGGTAGCTGCCACGATGCCGCTGCGGGCGTTGCGAGAGGCGTTCACCGACAGGTTACCGATGCGTTCCGTAGAGCCGTTGGCAGGGTGGGTGATGAGGGTTTCGCCTTCCTCCGGCACCGGGCCGATGATGCGCAGCAGCGCCAATCCCTTGTCCGGGTACACCTGAAAGACGGAGCCCAGGTACTGCGGCGGCGGGGTCTTCTTGGTCGCGTTCGCTTTCGTGTCTGTGGGTTTCTGCTGCTGTTGGCAGGCCGTCGGCAGCAAAAGCAGCAGGGCTGCGGTCGGCAGGAGGAGGCACTTCATCATAACCGCCATCCTACACCATTTCTCCGCGCGCGTCAAGGCCCCTTTGCGGCACCGCCGCCCTGCCGCATGCGTTTTTTCTTGACATACGCCCCTCCCCGCGCCACAATATCCCCATGCACACCATGCCGGCCGTCTTCACCTCCCCTTGGCAGTGGACCATCCTCCTGCTCGCCTGCCTTCTTGTCTTCGGCGCCAAACGCCTCCCGGAGATCGCGCGCGCCCTCGGCAGAAGCCTCGCCGAATTCCGTAAGGCTCGCCGCGACTTCGAGGATGAGCTCACCCGTACCGAGCACCGTGAGGACGCTCGGGAGGAAAAGGACGACCGTAAGTAGAGGAAAATTGGGGATAATGCAGATTTTTTCATTTTTTTTGCAAAAAAGTCTTGACTCCGGGGCTCTGCTCTTGTAAAATGCCCTCGGCACTTTCGCCATGATTTAGATGTCGCGCACGACAAGGAAGGGTCGCTTCCTCGTGTCGCCTGATAGTAAGAGATTTAGTGACGGAGGGCGTTTTCCCTCTCATCCATCAGGCGGTTCGCCGCCGGCTTTAGGATTTCAGTTTAGTCCGATGATTTAGTCGCGCGTAAGCGTAGTGTTTGCAACGCTTGCTGCTCCCCCCGGTTCCGACCGAGGCCAGTGCAGCGTTTGCAGCACAGCAGTCAGCATGAGTCGGACGCACCATGCGTGCCATCGCTGCCGCACAGAGCAAAGTTCTCACAGATCCGGCAGCCTGGGCTCCCAATGGGCAAGTAGTTTCTCATGACTGCGAACTCAAGGAGTCAGACTCCGAGCTAAGCGACCCCGCTTCATGTGAAGCAAAAGCCGATGGGGGCCCTCTTCCCATCACCAAATTAATAACAAAAAAATGAATCAACACTATGTGTAACGACATATTCGATAACCTCCCCCCCGGTGAGGATGGCGTACAGGAGCAAAACTCCTGCACCGAAGCCACCTCCACAGGTAGTACTCCCGTGGCCACATCCTGTGTCCACGGCCACACCCCGTTAATCGTCGGCAAAACTAGGCCGACCACCCCCTCTGCAGCAGCTCTCGCTTCTGCAAACCTTAACTCCGGCACCGATTTCGTTGCCACAACCAACACTAATACCGTCATGAATACGACATCCAATACCAACAATGTAGTTGCCCCCACTTCCGAGGGCGTGTCTCCCGATTTTACGTTCACTCAGAGCGAAGTCAGCCCCATTGGTTTCAACCGCACCACGTTCACCGAACCGCAAAAGCCTGGTAGCGACTGGGATACGGTTTACTCCGGTGTGTGCGTTGACCTGATGAATCAGGCGGCTGTCACCAATCAGCTGGTTCTTAAGGGCGATAAGCTTGTGCTCACCCGCCCCACGCAGCTCTCCGTCTGTATGACGGTGGATGACCACGGCGATTTGCTGATTTCCAACACGGAATTGGCAGACGATGCCATTCAGGCAGCATTTGATGCGGCTCCAAAACTCAGCAGCAATGAGGCTATCATCACTGCGTTCTCCGGTTCCCTTTGCTTCCACATGGATTTGCAAGGCACGGAGTGGCAGGACTTCGACAGTGGAGCCTCTGCTTGGAAACGCCCCGTGCGCACCCTCGTTCTGCCCGCTGGTGATTATTTCATCTATGGCCGTGTAACCAATGACCCCATGAAAGGCGGCAATGCCAATAACCGCAAGCTCTTCCGCTACGCCATCCAAGCCAAACAGGCATGTGGAGAGGTAGAATACAAGGGCGGCATTCCGCAGGTCTGCAATTCCTGTGGCTGCGGTAACACCACCGATGGCGATGCAGACCGCCATGCTGCCACGCAAGCCCCCGGTTGGGAGGGCGATGCATGCCCGAGCTTCGTCACGCTCAATCCCGAAAACGGCAAAGCTCTGTACGATTCCCCTTGGCGCTGGACAGCTGCCATTGTAGGCTCTCAGGTAGTTATCACGCCGCCTGTGGGGGATGCGCTGTTCTTTGATATCCCCGCAGAAGATGCTTCCGAAGCCGGTACGGCAGGTGCTTCCGGCATGGCAATCAATCGCATTCAGTATCAAGATGCTGATTTTAATGCCACCGCCTCTCGCACCCCGGCTTACATCATGATGAAGGATGCCGACGGCCTTTGCATGACCTTTGACATGAGCAACGGTACTGTATACAGCATCACCAGTCCCGAGGGGCGCATGGTAACGGCTACCGACCGAGCGCAGCATGTGCAGACGCAGTTTGACAATGAGGGCCACCTGCTTTCCTGCGCTTCTGCTGAGGCTAAACTCGTGTGCTCCACAGCTGATAATGGCGACTTGCAGCTCACTTGGTTCACGCCCGATGCAGCGGAGGATGCTACGCCGTTTAAGCAAGAGACGATTCAGCGCAGCGGTAACGACACCTCGCTCACCCGTCAGCAGACAGGGCGCGACCCGCACAGCCTTGTTCGTTCGGAATCCAATGGCGTTGTGACCATCACCAAAGGCGAGGGCGATGAAGCCATCGTGCACCGCTACGAGACCACCTACCCGATGAATGGCCTGATGGTGCGCACGGAGTCGGTTTACTATGCAGCAACTCCCGACAATGTGGCAACTTGCACACGATCCGTGTACAACTGCTCCGATGCCGGTTGGCAGCTATACTCCATAACAGAGGGCTTTGGCTCTGATCTTGCCCGCAGCACTAGCTATATCTACAACGGCAACCGCCTTACCAAGGTTCAACGCTATGACGGCGGTTATACCGAATATGAGTACGATAACCTCGGGCGTATCACCATGGAGAAATCCCCCTGGGGTGCAAGTCTTGCCAAAGTAACGCGCACGACCTATGCCGACAGCCGTTTCTATGATGTGCGCCCTGCTTCGGTTGCAGAGTATCATGTGAATGCTTCCGGTACAGAGGTTCTTTTCCGAAATACTGCCTATAGCTACGAGGAGTCAGCCGAGAGCGAACGCGTCACCACCACGGTAACGGCAGGTGGCAGTTCGCAGCAGCAGGTGAGCATTGAGGAGACCTACGGCGCAGAGCCTGCCTATGCCTACGCAGCAGGCAAGCCGAAGTTCTCACAGGGCATTGACGGTGTGCAGACGTGGCATGAGTACGAGGCTACTACCGAGCACGGAGCTATCCACAAGCATACCTCCATCACCAAAGCCAACGGTGAGTTGGTAGCAGCTCAGAGCCGCAAGAGCGAGAGCTTTATCGCTGCTGATGATACCACGACCTTTGAGCAGGAAAGCATCTGGGACGGCACGCAGTGGTTGCTCCTTGATACCACAGCATACGAGTATGATGAGCAGCAGCGTATCACCAAAACAACTCGCGGCAATGGGCGTTTCAGCACCGCCGAATGGATGTGCTGTGGCCGTCTTAGCGAGACGGATGAAGACGGAATCACCACCACCTACGCCTACGACTCAGCCCGCTGGCTCACGGAAATCTCGCGCGCTGCGGTGTATGACGGCGAGACTTGCATTACACCCGAGACTATCACGGAATACACCCGCGATGCTGCCGGGCGTGTGCTTAGCACTATCCGACGAATCGGCCCCATGGAAACCACGGAATCCACGGTGTATGATGCCAAGGGGCGTATCACCAAGTACACTGATATTCTCGGTCGTGTGAATAAATTTTCTTATAGCGAAGATGGACTCTCAAGCAGCGCAATAACGCCAACGGGATCTACCGCTATCACCATCCGAAATACAGACGGGTCCACGGCTTCCATCAGCGGAACTGCTCAGCAAGCTCTGGTGTATGTGTACGATCTCAACGGAAATTCTCTGCGAACCACCACCAAGCTTACGGATGGCACAACTATTGCGCAAAGTATAGTCAACGGATTCGGTCAGACTACTGTGCAGGCACAAGCTTCTATAAGTGGGTTCATTTACACCCGATCCGAATTCAATGCTAAAGGTCAGATTATGAAACAGTATCAGGATACAGGCTGGAATACAGAAAAAACAGCAGAAACGCTCTACGAATACGACAGCTTCGGCAACATCATCAAGCAGACTCTTGCCCTGACCGATTCTCCCACCAAGGATAACTCCCCTGTGGTAGAAATGACCTACAGTGTAGAATCCGCAGCGGATGGCGTGTTCAGCGTCACCACGCAGACCCGCTACAATGCAGAAGGTGAACCTCTGAGCTCCACGCAAAAGCAGCTTATCTCGCAACTTTCCGCCACCTTGGCAAGCAAGAGCATTAGTATCGATGAGCGTAATAACAGCAGCGTCAGCTGGTCCGAATACTCCGCACTATACAAGATTACGAGCTATAGCCTCATTCCTACCTCGGAGATTGTAGCAGAGTCTGTTTCTGTAGATGGCTTCACGATCTCGCAGAAGGACTATGCTGGTATCATCACCACCGCCTCCCGCAGCTACACCTCCACGGGCATGGTCATGGTACATGTAGATGGGCGCAGTAATGCCACAACCTCCCGCACGGACCTTGCCGGGCGCACCATCAGCATGACGGATACCTCCGAGGCAGTAACGACAACGGTCTACGATGAAGCGCATGATCTCCCCGCCGTGGTAACGGATGCCATGGGCAACACTGCTTGCTACAAGTACGACATTCGGGGACGTAAGATTGCCGAATGGGGTACAGCCCTGCAGCCCGCTTGCTTCGATTACGATGACATGGACAATATGACCATGATGATGACATTCCGAGGCACACCCGAAACGAATGCGGATGGATCTCCAAGCCAAAGCGGAGAAGGCGCGGCAGCTGGCGATGTAACAACTTGGAGTTTCCACCCCGCCACTGGGCTGGAACTGAGCAAGACCTACGCTGATGGATCAACTGTAGTGAAAACCTATGATGCCTACAACCGCCTCGCAACCGAGACGGATGCACGCGGCAACGTCAAGACGTATGCCTACGAGCACGCTCGAGGTCTGCACCTCGGTACTACCTATATCGTAGCAGCTGGCACTGCGGAAACTTCTTCTCACAGCTATTCTTACAATCACCTCGGTCTGTTGACGCAGGTCGTGGATGATGCAGGTACGCGAAGCTATGGCTATAACACTTACGGAGAACGCGAAAGCGATTCCCTCACGGTGGATGGTGATGTTCACATCATTACGGAAAATCGTGATACTTTTGGTCGCTCAATTGGCTACACCTACTCCAAGAACGGCTCAGTTCAACAGACTGTTAGCACCGGCTATGGTGACGATGGGCGCATTGCTTCCGCAGGGTTCCTGCATGGAGACGACGCCAAGACTTTTGGCTACACATATCTCGCTGGTAGCAACCTCCTGCAGGTGCTCACTAAACCTAACGGCATAACGCTGACTCAGACATACGAGACTACACGTAATCAGCTTATCGGAATGGCGTACCACCGTGGTAGTACACTAGTTGCACAGAGAACTTACACATACGACATTCTCGGTCGACCCATCACCCGCAACACCGCACGACAAGGCAAAGTGGTAAACGATACATTCATCCATACCACCCGCTCCGAGCTGGCGAGCGCAAATGTCAACAGTGTAGACTACACTTACAATTACGACAACATCGGGAACCGCACCTACACGATCAAAGAGAGCTCCAACATAGTAAATAGCACGGAATACTCAGCCAATGAACTGAATCAATACACTGCCATTACGGAAAACGGAGCACCTGCTTTCGCTCCCCAATTCGATATAGATGGTAACCAAATTCTCATCCAAACTGAAACAGGCATTTGGACAACTAACTACAACGCAGAAAACCGACCCGTCAGCTTTACCAAGAGCGAAAGCAATACCGTCGTAGAATGCGCGTACGACTCACAAGGTCGTCGCTCGTATAAGAAGGTGATAACCAACGGTACTGTAACACTCCACCAGCGTTACATCTACCGGGGCTACCTGCAAATCGCCTGCATCGACCTCACCCGTAGTCACCACCCGGCTATTTGGTTCATCACCTGGGATCCGACACAGAATTTGGGTACCCGACCTCTTGCAATTCAAAAGGATGGCACATGGTATACGTACGGCTTTGATATCACAAAAAATGTGAGTGAAATCTTTTCCTCAAATGGTTACATTTCTACCATTTATTCATATACTCCTTATGGATCAGTTTTCGCTACCGGAAGCGTCTCCCAGCCTATTCAGTGGAGTAGTGAAATTTACGATAGCGACTTAAACCTAACATATTATAACTATAGGTATTATAATCCTTTAGACGGCAGATGGATAAATAGAGATTACCTTTCATATACTAATATGTACACATATGCAGCCCAAAATCCTCTCTTAATGGTAGATGTATTGGGATTGGCTCATCTTGATTATCATTTGAAAGTAGCTAGAGGATTTGTAAATGATAATTATAACAATCTATCATCTAATGATAAAATAAATTTTGAATTTGGGAGCATTCTTCCAGATTTTCCTGATTTGGCGCAGCTGAACAAAGCAGAAAGCCTAAAGAACGGTTTAATAACGATTCTTAAAAACAACTCATATGTAGCGGATATTGCAAAGCAAAGCATTTCTTATGCAGATAAAGGCATTTCTTGTATAAATAAAGGCCTTATCAAGGCAAATAATTTATTTAACTCGAATATTAAGCTTATCCCAACTATTCAAGATAATATCAAAAAAATGGAAAAGGTTATAACGAGTTTACCAGATTTTAGAGGCGTTGTTATTAAATTGGTAGATGAAAATATAAACGATAAAAAAAGAAATTCACCCCCAAATTTTGCGCAAGAAGGTTTATCTAAGATGAAAATGGCTCTTTACAAAGGGATAGAAGCCGAATATGGTTATTCTGTCGCAGATACTGATGCTTTTGTAGGAAAATTAGTTCAAAAGTTTTTGCAGCATATGACAGAACACACCCAAAATTTAACCCTTCGATCCCATTTCGGTGATCTAGCATATTGGCATGCAATGAAAAGCAAACCAGACGAGCCCAAGAGTTTTACTAAAAGTCAAATCATAAAAGAAATAGGAAATAGACTTAAATCGGGTGGCTACCAGTGTTGGCAAAACTTAGGCTTTGTTTTACATATTTTAACAGATCTCCATACAAAATCGCATGCAGATGGAATTATGTATATGGATAAGTTGAAAATTAGACAATTTTACTATTATCCAAACCAGGATTCAAACGAACACGCAAGATTAGATAGCTTAGGAGATGCTGAAATTGAAAACAGCAAAAACATAATGACAAAAATTATGAAATATAGAAACAATTTTAATGCTGTAAGTTCAGTTCTCAATTCATATATTGATATAAGCTGAACAATATTAAGAAGAATTGAGTAGGGGGGCGAAAGCCTCCCTACGTAAGCATTTAACCAACATCCATATATACAAGAGTGCGATAATGTGAATCTATGTTCACGTTATCGCACAATACCATTGCATATTCCATAAAAAAGTCATTAACTTGCTTCAGGGAAAGTTCCGTCAGCAAGGCGTCATAGCTAACCAGTTGAACCTGACTATGCAGAAGGGGAGCTTTTTCATCTATATTAACAAAACGGCACATCCATTAATGAGCCACGTTATAGACTCTCATAAGCTCCCAAAGATATCCGAACTTCTGTTGTTCCAGACGCAAAGCGTCTATGAAATCCGAGAGTTGTTTGAATCTTTTCCCATAGCTCATTAATATAAATTCTTCCATTACTCTGGTATGAGCAAGGCGCAAACCGTATTGCAAGGAGTTTTCTCCATTGCAGTTCCTTACAGAGACATCGGCACCGGAGGAGATGAGTAACTCTATATTGGAATAAGAATCTTCTTCTGATAGGAGATATTTATCCGTCAAATGATGCAGAGCTGTATTTCCTTCAGTATCTTGGGCATTTATATCGGCGCCATTCTCCAGTAGTAAGTGTATCAATTCCGTATTGGTAGGATAAACATACATGAGAGGTGTACACCCAAACTCATCACGAGCGTTAGGATTTGCCCCTTTTGCAAATAATTGCTGTATTAACTCAACTGAAACGTCTCTTGTTTTTACTGCCTGTAATAACAAGTAATCAACTTCCTCAAACTTTGTACTTTGGTTAATAATAACTTCCGTCAAATCTGATACGTGTTCAACTAAGTACTTTATGTGACAAGGAAAAATCTCGTCAACAGAAACCCAATTATGTAAAACAGTGTTAAAATCGTCTTCTGTTTGAATTGCATAAATGGTATCTCTCAGATCTACAGTTGAATCTACAGCTCCATGCTTTAGTAAGAGATTCACGATGGGGATACTTCGAGCATGGTATACCGCATGATACAAAGCCGATACTGGCTTACCTTTTTCATACGCTCTGTCGAGCCGAGTTTTATAAAAAGATGATTGTATATTCGGATTGGCTCCATGTTCAAGTAGTAAACGAACCATTGGAACATTATTCCATAATATAGCTTCAATTAAAATTGGTCTACCAAAGGGAATATCATTCAATCTTTCTTTGGATAGATGCAATAATCTTGTCGCTTCTGGCTCAGAATAGGTAAAGGGCATTGCCATATCCCTTAATTTAAGCATATCATCAGATGGCTGCATTTCTCGAAGTTGTATTGACGTCAAGCCTTGTTTATTGCTCAATGTTCTATCAGCCCCCAAACTGATAAGAGTTTCGCAAACATCATCTCGACCAAACTGTGAGGCAATCATCAATGGAGACATGCCTTCATCATTAACTGCATTGATATCGACACCTTCGCATACAAGCAATGGTATTACATGTTCACACCCCGGGCGCATTGCTGCAATGTGCAAGACCGTATCCCCCGTTTGTGTTCTCACATGTATGTTTGCACCATGACGAATTAATAACTCAACCATACGTCCCGGCAAAGTTTTGCCATCTTGGGCATCGTCAATGCCAATTGAAGCAGCCTCTAATATAGCAATAATTCTTTCATTTCCCTGTCGGATTTCAGAATTCGGATTCCCTCCACTCTCAAGAAGTTTTTGCAACAAGTCAATGCGGCGTCCCTGAATTGCTGCTAAAACAACTTCATCTGATGGATTGCCGCCAGAAGAAAGTAACATTTCTAAAATCCGCGTTGAAATACGATTTTGAACAACATATGATAACAGAGCGCAACTTTCCCCGCTTGCCAATTCAAGTTGCACATTGGGGGAGATACCACTCTTGAGCAGCTTAGATACAATATCCTCCGCGCCATATACACATGCAATCGCAAGCTGCTGTTCAGGAAGCAACCCTAATTCCGTGGTCGTCTCTTGCGGATTATGAGTTGATGGTAAAGAAGAATTCATACAAGCACTCGAATTTCCGACCATAGAAAAAAAGATACACACACCCATTACTAAATAGAAACAACGACTCGTCAGCATATTTAAAGTCATCAATAAAACATTTACTCTAAGGCGGTATCCTCTTCTCGACACCACGTAGGCTTTTTTGGGCCAGACTAACGGGGCCGATGGTATTGTTGCATTTTTCTACCGTCTGTGTCAAGCCTTTTTTCGGTGATGCAAGCCTTTTTTCTGGAAAATCTCTGCCATCAGAAAAATTCTTTTTGCCAAACCTGTATTTTTGTGGGTTGCTCAGCTATGTTCGGGTTTGGCTGAGGTGCCGCTGCCTTAAGCACCTCGGCTATGATTTTGAGCTTCTCCGGAGATATGTAGGTCCTGCCGTAGTTACCCTCCCATTCATCGGAGAGGTCTATGAGCCGGGCCGTCATCAATCTTAGCAGAGATGCTTCGGAAGGGAAGACGGGAATGAGTCTCGTGCGCTTCTTGAGTTGGCTGTTGACGCACTCCATGATATTGGAGGTCCTGATGCACCGCTGAACCTCCGCCGGGCAATCGATGATGGTGAGGCATTGCTCGATATTCTCCTCGAGCCAATCCGCGAGCTTATCCTGCTTCTTCTCTCGGAAGAGAGAGACCGCCATCGCGATTCTCTTCTTGGCCGCTTCTCGATTGCCGGAATTGAAAATAGCGCGGATCTCTCCTGCGACAAGACTCTTGAGTCGCTTACCGGTAACATAACTCTGAGCGTTCTGTTGAAAATGGAACTGACAGCGTTGCCACGGCACGCCGGTGAGCGTCTTGGCGACGACCCCGCGGATACCGGCGTGGCTGTCACTCACAACAAGGGCGGGCCGATTCATTCCTCTTGCCATCAGGCTCTTGAAGAAGTTAGACCAATGTTCTTCAGCTTCGGAGAGGGAAGCTGAGACGCCGATAATGCGGTTTTCTGCCTGTCTCGCTGTCGACGCCGACCGCGATAAGAACGGCGCAATCGCGGATAATGCCGGATCCGCGAACCTTGATATATGTAGCATCGAGGCAGAGGATACTGATGGGGTCGATTTTACGGTTTCTCCACTTGTTAAAAATCCCGTCCAACTCCTGTGCGCATTTGCTCACCGTGGCAGCAGAGATCGTCTGTCCGGGGGAGAGTTCTTGGACGATCTCGGTGACCTTTCGTGTGGAGACACCTTGAAGATACATCTCAGCGACGGCGGTACGGAAGGCATTGTTAAGGCGTGATCCGTCGTTGAGGGTGGGGATGATCGGGTGGAAGCCTTTCTTGCGGGTTTGCGGGACGTTGATGTCGACCTTGCCGGCCGGGGTCAGGATGGCGCGTTTCCTGTAGCCGTTTCGGTAGTCGATGCGGTCATCCGGGCGGTCGTGTTTCTGGCAGCCGAGGTAGTCATCCTGCTGAGAGCGGAGGCAATGTTCGACGATGAGTCGGAAGGCATCGAGCAGGACGGCGCCTGCATTTTCTTGGGCGTCGTCGGAGGTGAGGCTCTCAAAAAGCTTGAAAATGTCGGCGAATGTGGTATGCTTGGTGTGTTCAGTCATGATGGTGTGTTTTTGGTGTGTTTTTGAAAAGAATACAGCTAGTGGCTGAACACTTCAAGCTTATTTCCCCGGGCATGGCAGCCGCGCGCCGGCGCGCGGCTGCCATGCCGCATTGGGAGGGCGCGAAATCCAAGAAAAAGGAAAGTGCGCGAATAGCAAGGAGGTGCTCAGATTTTACAGACAGGATCTTACACCCCCATTATAATAAAATTTTTATATAAAAAAGTAGTTGAAAGGAGGAGAAAGGTAGTTGAAAAGGGGTGGGTAGTAGTTCAAAAAGGGGTTCCGGTAGTTGTAACGGGGCTTTCAGTAGTTCAAACGGAGCTTTCGGTAGCCCCTTTTCTTTCGCCGCTGCCAAGACCCGCCCGCCCCGGGAAATGAGCTGCACCGGACCTCCCGACGCCGCGCCTGCCGTCAGTGAGTAGGGATGAACGCGGAATTTTGGAAATCTTTGGAAAGGAATGCGGGTGCGGGAGATGAAGGGAGATTACGGTGCGTTTGTAGTGGAATCTTAGTGTCAGTAGAGTTTCTCCCTGAATTCCTTTTCCTTGATGAGTAATTTGGATTTGTACTTATCGCGGAATAGTATCTGTTTTATTTGAATACGTGTCGTATATTGCGGAGCGACTCCGGTGCATATAACGTAGGAATGCCTGTTATCTGTAGATTCACCGATACGCTTAATCGTTGCTTCGAGCTGATCTATAGCATGCATGACATCAGTCCCCTTCAGTTCCACATATCGCTCCTCTTTCTCGTCGTCAGAGACTAACAGATAATCACACCGTATGCTGTTATCTCGGATGGCGCAACCGTCAACCTTGACCTTTAGATATTTCAAATTCGATGGATTGGCGAAGATTATCTTTCTCCTGTTCTCCTCAAACTTGATCTGACTGTCCTGTGTTTCGGTTCTGCAGGAATCGTCGACATTTCTCATATCTCGAGAAGAAAATTAAAGTCATCGGATATTTCTCGGGAGGCGCTGTCCAGATCTTCTGCCGAGATCATTTTGAAGTCATCATCCATAATGGATTCGGCCTTTCCGTCCTTCATACTGAAAGCAGCCACATCATCGAAACGCAGCCTCCGTTTCACCGGGAAACGCTCTGCGACCTTCTGATTATTTCCCCCCGATGCAGAGGCCGTCTCTCCGGCTTGAATCAGATTATTGAAGGCTGTCATCAGATATGGACTGTGTGTGGCGATAACACATGTATGCTTTCTCCTGCTGTTTCCGTTTAAAAGATCGGCAAGAACGTATACGAACTCTTTCTGAGTAGAAGGGAATAAATGAGCTTCCGGCTCCTCAATGAACATATCCGTATGATGGAGCTCCATGATGCCATTCACAACTTTGCGGCATCGCTCCAGGGACGGAAAGAATTCTTGTACCACTTGCTCCAGATGATCTTTCAAGACTGCATCTTCCACATTGGAGTATTTTTTCTTGAATATCCCCCCGGTTAAATATTTTATCATCACAAACAGAGGGGTCAGGGATTGCAGTCCGCTTGAAGCATTGGTCAGCTTCAACTCTTTTCCGTCGGGAAGGACTATCAGGTCCGAGCTATCCTCAGGATTGTATTTGTAGTCAAAAGGCAATCCGATAATGTTCTCTTTCTTTGTAAAAGACTTTCTGGCAAATTCCCATTCCTTCATGAAGGACAAGATATTGTTGTTCTCCATGGAAATCTGATACCAATTGGGAATCGATGCCAACAGATTTCTCTCCGCCGGGCAGTAGGCAATTTTTGCGCGCTTATAGGCCCAGCGCTTGCCGCCTTTCTTCCAGGCGAAGTCGAACTTACGTTTTTTTGCATCATAACTGAATGACATAGTATCACTCTCGTAGGAAAGATAGCTGTTGTCCTTCATGAAGCCTTCTAAGCGATGAAAAGCTATCAGATTATTATTGATTACAGACGAATTACAATACCTTTCAGGTTCTTGAGTCATCTGTATCCGACGTTCCAACCAATCACAAAAACAAGCGATCTTCAGCACAGTGCTCTTGCCGGAACTCTGCGGGCCGATCAGCAGAGTTACCCTTTTCAGCTCTATCTCCACCTCTGTAAGAGGTCCGAAATGCTTGATGATGAGATGTCTCATATTATAGAATTCAATTCATGCGTCACACAAAGGCATGTGCCTTCCCCTGACACATTCACCCGGACTCACTCCGGATTGTTCACAGGTTGATTGTCGCATATTCGGATAGGCTTGTCAACCTTTTTCTGTTTGATGCTTTGAAGGGGAGCATCATGAGCTTTGCGGGGAGGTCGATACGCAGCGGAGGAAAATGCAAGCCTTCTTTCCGGAAAAAATCTGCGTCTCATTCTCTCCCGCATCTCACTCCCGACGGATGACGGCGCGGCCGGAGTCGGTGTAGTTGATGGACTTGACCTTCTCGAGGTAGCGGAAGATGGCATCGGAGGCGCGGAGGCCGAGGCGGCGGGCGGAGGATAGGGGTAGGCCGGGGGTGACGGAGGCGGCGTAGTCGTTGGTGACGACGCGGTAGGTTTTATCGGGGTCGAGGGGCTTACCGTTTTCGGCCCGGATATCGGTGACGGTAAGGTTGAAGGCAGAGTCCAGGACGCCGGTGTAGGTGATACCCGCCACGCAGGGGGAGCCGTGCCCATCTGCCTTGGTGAGGGCCGTAAGCATCTGCACGAGCTCGGCGGGGCGGAGGCGCAGCTCGATCAGCTCGTTACCGTAGACATCGATGCGGTGCACATCTGCTACCGTAATGGGCCCTGCGGGCAACATGCCGACGCGAATGTTACCGTAATTCTGCACAACGACATCCGCCCCGGTAGTGTAGCGGATAGCATCCGTTTCCAAGCAACCGACCGCCTCCCTGTGAACCATGGGCAGCTCGTTGAACCCGACGACACGCTGCATGGCCGGTGTTGCGGTGTACTCTGCCACCCGTGCGCCGAGGTCGGCATCCGGCGGATAGAGATCCATACTGATGGTCTCCGCCTTCCCGGAGACCACCTTGCCGTCCTCCACCTGCAGAGAGATCAGCGTGGCATGGGAGGCCCGCCCGGCGGTCTGGGTGATGAGCACGCCTCCCTCGGAAGCGACACGGTTGACGGGCGCGTAACTCCCGCCGCCTACGATGACATCCGCCTCCGGCAAGAGCGCTGCGAGCTTGCGGTCATTGTCAAAGCCCAGGTGGGTCAGCAGCACGAGCACATCACACTCACTGCGCAGCCGGCGGTAATCCACGGCCACCTGCAACGCATTGCGGAACACAAGCCCCGGCAGAGACGCAGAGCGCCCGGCCGGGAACCCGCCGCTGCCCACGCAGGTGAGCCCCAGCACCCCGATGCGCACCCCCTTGCGCGTAAAGATGCGGTAGGGGTGCAGGGGCAGCACGTTCTTGGTATCCGGCTGCGCATTGGCACAGATGAAGGGGAAGTGCGCCGCGCGCATATTATCCCGCAGCGCTGTCAGCCCCCCGTCGGCATCGTGCAGACCTAATCCGCAGGCATCGAATCCCACGCGGTTCATCAGGTCGATGACGGGGCGCCCCGGGTGCTTGCCGGCATCGCACGCAGGGTGCCCGGTTCGGGTGTCGCCGGCACACAGCAACAATGCGCCGGGGTCGGCGGTCTTGGTTTCCTGCACAAAACTCTTCAGTCGCGGCATCATCTCCAGAGCGGCATGAATGTCATTTGTCCCGATAATGGTGATAGTCTCCGCAGGGCAGAAACCCGTGAGGAAAAGGCAGATTGCGGCAAATACGGCGCGTGCGTTCATCGTGCGGGCAGTTTAGCATATTCGGTAGAAGAGCGCAAGCAAAAACGCCCGCCCCGGAGGCAGAAAAAAATGAAACTACGGACACGAAAAGCCCCCCCTCTGCGTGACCGAGGTTTCGCAATTTGTTGACGGAAACACACGATAAGTGGACAATGGAAGGCATGGCAATACTGATAAACGAATGGGGAACGACGCCCATGCCGCCCGCCGCGCCGCATCTGATGCTGCAAGGCGTAGCCGGTGTGGACGCCGCCGCCCGCACGCTGGGCAAGGGCCTGACGGACACCGCCGCCACTACGGCCGAGCTGCTTGACGAGCAGGAACAGGTAACAGGCACGGGAGAGCTGGCCGGCTTTGCCGCCCGCCTGCGCAGCATAGGACAGGAAACGCGCGAGGTGATGGCCGCCCGCCGCATACGCGACTGGGATGCCGCCTGGCAGCAGACCAGCGAACCCCTGCTGCTGGAGGCCGTCAACGAGCTGCCCGAAAACGTCCGCGACGCCGGCCGCGAGCTGGCCCGCGCCTACAATGCGCAGGAGGCAGTGCGCGCCCGCCGAGAATACGAACTGAGCCGCATCGAAACCGCGCGCATGAGCTGGCAAAGCTGTCTGGACAACGCCGTGCAGAGCGGTGACACCCCCGCCCTGGAGGCCTGGCTGCAAGCCGGCCGCGGCGTATTTGTGGCAGAGGACAACGTGGAACCCATGCGCCGCGAGCTACGCAGCCGCAGTTGCCTGGCGCAGTGGCAGCAGCGCCTGCAGCAGGAGCCCCTGGAGGCCTTGGCAGCCTTGGCCGGGGACGATGCGCGCCCCGAGCGTGCACAGGATGCCCGCGCTCTGGAGCAAGCCGCCGCCTCCGCTCGCCGCGCCGCCTCCGGTTCCCTGGCCCGCCGCTGGCAGAAGGCCTTGGAGCAGGGCCTGGAACCCGATGCCGACAGTGTTGACCGCGCTCGCGCCGCCGGCCTGGTGCCCGCCGCCGCCGAGACCGCCCCGCAGCCCATGACACCCCGCGAGAAAAGCGAGTGGCTGGGCCGCATCGACGAGCGAGACGACACCGACGAACAGCCCCTGCGCCTGCAGATAGCCTTGGCCCCCCTGCCGGTGCAGGAGCGCAACAGCCTCTTGCAGCGCATGGACGCCACCTGCGCCATCCCCGCCGATGACCGCCGCCGCGTGAGCCTCGCCCTCCGCCGCCTGTACCGCCGCGGGGTGCTCGGTTGCCCCGGGGATGCCACCGCTCACCGCCGCCTGAGCCGCTTGCAGGAGGAGGCCCTGCCCATCCTGCAACAGGGCGGTGCCGCCGCCGCAGAGCGCTGGGTCGGCAGCCTGCCTTCCTACAGCGGACGCTGGGTGTGCTTCCGCGACATGCAGCAGAAAGGAGTGCAGCCATGACGGAAGAACCGACCCTTGACGCAGCCCCGGCAGCGGAGGACCCCCGCGACCTCCGCCGACCCTATGAGCCCGTCGCTGCCCCGCAGCAGGAGGCGGCAGATCTACCCGCCACGCCGGAGGATGAGAAGGAGCGCTACTGGCAACGCGTGCTGACCGGAAACCCCGAAACCGTCCCCGCCGATGTCGTTCGGCAGGCCTTCGCCGACAACCCCGCCGCCCCGGAGGAGGAGAACACCTACGACCTCCTCACCGGCATCAACCGCTCTTGGTATGCCGACCACCACCCCGAGGAGAGTCGGGAGGAGCTGCTCTTCCGCTGGGCGGATGTGCGCCGCTCCCTGGCCGATGAGCTGAACGTGGCCAACGACGAGCGCGAGGTGTTCACCGCCTTGGCCGATGAAAAGCCGATGGAGGAGCGCCGCATCTTGGCCCGCGAGACCTACAGCCGCGCCTACCTGGCCGCTCTGCACGGTGAGGCCCCTCCCGAGCCGTCTCCCGAGGCGAGCCCGGAGGACCGGGAGCGCCTGCAGAATATCTGCCGCCGCGCCGCGCAGGATGCCGGGGAGAAGATGGCCCGCGTCCTCCCGCTGGTGGATGTGGTGGCCGACGGCATGGACGCCTTCGTCGCATCGGAGCAGGAGACGGCCCCCGGGTTGAGCCTGCGTGTGTACGGCGACAAGATGCGCCTGGTGGAGGCTTGCTACCGCCTGGCCGATATGCCGCAGGAGGACCGCGAGCTGCTGTACTACTTGGCGGCGGATAAGCTGCGGAAGCGCGTGAAGCCCGCAGCCGCCGAGCCGGAGGGCTTCTTCTCCGCCGCTGCGCGCTCCTACAGGCGCGGGTTCGTGAGCATCGGTACGGGGCTGACACAGGGCCTGGGGCACATCGGCGTGGCCACCGGGCGCAGGCTGGGTAATCTCCTGGACCTGTCCATGGTGAACGCCGCGGCAGATACGGCGGAGGGCAGTCTGCGCGTGCTGGATGAGATACGCGAGGTCGCCCAACAGGATGTGCTGCCGCTGGACTTGGGCGAGGGCGCGAGCTTGGCAGAGCAGTACTTTGTGGAGGCCATGGGCAACGTGCCCGCCGCCGCACTCTCCCTTTGCGGGGGCGTGGGCTTCGGGGTCATGGGCCTCAGCGGTATGGGGCAGAGCGTGGCAGAGGCCCGTCGCCGCGCGCCGGAGAACAGTCAGGAGCTGCAGTTGGCCGCCGGTGCGGTGGGCGGGTGCATGCAGGCCGGTATCTGTGCCCTCATGAGCCGGGTGGGCGGTAAGCTGCTGGAGCAGAACCTCACCGCCTTCGCCCGCGCACACGGGCGGGGTATCGGGGCGTATTCCCTGGCGGCCCTGCGCACGGCCGGCGGGGTCACGGCGGAGGGCGGTAAGATGCTCGCCGCCGTTCGCCTGGGGCAGGCCGCAGAGATGGGGGCGCAGGAGCTGGCCGCACAGGCGGAGCAGCGGGCGTCGCATATCAATTGGCAGGAGTTCGGGGACAACCTCACGGACATCGAGTCCAACATGCGGGAGGCTGCCGTGAACCTTCCCTTCGTGCTCATGGGGGCCGGCAAGGCCTCGCTGCATCACTTCCGCTGTCGCCGTCAGTTGCTGGACCCGCTGGGCAGCGCCGGGGAGTGGGGGCTTAAGCAGGAGGAGCTCGCCCGCATCGCCGCAGAGCCGGATGCCCTGCGCAGCAGCGAGATGATGCGCGAGGCCATCCGCAGAAGCCCGCGTTGGAACTCCGCGAAAAATCTGCTGCCGCTGGCTCGCCGGGCGCTCAACCTGCTCAATACGCAGCAGTTCCGCCCCGCTTACAGCACGGGCGAGCTCTGCGATTTCCTGGGGATGCCTGCTTCCTTCGGGGAGGGGGTGAACCCCGCCGCTCCGCCGCCCGCGCGCCGCAGTCTGCCCGCTCGTTTGGTGCAGAATGATGAGTGGAGCGCCCTCGCCCGGCCCGGGGAGGCCCTGCATCTGCCCGCCCAACTGCCGCCGCCGGAGAAGCCGCAGGCCTGCGAGGCCGCCGTTATTACCTTGGCGTATTAAGATTATTGTGGTATAATATCCCCATGGAAGGGCAGATAGACCTCAAACACATGAAGAAGGCAGAGAAAAAAGCACTCCG
>SFDX01000055.1 GCA_004557455.1 Akkermansia muciniphila | reverse complement strand
GCCACGGCCCCGATGAGCGCCCAGATAAGATGCTTAGCCCACGTCGGCAGCGAGCTCGCCCCGGTGGCCTCTGCTGCGGCCTTGGCCGCCTCTTTGATTCGTTCTTGGTCCATGCCCCCATTCTCTCACACATTCGCTCCGCGCGCTATAACGCCTCGGGGGGCTAGATTTTTTTCTCCCCCCCCTGCGGGAAAAACCTTGACCTGCCTCCCGCTCTGCGTTAGAATCATTGCGTCGTGGTTCACGCGATATGTGGTTTCGGCCCGGGGTAACCCGGGCCGTTTTTTTTACGATCACGCCACAGGTGCGCCGTAAACGAAGCGGTAGGATACCAGCAGGCGGTTGAAGCGCACTTGCGTCTCCACGCTCTCCAGCCGCGCCTCAAACACACCGTTGGGCACCACCTCCAGCTGCCCCACCTTCGGCACCGTGTTGAGCCACTCCTGCAGCTCCAGCTCCGCCGCGTAGGCCGCGGCCCCGCACGGCAGCTTGTGTACAGCCGTAAACTCCAGCGAGCTCGTCTCCCCGGGCAGGCTGCGGAAGCTCGCGTACTGCTTCCCAATAGGCCTAACCTCGTCTCCGTTAAATGTCCGCGTCCTGCGCAGACTATCCTCAGCCGTTGTGCCGTTTGTGTCCAGCAGCAGGCGTCCCTCGTAGGTAATGGTAATACCGATTGATGTGTAGTCCATAAGTGTGTCAAATTGTGTGCAAAATCTCCGCTCCTGCTGCCGCGTAATCCGCAGCCTCGCGCGCCCAGTCGTGCCCTGGCCATTTGTAGGTGCCGATGTCGCCGGCGGGGTCGAAGTCCACAAGAACCACCTGCGCCTGCGGGTAAAACTCCCGAAGCAGCTTCCACGCCACCCACCCTGTGCTGGGCACAAGCCCCGTCTCACGCTTGTAGTCCGCAAACCATCCGAAGGCCCGCTCCGTCTCCGCATCCGTCGGCAGCAGCGCGTCCTCCCAGTAGTCTGCCACGCGCAGCTCCTGCCCGTGCGGCAGGAACCACTCCCCGGGGCGCCGAACGTTCTGCCTGCAAAGCAGCACCCGTCGCCATGCTTCAAATGTCTCCGACTCCACGGCTCTGTTCAGGAACACAGCGACGGCGTCGTCTCTGTGGGGCAGATTGTCCGCCTGCCGACGGGGCGCATTGCTCATGATGAAGAAGTGCTCGGCATGGCCCACATCTGGGCGGAGTAGCGATGTCGCTTCCGGCACAGGAAAGTCCTGCTCTGCCGCTGCCGGGTCCTCTGCGTAGGCTTCTGCGGCGAGGAAGCGCGGCCCTTCATCTGCATCCCGCAGCTGCAGGAACATGGGTGAGCGAAACAGGCCGTAGGCGCGCAGCGGGCCGTATCGTCGGATGCGCGAGAGAGCCAAGTCCGTCACACCGTTCTCAATGATGGCCTGCACCAGAGGGAGGAAGGCCCCCCTCCGCACCCACACGGCATGGCTCCCCTTGTTCTCTGCCACGCGCGGCACCAGCGGCGTGTAAACCGCACCGCAATCCGCCAGCAGACGCGTTTGGCGACCGCGCCAGCGGCTCGCTCCGTTAATGTCGCCAAGGCATAGGATGCCGCAGTCTGTGGGCAGCGGCTCCCGCAGGAGGAGCTCCCGCAGGCATTTCTCTGCATCGGGTCTCGGCACCGCGTCGTCCTCAAACAGCAGGACAGCTTCCTGCCCGCTGCGCATTGCGCCCAGAAGCAGCTCCACCACATTCAGCGCGAGGCCGCTGTAGCCCCGTGGCTCCCCGACGCGCGTGGAAACCGCTGGGCAAATCGGCTCCACCGCCCTTGGCACCGGCAAACCCGCTGCCATAAACCAGCGTTTCTGCAGGCTCCGCCTCCTCGGGTTGACGGATACCACAAACGAAGTTTCTCTCAAGCTCACCATTGCGGCCAGTCAACCACCGTGTAGGTTAATTCCACCGTCAACTTACCGGCTGCGAAGCTCATGCTGCCGTCTGTCACCATCGCGTGACGGTTCGAGAAGTCCCCGAAATTCCCTGCAAACCAGCGGGAGGGGCTGTATGTACCATCCCTGTTTGTATGCGTCACACCCATGGCTGCAGCCGCGATGTGGCTGTGGATGAGCACCCGCAGCCGCTCCTTCAGCGCCGCCCTGTTCACACTCACTCTGTACACCGCTGCCATAGCCTCAACCCAGAGAAACGTTGGTCTCAACATTCAGCGCCGCTACGCTGCCGCTACCTGTGCTTGCTACGAGTATGTTCCCGTGCGTGGTAGCCTCCGCGATGCCGCTCACCTCCACCTCCACCTCCAGCTCGCTCACCACCTCTGAGGCAAGAGCGTCCAGAGCATCCGCCCGCAGACTTACCACCTGTGTGCCGTCAGACTTCACCGTGACGGTGAACCACTCTGCGTCGAACTCGTAGCTCGGGCAGGTGCAGCTACCGCCGCCTGTGGTGCCGCCTCCGCCGCCGCTTTGGCTACCACCGCCGCCGCTTTGGCTGCCACCGCCGCCGCTTTGGCTACCACCGGAACCGCCCGATGTGGGGATGGAGAGGTGCAGCTTCCCGGCGTCGATGTAGTTGTCTCGCGACTCGCTGCCATACTCGACCTCGACTGAGCGGACTGCGCCCAGCACACCCAATCGGCTGTCGGCAACTGGGAGCACCACCCGCCCGTCCTCCACGTAGGGCTCCTCTGCTTCGGTGTCATGCACCACGGCGTTAATGCACCCGGGGCGGTCTTCTACCTCCGGCACCTTGTAGAAGCAGGTCGGCCCCTCAGGAGTGTAATCCGCCACGCGCTGCGCGGGGGCAAAAGGGTCATCGTCCGTCAGGTCAAACTCGGTCGTTTCGTCGCCCTCTGCGGGCTCTGTTGCTTCTTCGCTCATTGTTTGATGATTGCTGTTTTACGTGTCTTGTTAAAGATTACCTTTATCTTCTTTGTCATATCCCAAGCCGAACCGCCGGAGTAAATCTGCCCGTTTGTCAGGTCGACTGTGCATGGGCCGGGCTGGTCTGGAACGTCGAACGTCACACCGTCCAAGCAGAGGCGCCCGCCTTTCATCGTCGGCTCATTATCCTCGTTCAGGTATAGGGTAAACTGCGCGCGCACGCGACCTGCCTCCTTCGGTGCCACAATGGCGTTTATGTCCGGAGTCAGCATCTTATCCTCGTCCTCGTCTTCGTCCTCCTCCTCCGGCTGCTCGACATCGGCGCATTCTCGGTAAACCTCCCTCGTTTTCTGCGTTTTGTCGTAGTTGCGCCGCAGCTCATCCAGAGCAATCCGCTCATCGATGCTCAGGTCGTTTCGCGTGCCCTCGTAGCTGTAGGTCGTCTCGTTCAGCAGCAAATCCGCTGTGGCGTTGCCGCGCGGGCGAGGGTAGTCCGCCCCGCCCCACACGCGCACGCTCCCGACTTTCATCGGCTTGCTGGCTTCACCGTAGTAGTCTCTCAGTATCTTTTTGATGCGCGCCTGCGGGTACCGCGCTTCCCCTCCCTCTCCCTCTCCGCTCTCGCCATAATCAGGGTCGCTTCGCAGCAGCTGCCCCGTCTCCGGGTTCACCAGCGTGCGCTTGTGCGAGAGCAGGCGACAGGTTATCTGCAACACGGCGCAGCGGTACAGAACGCCATCCTGCTTCCATGTCTCCTTGCAGATGGTCACAACCTCCTCCGCGCGCTCCCGAGCGATACTGCTGGCCTTAACGCGCAGTTTCATCACTAGCGTCGCGTCCGCAAACTTCACCTTGCGGTAGTTGCGCTTCTCTTTGGAGGAGGCCGGGAAACTCCCGCTGTAGTGAATGGCTGGACTTCCAAATCCGCCGGTCAGTTCCTTCAGCGTCGCGCAGTAGTTGTGCGGCTGCGGGAAGCCGGGGGGCACCATCGGCTGGGCTATCTGCACCCATATCTTACTAATCTCGTAACTCAATCCAGCCAGCCACGGGTAAAGCGTCTCCAGCGTCTCCCTCGTGTTGACTGTAGGAACACCGAAATCGTTGAGCGCGGGATTTACCGAGATGCTGCCTAAGTCAATCGGGTATCCTAGTATCTGTGCTTTTTTCCCGACCCCGTTTTTCCCGCCTCCTCCGCTGCCGGTGTACTCGTTAGCGGATGCTCCGTCCGCGTCGGTCTCCGGGTCCTCGCTCTGCGTCTGGTCGTACGCGCAGCAGTATCCGACAGCACCCGGTGTGTAGGGGCTCACGCCCGCGGGTATCGTGTAGTTGTTCTTTCCGCATCCCATCACCACAAGGCAGGGGATACCGTTGTCCACCACCTGCCGCGTGTCTTCCAGCACGGGAAGCCCGGCCACAATGGCCTCGAGGTCCGCAGGCTCCTTCACTTCCAGAGCGGTGCTCTCCGGTACTCCGCTCAGCTTCACCTGAGGGCAGTAACGCAGGGCGGAGCGCAGGATGTCGCCGCAGGTCATGCAGCCGTTCTGCTCGTATGGTATCGCCAGAGCGGAGCCTCCGGTCTCTCCGCAGGCAACCTCCTCCCCTCGGTAGGCGGGGCTTTTCTTCAGGCAGCTGTTGATTTTGCTGATGAGGGAGCCCAGGGTGATGCTGCGTTTGTTCGACTTGTCGTACACGGACTTCATGCGCGGAGAATTCAGCCCGCCATCGATGTAGAGCGTCTTGTCCAAGAGCCACCACAGGCCGCCCGTCGCGCGCAGCTCCACCTGCGGGCCTCTATCGCCGGAGTTGTTAAAGCAAGCGCCCTCCGCTATCACACCGGTGTAGTGCAGGTTACCCAGAGCATCCCGAACTTCCACGCCGTCTCCTATTTTCCAGTCCGCGCCGAGCACCCCTTCAAAATCCGCCGGCAGCATGGTTATCGATAGCTCGGCAGGTCCGTTGACCTGCGTCCGTATCTGCATGGCCGTTGCCACCGCCTTCAATTCCTCCAGCTGTAATGTTCGTATTGTCATGCCTTGTTCTTTCCCTTGTTTAGTTTTTCCGCTTTCATCCGAAGTTCGTTGAATTTGTCGGCCTTAAACCCATCGGCGGCTGCCGCCAACGCCTCCGCCAGCAGGGTCAGAGCGCGCGTTTCAGATTCGGTCTTCGTCTTCACCCGCTCAGCCATCTTCATCGCGGCTTCTGCTACTTTAATCGCCGCACTGTCATCCTTTAAGGACTCCGTCTGCTTCGATTTCTCCAGTGCAGATACAGCAAACATCAGCTCGCGGGATGCGTCTTCCCCCTTCGCCTTCGGCTCCGCCTGAACTCCCTTCTTGCGAATCAATCCCATTTTGGCTCCGCCGTCTTCGATGGCCCACTTGTTCGCCCTCGCGCGCTGATTATCCGCCTGCCTCCGCTCGGCCTCGGCTCTATCCTTCTCCGCTTGGCGGCTCAGCTCCATGTCCGCTTTCCGCTGCTCCTCAGCAGCCTTGGCTGCTTCCTTGTTTGCCTTCGCCAGAGCTTCGTTTTTTCGCTCCATGCCCTGCTTCTCGTTCAACATGGCAACGGCCTCCGTAAAATCAGCCACGGCCTTCTCCAACGCTGCCACCTGTTCATCCGCGCTCTTGCTCTCCGCATCCGTTTTCTTCGCCGCCGCAGCTGCGGTCTGTACCATCTCCTTGTATTTGCCGGCGCTGTCCTTCGTCAGGTGCACATACCCTTTCTCGTCTACGGCTCCCATCGCCTCGGCGAGCGCGCGGGCCTTCCGGGCATCATCTCCCAGCATCCCCCTGTATTTTTCAGTCCACTGATTCGTGGCTCGCCCCATAAATGAGACCCCTTCTTCCTTGAAGCTGTCCTCCATGTCCTCTACGCTTTCGTACCCCGTGAGCTCTTCAAATTTTTTATTCCACTTCTTCTTCACAGCCATGTAAGCTCGGGCTTGTTTTTCTGGCATGAGGTTGCTTTTTCCTATTGCGTCAAGCTCCTTGTCACGCTCCTCCATGTTCTTCTTCGCCAAGGCGCGCATCTCCTCCCTGTACATGGCCTCCAGTTCGAGCTTTCGCTTATCTCTGTTGACATAATTGCCGACAATTTTCTCCGCTCCTCCCAGCTCATCGATTCTATCCACCTGCAACGAGTCCAGCTTGCCTCGGGCCTCCATGCTCGCCTTGCTCCGCGCCTCTGCCAGCTCACGTGCCTTGGCCAGCTCCTCCTGTTTGTTCGCCAGCTTCATCTGTTCTGCCGCCATTTCCTTCTTTCGGAGCGCTTCCCTCCGCGCCGCATCATTCTGCTCAAGGATGGCCTTTGCCTCCTCTTCGTTCATCTCGCCGTTCTGCACCTTCTGCTCCAAGGTCAGGCGCAGGTACTCCCGGGCCAGCTCCAACCGCCGCTGTTCATAGCCGAGTGCGCGGGAGAAATCTGCCTCCTCCGCTCGGTTCGCCTTGGCGAGCTCCTTGTAACCCTGCGCCACCTTGTCCGCGCTCGTGGCAACGGCATCCAGCTCCTCGCGCATCTTCTTCATCCGCGCCACGCTCTCCTCATTGTCCGCTGCGGCTGCAGTCTCCTTTCTTACAGCCTCAAACTTCTGCCGTACCTTCTCCGCCTTCTTCTCCTCCTCATCGAAGTAATTGATGAGCTTTGACACCCCATAGCCGGCAGCAGCAATCGCCAAGCCCCACGGCCCGGCAAGGAAGGTGGAGAGCCCGCCGAGAGCTCCCGTCAATTTGCCGGCAGCAGCAAAGGAGCCGCTCAGCGTAGCGCTGTTCGCGTCGTTGATGCCCTCCACCACATCGTTCAGCGCGGAGTTGAGCGTCTCGAATGCACTGGTCTCCACGTTCACCGGAATGTTGATACCCTCGTTTGCCATGCCCCCATTTTACCCTGCTTCTCTCCCAGCCGCCACATCATCCCGGGGGGCTAGACTCACCCAACCGAAATTCTAGCCCCCCGAGGGGCGGTTGAATGGCCATCTCTGCTTGCTACAATTAGAGCATGACCGACACAGATTTCAATTCTCGGAGGGCGCTTGCGCTTATTGCGGCAGCACGGGTTTGCGCAAACGACAGGAGGCGTGATTGCATGCTTGCAGAGGTGGACGCTCTGCTTCAGGCTGCGAACCGCTACGGCTGCAACCGCTACGGTCACAGGGGAAATTGCCCTAAGGCGCGTAGTGGAGGCTCTTCTGAGAAGAAAACTAAGAGTGGCTCCGATAGCAAGAAGAATGACGGAAGCCCTGATGCCTCCGAGAAAAAGGGAGAGAAGGATAAATCCCGATTCTACAACGAGGCAGCAAAATACCCCGAAGCCGCCAGGGAGATTATTCGCACCATCGCGTGGGACCCTGAATGGTGGTTTGATGTCGAGGATGGCAAGGACCCGGTCGAATACTTCAAGGACTACGATTTGAATGTTCCGGACGACGACCTGCGCAGGCTCTATCATCAGATTACAAGCCAAACGGACGCGAGCGATTTCCGAGGGGCGGGCCTCAAGCGTCTCCTTGAGATGTACTGATTCAGCACTTAATGCGGGCATGGTCTCCATTCAACTCAAAGGGCTGGCGGACGTCATCAAGGGCCTGCAGCAATCGACCTCAAAGCCTTTTGTCGACTCGCTCTTCCAAAAGGTCGGCAAAAGTGCCGCCAAGTGGGTCGCGGACTGGTACGCCGCCAAGGGGGAAAACTGGTTTGACTCCCCTGAAAGCCCCACGCACGGCCCGGGGCGCGAGGACACGCACTGGGTGGCAGAACTCACCAAGCGATCCAACTGGCGCGCACAGCGGGCATCCTCGCGCGCCTACGCCACCTTTACACTCTCCTTCCTCGGCCCGGAGCTGCACGCCGCTCAATTCTGGAACCACGTCCGCGGCGCGGTGATCACTCCGAAAAAGGCCTCCGTGCTCACCATCCCCATTGTGCCGCAGGCTCATGGCAAGACCGTCGCAGAATACCGCCGCCGCTACCACAAGAAGGTCTTTCGCCCGCGGGGGAAGGATTACCTCGCCGTCGATTACTTCGGCAAACGCATCCGCCCCATCTACCTGCTGCGCCCGCGCGCGGTCCTCCTCCCCATGCGCAAGCGCAACGGCCACGAGCCCTGCGCGTGGAGGGATGCCGACTTCCGCCCCTTCATCATCAGCAGCTTCAGGCAGGGGCTCTCAAAGGCCTTGAAGGGTAAATGACAAAGCCGGCCCCCACTCGGGAGCCGGCCACCCTGTTCACTTCGCTGCTTTTCGCTTTTGCCCCTCGGCAAATCTGTTACACGCTGCCCTCGACTTCGCTGTCCGCAGCAGCGGGCGCACCCATCGCGGCGGTCGCCACAATGCCCTGGTTGAGCGCAGGAATCTGCTCGCCGTCAATCACGGGCTGCAGCAACTTCATGTTCTCCGCCTGGTTCATGGAGACCTTGATGTTGCAGTACGAGTACTCAGTGTAGAGCAGCTCCTTGGTCGGCGCCCAGTGCTCGATGCGAAGCCACACCTTCTTCCATGCAGAGGACTTCTGATGCGTAGGCACCAGCTGTCCCGCAACAATCGTCTCGTCCGTGCGCCAGATGATGTTCCAGAGGTAAATGGACCAGTCCACGGCCTTTGCCTGAAATTTATCCGCTACCACCACCGACTCATCGATGCTGGCCATCGCTCCAGTAATCGCACTCGTGTAGTTGTGCTTGTCGTTCTCTTCCTCCACGCTCGACTGGAATTCCTCCAGCTGTGCGAGGACCTTCCAGTCCTCTTCCTGTATGTCGTCCAGCGGGTGGGTGGAGGCATCCAGCCCCTCCTTGTCGGCGTAAAACAGCTTGACGCCGCTCTTGAGCTTTTTGAGATGTGAAATATCTACTTGTGACATTGTTATTCTTTCGTAAAGGTTTTGATGTATACGTTCTTGTTCACGCCGAAGGTGCTCGTAAAGCGCACCTCAGACTGGTTGTCGCGCCCCTCCTGCAGCGAGCTCAGGCGCAACTGCAGGTTGTAGAGGATGGGCACCTCCCCGTCCTCCTCACACGGCGTCGCTTCGTTGAGCAGAAAGGCCACTCGCTCTGCCGCTTCGTAGTCGTTGAGGGGGCTCACCTTGGTGCTCTGGCACATGATGGGTAGCGTCAGGCTCAGGTTGCCCAGCTCATCTGCCCGCACCTCCGGCCTGAAAACCGTGATGGCCAGCAGAAGGGCACCGGCGTTGCGCGCCACGGCTTGCTCCAGAGTCTTGCGGTACTCGCAGGTAATCACGGTCCCCTCCGGCCACCGCAGGGCCGCAATGCTGTCCCGCGCCCAGTCGGAGATGCGCTCCAGATACGAATTGGCTCCCTCGCTCATAAGTAGTTAAACGGGTCGTACGGCTCACTGCCCCAGATGATGCCCTCGGCCTCGTCCTCGATGAGGTCCCCGGCCTCCGCATCCTCGGTGTAGTCCTCAAGCGGCAACTCGCCCGCCGCCACGCGCTCCAGCAAGGCCTCCGCGCTCCTGTACTCCGTGCTGCGGGTGCCTCCCTCCAGCACACCGTTGAGCTCGTTGCCCGGCGCCTTTGCTATCAGGGCTTGGCGGCAGAGCACAATGGTCGCGTGCACCAGCTCGCTTGGCACCTTGCCGCGCCCTGTCGCCAGCCGCGACCAATAGCCGCCTGCGTTCACAGCCAGCACCACACGGTCCACCACCGCGCTGATGATGGCGCGCACTTCCTCATCCCGCAGGATGGAGAATTCCGCACCGACCATCGCGTTGGCGACAGATTCCCGTGTGATGCTGACCAGAGCCATGCCGATTAAATTCCTTTAATGAACACTCTCGCCTTGCCAGTGGCGCTAGTCGAATCCTGCGCGACAACGGAAGGCACAAACTTCACAAATCGCCTCGTGTGGCAATTCGGTTCGCAGAAGCTCATGTCCTCGCCGTCTTCGCGCGCCTTGGTGCTCAGCACGATGCCGGCATCCACAAAGGTGCCGTCCTCCGTGTCGCAGCAGGTCACCTTCACCTGCACCTCGACACCCTCCGGCTGTGCATCCGTCTCCAGCACAAACTGGATGTGGCTGCACCCGGGACCACCCTGCTCCAAGAGGTCGAACGCGCGGCTTGCCTCCGCAGGCTGCGTCAGGTCGAACTCACAGGAGAGGGCCTTATCAACAAACGTTGCTCGAATCGGTCTCGTCTGCATCTTCTTACTCCTTGTTCAGATTAAAAGGTTGCGCGGCCCTTTGCCTCCGCCAGCTGCTTGCGCCCCAGCTTCGCCAAAGCCTCATCGCTCTCATCCATCTGGATGTTGTTGTCCACCAGAATCGGGATGCCATCCACCTCCGTCTGCGTAGCGGCGTAAAGCGTCGCGCTGCCGAGGCCGTGTACAGCCTGCACGTTCGCGCGGTTCTTCTGCAGCATGGAGCGCACGCTCTTGTTCATCACAATCGCAGTCACCTCCATGTCCAACTCATCGAAAATCAGGCTCTTCGCCTCGATAATCGCCGCGTCGGAGATGCCGGTCTCCGCAGTGATGTTCTTCATGCGCCCGATGGCAAACTGGTTACGCGGGAAGAGGCCCACCCAAGCCGAGAAGTGCTGCACCTTGCCCTCGAAGGTGCCGACGATGCCGTCCACGGTCTCGCCGTCTACCTCCACATCGCGCAGTCGGCCTCGGCGGATGCCCTTGCCGTTGCCCCACAGCACCTCCAGAGCTGCGTTCTTCTTGCAGATGAAGTACACCGAGCTGCCGGTGTTGTCGGCGCAAGCCGCCAAGTACTCCTTGCTCTTGCGCACCGACTCGCTCGTGGCGTCAAACTTCGCGTACTCGGAGTTGGCTGATACCGTCATGAACGGCGCGATGACTTGGTGCAGGCCGAGGCCGAACCCTGCGCCCAGCTTGCTGCCGTAAAGCAAATTCAGGTCCAGCAGCTTCATGCCGCCGTCCATGATGTCCTTCGCCGTCCGCGCCACCAGTGAGGCCGGGGAGAGCCCGCCCTGGTTCTTCTCCACCTCCAGCAGCGCCGCGTCCACCTCAAGTTTGCCGTCAAAGTGGAAAAGGCTTGCCGGCACTTTCTCGTAAAAACCCTTCAGGTTCTTTGCGCCGTACCCAATCGGGCGGGGACCGAAAAAGGGCACCGCCTTGCGCCGCCAGCACTCAATCGAGATGCCTGGGATGGTTCGGGAATCAAGGTAGTTGAGCAGCGGCGCGCTAGCCACAACCTCATCCACCAAACGCCCGTCCTTCTCTGCCTCCTGCGTCTGATACAGTTCCTGCATCGACAGGGACATGTTGCTGTAATTGAACTCCATATTCTTTTTGTTCAGTTAAGTGTTAATCATCGAATTCGTCCTCGTAGCCGAAGTACTCCTCCGCCGTCTTCTTTTTCTTCTTGCGGCGCGGCTGCTCCGCAGGAGCCTCCTCTTCCTCGCCGCCGAAGCTCATCTTGCGGCCCGCCATCGCCGGGTTGCAGTTCATCGCCGCAATCAGGTCTGCCGTCGCCTCCGGGTCTCGCTCGTAAGACGCCCTCAGCGTCTCCACCGTTCGCGTGTCCTTCGGCGCAATCTTGCCGTCGCGCACTGCCGCTTGCACCAGCGCGCCGAAGGCGCTGTCCGTCAACCGCTCGCAACGAGCGTTCGCTTCCGCAAGCAGCTCCTCCGCCGCCTGCAGCTTCTCCCGCAGCTCCTCTACCTCGCCTTCTTCCGCCGCGCTCACCTCGTCGGTGCCGCCTGCCTCAAGAAAGCGCTCAAAGGCAGCCTTCACCTCGTCTTCACCGGCATCTGCCGGCAAGCCCAGTTTTTCTGCAATGTATGCTTTCATGTCGTCTCTTTGTTCTGCTTCCTGCGGCTCGACACCGCTCGAAAATTGCTCCCACGCCGCCGCCACCACCTCGTAGCTCGGGTCCGCCGCCGCTTCCGCTTTCCACACCGCCACCAGCGCGTCGTTCGCCGCCGCAGCCGCGATGCGGGCGTTCGCCGTAAACGCAGGCTCGTTCGTTAAGCTGCCCACCTCCGCCGTCGTGCTCGGCAGCCCCGCGGGCCGCCCATCCGCACCCAGCAGAAAGGTGGGGGAGAATCCGTTGTACTCGCCGCCTTCCACGCGGCTGCGCCCAGTCGGAGTCCACCGCGCAATGTGCGCCATCACTCCCGCGCGCCCATCGCTCGTCTCCCCGTACTCAAATCGGTCAGGGTACGCCGCCGCAGGGCCACGCTTGTGGTCAAAGAAAAACACCGGCACCGCCCCTCCTGCCATCCGCTCCTCCAACGCCGCCTGCAGCGCCGCAACGCAACCCCGGTCCACCCGCACCGTGCGCCGCCCCGGCTTCCCGTTCACCGTCGCGCAAATCGAGTGCGTGCCCTCGGGTAGATACATTATCCACTCCGGGGCCTTGTCCCCGTTGCATCGTACGCTTGTCACAAAGTGCTGTGCCATGATTCAACCTTACCACATCCTCCCGCAAAGGCAACCGCGCCTCGGGGGGCTAGAATTTCAACACCAAAACACCACAAAACGCCCTTCTCCCCCTCAAATCACGCCAAACTCCCCGCCGAACGCAAAAAAAGCACCTTGAAAGAGTGGAGTTGTAGCTCTGATAGTAGCCTGGGGCTGACGCCCGTGTCTCTGTCGGTAGACCCCGGTTCCTGACCGGGGTATTTTTTTTATTTCCTCTTTCTCCTTCGTCTCCCGGGGTACTTGGTGATGTACCTATCTACATCGTTCTGTTCCTTCTTCGGATGTCTTTTTACTCTGTCGTAGTCTTCGTGGTAGACTGTTATGATGCCTATGGATTTACCGTTATCGAACGTGACTATTTTTGTTCCATTGAGGTACGCCGTTCTTCCTTCTCTTCCTTCTTCTTGCTCAAACTTGCCTTCAACAAGTGCCTTGGCCACGTCTTCGGGCGTTAATTTTTGCCCGATGTGTTCCTTGAAGTGGTTTGCCTGTGATTGCGTGATGGTGTATTGAATGTTGCCGACGGAGAAGGTTTGGTTGCCTTTACCCGCAAGGGCAGCCGTGATGGCCTTGAGTGCAACTTTTTTGATTTGCCACCCCTTGGCGTTGGCGGGTAGTTTGGTCTGCACATTGCCTTTTCTCTGCCCTTCGCCCTCCCTCCCGTTTTTATTAGTCGGAACTTGAATATTGGTTGCTTTACGAACTCCATTCTCCTTGCGCCAATGGGGCCCCTTCGGGCAATCTTGACTGTGGCCACTCCCGTTACAACCCTTGCGCTTCCCCGCCTCCACCAACTCCTCTACCTCCGCAAGCACAGCGTAGCGCGCCCACTGCTCCTCCGCACGCTCCACAATCGCCGCGCGTGCCTCCTCCAAAAGCTCCTCCTGTGTCTTCATGGTTCCTCCCTTCATCAGTCCTGCTCTGTTGTCTCCTTCACCGCCGCACGGGCCTTCTTGAACGTGGAACTTTCGGTTCCGGGTTCCCTCGTTGTCCCTCCGCCTACTGCCGTGACAAGAGCCGTTGCCCGCTTCGCAACGGCCCTCCATCCCTCGGCCTGCACCTGCTTGGCAGGGTCGGCGAAAAACTGCTGACCTGTCGGCAGAGGCTTGCCGTCCCATGCTCTCCCGCCTACCGCCGCGCAGTAGGTGTCGTACAATTCGATGGCTGCTTTCTCGATGTTCATGTCTTGTTGCACGTTACGCGTTCTCCAAGGCTGCCACGCGGGCCACAAGCGCGGCAAACTGCGCAGCGGTTACCACCGCCGTCGCGCGGGTGTCATCCTCCCCTGTGGCCAGCAGAACGCCGCCTGCCTTGGCGGTGGAGGCAGGCGGAACGGCGAGTTTGCCGGCGGTATCGGTCGCCACG
>SFDX01000054.1 GCA_004557455.1 Akkermansia muciniphila | reverse complement strand
GGCAGGGGATCCCATCGCACAGAAAATCTACAATGACTTCGCGGAGAAACTGGCCTGCCATATCATGAATATCATGTACACCGTCGTGCCGGATGCCTTCATCATCGGCGGCGGTATCGCCAAGGCCGGGGACCTCCTGTTCACTCCGCTCCGTGACTTCCTGAAGCGTCAGCTCTTCCCCGTCCACTACGAGGATCTCCGCCTCCTTCCCGCGCATTTCGGGGCCTCTTCCGGCCTCATCGGTGCCGGTCTCATGGCCCGGGATTACGTGCTGGGCGAGCTTTGAGAATTCTCGCTCTTTCATAGGGCGCAGTTCGCTCTTGCCAAGCGGGAGCGGATGCGGTATGATAGCGCACATGCCGATTTATGTTACCGTTTGTACGGCGGCCCTGGTGGGGTCGTATGTATTCTGCCTGCTGCTGTTTGCAGGCGGGATGATGCGGTGGAGCCCCCTGCAGGGTGAGTCCGCGCGGAGCTTCCCCGGAATATGGGAGGGGGCGGGAATCCTCCTCTTCACGGCTCTGCTTTTTGTGCTGCCGTCCCTCATGAGGCAGGAGGGAGCCGGGGCGGACACCATCACCCCCGCGATGGTGCTGGCTCAGGCTGCGCTGTATCTGCCGCTCGTTATTTTATACGCTTTTCGCACGCGGGACGACGGAAGGTCGGTGTACGACCTCGGGCGTTGGGTCGCTTTCTGCGTCCTGAGCCTGCTGGCCGTGAGGGGGGTATCCGTCCTTATGGAGACCTGCGGGGTCATGCGTTGGCTGGTGGAGGAGACCGGGTGCCCCGTGATGCAGGATGTTGTTACGTTGGCGCGTGAGTCGCTGCGAACCGCGCCGCTGTGGACGGTGTGCATGACGGTGCTGGTGGCCCCCGTGGGCGAGGAGGTGATCTTCCGCGGCTTTCTGTACCGCACCCTGAAGAAGGGGAGCAGCCCCCTGCCGGCGATGCTGGCTGTCGGTTTGTTTTTCGGGGCCGTGCACATGTCCCTGCTTCAGTTGCCGTTGCTGGTGTTGTTAGGCGTGTTGCTCTGCGCGGCTTACGAATACAGTAAGAGTATTTTGCTGCCCATCTGCCTGCACATGATGTTCAATGGGCTGAATATATTACAACTCTGGATGCTTAACCTTGATTGATACGCCATGGAAACACCGCTGAGTCTTTTGGGTGAGGACGCCCTGCTGGCCCGCTTGCTGCGCGGATTGCCGACCAATGAGGATCTGCTAATCGGCCCGGGGGATGATTGTGCCGTGGTGGCCTGCAATGAGCAGTATGATATGCTGCTGAAGACGGATGTGGTGGTGGAGGCGGTGCACTTTGACCGCGATACCCCGCCGGATCTCATCGGTCGCAAGGCCTTGGCTCGCTGTATATCCGATGTGGCGGCCATGGGCGGGTTGCCGGAACACGCCTTGGTAACCGTGCTGGTGCACCGTGATCGCACGGCGGAGTGGGTGGAGGGTGTGTACGCCGGGCTCAACCGATTGGCCGCTGAATACGGCGTCTCCGTGGCAGGGGGGGAGACTTCTTCTCTGCCGGTGGATGCGGCGGTGCTCAACGTGGCTCTCACCGGCACGGTGGAGCGGGGGCAGGCCGTGCTGCGCAGCGGAGCGCGGCCGGGAGATTTGATATGCGTGACGGGTACACTGGGCGGTTCCTACCCCGGGGAGGGGCACCTGCGTTTCACCCCGCGCGTGGAGGTCGCCCGCCGCTTGCTGGCGGAGGGGCTGCGGCCGAGCGCGATGATGGATCTCTCCGACGGTTTGGGGACGGACCTCCCGCGCTTGGCTGCCGCCTCGCATTGCGGTTTCGATGTCGACCCGTCATCACTCCCCTGCACGCCGGGCTGTACGACCCAACAGGCCATTTCTGACGGCGAGGACTACGAGCTGCTCATGACCTTCCCGCCCGATCTCTTCGCCCGCGCCCGCTCCCTGAATCTCGGTGTGCCCCTCACCCCCATCGGCCGCATCACACCGGAAGGCTCTCATGGCCTCACCCCCGGTTGGCAGCACTTCTTACACGGCCGGACAAACTCAGATTACGTTGAACAAGGATAGTTATACACTGTCTTTGCGTACGACCAACACCGGTGGATTCGGAAAATGTAGGGGCCTCCGCTCGTGATGAGCGGGGGCCTTGATGTGTTGCGGAGGGGTGGCGGTTGTTTGTCTCACTCGTGTTCGGCGGCGGTGAGGGCGGGGGATGCCGAGTAGGGGGTGGTGCGGAGTCGGTAGAGGAGGAGGTCCAGCAGGCGGGTGGCGAAGTCGCTGTCTTTGTTGTTGTAGAAATCCAGGAGCTTCACGATGTCGTCAAGGCGGTTGGAACCCGTCAGGATGTAATCGTTCAGGTAGTTATCTACCTCGCGCTTGAGGGTCAGGCGAATATTTTCCTCATCGCTGTTAGTCATGGCGTCGGCCACGCGAACATTCTTGGCCATGGCCGGGGAGAGGCGTTCTAAGATGGATCGGACGTTGTCCTCGTCCTTCCACTGAATGTTACCGAAGAGGTCGTGGAACTGCGAGAGAATGTCCGAGAGCGGGCGCATTTCCGGCTCCGGCATGCCGCCTCCGGGGATGGGTGCCGGCGGCTTCATTTCCCCGTCCTCGTCCGCCGGGGAGATGCGAATGGTGCGGCCCACCTCGGCCCGGTAGCTCTCCAGCTCCACGGCAGCGGTGATTCGGTCATCCTCCCCCCGCTCGATGCTCGGCAGCTTGCGGAGCATCAGGCGCAGGAAGCAGCTCAGCTTCTCCCACTCCGCATTGGTGTAGGGAAGCACGGATGACAGGAAGTCATAGTAGCGCAGAAAACAACGCGCCTCGCTCTTGAAACGGATCTGCTCGTCCTGCTCCAGCTCGCTGAAGCGCGCGCAGCAGACCTGCATCACCGTATCGACCTTCCCGATACCCGTGGGGTCGGTCAGGTAGCAGAGCACGGCCCGCGCCGCTTCGTCTTCGCGGTACACCCCGGCCTCATCCAGCACCGCCTTCAAGTCATGCAGGCGGTTGGCATCGCAGTCTCCGGAGAGCACGGTTGTCTTGTAATAAGGTTCAAAGTCCGCGCGGATACTGTCCTCATCGTTATAGAAATCGAGCACAAAAGTCTTGGTCTTATCAGCGCGGGCTCGGTTCAGTCGGGAGAGCGTTTGCACCGTCTTCACCCCGGAGAGCTTCTTGTCCACATACATGGTCTGCATCAGCGGCTCGTCATAGCCCGTCTGGAACTTATCCGCCACCACCAGAATGCGGTAGGGGTCCTCCTGTATCTTCCCCTCGATCTCCGAGGAGGGAAACCCGTTCAGCCGCGCCTCGTCCCACTTCTCTCCGTTCACCTCCTTCTCCCCGGAGAAGGCGATGATAGCGCGGAAGCTGCTCCCCTGCCGCTTCAGCTCCGCCTCGATGGCGCGGAAGTAATCAATGGCCCGCACGATACCATCGCAAATGACCATGGCGCGCGCCTGCCCGGCGATTTGCCTGCTGCCGTGCTTGAGGAAGTGCTCCACCATGATGGACGCCTTCTCCCGGATAGCAGCGGGATTGCTCTCCGCCAGCTTCTTGAGCCGCCCCTGTGCCTTCTTGGCGTCATACTCCTCCGCCTCGTACTCACCGGCCTTGGCCCGCAGGCGGAAGTAACTGCGGATGGGGGTGTAATGCGCCAGCACATCCAGAATAAAGCCCTCCTGGATCGCCTGCTTCATGCTGTAGTGGTGGAAGGGGCGGAACGCGCCCTCCGGGGTGCGCTGCCCGAACATGCGCAGGGTCTTGACCTTCGGCGTGGCGGTAAAGGCAAAGTACCCCGCATGCGGCACCAAGCGGCGCAGCTCCGCACTGCGGCGGGCCAGCACATCCAGCAGCTCCTCGTCCTCTTCCGCTTCCTCCGTCTCTGCCTGCCCCGCCAAGCCCAGCACCCTGTTGAGCGCGGCGGTATTCGTGCCGCCCTGCGAGGAGTGCGCCTCATCGATGATGATGGCGAAGCGCTTGCTCGGCATCTCCTGCATCTGCCGGAGCACCACGGGGAACTTCTGGATGGTGGAGATGATGACGCGCGCCGCCGAGCCGTCCGCCAGGGCCTCGCCCAGCTCGCTCCCCCTGTCGGCGTGCAGAATGGTGCCCTTCATCGCGCAGAACCTGCGGATGTTGCCGCTCAACTGCTTGTCCAGGTTGCGGCGATCCGTCACCACCACCACGGCATCGAAGGCATGGACCCCGCCCCGGCAGCGCGTGTTGGTAAGCTGCAGGGCCAGCCAGGTGATGGTGTTGCTCTTGCCGCTGCCCGCGCTGTGTTGGATGAGGTAGCGCACGCCGGCCCCTTTGTCCCGCACATCGGCCAGCAGTCGGCGCACGGCATCCAGCTGGTGGTAGCGGGGGAAGATGTCAACGCTGCGCTGCCTGCCGTCCTTTTTATCCGTCAACCGGCAGGCATAGTGCTCGATGATGTCGCAGAGGCTCTCCTTCTGCAGCACCTCCTCCCACAGGTAGGCGGAGGCGAAGCCGACGGGGTTCACGGGGTTGCCGGCGGATCCGTCCTCCTTGCCCCGGTTGAAGGGTAGGAAGCGGCTCGCCTTGCCGCTCAACATGCTGCACATGGCCACCTCATAGGTATCCACCGCAAAATGCACCGCGCAGCGCCCCGGCACCAGCAGCGGCTCCTTGGGGTCGCGGTCATTCTGATACTGCCTGACGGCATCCTGCACGTTCTGCCGGGTGTACTCGTTCTTCAGCTCGATGGTCACCACCGGGATGCCGTTGATGTACAGGCCCATGTCCAGGATGCCCGGGTCCTGCACATGCGGTTGGGAGTAGGCCAACTGGCGGATAACCCCGAAGCGGTTCTGCGCATGCCGTGCCTTGGCCGTCTCGTTGTCGTCATCCGGCAGGGCGTAGTACAGGCGTATGTTATTGCATTGCTCATGGCAGATGCCGCTGCGCAGCACGTCGATCACCCCGCGCCGCTTCAGCTCGCTGCTCAGGCGGTCCAGAAATCGCTGCCACGCCGCCGCTTCGTGCAGGCGCAGTTTGTTGCAAACGGCGTTCTGCGTCTCTCGCAGAAACTCCAGCAGCATGGAGGGATCCAGCGCGTGCACCTTGTCATAGGTGTCGTTGGCGCGCTTCTCGTAGCCGCCCGCCAGCAGCGCATCCTCGATGCACTGCTCCAGGTCTTTCTCTTTCATCTCGGCTGTCTGTGCTTCCATGGCTGTTTTTTTTTCGGGTTGTTGAGGATGGGAAAGGAGGAACGGCGTGCTTATGCTCTTTCGCGGATGTCGATCTTGCCCGTGACCACATGCGCAATGGTGGAGGCTTTGAGCTCCCTGAGTTTTTCGACAATCTGCCCGTGCCGCGAAATCAACTCGTCAATCGCGGCGCATTTTTTGTCCAGATAGGAGACAATGGCGGCTTGCTCGGGGAGAGGGGGAGAGGAAATCCAAAGTTGTGACAAGATCTTGAATGTAAGGGTAATTCGTATTCCTTTTCCCATGCCGTTAAGCATTTTCTTTGCATCAAGGCTTTTCAGGAGGTATGAAAGATACCTGGGAATTATGTTGTTATGAACGCCCATAGCAATATAGGCGGATGTCATTGCCCCATCCATATTCGATATGGCGACCCTCTGTGTTACAAAATCATAATTCAGATTAAGACCGTTGATGATGATATAATTGGGACGAATTAAGGTATAATCCGATATTGTCTTCAGATAATCAGTATTTGTCGCGTCATTGTTGGGCTTCTCAATAATTTCCCCGTAGCGAAATTGAAGTGCCCGAGAGGTGTAAAGATCAGAATTCCTATCTTTTATTTGGAAGCAGAATTGCTTCAGTCGCTCGATCTTCCAATGCTCCGGTATTTCCCCGAGCCAGGGGATGCCGCTGTCCTTCATGGGGACATCGGGGTGGAGGCCCTTGGTGACGGCCTTGGCAATGAGGGCTTGCTTAAGCTCCCGCAGTCGCTCGATGATGGCCTGCCGCCGGCGCACCATCTCGTCTATCTCCCCGCACTTCCTGTCCAGGTAGGAGGCAATGGCGGCTTGCTCGGAGAGAGGAGGAGAGGAAATACAAAGCTGAGACAAAATCTTGAATGTAAGGGTAATGCGGATTCCCTTCCCCATGCCGTTAAACATTTTCCTTTCATCGAGGCCCTTGAGAAGATAGGAAAGATACTTGGGAATTATGTTGTCATTTACACCCAGAGCAATATAGGCGGATGTCATAGCCCCTTCCATGTTTGATATGGCGACTCTTTTCGTTACAAAATCATAATTCAGATTAAGGCCGTTGATTACGATGTTATTGGGATGGATTAAAGTGTAATCTGATATTGTCTTCAGATAATCAGAATCAGTGTCGTCATTGTTCGGCTTCTCAATAATTTCTCCGTAGCGAAATTGAAGGGCACGCGAGGTAGAAAGGGCAGAATTTTTATCCTTTACCTGGAAACAGAATTTTCTCAGTCGTTCAATCCCCCAATGCTCCGGTATTTCCCCGAGCCAGGGGACGCCGCTGTTCTTGTAAGCCGGATAGGATTTCATGATGCGGGTCACTCCTTGCCGATGAGGTCATTGAGGATGGCGTTACAGTCGGCATCCAGCTCACGGATGTCGGCGACGATCTCTGCGACGGAGCGCAGGGGTGCGGGCTTGTAGAAGAAGCGGTTGAATGATACCTCGTAGCCAATCTTGCCGATGGGGTCCGGCACGAAGGAATCCGGGGCATAGGGGAGCACCTCGCGCTGCAGGAAGGCATCCACGGTCTCCGTGAGCGGTATCTGCTCGGTTTCGCGCAGCTCG
>SFDX01000053.1 GCA_004557455.1 Akkermansia muciniphila | reverse complement strand
TGGACTTAATGTTTTGAACACCACTAAGTTACTAAAAATCAGCGATATGTGCAACTTTTTACTCATATTTATCAACTTAAATTAATTCCGCCAACGGGTAGTCCTTCTTCTTATCGCTCAGAAGGGCGAGGTTGTGGATGAGGTCCGCATCCCAAGCGGCGACTTCATCCATATCGGCGCGGAGGAAGATTTCCAGGTATTCCCGCGCGGCCTTGGGGGATTGGAGGCGCAGGCCGGAGGTGGCGAGGATGAGGTCGCAGAGGGCCTTCTCCGGCGTGGCGGACAGGTAGCAGAGCCCTTGCTCCGTCTTGCGGATGGTGACGCCTTCCGGGTAGTAGGCACGCGGCACGCGGATATATTCATAATGCCCGGTGGCGTTGTCGAAACTCCTGCCCCGCTTCAGGCAGGAGGAGCGGATGCAGTACACCCGCTCCGGGATGATACCGCAGGCGGAGAGCACCGTCTCATAGGAGAGATAGGATGGCTCGATCAGGCGGTTGGCGATCAGCTCCGGGGAGTAACTCTCCGGGTTGCACAGGTACAGGTTGCGTCGCAGGGGGATGAGCTCCCCGCGCTTCCGCAGCAGGGCAAGACGCGCCTGCGGGGCCCGATACCGTCCCAATTCCGGCTTCAGCTCCCCCGACGTCACGGGCACACACCCGAATACCTTTTGCATGCTCGGCTCCATGTTCCGAGAGACAAAGTAGCAGATTTTGCATAGAAAAGCAAGAAAAAACTGCATTTCCCTACAAAATCTGCTGAAAACCACCGCAGGTTGAGACTTCACACCGCGGTCAGCCTCCACTCGCCCTCTACTAACCCGGTGGTGTGAAGTCTGTCACCCCCTCCGGTCCTTCCGCGTTCGGTTTTTTGAAGGGGCGGCGGAGATTTTCTCTTTACAGCGGGGCGGGGCGGGAGTATAATGCGGGTCTGACGCACAGCCATGCATTATCCCAGCCTCATCAGCACGCTCAAGAGTTACGATAAGAAGAAATTTACTGCGGATTTAACGGCCGGGATCACGGTGGGGGTGGTGGCGCTGCCGCTGGCGATAGCCTTTGCGATTGCGTGCGGGGTGCAGGAAATCACCCCCGCGTCCGGCTTGATCACGGCGGTGGTGGCCGGCTTCATGATCTCCCTGTTGGGCGGAAGCAAGTTCCAGATCGGCGGCCCGACGGGAGCCTTCGTGGTCCTGATCGCCGGCGTTGCGGGCAGCTACGGCATCCAAGGCCTGATCCTCTGCACCCTGATGGCAGGCATCTTCCTCATCCTCTTCGGCCTGGCGCGATTGGGCGCCCTCATCAAATACATCCCGTACCCCGTCACCACCGGCTTCACCTCCGGCATCGCCGTCACGATTCTGACGACCCAGGTGCGCGACCTGCTGGGCCTGACGATCGAAGGCGAGATACCCGCCTCCTTCATCCCCCGCTGGGGATGCTATCTGGAAAACATCGGCAGCATCAACCCCTGGGCGGTCGGCCTCTCCGCGCTGACCCTGGCCGTGATTCTGATCACGCGCCGCCTGTTCCCGCGCGCCCCCTTCATGCTCGTGGGCATGCTGGTTGCCACCGCCCTCTGCGCCTGCTTCGACCTCCCCGTTGAGACCATCCAATCCCGCTTCGGCGAGCTGCCCACGGGCCTCCCTGAGCTGCGGATGCCCGAGTTTGAATGGGCCGCGCTGCCCGCCCTGGTCAAGCCCGCCTTCATCATCGCCCTGCTTGCCGCCATCGAATCCCTGCTCAGCGCCAGCGTAGCGGACGGCATGACCGGCAGCCGCCACCACCCGAACACCGAGCTTATCGCCCAAGGCGCGGGCAACATCGCCTCCGCCCTCTTCGGCGGCATCCCCGCCACGGGAGCGATCGCACGCACCGCCACCAACATCCGCGCCGGCGCCAAGAGCCCCGTCTCCGGCTTGGTGCACGCCGTCACCCTGCTGCTCATCCTGCTGCTCGCGGGCCGCTACGCCGGCATGGTACCGCTGGCCGCCCTGGGAAGCATCCTGCTGCTGGTTTGTTGGAACATGGCGGAAGTCGACACCTTCCTGCACCTGCTGAAAGGCCCGCGCCGCGATGCGGCGGTGCTCTGCATCACCTTCATCCTCACCGTACTGGTCGACTTGGTAGTGGCGGTGGAAGTCGGCGTGGTGCTGGCCGCCCTCCTCTTCATCGGCCGCATGGCACAGATCAGCAACGTCTCCTCCATCAGCGCCGAGATTATGGGCGAGGACCCCGACGAGATACCCGCCCGCTCCCGCTACCTGCGCTATGTGCCGGATAACGTCGAGATCTTTGACGTGCAAGGCCCCTTCTTCTTCGGCGCCGTGGAGCAGTTCAAGGACATCGTCTTCAAGACCCTGGAACACAACATCGAATACGTGTTACTGCGCCTGCGCTTGGTCCCCGCGCTGGATGCCACGGGCCTGCACGTGTTGGAGGATTTCCTGGCGTACTGCCACCGGCATAACATCACCCTGCTGCTTTGCGGCGTGCAACCCCAGCCGATGAAAGTCATCAACCGCGACTTCCCCTTCCTGAACGAACTGCACAAAGAAAACATCTGTGAGGACATCGATGCCGCCTTGGCCCGCATTCAGGAGCTGGAGACGCAGAAGATGCTCGTGCAGCTGCACGCCCCCGCCCGACACTGAGCGCGGGTGCAATATGTCCGGGATTTTGCTTGCGCACGGCGCGGCCGCGTGCTACAATGCGGCCCATGAAGAGCGTCGCAATAGGAAAGCTGATGATAGCCCTGGCCCTGGCAGCGGCCCCGGCGGTGCAGGCGCAGAGTGCAGACCTGGTGGGCGGGGCCCGCGACAGTGTGCGCGTGATGCGGCACCCCAACGGCGCGCGGTCCATCTACAGCCGGCAGAGCAACATGAAAGGCATGCGCTGCAGCACCTACCAATCCGACGGACGGCTGGTAGCGGTGAACGACTACATCGAGGGCCGCAACGGGGAGCTGGTGGCCTGCAACATCTACGACCATACCAAGCGCAACATCATCTACCGAGTGGCCTACGGCTACGACTCCTCCGCCAAGCTGATCGAGGAACGCATGTACACCAACCCCGAGGGCAAGCTGGTGCAGCGCGTAATCTATAAATACGACGCGGACGGCAAGCGCTCCAAACCCATCATCGTCTCCCTGAACCCCGCAGCCGCCAAGAAAGCCATAGCCCCCACCATGAGCGGCGAGGTGGAGACCATGCACCGCCAACTCAAAAAAGGCAAACGCTGAACGCACCATGGAAACATTCTCTTGGCAAGACCGCGATGAAAGCGGCAACAAAGTCATCTACGAGGCCGCCTACTTCGGCGGCTGGTGGCAGCTCACCGTGGCGCCCAAGGTAGGGCGCTCCCAACGCGACGAGGTCGAATTCGTGCCCGCCGAGTTTACCCCGGAGATATGGCAGGCCCTGCGCGACCTGCTGTGGCGCAAGTACCAACGCCGCCGCGTCTCCTGGGACCTGGTGCAGCATGTGGACGACATTCTGGCCGGTAAGGCCGTGAACGAACGCAGAGACAGGAGGCACAAATGACCGAGGACGACATGATCAACTGCCGCGAACCCGAGCGGCAGGTGGAGCGCGCCGTGGCCATCATGCACCGCCTGCGCCAACCCGGCGGCTGCCCCTGGGACGCCGAACAGACCCACGAAAGCATCCTGACCAACTTGGTAGAGGAATGCTACGAGTGCATAGACGCCCTCCGCGAGCGCGACTGGGCGCACGTGCGCGAGGAACTGGGCGATGTGCTGTTGCAAGTGATTTTCCACGCCGAGCTGACCCGCGAGAACCCCGAAGCCGCCTTCGGCCTGAACGAGATTGCCCGCGAGCTCTCCGATAAGCTGGTGCGGCGGCATCCCCATGTGTTCGGGAACGCCGATGCCAAGGACACCGACGCCGTGCTGACCCAGTGGGATCGCATCAAACGCCGCGAGCACGCCAACGAGGACAAGCCCTACCTGCAGGACTGCGGCAAGGGGCTGCCCGCGCTCATGAAGGCCTACAAGCTCACCAAAAAGGTGGCCAAAGTCGGCTTCGACTGGCCCACGGACGACGGCGTGGTGGACAAGATACGCGAGGAGACCGCCGAGGTGCAGGAAGCCCTGGCCCTGCCGGAGGGGCATCCGCATGTGGAAGAAGAGCTGGGCGACCTGCTCTTTGTGGTGGTGAACCTCTGCCGCCGCCGAGGGGTGAACCCCGAGATGGCCTTGGCCGCCGCGAATGCCAAGTTTGAGCGCCGTTTCAACCGTCTTGAGCAGATTGTGAAAGGGCAGGGGATGAGCTTGGACGCCGCCACCGCCGAGCAGATGGAAGAGGCTTGGCAGCAGTGCAAACGCGAGGAAAAGCCATGAGCCGTCCGACCCTCCGCCGTCTTTTGCTCCCCGCCGCGGGCCTTCTGGCTGCGGCCTGCACCACCGTGCATACTGAGGAGGTGCAACTGCGCGCCGGCTCCACCCCCGCCGTCATGAACGCCCCGGAGGGTAATCCCCTGCTCATCAATCGGCAGGATGCCGATGCCATCAACTACAACGTCTCTACCTCCGAGGAGCTGGAGCAGATCGACAACGGCGCCGAGGGTGAGGTATTCTTCACCGACCCGACCAACCCGGACAAGGTGATCGAGGGGATAGAAGCCGCCTTCGCCGCCCGCCGCAGCGGCAACGGCTGGCTGGAGGACTACGCCGCCGCCACGCGCCTGTGCCGCCGCAAGCAGAGGCCCCTGCTCATTTGGTTCCATGATTCCGTGCTGAGCCCCAAGAGTAAGCAACTGGGCGCAGCCCTGCTGAACACCGCCAAGTTCAACACTTGGTGCAACGACCGTATCATCCGCCTGAAACTGGACAGCGGTGCAGAGGTGGAGAGCAACGGCAAGACGCCCAAGTACAGCCGCAGCCGCATTCGTAACCTGGCCCGCAGCTACGGGCTGACCAAAACGCCCGCCCTAGCCGTCATTACGCCGAACGGCAAGCTCATGGCCTCCGTCAACGGCTTCGATGGGTTTCAGGAGACCGTGCAGGAGACCATTGAGAAGGGCGTGGAGGACGGCTACAAGGAGATAGCCGCCGCCCGCAAGCGATTGGAGGCCAAGGGCTACCGCGACTGGAGCACCGCCGACGCCAAGATGGAGGTCTTCGCCAGGTTTCACCGCTACGATACGGGCAGCGGGAAGGTCTACCTCAAGCAGCCGGGGGGCAAGATTACCGGCGTGAAGCTGGACCGCCTTCGCCAGCCGGATATTGACTTTGTGGAGGCGCAGAGCAGGCACTGACCCATGAAATCCACCGGCAAATCCGACCGCACGAAAGCGCAGATGATGCGCGCTGCCATCCGGGTGTTCACCCGCTTGGGTTACGAGGGCGCCACCGTGCGCGACATCGCCGGGGAGGCGGGGGTGAACATCGGCCTCATCCGCTATCATTTCGGGCACAAGGCGGATATTTATCGCGACACCTTGGCCTATGTCTCCGAGCAGTATAACGAGGTATGCCTGGGCGCCCTGCACGCCGCCGCCCCGAGCGGAAACCCGGAGGAAATTATCTACGCTTGGCTCGCCGCCCCCATCATCGGCTGGCAGGATGCTACCGTGGCCACGGGCGAGGAGGTGCTGCGCTTTCTGAACCGCATGGGCTACGAGGACCCCGAGCTGACGCGTGAGGTGTACGAATCACACTTCTCCTACGCCGAGCGCGAGTGGCAGGACACCCTGCGCGCCTTCTTTCCCCGCATGACGCGCGGGGACTGGCTGTGGTGCCTCACGACCCTGCGCGGCATGTACTTTAACGTGGTGGCGCACGATGACTTCACCCTGTGGGGCCTGCCCGCCGTACAGGCCCGCGAAGCCGCCGTCCGCCGCCTGGCCGGCGACGCCGTGACCCTCCTGCGCGCCTACGCCGGTGGAGCAGAGTAGGGGGCAAATGCGCCCGGCGGGAATTTTTGCTGGACAAAGTGTGCACGGAATGAACGGCTGTTGCAAACGATCTATTGCCGCAGCGGTGCCGGGTGCCGGTGGTGTACCCGCATGATCTCATCAGCAATAGCAGTGAGCATGCCTCTCTTGTTTTGAATATCAATCCACCCGAACTTCGGCGAGGGAGTAAATTCGGAATTTCTGAATTTGCTAACCTTCAGCATCAATACGGATAGAACTGTTCTTTGCAAGTGCAAATATTCTGATGTGCTCACGCACTAAGCGCACATTAGCTTGCATAAAATAATAACCGTGATTTTCGGTGTAGAGATAGTCAATGTAACAGGGTTTGCCCTCTTCTCCTACTTTTATATCGTCCCCACACGAAGTTTCCTCTACCTGCATAGGAGATTAAAACAGGTTTTTCGAAGCGGCAAGTGGGTTAATCAGCGTTTCCCTTAATATGCCAATTTAATATTATCGAGAAGAATTTGCAATAGTGCCGAGCTTGCTTTCTCAAGGAGGCGGGAACAGGAGGGAGCTCTTATCCATCCGTCCGGCCTCTTATGTGGTTTCTGTTCGTGCGGTCGGGACTTCCCCTCGAACTTACTCTCCCTCGGGTTGTTACCTTCCCGCAGTTGCTTCGTGCCCGCCCCACGGGCACTCACCCTTACAGGGCAAACCCTGATGGGTTTGGCTCATCAGCCCTACAGACGTCGGCTGCTTTGTTCTTCAGGTTTGAGTTTCCGCATCATCACGGTACCTTGTGGACTTTCACTTTAGTTCATTGCCGTCCCACAGAGGTGAGAAATTACACCTCTGAGCCGCATAATTACTGGACTAATGGTCTGTAGGCTTCGAAAAAAGGTTTAGGAATAGGAA
>SFDX01000024.1 GCA_004557455.1 Akkermansia muciniphila | reverse complement strand
CATTCCTATTCCTAAACCTTTTTTCGAAGCCTACAGACCATTAGTCCAGTAATTATGCGGCTCAGAGGTGTAATTTCTCACCTCTGTGGGACGGCAATGTAGCAAAATAAGCTTTCGTTGTCAAGCATTTTTCCGCCTCTGGCGTTTATTTGGGCAAAAAATCACTAAAATACGGTAGGTTGGTACATCTCTAGGAGGTAGGTTACAAAAAATACCATCACGTAGCCCTTTCTCGTCCTCGGCGTTGATATCCGCCCCTTGGTGAAGCAGCTTCTTGATGCGCTCAATATCCCCGGAGTCGGCCGCTCTATGTAAATAGCATCTACTCATGGTAGGGTCATGCTAGCAAACGCCATCGGAGATGTCAAGTGCGAAATAGAAAAAGTTGACATCGAGATAAAAGTAAGGCTCCGACATTGACAATGCCGGAAGGGAGGGTAATTCCAACGATGCAGAACGCCCTGCCCGAGGAAAGCGAGCAGGGCGTAAGGAGAGAAGCACGGATGCCTACAGATTCACGCTGAAGCCGGGCCTTGAGGCGGGCAATTTCACCCTCCTCAAGGTTGCCGGCTCAACTCACATCCAGGTCCGGCAACAGGAATTGACCTGATGGCAGAGTTTTTTCGGAACAATGCTTTCGTGTGTTTGGGGGCTTTTTTCTCTCCGTGTGATTTCCTATCGGTTTGAAATGAGTACGAAAAGAAACGAGAGGCAGGTATCGGCCTGCCTCTCGTGCGGTGTGTGGGGGGGGGAGAATGTTTACTTGCACAGCAGCTTGCCGAGCAGCTCCTGGGTATTCTCGGCCAGCTTGGCGGGGTCATCCAGCATACCGGCGCGCAGCAGGGCGGTGTTGATGAGTTGGTTGGCCAGCAGGGTGGCCAGTTCGGCATCCGTGCTGCGCAGCTCGGCCAGACGGCGCACGATGGGGTTGCGCGGGTTGAAAGCAATCTCCGGGTGGCTTTCCGGCACGTCCTGCCCCATGGCCTTGAAGTAGGCCTTCATCTCCTGCGGCATGTCACCCGCGCCCTGCAGGGCAATGGCGGGGGCACTGGTCACGCGGCTGCCGGTGGTCACTTTGCTGAAGCGGTCCTTGAACTGCTCCGTCACCCAATCCACCAAGCCCTTGGATTCCTCCTCGCTCAGGCCTGGCTCGCTTGTTTCCTCCGGGGCATCCGGCAGCTCCAGGTCGGCGCGGTCGATGGACTTGATGTCCTTGTCCTCCACCTTCATCAGGGAATCCATCACAAAGCGGTCGCCGTTCTCGGTGAGGAAGATCACCTCGAAGCCGCGCAGTTTGAGCGCATCGAGGTAGGGGGAGTTCTCCAACTGGGCGCGGGAGGCGCCGTGGAGGACGTAGATGTCCTTCTGGTTCTCCTTCATGCGGCTGATGTAGTCCGCAAAGCAGGTGAGCTTGCCGGCCTCGGTGAAGGTTGACTCGAAGCGGAGGAGCTTGGCGAGCTCGGCCTTGTGCTCCCAAGTAGTGACGATACCCTCCTTGATAAAGCGGCCGAAAGCGGTCCAGAATTTCTCGTACTCCTCCGGGCTCTTCTTGGCGAGCTCCTCCAGGTGCTTGATGAAGCGCTTGGTGATGATACCGGAGATCTTACGCAGCAGGGAGTTGTCCTGCAGCATCTCGCGGGAGATGTTCAGGGGCAGATCATCGCTGTCTACCACGCCCACCAGGAAGCGCAGCCATTCCGGCAGCAGGTTCTCCGGCTTGCTGTCGATGAGCACCTTGTGGCAGTACAGGGAGACCTGCGGCTCGCAGCGGCCGAAGCCCATACCCTCCGGGTTCTCCGAGGGCACGAAGAGAACGGAATTGAGCACAATCGGGGCATCGGCGCTGAAGTGCATCCACGTCAGCGGCTCCTGGTCGGTGTGGCCCACGAATTTGTAGAACTCAGTGTACTCCTCCTTGGTGACGTCCTTCTTGTTCTTCATCCAGATGGCCTGCACGGTGTTCTGCCGCTCGCCGTCCACGGTGATGGGGAAGGAAACGAAGTTGCTGTACTTGCCCACGATGTAGCGCAGGTGGGCCTTGCGGGCAAACTCGGCGGCGTCCTCCTTCAGGTGAATGAGAATGCGGGTGCCGCGCGGGGTATCGTCTGCGGCATCGGAGATGGTGTAGCTGTCCTGCCCATTGCTCGTCCACTTGACGGCCTTGGCCTCCGGCTGCCAGGAGCGGGTGGTGACTTCTACGTTATCCGCCGCCATGAAGACGCTGTAGAAGCCCACGCCGAACTGGCCGATGAGGTCCTGCGTACCGCCTTGCTTCTCCTTGGCCATCTCCAGGAATTTCTTGGTACCGGAGTGGGCGATGGTGCCCAGGTACTCCACCACTTCCTCCTCGGTCATGCCGATGCCGGTGTCGGTGATGGTCAGGGTCTTGGCCTCCTCATCGGTGGTGAGGGTAATGGCGGGCTCCAGCTCCGGGTTGGCAACGGCGGCGCCGGTGAGCTGCTTGAGGCGTAGTTTCTCCAGGGCGTCCGAGGCGTTGGAGACGAGCTCGCGGACAAAGACCTCGCGGTCGCTGTAGAAGGCATGAATGACGATGTCCAGCAGTTGCCGGACCTCTGTTTGGAATGTATGTGTTTGTTCTGCCATAATGTGATTCAATTTCGGTATGGGGCCTATTATAGGCCGCCGCAGCACGGCGTCAAGGGGAAAAGTGCGGCATACTCGCCCGGCGCCCTTCATTGAGCTTGACGCCCCACCGTTTTTGGGCTAAGCTGGCGGCCTATGGTAAGAACTCTTTTCCTGGGCGCGGCCCTGCTGCTGCCCGCCTTGTCCTTCGGTATGGAGGCCCCCGGGTGCGGTGGTGATGCTCCCGCCGCGCAGACCGAGGAGCAGCACATCGCGCTCTCGCTCTCCGTCGGTCAGGTCATCCGCATCTCTCTGCCGTCCAACCCCTCCACCGGTTACTCCTGGTCCGTTGCTGCACAGGAGGGTGATGCCGCTGAGGTGAAGCTCTCCGTCATCCCGCCCCCCGCGCCCGCCCCGGGGGAGGAGGTCCTCTGCGGTGCCCCCGCGGATACCGAGGCCCGCATCGTGACCATGAAGCCCGGCAAGGCTTCCTTCCGCCTCATCTACTCCCGCCCTTGGGAGAAGGACGTCCCCCCCGTCCAATCCCTCTCCCTGGAGCTCTCCGTAACGGAGTAAGCCACCCCCGGAGCTTTTCATCCATCCCCCGCCGCCTTTTCCGGTGTCGGGGGAAATTCTTGTGAATGCTTGCGGCCGTCAGGACTTCCTGCGGCCTATTTTTCGGCGCGTTTGTTGAGGCGATGTGCAACGTAGGCGGGGAGGCCGAAGGCAAGGATGAGAACGAGGGGGATGAAGACGAAGTAGAACAGATTGAGATAGAGGCGGCAGGTGGAATCCCCGGCGGCGGAGCCGGTCTTCCACCAGCGGTAGCACTCCGTGGGGCTCCAAGAGAGACCGGAGAAAGGATTGAGGTGCATGAGACCGCGCTTGGCCATGGCCTCCGGCGCCCCCAGGCGGGATGCTATCTCGAACCAGGTGCCGGCGAGGGAGTCCTCGCTGTGCTCATCATAATAACGAGCCAGACGCAAGGCCGCCGCAGCAGAATTGTAACGCGTGGCCGCATGTTGAAGCAGGGTGAGAGCCTGCGCCTCGTCCGCCGCCAGCCCCTCAGCCCCGGTGAGGAGGAGATCCCCCAACTGCTCGGTGGCCGCCACATTGCCCATGGAAGCCGCTTGGCGCAGGTAGCCGACAGCATCGGCAGGCTTTTTCTTTTGTAAAAGCCGTTGAGCCTTGGCGTAGATAGCATTCGGAACGTTCTCCTTGGCCGCGATATCCAGGTAGTGCTCACCCTTCGCCTCATCCTTGGGCAGCACCTTCCCCTGCAGGTAAGCCGCCGCCACGGCATAGGCCATCAGCCCATCGTGTGTGGCATCCGCCGCTCGGGCAGCAAAGCCCAGGGCCTTTGCCTCATCCCCGGGCAGCAGCGTGCCCTCGGCGTAGGTTTTGTAGAGCAGGGAGCAGGCCCAGTTGTGCCCATCCTCGGCCAAGGGAGTCAGCAGTGCCAGCGCGGCCTCGGTGTTCTGCTGCGTACCCAGCCCGCATAGCTGCATGTAGCCCACCCAGTAGCGCAGCGTGGCATCCTGCGGGGTCTTGCCGAGGGCATCGGTGTAGAGCGTGAAGGCATGCGCATAGGCTTGCGCGGACTCCTCCTTCTTATCCTTGCGGGCAAGCAGCTCGCCCCGAATGAACTCCGCCGACGGCTCACCCGCAGCCCCCGCGCGTTGCAGCCACTCCAGGGCCTTCTCCGTGTCCGGTGGGGTGTAGTCCTTGCCGGTCAGGTAGTCCGTACCCAGCACCAGCATGGCCTTGGCATCGCCTTCCTCTGCCTTTTTGGTCAGCAGATTTCGGTAGGTCTCCGCCCATCGGCGCGCCTGCTCGTAGTCGCCTTTTACCGCATAGCGCATGTAGACCTGCTGCGCGGCGTGGGCATCGCCGGCCTCGGCATCCTTCTTCATGGATGCAATGGCGGCCTCGAATGCGGCGTCCTCGTTGGCGGCGGTGTCCTGAGCGTAAGCAAAGGAAAGTGCGAGGAAAAGGGAAAGGAAAAATCTACCGGACTTGATCAACATGGATAGGGAAGGGGGGATCACCCCGGGCTCATGCAAGAGCGCCGGGGTGAAGTTAAAAGGAAAGGGTTAATGGCCGAACCCGCGCCCGCCACGGGGGCCACCGGGACGCCGATTTCCGAATGACTTGCGGTCACCGAAAGGCTTGCGACCACCGCCGAAGGGCTTGCGGTCACCGAACCCGCGGCGCTCACCGTCGAACTTGCGCTCACCGAAAGGCTTGCGGTCGCCGAACCCGCGGCGCTCACCGTCGAACTTACGCTCTCCGAAAGGCTTGCGGTCACCGAAACCGCGGCGCTCACCGTCGAACTTACGCTCCCCGAAAGGCTTGCGGTCACCGAACCCGCGGCGCTCACCGTCGAACTTACGCTCCCCGAAAGGCTTGCGGTCACCGAACCCGCGCCGCTCACCGTCGAACTTACGCTCCCCGAAAGGCTTGCGGTCGCCGAAACCGCGGCGCTCACCGTCGAACTTACGCTCACCGAAAGGCTTGCGGTCACCGAAACCGCGGCGCTCGCCGTCGAACTTGCGTCCGACGAACTCACCGCGACCCCGAGGTGCCTTACCGAAGGGCTTACGCGTATTCTCGCGCTCCGGCTCGAACATCTCGCCCTCCTCGAACTTCGTGTTGAAACCGGGGGTCTCCGCCTCGGACTCGAAATCAGCCGGGTTGAACACATAATCCTCATCATCGTCCTCCGGCGCAGCATCCTGAACAGGCTTGCTCTTGGGCTTAAAGGCCTGTTTAGCACTTATCATCCCCTTGCGCGGACGCGGATTCACGCCGGCCAGCGCCACCTGCTCGGGCGTCAGCAGTGCCGTGTGACCGGGCTCGAGATCACCGCCCCACAGGGAGCCGATGCGGACACGCACCAGCTTGCGCACACGCAGCCCCAAGCAGGCGAACATCTGGCGAACCTGCCGCTTCAGGCCTTGCTCCAGCACCACACAAGCGCGGCGGGGCGACAGACGGGCAACATACTTAGCCTTAGCCTGACCCTCCGGAATACGCACACCCTTCAGCAGTTGCAGCAGCGCCTGCGTGTCAAAGGCCTGGTCCAGCGTCACCCAGTATTCTTTCTCCACCCCACCGGCGGGATGCCCCAGACTGCGGCTCAGGTCACCGTTGTTCGTGAAGAGCAGCAGCCCCTCGCTATCGGCATCCAAGCGCCCGATATAGTTCACATAGCGGTACTTTGCCGGCAGCAAATCATACACGGTTTTGGCCGCCCCTTGTTTCTCCCGACTGCAGACGAAACCGCGGGGCTTATTGAGCAGCAGCACCACCTCCTCCTTGGGCTCGGCCCGGTGGCCGTCCACCTTCACAAAGTCGCTCGGCACCACGCGCAGCCCGGGGGTGTCCACTACCTTGCCGTTCACTTCCACTCGACCCTCCTGAATGAGTCGGTCCGCCGCGCGGCGGGACTCATAGCCACAGGAGGCTAAAAACTTGTTGAGGCGCACGCTCCCTTCCGGGGCGGCGGGGTAATCCGTATTCTCTGGCATAAATCAAAAAAAGGGGAAAGGCGGTGCGAGGACCGTCCGGGGATTTCGGGGCAAAGAAGCCTCGCGGCCACGAGGAACCGAGAGGCTTCAAAAGGTTCAGTAATCGCGTCCTAGGCGAAAATGCAGGGTGGAGCGATCAGGACTCGAACTTGGTCTTGGGCAGACCGATGGGGCTTTGACCGGGTTTCCACTGGCCGCGCTCCTTCATGAGCTTGACGCGCTCGAAACGCTTGAGGACAGAACGCTTGCCACCAACGGTACCGGTTGCTTTAAGAGTGGAGTGCTTAGACATATTCTTTGTTTATGTAAAGGTTGACCTGCATCACTGCAGAATGCGGTGGACACTTATACACCGGTCTGCGCGGAAAAGCAAGCATAAATTCAAGATTTTTGCGACATACCGGGCAGGGGAGGGATAATTTTCGGCGGGAGAGCGCGCAGAATTCGCTGATGAACCCCGGTATTTTGCATAAAACCGTGGAACTCCTGCGCTGCGCACGAACCGGCCGCAAACACGGGAACCACCGTTCCGGTGTGTCCGTCCGTGCCGAACGAGGCCCGCACCTCACCCTTGGCCGCATCCCCGCCCAGCAGGGCAAGTCCGCCCGTCTGGTGGTCGGCCGTGATGACCACCAAGGTGCCCGGGTGCTGCCGTGCGAACTCCAGCGCGACCCCAACGGCTCGGTCAAAATCGAGGAGCTCCCGCACCATGCCTTCGAGATCCCTGCGGTGGGCCGCCTTGTCAATCCGGGAGCCCTCCACCATCAGGAAAAAGCCCTGCGGGCAGGCCGACAGCCGGCGCAGCGCACGGTCGACGTTCTGCGGCAGCACATCCCCCCCGCTCCGCGGCAGGGGGCATATCACCCGGGGCGGACAACTCCGCAAGGCACCCATCCGCGTTCAGGTGCTCCGAGTCCTGCGGTGAGAAATGAGAGGCACCGCCGCCCAACACCACCTGCGGGCAGAAGCGGAGGAGATCCTTCGCAATATCCGCCGCCATACTACGGTGCTTCACCTTGGCGTAGAAGGCTGCCGGCGTTGCGTCCGTAATATCAGAGGTTACGACCAAGCCCACCGCCATACCGCGCGCCGCCGCCGTCTCCGCCAGAGATTCCTGCGGTACTCCCGCTGCATCCAGGCCCACACAACCGTTTGTCGTCTTGCAACCGCAGGCCAGGGCTGTACCGCCGGCTGCGGAATCCGTGACAGTGTGGGAGGCCGAGACCGTTTCGGCCAGAGCTGTGTGCGGCAGGGTGAGCAGGTGCAGCCTCCCCCCATTGACCAAGGCCGCGCAGCTTATCTGGTCGATGCCCATGCCATCGCCGATCATGTAAATAACATTGCGGACAGGGGCTGACTCCTCGGGCAGTATCGGCTCCGCCGGTACCGCATACTGCTGTAAGCCGGCCACGCAACGGACAGAGTCATGCGCCGCCGTGGCCGGTAGACAGAGGGCGACTGACGCGGCGATCGCAAGAAAAAGGGAATGCAGCTTCATCTGCGGCCCATTATACCCCCGACTGCGACAGGCGACAAGCTCAAAAAAAGCCCCCGGGGTGTATTTGCGGGAAATTAGTATTGCCAAGCAGGCGGCTCTGTGGTACAATTCGCCACCCGAATTAACATGAAGCAACTTTTCTTGATCATCTGCGCCGCATGCTTGGCGCTCGTGAGCTGCCAGCAGCAGCAACAGGTGGGTGCAGGTGCGCGCACGCCTAAATACGTATACCGTCCGGGTTACACGGCCACGGTGCAGAGTAACGGCAAGGCAACCATCCCGGCAAAGGCTCCCAAGCGCGTCAAGCGCATCATCGCCGCCGGTAACAAGATTGTCGGGTTGCCCTATCGCCGCGGCGGCGGTCACGGTAAGCACTATGATTCTGCCTATGATTGCTCCGGCTCCGTGGCCTTTGTGCTGCGCGAGGCCGGCATGTTGAAGCGCGGGTCGCACCCGGTCTCCGGCTCTTTCTTCCGCTGGGGGCGCAAGGGCGCGGGCGACTGGGTGACCGTGTATGTCAAGAACGGTCATGTGTTCCTGACGGTGGCGGGCCTGCGTTTTGACACGACCGGCAGCGGTCGAGGGGTGGGGCCGCGGTGGTATACGGCTTCCCGCCCGTGCTCGGGGTTCTACGTGCGACACGTTCCCGGTTATTGATTATGGATACAGAAGAAACACAGGCTCCGAGTGAGCTGAACTACGGTCCGCAGCGCATAGATGACATCATGAAGAGTTGGGGGCTGGAGAACCATGATTTGGTTGAGGCCTCCCCGGAGCAGCTCACCCATAAACAGGTGCAGAAGGCCCGCGCCGGGCGTAAGCTGACCCTCAAGTTGATGCAGAAGGTGTCCCGAGCCCTGAATGTGGCTATTTGGTATCGCTTGCCCGCCGAGGAGCGAGAGCAGTACTACGAGTACATCCACCGCGACCTGTTCAGTTATGCGAAGGGGTATGACCCGGATTGGGTCGACCCTAATCAAGCCATTGTGCAGCGCGTGTTAGGCTGAATCAGCAATGCCGCTGACGGTAACCCAGTTGGTGCTGCGCCTCAAGAGCGCAGTGGAGTGCGGCGTAGGCAGCGCCTGCGTGGTCGGGGAGATCGGCTCGCTGCGCGCGGCACAGAGTGGGCATGTTTATTTTACGCTCAAAGACGCGACGGCTCAGTTGCAGTGCGTAATGTACCGCAGCGTGGCCCAAGCTTCTCCCGTGCGCCTGCGGGAGGGGCTGCTGGTGGAGCTGAACGGCAACACAACCGTATGGGAAGGGCGCGGGTCTCTGCAATTCACCGTCACGCGCCTTCGCCCCGCCGGGGTGGGTACCCTGCAGCAACAGTTCGAGGCCTTGAAGGCCAAGCTGGCCGCGGAGGGGCTTTTTGATACGGCCCGTAAACGTCCCCTGCCGGCATTTCCGCTCAGCGTGGGGCTGGTCACCTCTGCTTCCGGGGCTGTTATTCAGGATATGAGGCACCGCTTGGAGCAGCGTGCGCCTTGGGTGCGGGCCTACCTTTACCCCGTCACGGTGCAGGGGAAGGGGGCGGAGTACGGCATTGCCCGAGCCCTTCAGCGTTGGAGTCATCCGGCGGCCAACGGTCTGCCGCAGGTGGATTATATTATCGTGGCGCGCGGGGGTGGCTCCATGGAGGATCTGTGGTGCTTCAACGAGGAGGTGGTGGCGCGCGCCATCGCGGCCTGTCCCGTCCCCGTGGTGTCTGCCGTGGGGCACGAGACGGATTTCACCATAGCGGACTTTGTTGCGGACCTTCGAGCCCCGACTCCCACGGCCGCCATTGAGTTGACGACACCCGATGCGGCACGGTTGGATGCCGGTTTGCAACAGACGGCCCTTGATTTGCGCCGCCACCTCGCCCGTGCCCTCGAGACCGCCCGTCTGCGCCTGCGCGCGGCCGAACAGGGGCGCCTCAGTTCGCCCTGCGATACATTGGCTCCCTTTGCCCAGCGCTTGGATGCTCTGGAGGATGAGTTCCTTTCCGCTACGCACAGCCGATTGACAGGCGCTGCCAACCGGCTCGACCTCCTCGCTGCTTCTTTGTCACCCGTGGCTCTGCGGGCTTCTCTCTCTGCCGCTTCCGCACGACTCTGCGCCGCCGAGCAGCAGATGAAGACGGCATTCGCGCATCGCCTTACCCTGCATCGCGCGCGCCTCGATGCCCTGCAGGCTTCCGTCACGGCGGCCAGTCCCAAGCATGCCTTGGACCGCGGCTTTGCCTTGGTGCGCTCCGCGGACGGACGTCTTGCCCGCCGCGCTGCTGACTTCGCCCCCGGCGATGAGCTGCGCATCTCCCTTGCCCAAGGCTGCCTTCGCGCCGCCGTGTTGACTGAAGAACCACCGTCCGGCGCATGAACGAATCGCTGCGAGGGAAGCCCCGCTCTGTCGGTTTAGACCTGCTGCGCTGCTTTCTGTGTGCAGGTGTTATCTTTCACCATTATCGCCCGGTGGAACCCGGTGTCGGGGCTTTCATGGTCGTGGGCTTTTTTGTGTTGAGCGGGTATCTGCTGGGGCTGAGCCTTTGTAACAGGGAGAGTTTGGATGTGCGGCTTTTCTACAGAAGAAAGTCACTGCGTCTGTTACCGATGCTGATTGTTTCTCTGGCTCTCGGCTTTGGTTTTTACCTTGCTCACTGCCTGTCAACCGGTGATTATTCCGACTTGGTCGCCGAGAATAAGAATGGTTATTTTTGTTGGACGGAGCTTATTTCTCATTACAATCCGCCGAGTTGGTTTGTTTTCGCGGAATGTTACTTTCTGATTCTGCTGCCATTCGTATTTTTTTCGATGAAAATTCGCTTCGGCCTACTCATCTTGACCGCGTGCGCGGTTGCACTTGCCTGTGCGCTTCATGCACGGGTGCCCGATACGGTGTACATGGCGGACGGACTGTACAAGTTGCCTGCTGCAAGACTTTGGCAGTTCTGCGCCGGTATGCTTGCAGCGCAGATAACGAGCGGGTCGCAGGGCCGAGATCATTCGCGCTTCAAAACTCTACTGTCGGTTTGTTTATCTGCTGTCCTTGTTGTGGGAACAGTTATTCTGGGTAGCATGGATTTGGTTGATGAATTACACTGCCGGGTCCATACGATGGCTTTTGAGATTCCCGCGGTCCTGTTGTACGCATTTCTTATCCCCTTGCTGCACCGGGTTCCCCTCGGCCGGTCTCGCTGTGTTTCCTATCTTGCCATTCTCACATACCCCATCTATCTGTTACATTATCCTCTGCTCAATATCACTGCTGCATGTACCGTCAGGTTGGGTATAGACTGGCGGCAACACCACCTCTCCGTGGCCCTTGTTTCGCTGGGAATCACCCTTCTCGTCTCCGCTCTCCTGCAGCACGTCCAAGCAAAGTATATCAACCCTACCTGCGGCGGCGGGAGCGGAAGAGGAAGAAGCCGATGAGGAGGCGGATGAGTGTGCTGAGGAGACCCCGGCGGGAGGTCGGAATACCGGGGATACAGGTACTGCGGCGCGGATAGTAGGGGCGGCGGGCCATGGTGAATCAATCGCGGATGATGTAACTCGGCTTGCGGGGAGCAGGGGTGGACAGGATACCGCCGGGGGCCTCGTGGCCGAGGATGCAGATGCCCATGCCCTCCATGGAATCCGGCAGGCCCCACTTGGCACGGTAGTACTGCAACTGCGGCTGCTCGAACATCTCCTTCGCACGGTTAATCCAGCAGGAGCCGAGGCCGAGGGCGTGAGCCGCATTCAGCAGGTTACCCATGACAAGGACGGCATCCTGCCGACCGGTGTGTACAGCGGTGTCGGCAAAGACAATGACGAGGGTTTTTGCACCGTAGAAAGGATCGTGCTTAGCCCCCATGATCTCACCGTTGATGCGCGAAAAGAGCTCAACGGTCTGCGGGTCTGTGACGAGAACCATAACGGGGCTCTGAGAGCCGTGGCCGGTGGGGGCGTAGGTGCCGGCGCGGAGGATGGCCTCGAGGTCATCCGGGGCGATGGGGTCGGTGGTGTACTTACGGCAACTGCGGCGGGTGGTGAGATCGGTGATGGTATCCTTCATACAAGGCCCATTTTACGCGAGGCCGGAGCTATGTCAACGAAAAAAAGCGCAGGGAAGGGGAGCGTGACGCAATTATTTCTTGCAGGGCGGGCTCGGAGGGGATATAGTGAGGCATATGGCAACGATTTACGAACAGATTACCGAGGGGATGAAAGCCGCCATGCGCGGCAAGGACACCGTGACGCTGGGCGCGTTGCGCGGACTGAAGACGGCCCTGCAGAATGCACAGGTGGCCAAGGGTGGTAACGTGCACGACGAAATGAGCCCGACCGAGGCGCAGAATGTGGTCCGCAAGCAGATGAAGCAGCGCGAGGACGCCATTGCAATGTACGAGAAGGCCGGTCGCCCCGAGCTGGCGGAGAAAGAGAAAGCCGAGATGGCCGTGCTGGCTGCCTTCCTGCCCCGCGAGATGACGCCGGAGGAGATTGCCCCCGTGCTCGAAGCCGTGGTGGCTGCGCTGGGTGCGAGCAGCAAGAAGGACATGGGCCGCGTGATGAAAGAGATGCAGAGCCGCACGGAGGGACGTGCCCCGGGCAAGGTCCTTTCGCAGATGGTGGCGGCACGCCTGAGTTAAGACTATGTTCTGCGCGGTGATTGTTGCGGCGGGCAGCTCCCGCCGGGCGGGTTTCGATAAACTGGCCGCCGACTTGGCCGGGGTGCCCGTGCTGCGCCGCAGTGTGGCGGCCATGGTGGCAGGCGGCTGCAGGGCCGTGGTTGTGGTGTGCCCGGAGGAACGTTGGCAGACCTGTGGTTTGGATGCGGAAGAATGGCCTGTACCGCTCATCCGTGTGGATGGCGGGGCCGAGCGTCAGGACTCCGTTGCAGCCGGCTTGGCCGCCCTGCCGGAGGGGACGGAATGGGTGGCGGTGCACGACGGCGCGCGCCCACTCATCAGCCCACTGGGCGTGCGCGCCTGCCTGGCCGCCGCGCAGCGCACCGGGGCAGCCGCCTGTGCCCACCCCGTGGTGGATACCCTCAAGCGCGTGGACGAGCATGGTTGTACCTTGCCGGAACCCGTGAGCCGAGAGCGCCTGTGGGGGATGGAGACTCCGCAGATTTTCTCTCTGGACCTGTTGCAGCGTGCTTATGATGCCGTGCGCGAGCGCGGCTTGAGCGTCACGGATGAGGTCTCCGCGCTGGAGGCAATCGGCGTGGCAACCACCTTGGTGCAGGTGGGGGTGAATATGAAGATCACCCTACCCGGTGACTTGGAACTGGCAACACTTGTTTGGAAACACGGATGCTGACACCCGAAACAACGCGAGTATGGATTGTCGGTGCGGCCGGTTTTTTAGGCTCGGCCCTGCGCTTGGAGTGTGCCGCTCAGGGTTGGCCCACGGTGGCTCTGGATGTTGATTCACCCTTGGTGGACGTGCAGGGAGATGCAGCGGACCCCACCACTCTGCAGCAGGCCCTGCGGCACAGCACACCCACGCATATTTTTTGCTGCACGGCGACACACGGCGGGGATGCTGACGCCTATCGGCATGCCTATGTAGATGTTGTGCGTGCCCTGAGGGAGGCCGTCCCCGGGGCCCGGCTTGTCTTCTGCTCTTCTTCCTCGGTCTACGGCAGAAAAGATGGCAGTGTGGTGACAGAGGACAGTGAGTGCCTGGCCGAGGGTGAACGTGCGGAAGCCCTGCTGGAAGCCGAGCGCGAGGTTCTGCGTGCCCGCGGTTGTGTAGCTCGACTGACAACTCTTTTTGATGAAAAACGCTGCGAGTTGCTGCGTCGCTTCCTGGCCGGTGAGCCGAAACTCCCCGGCCCGCCCGAGCGTATTCTGCAATACCTGCATCGTCAGGATGCCGTGCGCGCTCTGCTCTTGCTGGCGGAGTTACCGAGCGGTGTCTACAATGTGGCCGCGCATCCCATTGCCAAGCATGAGGTGTACGAACTGCTGGAGCGCAGCTTTGACAAGAAAGCCTCGCGGGAGACCTCGGTCCCCGGCAAGCGTGGCTGCTGTCACCAGTATGTTGTCACTTCCGAGGACTTACAGGATGTTGGTTGGCAGCCGGAGAAAACGCTGACACACTGCATCCGAGCCCTGGCCGGGAAATGAGACTGGACTACTACGAGCTGCTGAACTGCGAACGCGGGGCGACGGACGCGGAGCTGAAAAACGGCTACCGCGCCATGGCCAAGAAATTTCACCCCGATGTGAATGCGGGGGATGCCGAGGCAGAGGAGCGTTTCAAGCTTGTGGTAGAGGCCTACCGCGTGCTCGGTGACCCGGAGAAGCGGGCGGATTATGATACCTGGTTGGACCGCCATGCCATTTATGCCGAGAAGCCCGAACTGGAGAATCTGCGCCGGCGTCCTGCTCGGTTCTCTGTGAGCAGTGCGCGTGCGCGGCGTGAGAACCGAGACAGCCGCCGACGAGAAGAACGCGACACCCGCCGCCGACCGCACCGATTCGGCGAGCGCGCTGCGGCGGTTCCCCTGCCTAAGCGCGGCTTCCTGCCCCTGCTCAACCTGCCGCGTGTGAAGTTGGGTACTCATCCCTTTCTGCCCATTATCTACGGCTTGGCGGTTGTATGTTTTATCGTGCCTCCCATTATCCACCACTATCGCTTGGTGAACGAGGTGGAGGAGCGCAAGGCCGCAGCCGAGGCCGAACAGACAGCCAAGAAACTCCGCCCCCGCAAGGCGACGATCTGTGCCCGCACGGCGGAGGAACTGATGTCCCTGCCCGCGGAGATGACGGACCTAGAGCGGCACGTCAATTACCTGAGCTACACGGATAACCTGATCCGCGCAGCGCATCGGGGGGACGCGAAGGCACAGATGCGCTACGGCATGCTCCTTTACACCGGGCAGGGCGCTTGGTTCGACCCCGACCGCTTGACCCGAGACCCCGATGCCGCTTTTTCCTGGTGGGAGCGGGCGGCGGCGTTGGGAGATCCGAATGCGAAGGGCCTGTACACCCTGAAGGGAGAGGCACCGCGCCTGCGCTTGGTGGAGTTACCCCCCGGGCCCACGGATGATTATGCCGGGGACTTGCCCTTGTGAACCTTATCTGTCCCCGATTTACGGCTGCGCCGGCGTCTGCGATGCGGCCCCGATCCTACGGGTTTGGGACGCTGCGTCATGAGTAACAGAAGAAACACGGAAGAGGGCGTGATGCTGACAGGAGCATCGGCATATACGGCCTCCACCAGGCACATCGCCTTGCGCAGCAGGGCCTCGTAGTCCTCCTCCCCCGGGCACAGTCCCGCTTCCACCAGCTCCTGCAGCAGGAGGGCAAGCCGTCTCATGGGGGCCACCACATCTGCGGCAGAGGTCGGCGCCGCACAGTTTGCCATCTCGGCCGGCAAGGATTCCGCCATGCGATGCAAACGGCGCAACCGAGCCCGCTGCTTGGGTCCATTCCCCTGTACTGCCGGAGAAGCCTCTAACAGAAAACGCAGGTGCATGCTGAACTCCCCGTATGCGGCAATGGACTCCTTCGAGACATGCCTGCGCGACGGCGTCATATCGGGACGCAGCGCCGTCCTCGCCAGCAGACGCTCCGGCACACGCCGGCGTCCTTCGGGAGTCAGGGGTTTGTCCTCGAATAACATAGGCGGTCGCGCGGGGCGGGGGACTCAGGACTCAGGAGCCGGGGCATGCGACTGCTCGTCCGGGGGCAGCACGAGAACGGCGCGCAGAGCCTCCGATACCAGCCCGGCTTCTCTCAACCTCTCGATATGGCTGCTGATTTGCGTGCTGGCCTGAACAAAGTCCTGCACCACGGCCTGCACGGCGTTGTAATCCGCTGTGGTGGGATCCGGTAATTGAAGCTGCGCCGTGCGTACGGCCCGAGCCTGCTCCGCGAGTTTTCGCAGCCCAGGCAGAGCCGCCTCCACCCCCGCTGCATCCCTGCACCCTGCCAGAAGCTGCTCTGTTTGCTGCAGCAAGCGCACGTAGGCCTGTGCCACTTCAAGGTGATTCACCGGCTGTTGCGCCGTGGCAACGCAGCCGATCAGGGCGGGGAGCAGAAGGATACGGGGGGTGGTGAGCATGGCCGGTATTTAACGGTGAGAAGAGCGAGTGAGTACCTGCAGAGTGCCGCAGGCCGGGCAGCGAAAGCGCATGGTAAATGCTATGCGCAGGGCCGTCGCAAGGCAGGAGCCGAGCAGCGGCAAGCGGTGTGCCTGCCTGTTGCGGGCATAGTGCCGGAAGGTGAAGAGCTTCATGTGGCACACCGAGCAGAGTGAGATATTCATGAAGACAAAATACAGCCCCACAATAAACAGGCAGGTATTCATCCACATCTTCAGGCTGTCGCCCGGCAGATTGATATGAAGGCAGAAACGCGTTACTAACAAAGATGCCAGGCCCAACAGAGCACAGGGGAAGAGCAGGGTAAGCCATGCCCCGATCCAGACCGTGAAGAGGCGGGTGTTGCGGATGGCGTGGTCCTTTGTCTCCGATGCGTGGAAGGCCGGTGTGGATCGGTGCTTGCTGCTCGTGCCGGAGTCGGTAGCATTGCGACCGAAGTCCACCAGCGGCGCCGGTTTGGGGGCGGCCCCCGGGGTGCGCACGGGCGGCAGGTCGGTATCCTCGTTTAACTGTTCGGGTTCCGGCTCCTCAGACAAGGGAGGCAACTCCCTGACGGTAGAGGCTGCGCGGTTGCGCAGGTCTTCCAGTCGCGAGACGGGAACGACATGCACATCCGAGAAATAACCGAGTGCGAGCTGCATATCCGCAGCAACGGCAGCGGGGGAGCAGGCGGCGAGCTGCTCGTCCTGCGTAATACCGCAGATGGAGAGGCTGCGCCGCTCTTGCTCCGTGAGGGACTGAATAATTCGGGCTGACATATGGAGAGAGAGAAGTCAATCAGATCAGGAAAGAGATGTCAACATATTCTGAAGCTGAGCCTGCTTAGCCTCCCAATCTGCCAAACGGGCGCGCTCTTGGTCTACAACCGCCGCCGGTGCCCGGTCCACAAAGGAGGCGTTGCCGAGCTTCGCCTTGCTCTTGGCAATCTCCTTGGTAATCTTCTCCAGTTCCTTGGAGATGCGGGTGCGCTCTGCCTCCACATCCACCAAGCCCTCCAGCGGCAGGAAGAGCTCGCCGAGCGGGGTGAGGGCCGTGGGCGTGCCCTTGGGGGCTGCGTACTCGGCATTGCAGGCAGCAGACTGAGCCCCCGCCAGCAGAGCCAGGCGCGCTGCGAGGTCTGCATCCACCGGCAGGGCCCCCGGCTTCAGCACGAAGGAGACCTTCTTGTTGGTGGCCAGGTTGTACTCCGCCTTGAGGTTACGAGCGCGGTTAGCTGTTTCGTAGAGTGCGGTTGCGGTGGCGCGCGCCTTGGAGACGGCGTCCTCATCCAGCCCCGGCAGCAGGCTTTCCGGCTTGGGCAGCTCGGTGCTCATGAGCGGTTTGCCGCCCTCCCGTGCCGAGAAACCGAGACTCTGCCAGAGCTCCTCCGCAATGTGCGGCATGATGGGCGCGAGCAGTGCCAGATAGTGCCGCAGCACCGTGTCCATGGTGAGCAGGGTAGCATTCTTCACGGCCTCGTCACCGCCGCGCAGGTCGTTCTTGACGGCCTCTAGGAAGAGCGAGCAGTACTCATTCCAGAAGAAGCTGTACAATGCCTGCGTGTAGGCGTTGAACTCATACTTGGCCAGAGCCTCCGCTACCTCGGCGTGCAGGGCCTTGAGCTTGGCGAGAATATCAATGTGAACGGCGGAGAAACGCGGCGCGGGGCTCGTGCCGGCCTCGCCCTGCATCATGCGGAAGCGAGCGGCGTTATACAGCTTGTTCGCAAAGTTCTTGCCCTCCTCGATCTGCTTCTCGTCGAACTTGACATCCGTGCCCGTGGGCGCGATGCGCATCAGGCCGAAGCGCAGACCGTCCGCACCGTAGCGGGCGATGAGATCGAGCGGGTCGGGGCTGTTGCCGAGGCTCTTGCTCATCTTGCGCCCCTTGAGGTCGCGGACGATGGAGGTGAAGAACACGTTGCCGAAGGGTTTGCCGTCGGCGAAGCGGTAGCCCGCCATGATCATGCGCGCCACCCAGAAGAAAATGATATCCGGCCCCGTTACGAGGTCGCTGGTGGGGTAGAACTTGGCCAGGCACTCCTTGTCCATGGTGGCAAAGGGCCACAGCCAGCTGCTGAACCATGTGTCGAGCGCGTCCTCGTCCTGCACCCAATTTTCGGGGTCGGCGGGGGGCTCCACGCCCACATAGATATCCCCGGCCAGGGCGTTCTCCTCGGTAAGGGTAGCAGCCTCCCGCAGCTCCGCCGCCTTGTCCTTGCGGTACCAAACGGGGATGCGGTGCCCCCACCACAGCTGGCGGCTGATGCACCAATCCTGGATGCCCTCCAGCCAGTGCTGGTAGGTCTTGGCCCAGTGGGCGGGACGGAACACGATGTCGCCGTTGGCCACGGCCTCCGAGGCCTCCTTCACGCAGGGGTACTTGAGGAACCACTGCATGCTGAGGCGCGGCTCGATGGGAACATCCGAGCGCTGGGAGATACCCACGTTGTTATCGTAGTCCTCCACCTTCTCCAGAAGCCCCTTGTCGCGGATGAGCTCGATGGACTTCTCGCGAGCCACAAAGCGGTCGAGGCCGTGCAACTCCGGGCAGGCGGGGCAGTTGATGTGGCCATCCGGGGTAAGGATGTCGATGATCTCGAGATTGTTCTTCATGCCCACCTCAAAGTCCGTGCGGTCGTGCGCAGGGGTAATCTTGAGGGCACCGGTACCGAAGTCGATTTCCACGTGCTCATCCGCAATGATGGGGATTTCCGCCTCACAGAGGGGGCGGAGCACCTTCTTGCCGATGAGGGACGAGAAACGCGGGTCCTTGGGGTTGACCGCCACCGCCACGTCTGCCATGATGGTCTCCGGGCGGGTGGTGGAGACCAAGAGCTGCCCGCTGCCGTCCGCCAGCTTGTAGCGGATGGTGTAGAGCTTGCTGTGCTGCGGGGTGGGGATCACCTCCTCGTCAGAAAGGGCGGTAAGGAGCACGGGATCCCAGTTTACCATGCGGCGACCGCGGTAGATGAGCCCCTGCTTGAAGAGCTCGGTGAAGGCGCGGGCCACCTCCGGGGCGAAGATGTTATCCATGGTGAAGCGCTCGCGCTCCCAATCGCAGGAGCAGCCGAGCTTCTTGAGCTGCTTGATGATGATGCCGCCGTGCTTCTCCTTCCACTTCCACACCATGTCCACAAAAGCCTCACGCCCCACCTGGAAGCGGGTGCGGGGCGGGTTCTCCTTGGCCAGCTCCTTCTCAACGCGGGCCTGGGTAGCAATGCCGGCGTGGTCCGTTCCGGGCAGCCAGAGCACCTCCTTGCCCTCCTGGCGGGCGCGGCGGGCGAGAATGTCCTGAATGGTGTTATTGAGTACATGGCCCATGTGCAGAACGCCCGTTACATTCGGCGGGGGAATCACAATGCTGTAGGCGGGCTTGGCAGAGTGCGGATCCGCGTGGAAGCATCCCTGCTCCATCCAGAGGGCCTGCCACTTTTCTTCGACATGAGTCGGCTCATAAGCCTTGGGCAATTCTGACATAACGCGAAAAGTATACACGCCCGGGCCCTGCTTGGCAAGCCTTTTTTCGCGTTATCGGGGCATCAGTCTCTGCAGGTCTGCCGAGTCGGGCAGGGAAACGAGCTTGATGCGGCCGGAAGTGCCGTGGGTGATGTCAACGGCGGACTTGGGGAGCCCGAGGCGCTCCGCAAGGAAGGAAGCGAGTTCTTTGTTAGCCTTGCCCTCCACGGGAGGGGCGGCTATCTTGAGCTTGAGAACGCGCCCCGCGCCGGGGTAGTCCTCCCAGCCAAGTATCTCGTTACGGCGTGCGCCGGGGCTTACTTTGACGGGTAGCTTCATGCTTCCTCCGGGGGTGGGGTGAGGTAGGTTGCCACAACGGGCAGGCGGACGAGTTGCTTGCCGCAGGCGGCGGCATCCTGCGCGGTGGGTAGGTCGCGGGTGGTGTGCAGCCCCTCGGTGAGCAGGAAAGGCAGCAGCAGCACACGCGCGGCACGCATGCGGGGCAGGCAGTCGCGAGCCTCCGGTTGTTTGTTGAAGAATCCGAGCTCCACCTCCACCCCCGGCAGCAGCTTGCGCAGGCGGCGGCAGAAGAGCGCGGGCTCCGGCGTGTCCTCTGCGGAGCCGTGGGCCACCACCAGCACCCCGCTGTCATCCGTGCCGACGGCGCGCAGACGCTCCGCTGCGGCCTCCGCCAGCCAGGGAGAGGCCCCGAGCACGGGTTGGTAGTACAGGGCAGGGCGGTAGCCACGCGCGCGGAAGGCGGCGTCCACCTCCTGCTGCAGGCGCACCCCGCTGGAGAGGCCGCTGAGCATGAACATGGGGTACACCAGCACGGGCGCATCGTCCGCAGGGGGCAGCTCGGCCTCCGCAATGTGGCCCAGACAGCAGCGGTAGACCCGCGCGGGGGCCATGCGGATGCCGGGTGGGTTCAGGTGCTGCCCCTTCTCGTTATAACTGATAATCAGGTAGTGCCGCTTCCACTTGCGGTGCCGCAGGTACAGCAGCATGCAGCCCCCGATGATGGCCACCTGGGCCAGCGCAAAGTGAAAATAGATGAGCAGGCGCAGGTGCCGCTCCTCCTCTGCCGGCAGATTCGGCTGCTCCAGGAGCTGCCCGCAACGAACCGACCCCCACATGGCAGCCACGAGGGCTGCCACGCAGAGGCCGAACCACAGAATGAAGCTCCGTTGCCGCACCGCGCCTTATGGCTGATTGCTCACGCTGTCCGCCTCTGCCAGCTCGCGGCGCAGATCCCCTCGGCGGCTGAAGTACAGCACGGCGGTGGAGGAAATGTAGACGGAGGAGTAGGTGCCGATGATGACACCCAAGAGCATCGTCACCGAGAAGTCACGCATGGCCGGGCCGCCGAAGGCCAACAGCGAGGTGAGGCAGGCCAGGGTGGAGAGACCGGTGAGGATGGTACGCGACATGGTGCTGCTGATGGACTCATTCATGATGTCGATGAGCGGCTCCTTCTCATCCGCCAAGCGCAGACGCTCGCGGATGCGGTCGTAGATAACGATGGTATCATTGATGGAGTAGCCCGCCACGGTGAGGAAGGCACCGATGTGAATGATGCTCAGCTCCGACCCGATGAGGATGACCAGACCGATGATGGCCAGCACGTCATGGAAAATGGTGATGAGCGCACCCATGGCAAAGCTCCATTCGAAGCGGAGAGCCAGATACATGGTAATACCGATCATGGCGGCGAGGAGGGCCCACATGGCCGTCTTGAAGAAGGACGAACCGAGCGAGGCACTGACACTCTCCAGCTTGGGAGCGGCGAGGTCCTTCATGCCCGGTACCTTCTCCCGCAGGGTCGCATCAATCATCGCAGCCTCTTTCTCGCCGGCCTTGGTATCCTGCCCGGCGGCGTGCTCCGGCTCATCGGCACCGACGAAGCGCACCTGAATGCTGCGGACGTCACCGGCCTTGAACTCCTGCACGCTCGCGGTCTTGGAGAGCTTGATGCTCTCCACGGCCTTTTCCACGGACTTGAAGTCAACTTGATCCTGCGGGCTCAGCGTGTAGGTGATGGACGAACCGCCCGTGAAGTCGATGCCCAGCGCATCCTTGCCGCGGATGGCTGCTGCAACAATGCAGATGATGATGAAGAGAGAGGAGCAGACCATAGCCACCTTGCGCCACTTCATGAAGTCGAAGGTGCGGTCCTCCAACGGGGCGTGGGCAAAGGCAAAGTCATCCTTGATGAGCCCCATGTGCTCCGCGATGAAGAAGATAACGCGGGTAACCACGATGGCGCCGATGAGCGAGGTGATGATACCGACGCTGGTGGTGACGGCGAAGCCCTTGATGGAACCGCTGGCCAGCCAGAAGAGAATCACGGCCGTGATCAGCGAGGTGATGTTGGAGTCCCAAATGGCCGAGAAGGCTTTCTCATACGCATTGCGCAGGCAGGTGATGAACGGGCGCCCCAGCTTGCGTTCCTCGCGCATGCGTTCGTAAATCAGCACGTTGGCATCCACGGCCACACCCATCGTCAGCACGATACCGGCGATACCCGGCAGGGTGAGCACGAAGCCGAACAAGCTCATGAGACCCAGCAGGACGAGTGCGTTGATGGAGAGGCCCACCATGGCCACCATGCCGGACCAGCGGTAGTACCAGTAGCAGAAGAAGAAGATGGCGATCATGCCGACGATACCGCCGATCTCGCCCTGCTGCAGGGCACTCTTGCCCAGCTGGGCGGATACGTCCTTGCGGCCCAGCACCTTCAGGTCGCTGGAGAGTGGGTTGGCCAGTGCCTTGGAGATGTCCTCCGGCTCGCCCACACCGTTCAGACCGGTGATCTGGAAGTCCTTGTGCAGCACAGCCTGCACAACGGGGGCGCACTTCACCTGGCTGTTGAGCACCACGGCCATGCGGTCGCGGCCCAGCTGCATCTTGCCGGTCAGGCGGGCCATGCGCTCGGCGCCGTCGTTGTTCAGGGTAACGTTCACCATGCCGCGCTCGGCGTAGTTCGGGCTGGCCTTGGAGACGTTTGCGCCGGTGATGTAGACGCCGCGTTTCTCGGCAGAAGAGGGTTTCTCCAGCACGCGGAAGTCAATGATGGGCTTGCCCTCCTTGTCCAGCAGGGGCTTGCCGGTCTTGTCGTTCAGCAGGGGGTGCGGGTAGATGCAGGTGTCCTTGCCGCCGAAGTAAGAGAGTGGGGTGCGCGGGGCGCGGGGCGCACGGGTGTACTCGCCCTTCTCCTGCTTCTCGCGGTATTCCTCCAGTTGCTTGCGGTAGTTGTCCAAGTCATTCAGGTATTTCTGCATGACCTGTTGCGCCTCGGGCGTGGCCAAAATGGCTGCTTCGTTCTCGTCCACCTTCAGCAGCTCCAGTTTGGCCATCTTGGTGAGGGTCTTCACCATGGCGTCGATCTTCTCTTTGTTCTTGGTCTCGTCCTTGTCCTGCATGGGGATCTGGATGAGAATCTTGTTGCCGGAGTGAATGATCTGCACCTCGCTCGTGCCGGTGGCGTTCAAGCGCTCGTTCAGAATGTCGCAGGCTTGCTGCATCTCCGTGGCCTCCGGCGGTACTTCGCGCCCGCGGTCGTCGATCTTGGGCTGTACCTCCAGCGTCAGCTCCACGCCACCGCTGATGTCGATGCCGTAGTTGATGCCGTTGACAAAAAGCGACATGAGGGAGAAGGCCGACAGGCCGATGATGAACGCGGCACCCGCATTCCGCTTCGTCCGGTCTTCCTCGGAGGAAAGATACCAGATAAACAGGCCGATGAGGACAATGCCTGTGATGAAGTAGAATGCCGGCGTGTTGATGAGGGTTTGTATAAACTCAGACATGATGGCGGACTTAAAATGAACCGCAGCATTATGCCTGTTTTTTCGGCAGGCGTCAAGCATCAAGTGTGCCATGACGCAGCTTTTAGGCCCGAATACGCCCTTTTGGAATTGACATCGGGGCGTATGCAAGGTAAGATGTCGCGGGGATTTCCCCGGTTCATTTCATCATCGTTTTGTATATGAAGAATACTCTTATTACTGTTGCTTTGGGTCTTGCCGCCCTTTCGCCCGCTGCTTTTGCCGCCCCCGGTGATATTGCCCGCGCTGCCGGTTCTGCCGCCAAGGCTGCTGCCAAGCAGGCCGCTGCGGAAAAGGCCGCCGAGAAGGCGGCTGCTGCTCAGGCTAAGGTGGCTGCCGCTCAGGAGAAGGCTGCCGAGAAGAAGGCTGCCGCTCAGGCTCAGGTTGATGCCGCTAGGGAGAAGGCCGCCGAGCGCAAGGCTGCCGCTCAGGCTAAGGTTGATACCGCCAAGAAGAAGGCCGCCGAGAGCAAGGCTGCTGCTCTGGCCAAGGTTGACGCTGCCAAGGAGAAGGCCGCCGAGCGCAAGGCTGCCGCTCAGGCCAAGGTGGATGCCGCTAAGGAGAAGGCGGCTGCTGCTCAGGCCAAGGTCGATGCCGCTAAGGAGAAGGCCGAGTCCGTTCAGAAGGCAATCGATGCTGTCTCCGGTGCTACGGAGGGTGTTTCCGCCGGTTCCGTGAAGGACATCGTGGTGGAGGCCGCCGAGCAGAAGGCCAAGGAGAAGGCAGCAGAGGCTGCCACCAAGGCGGTGGAGCAGGGGATTAAATCCTTGGTGGAGTAAGAAAGCCCGCTCTTTTTTCCGAGCCCCCGGGTGAGTGTTGCCTCACCGGGGGCTTTTCAGGTGCCATCGGTCGGGCAAACTGTGCCGGGCCGCGTGCTCGTTGATCCGTTTCCTCCGCATGGGAAACTGCCGTTCGCCATGGCTTGCCTACAGCATTCCTAATGCTGAAGCAAGAAAAAAATGCGGATTCGCCTTATTATTTACCACTTTTTCTGATTTTTTTCGGAGGAAACGAATAGAGGCCGAAATGCCTAACTTCGGCGTAACTCGTTGATGTTCAACGGGTTACATGCTTTATTCCTTTTGACGCGTCATCAACACACATTCACACAGCATTATGAAACGAACATTGTTCAACACCATGATGGGCTGCCTTGCGGCCCTGTCCCTTGCGGGATGCGGTGGCTCCGGCGGAAGCGGTGGCTCCGGCGGGGGCTCCTCCTCCTTGCCCACCGAGAGCCTGATCAGCGAGGGATTCTCTTGGATGAAAGTCACCGTGAAAGCCACGACTACTACCGGGACTACTACCGGGTATGAGTACGTATTCCATTTTTATGCGGGTGGCGACTGCGTGTTCTACCTTGAGGAGCCTGCGGGAAATGGGACTGTACAGAAACACCAATTCAATGATGCAACGTGGGTAGCGGCTTCCCAAGGGAATGGGGTCTTCCGGATTAGTATCTCCGGTGGTAACTTATGCTCTTCTCCCACTGATTCCTCTTGTACGATTCGCTTTGCGGAGCCGATCGAATTGCACATTCCTAACATGGAAAAGTACCTAGCCGGGGAAGTGGTAAGTGATGCCTATTTTACATCTGCTCCTTTCACGCATGGCAAGGAAAGCAATTGCCCTCTCCAAAGTGATTTGTCTGACATCAAAACGTCGATTGACAGTATCTGGCAATGGAAAGCTGAGTAATGCAATAATCTGCTCCACACATTTTGAGCGGACACGATGCCCCTGCCGCCTTGGGTGACAGGGGCGTTCTATTTTCGGGCTTGACAGGGCTGCGAAAAGGTGGTACGCTTTCGGTCAGAATGAACTTCAGTGAAAAATTGAATGCGCGAATTCGCGCGACACGGTCGGCCCTGTGTGTGGGCTTGGACCCCCGCCCGCAGTCGGACAACATGCAGGAGCTTGCAGCGTGGCTGCGCCGAGTGGTGGAGGAAACGGCCCCGTATGCGGCCTGCTACAAGCCCAACATCGCCTACTTTGAGGCCATGGGCATTCCCGGTTTGCAGCTGCTGGAGGACCTGTTGGCAGACATGCCGAGCGAGATTCCCGTGATTTTGGATGCCAAGCGCGGTGACATCGGCGAGACGCAGAAGTACTATGCCCAAGCGTACTTCGACCGCTGGAACGTGGACGCCGTGACGCTGAATCCCTTTATGGGCTATGACATTTTGGAGCCCTTCCTGAACCGCCCCGGCAAGGCTGTTTACCTGCTGGCCGTAACCTCGAATGCGGGCTCTGCCGACGTGGAGCAGCAGGTGCTGGCCAACGGCCGCCGCGTGTATGAGCTGGTGGGTGATATGGTGCTGCGAGCCCGCGCGGAGCAGGCAGCCACCGAGGTAGGTATGGTGGTGGGCTTGACGAATGCCGGCGCGGATGTGCTGGCTGCCCTGCCGGATGCGCCTCTGCTGATCCCCGGATTGGGAGCGCAGGGTGGAGACTTGGCCGCCCTGACGGGAGGCAAGCGAGTGGCTCCCCCCGCGATCAATGTCTCCCGCGGCATCCTCTATAAGAATCCCGAGAAGAGTTTTGCGGAGAAAGCAGCGGACTTTGCTGCGCAGATTCGCACGGCCCTCGGTCTGTAACCCTGCCCTCCGCTGCCGCCGATGAGACAATATCTGGAACTGCTGGACGATGTGTTGACCCATGGTGTGGGGCGCGAGGACCGCACCGGGACGGGTACCATCGGTGTGTTCGGGCGGCAGGCTCGCTTTGACCTGCGGGAGGGATTCCCCTGCCTCACCACCAAGAAACTGCACCTCCGCTCCATCATCTACGAGCTGCTCTGGTTCCTGAAAGGTAGCACGAATGTTCGCTACCTGCAGGAGCATGGGGTGAGCATCTGGGATGAATGGGCCGATGAGCAGGGTGAGCTGGGGCCCGTGTACGGCGCGCAGTGGCGCAAGTGGCCGGATGGGAAGGGGGGCTGTGTGGACCAAATCGCCAAGTTGGTGGATGGGTTGAAGAATAATCCCTGGAGTCGCCGCCACATCGTATCCGCATGGAATGCGGCGGAGGTTGACTCCATGGCGCTGCCGCCCTGCCACTGCCTCTTTCAGTTCTGCGTGTTACCCCCGGAGAAGCCCGAGGGCCGCTGCGGCCTGAGTTTGCAGCTCTACCAGCGCAGCTGCGACCTCTTCCTCGGGGTTCCCTTTAACATAGCAAGTTACGCTCTGCTCCTGATGATGGTGGCGCAGGTGTGCGGCTATGAGGCCCGCGAGTTCATCCACACCTACGGGGATTTGCATTTATACCGCAACCACCTGGAACAGGCGCGCCTGCAGTTGACGCGCGAGCCCCGCCCCCTGCCGACCATGCACCTGCGCCCCGATGTGTGCCGGTTGGAGGACTTCGATTACCCGGATTTCACGCTGGAGGGCTACGACCCGCACCCGCACATTAAGGCTTCCGTCTCCGTATGAAGATTCGTTTGACAGGTGTTGTGGCCATGGATGCCGAGCGCGGCATCGGGCTGAACAACGGCATCCCCTGGCATTTGCCGGAGGACCTGCGCAACTTCAAGCGCCTGACGATGGGGCATCCCATCCTGATGGGGCGGCGCACTTGGGAGTCCTTGGGGCGACCGCTCCCGGGGCGGCAGAATATCGTTCTCTCCCGCAGCGGGATCAGCGTGCCTCCCGGTGTTGTGCTGCTGCGCGATGTGGCCGACCTGGCGAAAACGGAGCTGATGCACGAGGAAGTGATGGTCATCGGCGGCGCGCAGATCTACGTCGCCCTGTTGCCGGGGATGCAGCGCCTCTATGTCTCCCGGGTGGAGGGGAAGCATGAGGCGGATACCTTTTTCCCGCCTTTCGAACATTTGTTTTCCCGCTGCACGTCGTTGGGGCAGGGGGATGGTTTTGAGTTGGTAGTATTCGAACATTAACAAGGAGATCTGACAATGGATGACATGGAATTCGTGGTGCTGGGCTTGGGCCAGTTCGGCTATTCTCTGGCGACCAGTCTGGCAGCTAAGGGGTATGAGGTGCGTGTCTTGGACAAGGATATGGAGATTGTGAACTCTATCCAGTCCAAGGTGTCGATGGCCTTGCAGGGGGACGCGACGGAAACTGCGCCTCTGCGTGAACTCTCCGTGGACGGGGAGAATGTGCGGGTGATCATCGCCTTCGGTACGGCCTATGAAAAGGGGATTTTGGTGGCTGCCCGTTTGTTGGAGATGGGTGTTAAGGATATCTATGTGCGCAGCACCAATGATCTGCATGCTAACGTGATGCGGATGATCGGCATCAAGGAGTGCTTCCGTGTGGAGGAAGTGGCGGCTACCCAGTTGGCGGAGACCTTGCTTTGCCGCGGGATGACGCGCCTGCGCCGCATCGACCGAACGCACTCGATTGCGGATGTTCTTCTGCCGGAGGCTTGGGTCGGGCGGACGCTGATGGAGGTCGGTCTGCGTTCCACCTATCATTTGAATCTCGTGACCCTGCGCCGAGGCAAGGCACACGAGCGCGACACAGAGGATGAGGTGATCTCCCTGCCGGAGCAGCCCGTTATCGGTACACCCGCGCCGGATATGCGCTTTGAGGCGGGGGACACGCTGGTGCTGTTCGGCAAGATTGCGGATTTGAGACGTTTTGCAGAGGAGTTTCAGCGATGAGTGAGGCGATTCCGCGTGTTGTGCTGCCGGAGCGCATGTATGCCGGGTATATTTTTGACTTGGACGGTACGTTGGTTGACAGCATGGCTACGCATTACCGGGCGTGGCGCATGGCCCTGCAGCGCAACGGCGCACCCTTTCATGCTTTCCTGTGGCAGGAATTTACGGCGCACGGCGGTATGGCCGCGCCGGATATTGTGGCAGACCTGAATGCCCGCTACGGCCTCACCATGGACCCGGAGATAGTGGCGGAGGAGAAGCGGAGCCTCTATGCGCATTTATTGGCTACGGAGCAGCTGCCCGTCATACCGGAGACGGTCGCGCTGGTGCGCCGTCTGAAGGAGCAGGGGATTCCCTATGCCATCGGCACCGGTAGCATGCCCGCCGGGGCGGATGCTACCCTGCGTTCTGCGGGCATTGCCGAGTTGTTTCCCATTCGTGTGCACCCGGATGATGTGCCGCCGGGGCGGGGCAAGCCGCAGCCGGATATCTTCCTGCTCTGCGCCGAGCGCATGGGCGTTCCCCCGCAGGAGTGCGTGGTGTTTGAGGATGCCGAGCCCGGCATCCGTGCCGCACGGGCAGCGGGTATGGCCTATGTGCGCGTGGCTCCGGCACCTCCGCCGGTGCATGATTGAGCGGCACCGCTCTTACTTAGCGGGGTAGAGGCTCTTGCGGCCCACGGAGTGGTACTCGAAGCCGGCGGAGACGGCGTTCTCGCCGTGGATGATGTTGCGGCCGTCGAAGATGATGGGCAGGCGCATCAGCTCGCGCACTTTCGGTAGGTTGGCCATGGCAAATTGCCGCCATTCCGTGGCCACGATGAGCACCTCCGCATCGCGCGTGCATTCGTACATGTCTTGGCTGATGGTAACAGGGTAGCCCTGCAGGGCCAGAGCCCCGCTTTCCGCGGCCTTCGGGTCGTAGGCCGTCACAATGGAGCCTTCATCGCACAGGCGGCGAATGAGCTTGACGGCAACGGACTCGCGAACATCATCGGTGTTCTGTTTGAAGGCGATGCCCCACACGGCGATGCGCTTGTTGCGCAGTACCCAAAGTTTCTGCCGAATGCGATCGATGAAGCGTTCGCACTGGAGGTTGTTAATGTGCTCTACCTCTTTGAGAATGTTGAGCGGTGCTCCCAGTTTATCCGCGATATTGATGAAGCCCTTGACATCCTTGGGGAAGCAGGACCCGCCGTATCCCAAGCCTGCATTCAGGAAGTGGCGTGAGATGCGTTTGTCCATCCCTATGCCCATAGCTACCTGCTCAACATCTGCCCCGGCTTTTTCACAGACGGCAGAGACGGCGTTGATATACGATATTTTGAGGGCCAGGAAGGAGTTGGCTGCGTGCTTGATCATCTCGGCAGAGGGCAGGTCTACCTCCACAATCGGGGCATTGAAGGGCTGGTAGACGCGCTTCATCATGTCCATGGCGCGCTGGGAATCGGCACCGATGACAACGCGGTCCGGGTTCATCAGGTCGCTCACGGCACTGCCCTCGCGCAGGAATTCCGGGTTGGAAACGACGTCGACATCTACCTCATCCGGGGCATAGCGTGCTATGACCTCGGAAACGCGGTCGCCCGTGCTCACGGGAACAGTCGATTTGTCTACGATGATGCGGTAGCCCAACTTCGGTGACAGCGTATCTGCTATAGCGTGGGAGACTTCCTCGATATAGGAGAGGTCTACCGAGCCGTCCTCATGCGGGGGCGTCGGTACGGCGATGAAGATGATTTCGGAACGGTGTATCGCGTCGGCTAAATCTGTGCTGAAATGCAGGCGTCCGGCGGAGACATTCGATACGATCATTTCCTCCAAATCCGGCTCATAAATGGGCATTTTGCCGTTGCGCAGCATGGCCACTTTGTTTGCATTATTGTCCACGCATATCACATTGTGTCCCACCTCGGCAAAACATGTGCCGGTGGTGAGTCCTACATATCCGGTTCCTATTATAGCAAGATTCATAATTCGTTGTCAGTCGAGCCATTGTATCAAATCCGTCAGAGAGGTCAAGCCTATTATTTCGCTGCCTGGAAAATCCGACGGCATTTTTGTGCTGCGGGGACGGAAAAAAACACGGGGAGCGAGATTTTATCTTGACATGGTGGCTGCTTCTGGTAAAATGCAGCTCAATATGAGCAACCGATCGAACTCTGATTTAACTCCGGTGGTGCCGAGAAAGGTCCGCCCCGCATTTTTCATGTTGGTGGCGTGTTTTGCCCTGTGGGGGCTGTTGAACAACATGACGGACAATCTCGTGCCCGCTTTCCAGCGTATTTTCACCATGGATCAGAGCAGGGCCGGCTTGGTTCAGGTGGCTTTCTACGGTGCATATGCCGTGCTGGCCATTTTTGCTTCGATTTTGATTGAGGAATTCTCCTATCGCATCGGGCTTTTGATCGGTTTGGGTATCTATGTGTTGGGGGCTCTGTTATATATTCCGGCATGTGTTGCTCAGGATTTCGAGATTTATTTCATCGCTATTTTTGTCGTGGCCGGTGGTTGCTCGTTGATGGAGACGACCTGCAACCCATTCGTTCTCTCCCTCGGAGATAAAAAGACGGCTGTGCGTCGCCTGAACTTTGCGCAAGCCTTTAACCCGGTCGGTTCCATTACCGGCATTGCCTTGGCCTCCGGTTTGATTTTGGCGAACCTCAACCCCGCCACGGCAGAGGAGCGTCGGACGATGGACCCGGAGCAGCTCCGCGGTATTATCCACTCTGAGCTCTTCTGGGTATGCGCTCCCTACGTCGGGCTGTGTGCCATAGCTCTGCTTATTTGGTGTTTCTTCCTGCGCTACAAGGGGGAGGCCCGCGAGGAGACGGTTGGCAGCGAGAAGAGTGTCGGCTCCCGTCTTTCCCGCGTGTTCATTGCCTTGCTTTTCGCCGCTCTGCCTCTGTGGATCATGTTGGAAATTTGGCCGGATTTGGATAAGGTGACTTGGGTTCTTTGCGGGATGATCGGCCCCTTTGTCTATCTGTTGATGATGAAGGACTATCGCTCCATGCTGTTCACCCTGTTGAGGAAGCCGCGTTACACATGCGGTGTTGTTGCTCAGTTCTTTTATGTGGGTGTTCAGATTGCCGCTTGGACTTGGCTCAACGCGTATTGTCAGAGAGAGTTGGGCGTAGATCCGGCCACCGCATCCCACTATTACCTCGCTTCTATCGTCATGTTCATCATCTGCCGATGGACTGCGACATATTACATGAAGAAATTCAATCCCGCCGGGATGATGGCATTGTTTGCCGTTGCCGCCATTATTACCTGCGCCGGGGTGATGTACCTGCCCTCGAGTGTTCTGTTCACCATCGGCGGGCACCCGGTGACGCCGAATGTCATTGCCTTGGTATTGATGAGCGGCTGCATGAGCCTGATGTTCCCGACTATTTACGGTATTGCACTGGGCGGTCTGGGGAATGAGGTGAAGCTGGGTGCTGCCGGCCTGATTATGGCTATTCTCGGCGGTGCTGTCATTACCCCGTGGATGGCATCTATCATCTCTTCCGGTGATTACAATTGCTTGGTCAGTGGCTTCAGTACGGAAATAGATACCACGCTGAAGTGCTCCTCTGCCTCGCTCCGTGCATCATTCATCGTCCCGGCCATCTGCTTCGCCGTTGTCTTGGTGTATGCGCTTATCTTCCGTAAGCCGCTGGAGGAGAAGTAACCCCTTTTCTCGTACTTAACCGATATGAAATACGATACATTACCGACCATCGGGATTCGACCGACGATTGACGGTCGCCGCCTCGGCGTTCGTGAGTCGCTGGAGGATCAGACCATGAATATGGCCAAGGCTGCCGCCGCCCTCATCGAGGCGAACGTGAAGCATGCCAACGGTCAACCCGTCAAGTGTGTTATTGCTGACACCTGCATCGGTGGCCCTGCCGAGGCTGCCGCCGCCAATCAGAAGTTCTCGGAGAACAATGTGGGTTGCTCTCTGATTGTTACCCCGTGCTGGTGCTACATCACGGAGACCTTCGAGACCGACAACCGCACGCCCAAGGCTATCTGGGGCTTCAACGGCACGGAGCGCCCCGGTGCCGTGTACCTTGCTGCCGCCTTGGCTGCCTATGCGCAGAAGGGTGTGCCCGCATTCTCCATCTACGGTCACGAGGTGCAGGACAAGGATGACACCACCATTCCCGAGGATGTTGCAGAGAAGATCCTGCGCTTTGCCCGCGCCGGTATCGCCGTGGCAACCCTCAAGGGCAAGGGCTATCTCTCCATCGGTGGTTGCTCCATGGGCATCGGCGGTTCCATCGTGGACCAAGCCTTCTGGGAGGACTACCTGGGCATGCGTGTGCAGCCGGTGGACATGACCGAGGTGAAGCGCCGCATGGAGCAGAAGATCTACGACGAGAAGGAGCTGGAGCTGGCTCTTACCTGGGCCAAGCGCTATGTCCACATCGGTCCGGATCGCAATCGCCCCGACCTCGTGCTTTCCCCGGAGGAGAAGGAGCGTACGCTGCGTGAGAGCATCCTGATGACCATCATCTTCCGCGACATGATGCACGGTAACCCCTACCTCAAGACCATCGATCGTGAGGAGGAGGGGCTCGGTTTCAACGCCATTTGCGGTGGCTTCCAGGGTCAGCGTCACTGGACGGATTTCTACCCGAACGGCGATATGGCGGAGTCGATTATCAACAGCACCTTCGACTGGAACGGCCCGCGTGAGGCTATTCCCTTCGCTACGGAGAACGATGCCATGAACGGCGTTTGCATGCTCCTTCTGCACCAGCTGACGGGGCAGGCTGCCTGCTTCTCCGACATCCGCACCTACTGGTCCCCCGAGTCCGTCAAGCGCGTGTCCGGCTACACCATGGAGGGCCACGCTGCCAACGGTATCATGCACCTTATCAACTCCGGCTCCACTGCTCTGGACGGCAACATGCAGGCCACCGGTGCCGATGGCAAGCCCTGCATGAAGAAGACCGGCGAGACCACGCAGGCCGACATTGATGCGATGATGGATAACTCCTGCTGGTGTGCTGCCAACCGCGAGTACTTCCGCGGCGGTGGCTACTCCCTGCACTTCGTTTCCAAGGGAGATGTGCCCGTGACAATGATCCGCATGAACCTCGTCAAGGGGCAGGGGCCTGTGCTGACGGTGGTGGAGGGTTACACCTGCACGCTGCCGGATGAGGTGAATCAGAAGCTCGATGAGCGCACCGACCCGGGTTGGCCGACCACTTGGTTCGCCCCCATCCTCACGGGCAAGGGTGGCTTCAAGGACGTCTATTCCGTCATGGCCAACATGGGCGCCAACCACGGTGCCTGGACCTATGGTCACATCGGTGCTGATATCCTCACGCTGGCTTCCATGCTCCGCATCCCGGTGTATGCCCACAACGTGCCGGAGGACAAGGTCTATCGCCCCGCGGCTTGGAACCTCTTCGGTACCGCCGATCCCGAGGGCGCCGACTTCCGCGCCTGCGAGAACTTCGGCCCCATCTACGGGAAGTATTGATAACTCCCTCACCCCCACCGGGCCATCCCTCGCCCGGTGGGGGGAATTTTTTGCATGAGATGAAGAAGGCATCACAATTCTTTTTTAAGGTATTGCGTCATCTGTATGCCGGGCGTCGGCACATGGGGGCTATCCCGAGATCTGAGGTTTATTGGCGCCCTGAGTTGTCACAGGTGGTGTGTGATGTGATGGCTGATGACGCCCCTTGCATGGTTGCTCGTTTTGGGTTGACGGAGATGAATCTCATGTCGCGGTATTATGTCGACAACTACATGGATTGCTCCTATGTTGCCAAGTGTTGGCATTATATTCAAGGCTGGGCGCCTTTGCCGGGGGAATGGGGGATTGAACCGGTGAAAAACCTCTGTCGTTTCTCCGGTTTTTATCCGGCCGACCTTGAATTGGGGCGCAGGTTTTGCGAGATGATGATGGAAGCTGCGTCTCAATTGGATGTTCTGGGGTCTTGGATGAGCTATGAGCGTCTCTTTGCTCACCTGCATCATGCTAAACGTGTGAATTTGTGTAATTTGGAGCCTTTTGATGATTCTCATAATCCATGGTCTCGCTATTTAGAGGGAAAACGGGTTCTTGTGGTGCATCCGTTCGCTTCTACCATTGAGAAACAGTATAAGACCAAACGCGAGCTATTGTTCCGAGATCCTCGTATCTTACCCCCGTTTGAGTTAAAGACCGTCAGGGCTGTGCAATCTTTGAATGGAGTAGCACATCCCGGGCTTGAAACTTGGTTTGATGCGCTCGATTATATGAAGTCAGAAATTGACAAGGCTGACTATGATGTGTGTCTGCTCGGGTGTGGTGCATATGGTTTTCCCTTGGCAGCTCATGTCAAAAAGCAGGGGAAGAAGGCGGTTCATCTCGGTGGGTCGTTGCAGCTTTTGTTCGGCATCAAGGGCAAACGCTGGACGGAGCAGTACGGGCAGAATAATCCCTATTTGAAACATTTTAACGAGCATTGGGTCTTTCCGTCTGATGACGAGCGGCCGGCGGACGCGCAGAAAATTGAGAATGCTTGCTATTGGTAAGAAATCATGAAGCGTATCTACACCTGCACTCCCTATTCGTTTCATGCGAATGAGCAGTTTTTTTCGCGTGATTCGGGCCTGATCTGCATGCAGCTGCGTGCGTTGGGGGCGGAGAGTATGAGTGTGATGCCGCTGCCGTTTCATGATGATGATGTGCGGAAGGAGGATGTCATCCGTGTTTCCCCGGAGCAACTGGAGGATGCCTCTTGGTGGCAGGAGCAGCATTTGGATGGTCTGGTTCTGTATAATTGGGCTTCTCCGCATTACCTCAAGGTAGCGAAAGCCGTTCGGGCGGCAGGTATTTTCACGGTGATGCACTTCGATGCCGCCGGGCCGGAGCTGGATATACAGAAAGCCTCGCTTTCGTGGCCGTTGCGAATGTGGGCGCATCTCAAGAATATCCCGGTGAATCTTCTGCGCGCGGCTAATATGCGCTGTGCCGATGTCATCACAACATCGCCCCTCGTGCAAAAGAAATTGGCAGCGCACCCGCTTTTCGGCCCCGAGATCGCGCAGAAATGTTTTCCGATGCCGGCTCCCGTTGACCCGCTTTTTGCCTATGACGGTACGGAGAAGGAGGAACTGGTTATTTTTGCCGGTCGCTGGGACGACGAATTGCACAAGCGTCCGCAAATGATGATGCAGACTCTTGAGGCACTGTACACGAACGAACAGCCTGCTCGGGTGGAAATCTACGGCCCCTGCACGGAGTCTCTGCAGCGTTGGCATGCCTCTTTGCCGTCGTCTGTGCGATCCCGGATTTCTCTCTGTGGAGCCATACCGCATGAATGTATGGCACACGTCTTCAACCGCGCTCGCGTCTGCGTGTGTACCTCCGTCTCCGAGGGCTGCCATATTGCCTCCTGCGAGGCCCTGTGCTGCGGCTGCTCCGTTGTTGTCCCCCGCCGCCCTGTGTTTCTGGATGTGGTGATGTGGTATGCGGAGCAGTGCGGACGCGTTGCTGCCGCAGATACCCCTGCTTCCTTGGCCTTTGCCCTCACGGAGGAGCTCTCTGCCTGGCGGGAGGGAAAGCGCAACCCCGCATCTTCCGCTGCTCAATGGCAACCTATCTTCCATATCGACAACATTCTTAAACGAATCTTCAACCTCTGAAACAACACTGATATGTCATACGTCCTCTGTTTAGACTGCGGCGCGACCAATGTACGCGCCATCCTAGTGGATGAGCATGGTACGCTGGTCGCTAAAGCCAGCCAGCCGAACTCCACGGATGCCGGGGCTGAGAACCCGCAATTCCATGTCTGGAATGCCGACCGTATCCTCAACCAACTTGCCCACTGCGCCCGCAAGATTATGGTGCAGGTAGACGCGTCACAGGTGCGGGGCGTTACAATCACGACCTTCGGCGTAGACGGCGCTTTGGTCGATGCCGAGGGCAAGCTGCTTTACCCTGTCATCTCTTGGAAGTGCCCCCGTACGGCGGAGGTGATGAAGTCCGTTTCCAAGTACATTCCCCAGGCCCGACTGAATGAGATTTCCGGCGTCGGTGAGTTCGCTTTCAACACCATCTACAAGCTCATTTGGCTGAAGGAGAACCGCCCGGAATTGCTGGACAAAGCGCACGCTTGGCTCTTCATCTCAAACCTGTTGGCTCACCGCCTCACCGGTGTCATGGCTACGGACCGCACGATGGCGGGCACATCCCAGATGACCGATGTGACCACGGGTGACTGGAGCGAGGAGATCCTCAACGTCCTTGGTATTCGCAAATCGCTCTTCCCGCCCATGGTGAATGCCGGCGACGTGATCGGGCACCTGACCCCCACCGCCTGCTCTCTGCTGGGGCTCCCCACCGATGCCGCTTTGCCCGTTATCTCCACCGGTCACGATACGCAGTTTGCCCTCTTCGGAAGCGGTGTAAAGGAAAACCAACCCTTCCTTTCCAGCGGCACTTGGGAGATCCTGATGCTGCGCACGCCGCAGGCCAAGCTCGCCCCGGAGGACTACGCCGCCGGCGCAACGGTCGAGTTCGACAGCAAGCCCGGTCTGTTGAATCCCGGCCTGCAGTGGATTGCCAGCGGTATCATCGAGTGGGTCAAAGCCACCTGTTACCACGGCGAGTCCTTCGATACCATGGATGCCGAGGCCGAGGCCATTCCCCCGGGCTGCGACGGCGTCAAGCTCGTCCCTGACTTCCTGCCGAGCGACCCCGTGCCGGGTAGCATTCAGGGGCTCATCCTCGGTCGCACGCGCGCGCACATCTACCGCGCAGCCATGGAGGCCCTTACCTTGCGCCTCAAACACCGCCTTCAGAAGCTGGAGAAGGTCGGCAACTTCAAGGCCACGGAGCTCCTTCTGGTCGGCGGCGGCGCCCGCAACAAGGTGTGGACCCAGATGCGTGCCGACATCCTCGGCCTGCCCATCCTCGTTTCCACCGTCTCGGAGAGCACCGTCCTCGGTGCCGCCATGTTCGCCTTCGCCGGCGCGGGCATCTACCCCTCTCCCGAGGCCTGCCGAGATGCCATCGGCATCTCCTACGAAACAACCCAACCCGCCGCTCAGCGCGAGCAATACCGGGCCCTCGGGTTCTGATGCTTTTTTGATCAGCATCCTGAAAAAAGGGCGGGGACTCCGAGGAGTCTCCGCCCGTGCAGCAAGTACGAACCGCCGATCAGTCGTTGAGACGGTGCGTGATGGGAAGATTGTGTCGGTGCTCCTTCGGCTCGATGTGGAGGAGGGGTGGGAGCTGGGCGCGGTAGATGGCGGAGGCAATCATGCGGCGCTGCATCAGACGAACGTCGTTTTCCGGCAGATCGGTCTTGTTGTGCAGAACGTAGCCGGCGCTGCGGTTGAGATCCGCCAGCTCGTGGATGATGCGGTCACGGATGGGAGAGGCAGGTTCGGTGAGCGTACCGAAGACGTTGTCATATTTCTGAGAGTAATAGACGCTGAGGAGATAAACGTCTATTTCGTACAGACTGCCGAACGGGGCGAAGAGCCCGCAGGTTTCTCCGTAGAGCGTGAAGTTACCGGGGATGATTTCGGAGCGCGTGAGAGTGCTGATGGGCATAAGCCCGTGTTGGTCTGCATAGGTGCAGAGGAGGGTGGCGCGGAGCCGAGCCTCGAGGGCAGGGGTTGCCTCCAGCCCCTTGACGGCACGGAGGGGAGCTTCTGCAGAGAGCTCGCGGATTTCGATACCCAGCGGCTTGGCTGCGCGAGTGTTGCCCTCGAAGGTGATACCGACGACATTCGACGAACCGAGAGCCGAGACGCACAGAGTCGTGAGCAAGAGAGACTGCGGCATATCCATGGGAATGCACACTCCGGTGTGGCCGTTGGAGCGCACGAAGTCGCGAACACCGCGCTCCAGCGCTGCGGCGAGACGGGCATCCGGCTCGGGAAGGTTCAGGACAGGAGCCGGTCGGTCGAGGTCACAGATACCTTCCGCCGACTCGAATGCGGGCATACGGAGCAGGAGACGTCCGTCTTGATCATGAACGGTGGACCTGCCGGCGTACAGATTTTCCGTCGTTGTACCCACAGCGGAGCAGCAAATGACGGTGGTCCCGTAGTCCAGCGCTGTCTCCCGGGCTGCCACCTCGTGACGCTCTGTGGACTCTGTGTCCCAAGGGGTGTCGCTCAGGTAGATGAGGTAGTCAACCGGCCCGTTAAGGTAATCTGCTTGGATATCCTCCGGCGTGCCGGTGCTGACGATAATCGAGGAGCCGGCAATGTATTGAACATCCCAATCATCGAGCTCGGTGACGCAGTCTTGTTCCACCAAGTAGATCATCGGCATGGTGATGGCCTTGTCTACCACCTCATCCGGGTCAAAATCTGAATAAGCACCGACAATGAGGGGAACCTCCCCGATCTCGTGAGAGAGGGCTATGAGGGCGTCCTGCGCCTGGGTGAGGAAGGAGGGCCGGTTGATGAAGTCCCCCGGGTTAAGTCCACAGAGGGCGGAGATGGGGGCGACGCAGAGTTCTGCTCCGCTGTCGAGGCAGGCGCGGTAGCCCTGAACGATGGCGCGCAGGTTGTTCGAGAAGTCCCCTGTGAGCGGGGCGTTTTGGATGATTCCTACTTTCGTGATGCCGGACATAATGTGTTGCTTTCGGTGTTCGGGGGTATTATGCGTGAGTTTTGTCGAAAAAGCAAGCTTTATTTTTGCAATATGTGGCATTACATATAAAAAGGCGCCGGAAACCCGCCCGAAAGACGGGATCCGGCGCGAAAAACGGCTGTTTTGCCTTGTTACTCTGCTTCCAGGCTCTTATAAGCGAGCACCTCGTCGGGGTCGTCACCCGGCAGTTTCTTCTCCACCTTGGAGCGGAAGAGGCGCATGACGGCCACGAAGGAGCAGGGGATGAAGAAGATACCGACGAGCGAGGCGATGCTCATGCCGATGACCACCACAACGCCGATGGCATTGCGGGCCAAGGCACCGGAGCCCTCCGCGAGCACCAGGGGCACGCAGCCCAAAATGAAGGCGAAGGAGGTCATCAGGATGGGGCGCAGACGCATCCGCGCCGCCGTAACGGCTGCATCGATGAGCGACTGACCGCGCTCCATCTGCAGCACGGCGAACTCCACGATGAGAATGGCATTCTTGGCCGCCAGACCCACGAGCATCACCAAGCCGATCTGCGCGTACAGGTTCAGCTCGATGCGGTAGATCAGCAGGCCCACGAAGGCCCCGAGCACGGCGATGGGCACGGAGAGGAAGATGGCCAGCGGCAGCGTCCACTTCTCATACAGAGCGGCCATGATGAGGAAGGCAAAGATGCCGGAGAGCGCGAAGATGGACCCGAGGCCCAGGCCGTCCTGCACCTTCTTCTCCTGGAAGCTCATGTCCACATAAGTCATGTCGAACTTCGTGCGGTCCATGGTCTCGCGGAACACGCGTTCCACGGCGGCCATGCCCTGTGCGGAGGAATAGCCTTCCTCCGGCACCACGGTGATCATGGCGGCGTTGTAGTTGTTCACATGCCACACGAACTCCGTGTCCGCAATCTCGTCCATCTTCACCAGCGTACTCAGCGGCAGGGACTCGCCCTTGGAGTTGTTGATGTAGAAGTTCGTGATCTGGTTGGTATTCACGCGGTTGCGACCCGCCGCCTGCAGGTAAACCTGCCACTGCTGGCCGAATTCCGTGTAGTAGTTCACGAAGGTGGAGCCGTTGAAGCACTGCAGCATGGCGTTGGCCTCTGAGTAGTCAACACCCAGGGAGAGGCATTTCTCTTTGTCGATGGAGAGCTTGGGCTGGGGAACCTGCGGCAGCATCATGTCCGAGGCGTTGGCAATTTCCGGAGCGGCCTTGAGCGCGGCCTCGAAGGCGAGCACCTGCTTGTACAGCTCCTGCACACCCTGGCCCTCCTTGTCCTGCAGGGCCACGCTGATGTCACTGCCCGTGCCCACACCAGGAATGGCAGGCGGCGAGACGAGGAAGGTGAAGCCATCCACCCCGCAGACGGGCAGCGCCGCATTGAGTCGCTTATAGATGTCCGCCGCCGTGGGCACCTTGCCGCCGGCATCTGCCGGGCGCTCCTTAATGGGCTTGAGCGTGATGAAGTAGGTGATGGCGTTGGTCGTCTCCACACCGATGATGAGGTTCATGCCCTCCACCGTCGTGCAGGAATCCACCGCAGGGTCGGAGAGGAACACCTTCTCCACGATGGGCGTTTGCTCCGCCAAGCGTTGCATGGAGACACCCGGCTTCATGACCACGCCTGCCAGCAGGAAGCCCTGGTCCTCCGCCGGCAGGAAGCCGCCGGGTACATACTTCGCCGTCGGGATAATCGCGATGAAGAGCAGGCCCAGCAGGGACATGGAGATCCCGAGGCGGCGGCAGAGGAAGCCGCAGGCGGTGCCGAAAAGGGAAGCCACCCGGTCATACACCTTGTTGAAGGCATTGTAGAAGGGCGTGAGCAGGGACTTGTGGCCGCTCTTGCTGCGCAGCATCAGGGCCGAGAGTGCCGGCGAGAGGGTCAACGCGTTGAAGGCGGAGATGAGCATGGACACCGCGATGGTCACCGCGAACTGCTGGAACAGGGTGCCCGTGATGCCCGGCAGGAGCACGGAAGGCAGGAACACCGCTGCCAGCACCAGCGCAATGGCCAGCACCGGGCCGCTCACTTCCTTCATGGCCGCGAAGGTCGCCTGACGGGGGGTAAGCCCGCGCTCGATGTGCGATTCCACGGCCTCCACCACCACAATGGCGTCATCCACCACCAAGCCGATGGCCAGCACCATGCCCAGCAAGCACACCGTGTTCAGCGAGAAGCCCAGCAGGGGGAAGAAGCAGAAGGTCGTGACCAGCGAGACGGGCACGGCAATGAGCGGAATGAGCGTGGCGCGCCAGCCTTGCAGGAAGAGGAACACCACCACGGCCACCAGCACCAGGGCCTCGAAGAGTGTATGGATGATTTCCTCGATGGACTCGCGCACGGGGGTGGAGGTATCCAGGGTGATGGAGCCGTGAATTCCCTCCGGGAACTGCTGCTCCATCTCCGCAAAGACCTTGCGCAGGGCATCCACCGTGGCGATGGCGTTGGCGTTGGCCGCTTGGTAAATACCCATGGCCGTTGCGGGGCGTCCGTTGATGCGGGCGGCCATGGAGTAGCTCTGGGAGCCGAGCTCTATCTGGGCAATATCGCGCAGGCGCACGGCTTCCGTACCCTGCTGCTGTTGGCGCACGATGATGTTGCCGAACTCCTCCAGATTCGCGCAGCGGCCTTGGTTGCGGATGGTGTAGGTGAACTCCTGACCGCCGGGCATGGGCTCGGCACCCACGGCACCGCCGGGGTTGATGGTGTTCTGCTTCTTGACGGCATCCGACACCTGGCTGACGGTGATGTTCTTCTGCGCCATCTTGGAGGCATCCAGCCAAATACGCACCGCATACTTGCCGTCGAACACCTGCACCTGGCCCACGCCTTCCACGCGCTTGAGTCGCTCCACCATGTTGATGTAGGCGTAGCCCGCCAGGTCAATGGGGTTGAAGGACTCATCGGGCGAGTCCAGCTCATAAATCACCAGCGGCAGGCCCGTACTCTGGGTGATGTTGATACCCTGGGCGGACACCTGCTGCGGCAGGCCGGAGGCCGCTTGGTTGTAGCGCATGTTGGTGAGCTGCTGCGCCGTGTTGATGTCACTGCCCGGCTCGAAAATCACGTTCAGCGAGCAGGCTCCGTTGTTGGAGGAGGTGGAGTTGTGCAAGTCCAGCCCCTCCATGCCGTTGAGCTGCAGCTCGATGGGCGTGGCCACGGACTCCGCTACCTCGGTGGCATTGGCGCCGGGGTAGCTGGTGGAGAGCTGAATGGTGGCCGGCGAGATGTCGGGGTACTGCGAAATGGGCAGGCCCAACATGCTGATGATACCCAGCAGGGTCGTTGCAATGGCAATGACACCCGCGATGATGGGATGTTTGATGAAGAATGGGGACATGGTGCGTTACAGGTTAATGGTTTGTTGCTCGGTTTCTGCCGGGGTGGTCGTGATGGACGGCACGGCCGGCTTGGTGGGCACATAGATGAAGGGGGTGGGCTTGAGCTTGTTGGCCTTGCCGTTGGCTTTCGCGTTCTCGCCGTAGGCGCGTGCGGCCATGATGGAGCCTTCCACCACCACGGGCACGTTCTTCATATCCGTAAAGCCCAGGGTTTTGAGGGTCATCTCCAGCAGGGAGGAGCAGCCGCTCGATTTGGCAATCAGGTCCAGCTCATCGCCGGCACCGGAGAGCTTGAGCATCAGCTCGCGGTAGGTGGTCGCCCCGCCGTTCTTGAGGACCAGGGCATCCCAGTCCGCCACCTTGGCTTCCTCCGGGGCGTTGTCCGGCAGGGGGCCGCCGTGCAGTTTCTCGGCCAAGGCACGGGCGTCCTTCACTTCGCTCTTGCGCATCAGCAGCTCGCGCCAGTCTGCGGCTTGGGCCTGCTTCAGGATGAGCTGCTCCAGGGTCTCCGACTTGCTGCGGATCAGGGCAATGGCTCCTGCCGTCTCGCGGTCGGCGTCGATGATCTCCATGGGCTGCGCAACAAGCGTGCCGTCCGGGTTCGGTACCTTGACGTTGACCAGGCCCAGCTTGGTGATGGGAAGCATCACGGGCGTGTTATCCGGGGCCATGAGCACGAGGAGGTTTCTGCCGTTGCTGAAGAGCGGGGCGCGGGCCGGCACCAGGTAGGCCCCCTTGCGGGCGTTCACGGGGGCGGAGGCGCGCACGGGCATGCCGGTGCGCAGGCTGCCGTCTTTGTTTTCTACGTGGGAGATCACTTTGATGGTGCCGGTGCTGGTGCTCAGGGAGTTATCCAGCGCCACCACCTGCGCGTCTGCGGGGTAGGGGCTGCCGTCTTCCAGGTACAGCTTGAGGGAGGGCAGGGGCGTCTGCGCCTTTTCTGCCACGCTGCGCTTGCTCAGCTCGGTGAGTCCCTGCAGGGCGGTCAGGCCGCTCATGCAGAAGTCCGCGCGCATCGGCGAGACGGAGGAGATGTAGGCGAGGGGCTTGGTGGAATCTACGCCCACCAAGGCTCCGGAGGAGTAGTTGTCCAGGCTCATGCGTCCGTCGAAGGGGGCGGTGATGGTGGTGTAGCCCAGGTTGATTTCCGCCAGGGAAACGGCGGCTTCCATCTGGGCCACCACGGCCTGCTGCTTCTGCAGGTCGGCGCGGTCCGTCTGCACTTGGGTGTGGGCGTCCGTCACATCCTTGTCGGCCACGGAGCCGGGGGATTCCTCGTTCAGGCGGCGGAGGCGTTCGTAGTTGGCAGCGTCCATCTTCTCGGTGGCTTCTGCCTTGGCCACGGCGGCCTTGGCGGCGCTCAGGTTGGCGCGTGCCTCATCCAGCGCCGCGCGGAAGGGGGCGGGGTCGATGGTGTAGAGCACATCGCCTTTCTTCACCAAGCCGCCTTCCTTAAAGTGGCGTTCCTGCAAAAAGCCGGTCACCTTGGGGCGAATTTCGGTTTCCTCCACGCCGCGCAGGGTTCCGTAGTAGTCCTCGTAGCTCGCCACATCCTGCTGCACAAGGGGGGCCACCTTCACGGGGATGGGGGGCAGGGTGGGCTTGGCGTTGGGGTTCGGCTGCGGTTTGTCCTCGCGTGCGGCGGCGGCCAGGGCAGGGGGGATGACGGGTCGCAGGGAGAGTGCCTGGGTCTTGATGGTGGCGGGTTTCTCTCCCTTGGCCAGGCGGCTGTTGGCGGCGGAGACGTTTTGGGCAATCAGGCCGTTGTCTTCATCCGCCACCACGGGGGCTTCCGTCACGTCATCGTAGCCCATCTCCTTCACGCGCTCCGTGATGGTGCGGTTTACACCCACCACGGCCACCATCTCGCGGCGGCAGGTGTAGCCGTAGTCGTCCGTTACCTCCGGGTGATAGGTGGCAATGGGTGTTACGGGGATGGAGACGGGGCAGCCTTTCTTGTCAACAACGAGGATGAATTTGTTGCTGAGCACGGTGCGGATGGCATCGGCGGGCACCAAGATGGCCTCGCGTTTGTTGACGGGGATGTGCACGCGCACGGTCATGCCGGCGCGCAGAACGCGCTCCGGGTTGGGCACGGTGCCGCGCAGGTTGGCCAAGCCGTTGTCGGTGATGAGGCTGTCCACGGCGGTCAGTCGCCCTTTGTGGCGGTAGGTGCTGCCGTCTTCCAAGATCAGGTCGAAGCTCACTTCTTTCTTGCTCAGCAGGTCCTCGTCCCCGGCCATCTCGCGGAAGTATTTGATCATGTGGTCGGAGTTGGCGGAGAAGTCAACCCGCACGTTTTCCACGTCGGAGATGTTGGCGAGCGAGGTCGCGGGGCTCACCAGATCGCCCTCGGATACGTTGGCAGCACCCACAATGCCGTCGTAAGGGGCGCGGATGACGGTGTAGTCCAAGTTGATCTGTGCGGTGTTGACGGCGGCGCGCATCTGCTCGATGCCGGCTTTTGCGGCATCCACCGCAGCCACGGCCATCTTGAGCCTCTGCTCGGCATCATCCAAGTCTTTTTGGGAGACAGCCTTGTCCTTGAGCAGTTTGGTGTAGCGCTCCACATCCAGCTTGCTCTTGTCGCGGTTCGCCTCGGCGGAGGCCAAGCTCGCTTCCGCCGCCAGCAGGTTGGCCTTGGCCTGCGCCAGTTGGGCGGCGAAAATTTGGTCATCTAAGCGGAAGAGCACGTCGCCCTTCTTCACGGCTCGCCCGTCCTCATAGCATTTTTCAAGGATAAAGCCGCTCACATGAGGATGCAGGTCGGTGTCCTGCATGCCCTTCACCAGCCCGAACCAGTCGTTGTAGTTGGTGACGGTTTGCTTGCGGAGTTTGAAAACTCGGACGGCCGGTGCCTCCTGCTTCTGCTTTGTCGCCTGCCCCTCTCCGTCGGAGCAGGCGGGCAGCACGGACAACGCCGCACAGCCCGCAGCCAGGGTAATGATGGTTCTTCTCTGCATCTCTGAAAAACGTGGTTAAGGTGCTCGCGGCCCGGCTCCGTTTGCCTGCCGCCTCCACCAGTATACACCCCTCCGCCCCCTATGCAAGCCTAATCGGGGTCAGTATGAGAAATTACCCCCTCTGCCGCTCGGTCCTGCTTTTTCCGTTCGGGGTCAGTAAGAGCATGGTCGGTGACCTCCTGACTCTGCTGGATCAGCCCCCAACAGAAATAGAGTGTCAGCTCTTCGAGGTGAAGTAATGGCGCCGAACCACTACGGAATGTGCCATAAAGGCGTTTTATGCTTTCCTTTCGGGGAGTATTTAAGTCGCGAAAAGAGTTGACATGTACTACCGAACATGTGATAATCACCCCCGCACACGAATCCGGAATTAGCCCGGGTGGGTGTGTCAGAGAAAGGTACACACCTTACGTCGTACGAGCCAATAGTCGTGAGGAATTCGACACGATACTGAACCGCGGCAAGCCGAGCGACGAGGCCGACGCCGCGCGCATGCTCCGCGAGTTGCAGGGGCGCACCCACTGCGTCTGCACGGCGGTGGCGGTCTACATGCCCGGCGGCGAGCGCCGCGATTTTGCCGTCAAGAGCTATGTGCGCTTCCGCCGCATGAGCGCAGAGGACATCCGCCGCTACCTGAGCGAGGTCTACGTGCTCGACAAGGCCGGCGCCTACGCCATGCAGGAAAAGAGCGAACTCATCGTCGAGAGCGTAGAGGGCGATGTTGACAACGTCATCGGGCTCCCCGTGCGGCAGCTGCCGGAGGTTCTGCGGCGCGCCTGACGCAGTTTTCCCCGAAAAGTTTGTTTTTTGCTTGCTTTTAATTCGAATAATGATAAAATAGGCTCAGCGGCCATCCGACCGCTGCTGAACAAGATTCGTACAGCCATGAGAAGTATCACAACATTTGACATTCAGTATGCCCACCGTTTCTATCGTTTCCAGGGCGAGGCTCAGTATCTGCACGGCCACACGGGTGTGCTCACCATCGAGGTGGAGGACAGCGTGGAGCCGGGCGTGAACATGGTGTTCCCCTGCAACGAGATTCAGAAGACGGCCTGGGATGTCATCAAAAACTTTGACCACGCGCTGATTCTGCGCGAGGACGACCCGCTGCTGCCGGCCATTCTGGACGTCTACGAGAAGCAGGGCATCAAGAACGGCCACCGCACCAACACCATGAAGGGCGAGGCCTTCAGCAACGAGCTCTGCACCGCCTATCCCGACTGCCGCCTGGTCGTCACCAAGGAGACGATGACGGTGGAGGGCATGATCAAGATTGTCTACTCGCTGCTCAAGGACAAGCTCAATATCGCGAAGATCACCTTCACGAGCGGCGTCAACGCCGCCTCCTGCGAGTTCGAGGTCAAGGGGAGCATCGACCGCTGCCCGCTCTGCGGCATCGCGCTGGACAAGGACGGCAGCTGCCCCAAGTGCGGCTACAAGAAGAAGTAAGCGCCCCGCATACCGACGCATCACCCACCGGGGGAGACCGCTTGGTCTCCCCCTTTTTGCGCTCGGAGGGCAGGGAGCGCGACCGCCTGATAACGTCTTTTTTCGTTTTTTTCAGAACCTTGTTTTTGTTACACTTTGCAGGTCGAAAGATAGCTCATCATGGAAGACGACAGGATTGATCGGGTAGGCACCGACATTCAGGAAAAAGCCACAGTCATTTGGAATGTGGCCAATGCGATCTTCGGCATTTTTAAGCCGCATGAATACGGCAAGGTGATTCTGCCCATGACCGTCATCAAACGCTTCCATGACTGCCTGGCGGCATCGGCACGAAGCTCCAACATGAAGGTGTTCATGGATACCATTTTCAAGGATATTTTTGAACACGCCGCCATGGATTGCTACGTCAAGAGCATGGAGGGGTTTGAGAATTTGATGCAGGATGACGACAAGCGCACGCGCTTGCGCGAGTTGCTGGCTCAGGCTTTCTACCGCCGCTTCCGCACCGCCTACACGCTCCCGGACGAGGAGGTGCTGCGAGCGGCGGTTGGGGAGGCGTAGAGGCAGGACTGCGCTTCGGATAGGTGGGGCTCTCCGCAGTTCGGGGGCGGCTTCTCGGCGCTTGCATTGGCAGAGGGGGGGATAGGTTTGACTAAGCGGCCTGTAAATGCTACATTGAGAGGCGAATGATGTGTTAGGGTAGGAGCCGATCCGCACTCCGAACAGCAGATAAACATCACATGACCGACCAGGAGTGATCAAAACCTCAACAAACAGTGTGACCTACGCCTACACCGTCTGATGAACGGCAAGCTAAAAGCATAACCCCAAGAGACGCAGCGATGCCAAAAGACAAGCTACAGCTACGCAACGGAAACACGCAACACCGCGACCTGCTTCCCCACGAGGCCCGCCGTGCCGCCCGCGAAATCCTGCGCACCTTCATCCTGCAGCGCGCGGACTACTCCGCCCCCGACGAATACCACGCCGAGGCCGCCGAAAAGCAGGAGCTATAACGGGGCCGGGCCTGCATCAGATAGCTCCCGGAACTTCGGTAAGGCTTCCCCCGCAGAATCAAGAAAGCCCCCGCCCAACTCAGGCGGAGGCTCCTAACCTACATTTACCGAAAAAAACTTTAGGCCACCCTGCGCCGTCTCCGCGCCGCCAAACCAGCTAAAGCCAACAGGGAAAGCGTGGCTGTGGTGGGCTCGGGAACAGTGCGGAGTATTCCTTTATTAGCTTCAATTAACGAATCCTTGCTCCAAGACGATGTCAGAACTTCGACCTGTGGAGATTCCAGAAGCTCGGAGGCATAGGTTATGGTCGTGACCTCTTGATCCTTGTATTTTACGCTGCTGTTCAGACCATATATCGATGTAATCGAGCCATCGCTGAACAGTACTGATAGAACGACAGCTGTTCCGGAAAGGGTCGAGCTAGCATTGACGGTTTGGTATCCGAGAGTTATCGATCCTGCAATCGCATTGGTAAGATCCGGAAAGGCGTTGACAAGTTTGTGCCCTGTCGGCCAAGAGGTACTATCAGAGAAAGAATAGGCCGCATATCCTGATATTGCTGAGCCCGCTGTTGTGTTATAAATATGCAACTCATTCTGGTTATTCCATGTGCCGACAGAAATTGAATGAGAGATCTGCCCCCCCGTCAGTGTGTATCCGAGCAGAGCTTCCCAACGATTCCCGGTGTTGATAATCGTTGACAGGCTGTCCTTGGAGAGGAGGGACGTGGCGATGAAAGCATATTTCGTCGGCTCCGATAAGGTGATAGAACCTGTTACACCCGTGGTGGCAAAAGAGGTTCCTGACGCCAGTAATACGACGAGAAGTGTGGAAAAGCTTTTTTTCATTTTTCGTGGCAGAGCGTTCCCTTAGCTCGACGATAAGTATACAGCATTATGAATGCACACCCCATGGAAACTATTGATACTCAAGGACTTACAACCGATTCGTCAAGAGAGGGGGAGACGGCGAGTAGAGGAAAAAATTGGCGAAAGAGCTGATTTTTTCAAGAAAAAACCTGTTTTGCGCTTGACTCAGCATTCATAATGCTGTAGCCCTTTCTCGTAGGGCCGATGTGAGGCCGGAACTGGATTATAAGGACAGGGCTTTTTTCGGTGCTCCTTTATGGAGCGAGGGCTTCGCGGAAAGCTCCTGCAGGTGGGTTCGCGTGGGTCTGGGGGTAGTTTTCTCACCGGTTCATCCGTGGGAGATGCGGACGGAGGTGACGGTGTTGTCGCCGAGTGCGGCGTTCAGGGCGCGGATGATTTGGGGTTTGAGGCGGTTAAGCTCGAAACGGACGGTGGGGTGGGCGGTGCGGACGCAGGCGATGCCGTGGGAAACGGAGGTGAGCTCGGCGCGGCCGGAGATGAAAGGGCCGACGGCCTTGGCCCAAGCGCGGGCGAGAATTTCGGCGGCGAACTCCTCCTCTTCCAAGTGTAGGTCATCGATGAGCTCGGCGAGAAGAGCCTGCATGCTGTGCATGTTGCTCCCCGAGGGGAGGGTGTCGCCGACTCCGTAAAAGTCTGCCCGCGCTTGGTTGACAGCCCCTTGGGCGCGGGCTACAGAACGCTCGGCGCGTTCACCGACGCCGGGGACGTAATCCCAGTAGAAGCGCGGGCGGGAGTCGTTGGGCTTCGGCGCCTTCTTGTCGGACTCCTTCTTTTTTCTGCGCGGGGGCATGGGGCAAAAAGCCCGGGAGCACAAGGCCCCCGGGTTTACGGTAGAATGTGCGCCGGGGTTTACTCGCCGTCGTCGCCGATGGCCTGAACCGGGCAGCCCTCCATCGCCTCCGTGCAGAGGGCGACTTCCTCGTCGGTGGTGGGTTGCTTGCAGACGAAGGAAACACCCTCGTCATCGTCACGGGCAAAGAAGTCCTTAGCCGTCTCGCGGCAAAGGTCGCAGTCGATGCAGTTGCTGTCCACGTAGAACTTGCCGGGCACGTTCTTCTCATTCTTCTCGTCAATATCAGCCATAGTGTGTATGGGGCGGTTTGCTCCCCTGACTATTTTTTTACATTTTTCGCGGAAAATCAATCTTTTTTTATTGCAACTCGCGATTTTTTGCGCAAAATAGGGGCATGACGACTCAAAAAGACGAAAAAAAGGCCTATTTGGGGTGGTTTAAGAACCGCGCGGAGGCGGTGTGGGGGATAGCGGCCTTGGCCCTGGTACCCCTTTCGGTGGGTGGGGCGCTGTGGATGTTGCGAGACATGCCGACCTGTGAGTGGCGGAAGGTGGATGCGGGCTGGCCGTGGAAGGGGACGGGCATCACCATTGCGGGAGTGGATGCGGAGTGGAAGGCGGCGGAGCAAGGCACGCGCCTGGCTCTTCGCGCCCCGATTTACCCGGAGGCGACGGTGCGCGCGGAGGGGATAAGCGGGAAGGGGCGGCTCTTGTTGCGCTTTGTGGACTCCGGCGGCAGGACGGTCGGGCAGACCGTGGGTATAGATTACCGTAACGGCGTGTTGCAGAACGGGAAGGGCGAGATGACCGTTCACATTGAGCGCGGATTTCAGCTGGAGGAGCAGTTTTCCATGTGCGGGGACCTGGCACATAACCCGCAGCTGGCGGCTTGGGTGCCCACGCGCAACTATATGCTGCACCGCATTGATGAGTCGGAGCCGCTGTGGCGCATCTATGTCTCTAACATACCGGAGGGCGGAGCGGAGGAGAAGTTGGGCTACTGCACCATCAACGCCAATCCCCTGTGAGCCATGGCCGCAGATGTAAAACACATCTCCCCTGCGGTAGGGCTGCCCCTGTGGGCTGCCGTTCTCCTCAGCCTGCTCGGCGGCCTGCTGATGTCGCTGGCCTTCCACCCCTGTGATTGCGGGGGCCTGGTGTGGGTGGGCCTCTTGCCGCTGCTGACCGCCCTGTGGTTAGGCAAGCCGGGCTTTCTGCGCGGCTTCTTGTTGGGCTGGCTGTATGCGGTGGCTTGGCACAGCGTGAATTTTTGGTGGGTGAACAACGTGGGGAGCCTCTTCGGTAACCCCCTGTGGGTGTTCGGGCCGGCGATCTTTTTGCCCCTCATGGGACTGTACGCCGTGCTCGTGGGCTTGTGGGCCGGTGTGGCGAACACGCTGCTGCGCCCGCGCCTGGAGCCCGTTCCCACCGAGGAGGGGGGGCTGCCGCAGATCCGCCGCCAACAGATGTGCGATGACTGGGCCCTGCGGGACTTGGGCACCACCCTGCGCTGCGCCCTGGGCTGCGGCATGCTGTGGGTGTGCGTCGATTGGGCGCGCGGGGCGGCAGGACCGGCGGCCATCACTTGGGCCCACCTGGCCATGCCGCTCTACCACGGCCTCTCCTTGGCGCAGTGGGCGGAAGTTGTGGGCTTAGCGGGTCTGGCCTTTCTGCCCGTGTTCACCAACGTGGTGCTTTGGGGAGCCGGGCGCCGCTGTATTTTGTTATACAAGGGAGCAAGGACCTACCGCAGCCCTTGGGATTTTTACCTCTGCATGGTGCTGGTCTTCGGGCTCTTCATCGGCGGCATCTTCTTTGCCCGAGCCTATTCGCCGACGGCCATGGCCTCGCGCGAATCCGTGCTGCATCTGCCGGTGATGAGCATGCAGCGTGATATTGACCAGCATGTCATTTTCAGCGGCGGCGCGGGCTCGGATGTCCCGATGATGCGCGATACCCTGCAGCACATGCAACAGGTGCAGCAGAATACCATCGAGCAGGCCCTGCGGCAGAAACCGGGCGGCGGGCTGCAGCAGGCCCTGCCCGTGTGGGTCGTGTGGCCGGAGAGTGCCATGGCCCGCCCCCTTTGGCGCGATGCGAAGACCCGCGAGCTGTTGCCGGATCGCTACACAACGGAGGTCCTGCAGCCCTCCCTGGCGCAGTTGCGGGAGGAGATAGGGGAGCTGGCTACGCCCCCGCCGGTGTTCTTTGCCGGGACCACGCTCTATGACCTCGACCCCGACGACCCGACGCATCTGCCGAGGGGACACAACACCTTGGCTGTGTTTCCGCCGGACGGTGCCCCCCTCACGGCGTCCAAGCAGCACCTGATGCCCTTCGGGGAATACGTCCCCTTTGCGGAGTCCTGCGCGTGGGTGCGCGACGGCTACCGCGCCTTCACGGGGATGGATGCCCGCGGCATGCTGTACCCCGGCGAGGGAACGGAACCCCTCAACGTGCCCGTGCCCGGCTCGGACGAGACGGTGCAGGTTATACCCGCCGTCTGCTTTGAGGACGGCCTGCCCGGCCTGCTGCGACCCTTCGTGCGGCGCACCGGGCGCCAGGTGATTGTGAACTGCACGAACGACGGCTGGTTCGGTGATAGTTGTTGCGGCGAGATGCAGGCCCGCGCTGCCGCCTACACCTGCATTGCCCTGCGGCGGCCCATGGTGCGCGCGGCTAACAAGGGACTCTGCTGTGCCATAGCCCCCAACGGGGCGCTGCTGGACCCCCTGCGCAAGGACGGAGACTGCCACACGCGCGGCTTCAGTTATGCGCTGCTGCCCGTGGATGCGAACGCGAGCCTGACCATCTTTGCCGTGTTGGGCGAGTGGACGGTTATTCCTGCTCTGTTGACGGTGATTCTGACCTCTCTGCCCGCATTCTTCCGCAGATATGACACCATTTCCGCCTTTCGGCGCCCTTTACAACAGCGCGCAGGCTTGACAAAGGGGAAAAAATAGTGCACAATACCCCTGTTAGCTTTCCTTTGGGTTCATTCCCTTTCTCCCGGTTATGAAAAGACAAACGGTATTCACAACAGCTTTTGCGACCGCCTCGCTGCTCCTCCTCAGCTCGTGTCAGGATGAGGGGAAAAACGATGGAAAATCCCCGGAACCTACCCCGCAGGTTCCCGCCGCCTCCGTTTACCCCGCGATCGGGACGGATGCCGTACAGAATGCGGTGCTGGAAAAATTGGATGTGGGCTCGGTGGCGTCGTTCCGCGATTGCACGGTGCCGGTGGGAGATGCCTCTTCCCCTGCCTATGAGGCGGATGTGGTCGTCAATCTCGTCCTCTCGGATGATGTCTACGCCAAGCAGCCCGCGCCCGCTTTCCTGAACGATGAGCGCAAGGCTGTCAATGCGCAGGCTAATCGCGCGATGACGCCGGAGTCCGTCTACCTCCTGCAGGTCGGCGCTCCGGAGGATGTCATCACCGAGGAACAGCGCAAGACTTGCCCGCTGCCGGAGCAGTTGGCGCCGCTTTTCGATGAGCTGAAGCAGCTGGCGGAGGCGCCCATCTACGTGCCTGCCGGTAAGAAGGGGGATACGGTCTCCGTGGTCGCCCGTGTCTCTGCCGTTTACGACGAGGTTTCCAAGAAGTGGAATGTTACCGCTGTCTCCCTGCCGGAGGAGAAGCTGGCCGGCCTGCGCGGCTTGGTGCCGGCCGCGGAGCGGGAGGAGGGCCTGCGTGTTCAGACCCCCGAGGTAATGGATGAGCTGCGCACGACGATTCAGGGGAAGATTGCCGCCTTCACAACTGCTGCGGAGGAGTATATCCGCGGCCGGGAGCAGCGTGCTCGTGAGTTCTGGGTAGCAGAGCAGGCCAGGCGCGAGGAGCAGTCCCTTGCCGCCGCCGCCGCCGCTACGGATGCCGAGGCTCAGCGCGCGGCTGCCCGTAAGACCTGTGAGGAGGCTTTGACCGCCGGTAACGTTTTCAGCGGTGAGTGGCACCGGTCCAATCGTTTCGGTGAATTGTCCATCCAAATTGATGCTGCCAAGCCCTTGGACGACTCCATCCATTTCTTCGGTAAGCTGTATGACACCAAGCTGCCCGTGGCCAAGATGGACATCGAGGGGCGTTGCAGTCTCACGAAGGATGACGCCGGCTTCCCGATCGATATCACCATTTATGACGGCCGCTACGACCCGGATCAGCCTACGGCCGAGGTCTTCGACTCTGCCTCCGGCGATGGCGGCTTGCGCCTTCACCTGACCCCCGAGGGTAAGATTACCGGCGTCATGACCTGTGATTCCTGGGTAGATACTCCGGAGAAGGCTTTTAACGTCTCCTTCTCCCGCAGCAAGAAGAAGTAAAGCGTGCGCCGAGTTTCCTCCTGCGCCGCAGGGCCGTTGTGCCGCTGCGGCAGGAGGGTGCCGGGGGTAAGGGCTGCCTGATAATACGCGCGCGGCAGAGGCAGTGAGTGGGGGGTACATTTTTTTCGCTCCTGCGGCATTTTTTGCTCGCCAAAGGGCGGGCGGCGTGGTATGTTGGAGGGAGGAGAAGTATGCCTACACTTATTTTTGACAACGTATCGGATTATCTGACGGAGGGGCGGAAGACGTATTCGGCCTCTCTGTACTTGGGGGCGGGCCTGCAGCCGCACTTTCTGCAGGCCGGCGGCTATGTGCCCATGGCTGAGGATGCGGGGGTGCTGAGCGCCGAGGACACGGCGGCGCTGGTACAGAGCTGCGCGACGCCGGAGCAGGTCGAGCAACTGCATCGGGACGGCACGGTGGATTTTATCGGCGAGGCCGCCGGGCTGCATTACCACGCTTACATTTATGTGCAGGAGGAGGGCTATCTGTTGGTGCTCGTCAGCCTGCTGGCAGACAGTTACCTGAAACAGGGTGCGGATGCCGGCTGCTCGGATGTGCACCTGCCGGCGGGCTGCCCGCCGAGCTGGCGCCGCCACGGGGCTCTGATCCCCATGTGGGAGGGCGCGCCGCCTTTTACCCGTGAGGATTCCGAGGTGATGCTGACCACCTTCCTCTCGGATGTCGAGCGCGAGCGTTTGAGGCGCACGGGTGACGTAGACTTTGCCTACCAGAATGACTTCGGTCGCTACCGCGCCTCCGTGGTCTCCCAGCGCCTCGGGTATGATATATGCTGTCGCTTGATTAACAGCCGTATTCTCACCATGGAGCAGATCAACCTGCCGAAGGAATACGTCGTGCCGCTCACGCGCTTCACGAACGGGCTCATCCTCGTCACGGGCGCCGTCGGTTCCGGTAAATCCACCACCCTGGCCGCCATCATCGACTTCATCAACGGGGACCGCCACGACCACATCATCACGCTGGAGGATCCCATCGAGGCCATTTTCCCCTGCAAAACCTGCCAAGTCAACCAGCGCGAGGTGCACCGCCATACGGAGTCCTTCGGCCGAGCCCTCCGCGCCTCGCTGCGTGAGGACCCGGATGTGATCATGGTGGGTGAGATGCGCAACCTGGAGACCATTTCGCTGGCGCTCACGGCGGCAGAAACCGGCCACTTGGTGCTCGGCACGCTGCATACCGGCTCCGCCGCCCGCACCATCGACCGTATTCTCGATGCCTTCCCCGTGGAGGAGCGTGAGCACATCCGCATCATGGTCTCGGAGTCCCTGCGCGGCGTTTTCTCGCAGCAGCTTGTGCCCAAGAAGGACGGCAGCGGCCGTGTGATGGCCCTGGAGATGCTGGTGAACACCTCCGCCGTGGCCAACTGCATCCGCGAGGGCAAGACCTTTATGATTCCCGGCTTGATTCAGACGGGCAAGGCGCAGGGCATGCGCCTGATGGATGACTCCCTGCAGCAGCTCTACCTGGACGGCATCATCTCCGCACAGGAATGCAACGCCCGCGCCACGGATAAAGTCATGATGGAGCAGTTCCTCCGCACGCATCCGGAGCCGCAGCAGGCCTGAGCCGGACTTTTTCAACCCGGAACCGATTTTGACACATGAATAATCGCATAGATACCTACTTCCAGATGCTGGTGGACCAAGGCGGCTCTGACCTGCACCTCTCCGAGGGCGAGCCGCCGAAGATCCGTGTACACGGCGAGATCACGCCCGTGGAGGACACGCCACTGAGCCACGAGGACATGATCGAGCTGATGGAGCCCATCTGCCCGCCCAAGCTCTGGCAGGAGTTCACGGACGGCGGCGATGCGGACTTTGCCTACGAGATGAACGAGCAATCCCGCTTCCGCTGCAATTACATGAAGCAACAGCGCGGCTACTGCTGCGTGTTCCGTCTCATTCCCACCAAGATTCTGACGCTGGAGCAGCTCAACGTGCCGGAGCAGATCAAGCGCTTCGGCGAGATGCGTGCCGGGCTGGTGCTGGTCACGGGGCCCACGGGTTCCGGTAAGTCAACCACGCTTGCGGCGCTCATCGACTACATCAACACGAATTTCTCCCGCCACATCATCACGGTGGAGGAGCCCATCGAGTTCGTCCACCCCTCCAAGAAGAGCATTATCACCCAGCGCGAGGTGCCCACGAACTGCGCCACCTTCGCGGACGGTCTGCGTGCCTCGCTGCGTGAGGATACGGACATCGTGCTGGTGGGTGAGATGCGCGACTTGGAGACCATCTCGCTGGCCCTTACGGCGGCGGAGACGGGGCTGCTGGTGTTCGGCACGCTGCATACGAACAACGCGCGCAAGACGGTGGACCGCATCATCGACGTGTTCCCGGCGGAGCAGCAGGCCCAGGCCCGCACGATGTTGGCCGGCTCGCTGCGCGGTGTGGTGGCTCAGCTGCTCATGAAGCGCTGCGACAAACCCGGTCGCGTAGCCGTCAACGAGATCCTTTTCGCTACCCCCGCCGTCTCCGCGATCATTCGCGAGGGCGCCACCCAGAAACTGGCGGACGTGATTGTGGGCGGCAAGCAGCTGGGCATGCAGTTCATGGATGATGCCATTTGGCAGAAGCTGCAGCAGGGGCTCGTCTCCCCGGAGGAGGCCTACATGAAGGCCATCGACAAGGCTCGTTTCAAGAATTTCCTTCCGCCGGAGTCTGCGGCTCTGGCCAATGCGGGCGGGGCGTAAGCCATCCGCGCCGCAGTTTCAGTCGGCCCCGCTGTGTGTTCTGCCGGACATGCAGCGGGGCCCGATGCGTTCAGCGCAGCCCCTCGGCGATGTTGTTCAGGTTGAAGAGGAAGACGGCGGAGTAGGTGCTGTAGCCCTTGGCATAGCCGTCCAGGATCAGCTCACCCACCTTGGCTCCCGTTTGCTCCGCCAGGTTCTGCACCAGGCGGTGGCCGCCGAAGGCTTCCGCAAAGAGGCAGGGCACGTTCTTCTTGCGCAGGGTGGTCAGAATCTCCGCCAGGTGGGCCGTGTTCCCCATATCCTCGTGCGCCACGCCGCAGATAGCCAGCGGAGTAAAGCCATAGGCCGCGCAGAAGTGGCAGAGGGCCGCATGCTCCGTCACCAACACACGACGGGCAGGGGGGATGCTCTGCAGGGTCAGTCGCGCACGGCGGTCCAGTTTATCCATCTGCGCCGCATAGCGTTGCCGATTGGCTGCGAAGCTCGCCGCATGCTCCGGGGCGGCTTTCTGCATGGCCTCCAGCAGCACGAGAGAGGCGCGCTTCATGTTGGCCGGCGTGTTCCACCAGTGCGGATCCGCCACGCGGGTGCCGGGCAGGTACACATCCGGCAGGGAATCCCCCACCGGCAGCACCCGCACGCCGCCCATGGCTTCCCGCAGGTCATCCAGGTAGGGCTCCACCCCTTTGCCGCAGGCCAACACCAGCTTGCAACCCGCCGCTGCCGCCATTTGCTGCGCGCCGGGCTCGAAGGCATGCAGCGCCCCGTTCTCCGGCATCAGCGGCACGACTTCCGCGGCGTCCCCGCCCAGCTCCTTCGCCATCTCCGTCAGCAGCGGGTGCAGGGTGGCAATCTTCAGCTCCGCTGCGGGGCAAAGCCACACCGTCAGCACCGCCGTCAGCAGCATCATGAGTTTTCGCATGCTCTTATTGTATCATTCGTGTCAAGCGCAGGGCCGTATGATGAAAAAAAACGCTCCGCTGCCTCATTTTCAGGTTGCAAATCGGCCGCGTCCGTGCTATTTTAAGGTCGCCATGAAAATTACTGGTACAACTCACAAGAAGGCCGCTGAGTGGGTGGAGCAGGTCCGCCAACTCTGCAAGCCGGATTCCGTCTACTGGTGCGATGGGTCCGACGAGGAAAATACTCAGCTGTGCGACATGCTGGTTGAAAAAGGCACCTACATTCGTTTGAACCCGGAGAAGCGCCCCGGCTGCTTCCTGGCTCGTTCCACTCCTTCCGACGTGGCTCGCGTGGAGGAGCGTACCTTCATCTGCTCCGAGAAGCAGGAGGACGCCGGCCCCACCAACAACTGGAAGTCCCCGGCGGAGATGAAAGCCATTCTCAACGGCTTCCTCGACGGCTGCATGAAGGGTCGTACCATGTATGTCATCCCCTTCTGCATGGGCCCGCTCGATTCTCCCCTTGCCAAGATCGGCATCGAGATCACAGACTCCGCTTACGTGGTCACCAACATGCGCATCATGACCATCATGGGCGCCCAGGTGCTCAAGCGCTTGGAGGACGAGACCCAGGGCGGCGGCAACCCGAAGCGTGACGGCTACGGCGACTTCGTGCCCTGCCTGCACACCGTCGGCGCTCCCCTCGAGCCCGGTCAGGAGGACGTTACCTGGCCCTGCAACAACGAGGAGAAGTACATCTGCCACTTCCCGGAGACCGGCGAGATCATCTCCTACGGTTCCGGTTACGGTGGTAACGCTCTGCTCGGCAAGAAGTGCCTTGCTCTGCGCATCGCCACCAACATCGCCCGCCGCAACGGCTGGATGGCTGAGCACATGCTCATCCTCGGCGTCACCGATCCCCAGGGCCGCAAGTCCTACATCACCGGCGCCTTCCCCTCCGCCTGCGGTAAGACCAACCTGGCCATGCTCGTTCCCCCGGCTCCGCTCAAGGAGAAGGGCTGGAAGACCAGCATCATCGGCGACGATATCGCCTGGATCTGGCCGCATGAGGACGGTACCTTCCACGCCATCAACCCGGAGAACGGCTACTTCGGCGTGGCTCCCGGCACCTCTTACAAGACCAACCCCATCGCCATGGACACCATCAAGAAGAACGTCATCTTCACGAACGTCGGCCTGACCGACGACGGTGACGTTTGGTGGGAGGGCATGGACGGCGAGGCTCCCGCTCACGCCATCGACTGGCAGGGCAACGACTGGACGCCGGACTGCGGCCGCAAGTGCGCTCACCCGAACAGCCGCTTCACCGCCCCCGCTTCCCAGTGCCCGACGCTGGATCCGGAGTACTACAACCCGGAGGGTGTGTCCATCTCTGCCTTCCTCTTCGGTGGCCGCCGCGCTACCACCATGCCGCTCGTCTTCCAGTCCCGCGATTGGAACCACGGCGTGTACGTGGGCGCTACCATGGGCTCCGAGATGACCGCCGCTGCCTTCGGCAAGATCGGTCAGGTTCGCCGCGACCCGATGGCCATGAAGCCCTTCATCGGCTACAACGTGGGCGATTACTGGCAGCACTGGCTGGATATGGGCACCAAGACCTGCGCTTGCAAGCTGCCCAAGATCTTCAACGTCAACTGGTTCCGCAAGGACGCTGAGGGTCACTTCATCTGGCCGGGCTACGGTGACAACATGCGCGTCATCGACTGGGTGCTCCGCCGCTGCCGCGGTGAGGTCTCCGGTGTCGAGACCAAGCTCGGTATCTCCCCCGCCTTCGGCGAGCTCGATACCGAGGGCCTCGAGGGCTACGACGAGGGCCGCTTCAACGAGAACATGACCCTCAGCTCCTCTGAGTGGCAGGCCGAGTTGGAGTCCCAGACCGAGCTCTTCAACATGGTGGGCGACAAGCTGCCCGCCGAGCTCGAGGCTCAGCGCAAGACGCTCATCGGCAAGTTCGCCTGATAAGCAGACTGCTTCCTCTGTTTCTTACCCCCGCATCGGCTTCGGCCCCTGCGGGGGTAATTGTGTCCGCCGCCTCGCGGGTAATCGAGTAGGGGGGGACATCTCCAAGAGATAGGTTACAAAAAAGTACCATCACATAGGTTACACTTTTGGGGAGGATGTGGCATAATGATGTTATGCCATGGGAATCCAAAGGCTTTTGTTTTACTGCGGGATGATCGGCCCCCCGAAGATTGCGCGCGGATAACAATTTATCCACATGGCAGGGATGTCGACATCTTCCTGCGTTCTGCATTGCATAATTAAGTGCCCTGTTGCATATTGAAAAAACTTGACATCTCATTTTTGCTATGATAATCTTTCTGTATGGCTTACTTGCATATTTTTAATTATTCCAAAGAGTTTTCTATGAAAAGGATGTCCTTCGTATTTATCAATGTGATTTTGTTTTTTGTTTGGGGTGTTTCTTTTACTTGTTTTGCAAAAGATGGAGATGATTCTAAATCCGAAGAAAGGATAGAGAGTTTAGTTAAGTCTATCGATGTTGAAAATATAACAAAAATCGTTTGGGCGTCTGAATCTTTCACAGAAAATGAAAAAAAGCTCTTAGTGTTAGAGTTGAAGTATATTATGGAAAACAAATGTTATGTTGTATATACAGATTGGCCGGATGATATCTTGTATTTAAAAACTTATGGAAGCACTATAAGTATTGAAGATGCACATGGTTGTGAAGCTAGAATCTACGTCACGGATAGTGTTAGAGATGTATTTTTGTCACCAAGCCTTGAAAAGGGTATTTTTTATAAACTGATTCACCCTGAAAGATTTCCGACATTTCATAAAAAACTTCATGAGCTTAGAAGCGTGACCCCATGATAATGGGGGATAGTCATACCCTTATCACCATTCATCGGGGAGGGATCGGAGAGGGATGCCGAAAAAAAGGCTTGACACAGACGATAGAAAATGCAACAATACCTTCAGCCCCGTTAGTCTGATTAAGAAAGGCCTACTTGGTGTCGAGAAGGGGATACTACCTTATAGCATCAGTACCGTTTCTTAGAGAAGACTACCGACTGGTATCTTGTTGAAATGGATGGTCGTAACACTAATTAGTATTATCAGTATGCGTTTTTTGTTATTAAGCTTCTTCTTTTTTTAACCTCTGATTCTGGTTCATGTAATGGCGTTACGCACTTTACAGAGGTAGAAACAAGTCAATATCAGATGAGCCCCGTATGGACCTTCGATAATCATGTGCAAAATTTGACAGGAATATCATGGTTTGAAGCAGAAATTGCATTGAAAGAACTGGGATATTGTATTTGTCTTAACGAACGTATCCTTAATGCTGCTGGTAATTTAGTTAACTCCGGGAATGAATATTTCAAAGTTGTCAAGCCTCCATTAATACTATTTGGTCACAATATATACATAATTATTTTCTTGGATGTAGATTTTGTCATTACAGGACATTCGGTAGTAATGATGCGGGGACTTCCAATATGTCGTCCTTTATAATTAAGTCTTGACAAAAACACTGTCTTATGCTATAAAGCGCTTGCGCTCGACCGGGTATCAAAAAACAAGAAGAAGAGGTTTATTTGAGTCAAAGGGAGGGTGACAGCTTAATTAATTATTCCCACGCGTTCTTACTATGAAAGCTATGAACTTCTTCATTTGTTTCGTACATGCCCCACATCTGCTATTATATATTTTGGTTGTGATTTTGTGTTCGTGCGATACCTTAGATGATGGGACCGGTAAATTAAAAGGAAACTGTTACAATGAGAGTAGCTCCTCCATCTCATCTCAGAATCTTCATTGTGTCCCGGGGATATCCGGTATGGGTGCCCCTACAGGTGCCGAAGTTGACTTAATGATGAAAAATCTTCACCACGTC
>SFDX01000052.1 GCA_004557455.1 Akkermansia muciniphila | reverse complement strand
CGCGGGGAGTATCGGGATGCCTTTAAGCAATACGACAAGGTGGTGAAGAACCACCAGAACAGCCCGCTGTATGAGCAGGCCCTGAACCGACAGCTGAGCATGGCAACGGATGCCGCGACCGGGAAGTTGAAGACCCCCGTGTTCTGGGGGGCTTGGGAGGCGGAGATGGACTCGAGCGTGGTGGAGGAATGGCTGCGACAGGTGATTGCCAATGCGCCGTACAACGAGATGTCTGCCACGGCGGCGAGCGTGCTGGCCAAGTATCTGGTGGACATCGACCGGCCGTATGAGGCCATCGGGGCCTACAGCGAGCTGGCGCAGAAGTACCCCGACAGCAAGTATGCACCCGGGGCGCAGTTGATGGTGGGCAAGCTGTGGGCGCAGAGCCGTACGCGCGGCGACCGCAACCCCGCCAACCTCCGGAATGCGCAGGAGGCGTACGAGGACTTCTGCCTGCGCTTCCCGAACCACGCCGGTGTACGCGAGGCCAAGGCGGGGGTGCAGAGCATGCGCGGCCTGCTGGTGCAGCAGCAGCTGGATGTGGGCCGCTACTATCTGGAGCGTGCGCACGAGTATGACTCCGCCATCTTCTGTTTCCGCGATGTGATACGGCAGCAGGCCGATAACCCCGCCGCAGCCAAGGAAGCCGCCGCGCTCTTGCAGCAGGCAGAGGCCGCCAAGAAGGCGAATGCGCGCTGAAAACAGATAACCCCATAAGCCGACAATGACGAAGACGCTCCTTTGGGCACTGTTCCCCCTGCTGTTTGCAAGCTGCGGTTACCACCTGGGCGGGCTTAAAAAGAAGAGTCTGGCCGGGATGGAGACCTGCCGTGTGGAGATGTTTGCCAACCATACCACGCAGCCCCAGGTCTCTCGCCTGCTGACGACCTCCCTGGCCAATGCCCTGCAAAAGGACGGTACCTTCCGCCTGGCCTCATCGCCGGACTTCACCATCGGCGGCACGGTGACCCAGGTGCGCCGCTCCGTGCTGACCACGGACACCTTGGACACCTACCGGAGCTCCGAAATCGGCCTGACCGTGGTGGTGAACTACACCCTGACCGACAACCGCACGGGCAAGGTGATAGGACGCGGTACGGCGCAGGGCATGGCCGGTTATTTCAATAACAATGACTCCAACATGCAGACCGCGCGGGAGAACGCCATCTCCTATGCCGCCCGTTTGGCGGCGGACAGCATTGTGCGGGATCTGACGCGGCCATGATCGACTACCCCGTCAGCTTCGTGGGGCTGCCGATCGGCAACCGAGAGGACATCACGCGCCGTGCGCTGGCGGTGCTGGCGGGGGTGGATTGCATCTGTTGCGAGGATACGCGCAACACAGGCATGCTGCTGGCGCACTACGAGATCAAGAAGCCCCTGCTGAGCCTGCACGAGCACAACGAGGCCGTGCGCGCCCCGGAGGTGGCGGACCGTGCCCTGGCGGGCGAGCGTTTTGCCGTGGTGACGGATGCCGGTATGCCCGGCGTGAGCGACCCCGGGTATCGCCTGATCCAAGAGCTGAAGAAACGCGGCGTGGCCTTTACCGTGTTGCCCGGCCCCAGCGCGGTGGTGACGGCCCTAGTGGGCTCCGGTCTGCCGAGCGATGCCTTCTTTTTCGGCGGCTTTCTGCCTGTCAAGAGCGGCCGGCGCGCGGCGGTGTTGCAGGCGGCCCTGCAGGCGCCGCATACCGGTATTTTCTATGAATCTCCCTTCCGCATTGTGAAAACCATTGCCGCCCTGGCGGAGATGGACCCCGAGGCGCCGGTCTGTGTGGCGCGGGAGCTGACGAAGGTCTACGAGACCTACCACCGCGGCACGGCGGCGGAGTTGCTGGCGGAGTTCACGGCCCGCCCGCCCAAGGGCGAGATGGTGCTGCTCATCGGCGGCACGAATGCCCCGCGCACTCAGCGGGATTCCGCCGGCTCGGCATAAATTACCACCGGGTTGAGCGCCGGTATCACATTGGCACTGCGGATGCGGCGCCCCCGGGCGCGCGCGTTGTCCAGCAGCAGGCGCAGCCGCTCAATCTGCGGCTTGATGTCCAGCACCTGCATCATCACCGTGGTGCCGTTCTCCAGCGTCAGATCAATCCGCCAATCCTTGTTGCGGAAAATCTCCTCGATGCGCGGAATCTCCGTAGGCCCGTAGGCATTCGCGGCGGACACCAGCTGCACGATGGGACGGTATTTTTCCCGGCTGATGCGGATGCCCGGTTTGAGCTCCGGCACATCCCCCGCATTCAGGTACCAGATGGGCACGCCCTCGAAGTCCTCGTGAAACTCCGGCTGCTTGGGGAAGACAAAGCCGTCCGGCGCCATGAAGTACTGCGCCCGGTTGCCGGTATCCGTGCCCTCCCGCATCTCTACATAGACGATGGGAATGCGCTCCTCCACCTCCACATAGAGACTGCGCGGGTACTCGGCGCGCACACGGGCGGAGAGGATGGAGGGGTCCTCCTCCAGCTTGCGGCGCAGCTCGCGGGTGTTGAGCGTGGCCACGTTCACGGAGTCCGTGATGCCGAGGATGCGCATGGCCGCCTCCTTGCTGATGAAGCCGTGGCGGGAGGTGTATTCGATATTCTGCAGGTTGAGCCCGTAGGCCTTGTCCAGCGCATATTTAACACCCAAGCCCAGCACATAGAGCAGGGCAGCCGCCACCGCGCCTATCAGCAGAAAACGCAGCAGCCGCCGCCGGAAACGCCGCAGGGCCAAGGGGTGGAAGAAGCGCTCCGTGAAGGAGAGCCCGGAATCCAGCCTCTTGAGCTTGTCACTGCGGCGTCTGTTCTGCTGCATGGTGTTATTCGGGGGGCTTGCTTACCCGCGTGGCTGGCAGAGGGAGACCTCCGCAATGCGGCGGCAGAGCTCGCCGAAGGGGATGCCGACGGCAGCGGCTGCCTTGGGGAAGAGGGAGGCACTCGTCATGCCGGGGATGGTGTTGATCTCCAGCACATAGGGCTTGCCGTCATCGGTGAGCAGCACATCCACGCGCCCATAGACCTCCACGCCCAGGGCGCGGTAAGCCGCCAGGGCTGCGGCCTGCACGTCCTTTGTCTCCTGCTCCGTGATGTCGGCGGGGCAGATGTAGTCGGATCCCACCGCACCGGTCATGCCCGGGTATTTGTTCTTGTAATCGTAGAAGCCCTCGCGCGGGCAGATGTGGATGACGGGCAGGGGGGTGCCGTCAAAGATAGCCACGGTGAGCTCCTTGCCCTTGATGTACTCCTCCACCAGCAGCTCCTCGCCGTGTTCGCCCGCGCGGCGCACGGCTGCGGGCAGCTCCGCCGCATCGTGCACAATCTCCACGCCCACCGAGGACCCCTCGCAGGGCGGCTTGACCACGCAGGGCACGGGGATGCTCGGCATCTGATCACGCGTAATGACCTCGCTCGCCGGGGTGGGAACCCCCGCCGCGACCATGGCCTTTTTGGTGAGCACCTTGTCAAAGCAGTTGCGGCTGGTGGCAGAGCCTGCCCCCGTGTAGGGCAGCCCCAGCTTCTCCAGGTAGGTCTGCAGCCCGCCGTCCTCGCCGAAGGTGCCGTGGATGATGTTGAAGCAGAGCTCCGTCCCCTCCGGTATGGCCGGCGTCTCGTCGTCCACCACAACGGGCGTCACCCGGGTGAACCCCTCGGCGCGCAGGGCCTCCAGCACCGCCTGCCCGGAGACCAGCGATACCTCGCGCTCCGAGCCCGGCCCGCCCATCAGCAGGGCGATCTTCGTGTCTTTCGTCAATGTTTTCATGGTATGTAAGGGGGAAATCAGAACTGCGGCTCGCGGTCGCCGATAACGAGTACCTCCGTGCGCAGGGCTATGCCGCGCTCCGTCAGGGCCTTGTTCTTGATGTAGTCGATGAGCGATGTCACGTCCGTGGCCTTGGCGTTGCCGGTGTTGACAATAAAGTTGGCATGCACGGGCGAGACCTGCGCGCCGCCGATGGAGAAGCCCTTGAGGCCCATCTCATCGATGAGCTTGCCTGCGGGGATCTCCGGCGGGTTCACAAAGGTGCAACCGGCACTGGGGTCGCGCGGCTGGGTTTCCTTGCGGCGGGCGCGGCTCTCCTCCATGCGCGCCTCGATCTCCGCCGGGTTGCCGGGGTAGGCGCGGAAGGCGGCCTGCAGCACCATGCTGCGGTCAAACTCCGGGATGAGGCGGTAGCGGGCTTCCTCCATGGTCTCGCGCTCAAACTCCACCACCTCGCCGTCCTCGGTCAGGGCGGTGGCGCTGCGGAAGAGCTCCCACATGTCGTGCCCCAGGCAACCTGCGTTCATGCGCAGACTGCCGCCCACGCAACCGGGGATGCCGTCCATCCACTCAAAGCCCTCAATGCTGTGCTGGGCCGCAAAGGAGGCGAGCTTCTTGAGGCGCACGCCCGCACCGGCGATGATGCGGTTGCCGCGCAGCTCGATGGCATCGAACTCCCCGCCCGTGGGGTGAATCACCGCGCCGCGTATGCCGCCCTCTCGCACCACCAGGTTGGAGCCGCGCCCCACCACATGCACGGGCAGGCTGCGGTCCTTGAAGAAGTTGAGCACGTTCTGCATGTCCTCAAAGGTGGCGGGCTCAATCCAGTACTGCGCATCGCCGCCCACGGCTAGGGTGGTGTGGCGGCTCATGGGCTCATACAGGCGGTAGGGGATGTTGCCGCACTCCCGCTGCATGTCGCTCATCAGGCGCAGGTCCTGCGCAATGCGGGTGCCTGCGGTGTGGATGTTACCCGCGCCCAAGGTGAGCAGCAGGTCTCCGGGCTGCAGCATGTTGCCCACGCGGTGGTGCGCTGTCTCCTGATTCGGCAGAAACTGCGCCTGCAGCGGGCCTTGCTCGCCCACGGCATCCACGATGGTCTGCCCGGTGATGCCGGGGATGGGCGGCTCGCTGGCGGGGTACACATCCGCCACAAACAGGACATCCGCCTGCTGCAACACGCGCCCGAAGTCGTTGCGCAGCAGTTTGGTGCGCGTATAACGGTGCGGTTGGAAGAAGACGACCAGCCGCTGCGGTTTCAGGCTCGCCGCCGTCTGCAGTGTGGCGGCAATCTCCGTGGGGTGGTGCCCGTAGTCGTCCACAATCCGGTAGTTGCGGGAGAGGTACTTGGTCTCGAAGCGGCGGCGCGCGCCCGCAAAGGTGGCCAGCCCGCGCGTGATGCTCGCAAAGTCACAGCCCATCTCCAGCGCGGCAGCGGTCGCTGCCAAGGAGTTGAGTACGTTGTGCTTGCCGGGTATGCCCAGCTCCACACGCCCCAGCGGCTTGCCCAAGTGGTTAATGACGTAGAGGGTGCGCCCGCGCTTCACCGTCAGCTCCGTGGCGGTGTAGTCCGCATCCTGCCAGCCGTAGGAAACGCTGTTCGGGTAGCGGGAACAGACATCGGCGGCACCGGGGTCGTTCTTGCAGTAGAAAATCTTGCCGCGCGTCTGGCGGCACAGGCGGTCGAACACGCTCTTGATGTGGTCCAGATCCCGGTAGAAGTCCAGGTGCTCGGCCTCGATGTTCAGGATGATGCTGTGCTCCGGCACATAGTTCACCAAGGTGCCGTCGCTCTCGTCGCCTTCCGCCACCAAGTACTCGCTGTCCTCGTTCCAGTGCGCGTTGGAGCCCAGCACGGGTATTTCCGCACCCACATAGTGGCAGGGGCGGAGGCGTCCCTCGCGCATCAGGTGCGTGGTGAGGGCGGAGGTGGTCGTCTTGCCGTGCGTGCCTGCTACCACCACACCCTTCTTGTTGTTCAGAATCGCCGCCAGACATTCCGCACGGCGCAGGCAGAGCAGGTTCCCTTCCCGCGCCGCCTTCAGCGCCGGGTTGTCCTCCCGTATCGCGCTGGAGTAGATGACAATCTCCGCATGGCGGACGGCATCCGGATTGTGCGGGCAGGAGAAAGCCAAACCGGCGGCCTGCAGACGCTCGGTCTCATCGCTCGTTACGCGATCACAGCCGCTCACTCGGTGCCCCATCTCCAACAGCATGCGCGCCAGCCCGCTCATGCCGGCTCCGGCTACGCCGATTAAGTGAATTCGCACGGGGTGCTCCCGGTCCAGCAGTCGTTTCCTTAATTGTTCTATCATGACTCTCCGCAGCGTAGCATACCACAATTCTGCCGTTTTTCAAGGCAAATGTGCCGCCTTGTGTACATTTTGCCCACGCTGAATCCCGAGGCTTGGTACAGACTGCATACCGCCGTGGTGGAAGGACCCGAGGGGATTAATGACCGCGGAATGAAAGGAATTTTTGGAGAGTATGTGGTATGCTTAGCTCGGTTCAGACTTCGTGCCGCCGAAATAGGAGGTTTCTTGTTTGTTTTTTGATAAAATTCTAAAGCTACCTACTATGAACATGCTCCGACGTCTTACCTGAGAGTTGCATGGCTTTCAGTCTCCCAAAATTCCTTTTATTCCGCGGTCAGCCTCCACTCGGCTTCTACGGCCGCGGCGGTCAGAAATCGGGGCAAAAAGAGCGCCGCATGCTGCGGGTGGGGAGCATGCGGCGCGGGAGGATGAACGCGGGAGCGGGTCAGTGCTTGAGGTGCTCGAGGAGGAAGTCCGTGAGGACGCCTGCGGTGAACATGACGGGCGTGATGGCCGGCTCCTTGCCGGGCAGGTAGAGCACGTTGACCGGCACCTGATTGCGGTGCAGCCTGCGGAGTTCGGCATCGATGGCGGGGTTGGGGCGCGTCTTGTCCGCCTTCATGAGGACTACGCCGTGCTCGGCAAAGAGAGCGTAGACCTCATCCGTGTAGGCGATGGCCTTGTTGGCTTGGCAGGTGGCGCACCACTTGGCCGTGAAGTCAACGAAGACGGGGTGCCCATCCTTGAGGGCGGCCTGCATGAGCTCCGGGGTCCAGGCATTCCAGACGGGGTGCTGCCCCTTGCTCACGGAGGCCACTGTGTAGGCAGCGGGCGCGGAGGAAACCTGCTCGGCGGGGGCGGTCGATGCGGGGGCGGCGTCCGCCTCCTGCAGGGTGAAGAGCGGGGCAGAGTAGCGACCCCCGACTGCCAGGAGTGCCAGCGCCACGAGCCCGCCGATGATGCGGCAGCGCGTGCTGCGGTACATCGGGCACCAGCGACCGTATACCCAGAAGGCCGCAGCGATCACTACGAAGGAGATGAGCATCTTTGTGATATCCAGCGGTGTATCCGTCGGCCAGAAGGCGAGGTAGACATCAATGAACCAGACCGCCGCGCCGAAGAGCAGGAACGAGAGCCCCTGCTTGAGGGATTCCATCCACTCACCCGGCTGAGGCAGGTACTTGACCAGCCCCGGGAAGATACCCATGAGGAAATACGGGAAGGCCAGACCGAGCCCCATGAATGAGAG
>SFDX01000023.1 GCA_004557455.1 Akkermansia muciniphila | reverse complement strand
GGCATTCTTGTCCGCGGACGTGTTGGAAATGTAGTCCGTGAGGTCATCCGTACTGAAAACATAAACAGTCGTGTAGTCCGAGGGGATCTCGATGCCCCGTGCCGGGACGACGAGCATAAGCGCGGCAAGCAGCGCGAGAGGAAGATGCGGTTTCATGATGTGTGCATGTTGAATTGATACGAGAAAGGGGTGCGGAGTCACTCCGCATCATTCCCCCAAGTAGGGCGCCGGGCGGCACAGTGAGCGAATGAATGAAGCCTGACTCTTACCGGGGTCCTCCGCACGACGCACCTATGCGCCCATGCGGAGGATCCCGTTCCTGTTTCCGAAGATGATTCTACTGCATTTTGAATGCATAGGGCATGCAACTTGTTGATACTCAACGAGTTACAGCAAATTCAGGCATTTTCAACCTCCGCGCGGTCTGAAATTCATTAGGCAAAAAAGTGATGAAAAATAAGGTAAATCTGCATTTTTCGCTTGCTACAGCATTCAAAATGCAGAGGGCGTCCCCGGGGGGAGCTGTCAACGCCTCGGCGGTATTTATCAAGAGTAACCCCCTGCGACACGGGAGTGCGGCAGGGGGCGAGGGAAGAAACGGGAAAAGCGGATCAGAACACCTTTTTGTAGAGGGCGAGCAGCTCCTCCTTGGTGCAGGGGCGGGGGTTACCGCCGGTGCAGACGTCGGCCATGGCGGCCTCGGCGAGGGCCTCCAGGTCCTCCTCCTTCACACCGATTTCGCGGAGCGTCTGCGGGATCTTGACATCCAGGGAAAGCTGCCGGACGGCATCGACAGCCGCGCGGCGGTACTCGACCGGGGACATGGCGTCCACGCCCGGCACACCCATAGCGCGGGCCACCTCGCGGAACTTCTCCCCCGTGTAGTCAGCGTTATACTCCATCACATGCGGCAGCAGAACGGCATTGGCGACACCGTGCGGCGTGTTATAGAACGCACTGAGCGGGTGAGCCATACCATGCACCACACCCAAGCCCACATTCGAGAACGCCATACCCGTCATGTACTGCCCCAGGGCCATATCATCACGCCCCTGCGGGTCATTCTCCACCGCCTTACGCAGACTGCGAGCGATAAGCTCAATAGCCTTGAGATTCAGCGTATCGGCCAGCTCCCAGGCAGCCAGTGTCGTATAACCCTCGATGGCATGGGTCAGCGCGTCCATACCCGTTGCCGCCGTCAGGCCGCGCGGCATGGTCTCCATCATGGTGGGATCCACCACCGCCACCACGGGGATGTCATGCGGGTCCACGCACACGAACTTACGGCGCTTGGCCTCATCCGTGATCACATAATTGATGGTCGTCTCCGCCGCCGTACCGGCCGTGGTCGCCACGGCGATGAGCGGCACGCTCTTGTTCTTGGTGGGCGCCACACCCTCCAGCGACACGACATCGGAGAACTCCGGGTTATTGATGATGATACCGATACCTTTGGCCGTATCCTGCGGGGAACCACCGCCGATGGCGATGAGGTAATCCGCCCCCGCGGCCTTGAAAGCCTCCACGCCGTCCTGCACCATCTTCACCGTCGGGTTGGCCTGCACCTTGTCATAGATGGCATATTCCAGCCCCGCCGCATCCATGGGATCCGTCACCTTGGCCACCAGCCCGAACTTCGCGGCATCCTCGCAGCACACGATCAGGGCCTTACGGAACCCGCGGAACTGCGCCTCCTGCACCACAGCCTGCACAGCCCCGCGGCCGTGGTAGCTCGTCTCGTTGAGAATAAAACGTTTTGCGCTCATAGCAGTGTCATCCTACCACAGAGAGCCCGCGACCGCAAGCAAAAAGCGCAGCGAAGGTCACCCCCGGGAGGGCCGGAGACACCGCCGCCCGCGAAAAAAATGCGGATTGCCCCGAATACGGCTTGCGTGCGCGGCGCTTTTCGGGTAAACTGGGGGCACTATGTGGAACGGACGATTTTCTCAACCGACGGCAGATTTGGTCTTGCAATACGGCGAATCGGTATCCTACGACCGGAAGATGTACCGGCATGATATAGCAGGCTCGATTGCGCACGCCCGGGCGCAGATGAACGCCGGCCTGCTCACCCCGGAAGAGTTCGAGGCGATACGCGCCGGCCTGACGGGGATTCTGGCCGACATCGAAGCCGGCAACTTCACCTGGAGCACGCGGCTGGAAGACGTGCACATGAACATCGAAAGCGAGCTGACCCGCCGCATCGGCCCCGCAGGCGCCAAGCTGCACACCGCCCGCTCCCGCAACGACCAGGTAGCCACCGACACCCGCCTGTACTGCCGCGCCGAGATCGACACCACCCTGCACCTGCTGCGCGACATGCAGCGCGCCCTCGTGATGAAAGCCGAGGAGTACGCCGACGTCCGCATTCCCGGTTATACGCACCTGCAACGCGCCCAGCCCGTCACGATAGGCCACCACCTGCTGGCCTACGTCGAGATGCTGGAGCGCGACACCGCCCGCCTGCGCGACTGCCGCACCCGCGTGAACATCTCCCCCCTGGGCAGCGGCGCCATCGCCGGCTCCACCATCAACCTGGACCGCCGAGCCATCGCCGCCGAGCTGGGCTTTGACGGCGTAACGGAAAACTCCATGGACGCGATCGCCGACCGCGACTACATCCTCGAGACCCTCTTCTGCCTCTCCCTCATCGGCACCCACCTCTCCCGCCTCAGCGAGGACCTGGTGCTGTGGAGCAGCGCCGAGTTCGGCTACTGCACCCTGAGCGATGCGCACACCACCGGCTCCAGCCTGATGCCGCAGAAGAAGAACCCCGACGTCTGCGAGCTGACGCGCGGCAAGAGCGGCCGCCTGTACGGCAACCTGGTCAGCGTGATGGTAGCCGTCAAGGGCCTGCCCCTCACCTACAACCGCGACCTGCAGGAGGACAAGGAGCCCCTCTTCGACTCCTTCGAAACCGTCTCCCTGGCCCTGCGCGTGAACGCCGAGATGGTGGCCGCCATGCGCATCAACCCCGAGCGCTGCGCCGCCGCCGTGAGCGACCCCCTGCTGCTGGCGACCGACCTGGCGGACTACCTGGTACGCCGCGGGGTACCCTTCCGCCGTGCGCACGAGCTCGTGGGCAAGGCCGTCGCCCTCGCCGTGAGCAGCGGCACCCCGCTCAACAAGCTCACGCAGGAGCAGTTCCGCAGCATCTCCCCCGAGTACGGCGATGACGTCTACAGCGTCTTCGACCTGGACCGCGCCTTCGCCCTGCGCACCAACCCCGGGGCACCGAATGCCGCCAACACGGCCCGCCGCCTCGCCTACTGGAAAGAGCACCTGGCCTGATGACGCACCATGTCCGATGACGCCGAGAACGAGCGCCCCGACCCGGCCTACCGGCGGATGAAAGACCTGCCGAAGGACCTCCTGCCGCGCGAAAAGCTGCTGCGGGAGGGACGGCGGAGCCTCAGCGATGAAGAGCTGCTGGCCATCTTCCTGCGCACGGGCGTGCCGGGCTGCAATGTGCTGGACCTCGCGGCGCACATCAAACGCTGCGCCGGCGGGTCGCTGGCCCAACTCGCCGCCATGGAGCCGATGGAAATCTGCGAGCTGTCGCAGAGCCAGGGACTGGGGGCAGCCAAAGCCGCCACCCTGGCCGCCGTCTTCGAGCTGGGGCGCCGCGCCGTGCAGGAGCGCATGGAGTTCATCAAGTGTAACTCCGCCCGCACGGTGTACGACCTGCTGGCCTGCGAGCTGCAGCGGGAGCAGCAGGAGCACCTCTACGTCCTGCTGCTGGATTGCCACAACTTCATCCGCCGGCGCGTGGATGTCTGCTCCGGTACTCTCACGCGGCTCATCTCGCACCCGCGCGACGTCTTCGCCCCGGCCGTGAGCGCCCGAGCAGCGTCCATCGTCGTCCTGCACAACCACCCCAGCGGCGACCCCACCCCCAGCCGACAGGACCGGGACCTGACCACCGCCCTCGCGAAAGCCGGGGAGATCCTCCACATCCCCGTCATGGATCACATTGTCATCGGGCGAGAAGGCAGCCCCACCGGACTGCCCTACTACAGCTTCCGCGAAAACGGCTACCTGCCCCTGCCATGAAAGACTACCACACCCACCACCCCCACAGCGCGGGGGGATTCCTGAATGCCGTCACCCGCGAGGACTGGGACCGCGTGGCCTCTGCGGAAGGCATGCAGCCCTGCTTCGGCGTGCACCCGTGGCATGCCCGGACGGCGGACCCCGCGCAGATTGCCTTTGAGCTGGATGAATACCTGACCCGCTACCCGCAAGCCGGGGTGGGCGAGACAGGGCTGGATTTCTCCCCCGCCCACCGCGATGATGCCGAGGCCCAGCGCACCCTGCTGCAGGTGCACCTGGGCGCCGCCTTCCGCCACGAGCGCATGGCCCACCTGCACTGCGTGCGCGCCCATGAGGAGCTGCTGCGCCTGCTGCGCGAGCGCAACCGCTGCGGCACCCTGCCGCGCTTCCTCATTCATGCCTGGAACGGCCCGCACGAGCTCGCCCGGGAGTTTCTCGCCCTCGGGGGTATCTTCTCCGTCGGCAGGCGAGAGCTCACCCACCCGCGCGCGTCAGAACGCTATTCGCGCATTCCCGTCGGCAAGATCTTCCCGGAGACCGATGATCACCCGGAGGACTGGAAGACCATCCTCGCCCTGTTCGCCGTCCTGCGCTTTCAAGCCTGAACCCTTCCGATGAAGACCCTGCGACTCCTCCTGCTGCACCTCCTGCTTTTTACCTGCACCGCTTGGGGCTTGGACTACGGCGATGCCGCCGCCTGGGTTTACCGGGAGCAGGACGCGGCATCGGACAAGCCGGCGGACGTGTTCTTTGTGGCCCCCAGTTGCTCCACCGACCCGGCACGGGGAAACATTGATACAGATGACACGGAGACCAGGGCGCGATTCAAGTGGTGCGTGGATCTGGAAAAAGGCTGCTACGACACGGCGGCGCGCTTCTTTGCCCCCTACTACCGCCAGAAAACCCTGCCGCACTACGCGAGCCCCATGGGCACCTACCGCGCCTACTGCGATGTGCGCGCGGCCTTCCTAGAGTATCTGGAGCACGATAACGGCGGGCGGCCCATCGTGCTGGTGGGGTTCAGCCAAGGAAGCGAGATGCTGCTGGCACTCATGAAAGAGCTGTTCGCGCGGCCGGAGCTGCAGGAACGTCTGGTGGCGGCCTACCTGCTCGGCTGGCATATATCCCCCGGGGAGGTAGAGCAATTCCCCCAACTGCGCGCGGCCGAGGGAGAGGAGGATACGGGTGTCATCATTTGTTGGAACACGGAGGAGACGGGCACGCAGGATTCCGTCTTTGTGACGGCGGGCACACGCAGCATCTGCATCAACCCGCTGAATTGGCGCACGGATGCCACCCCGGCCCCGGCGGAGGCCAATGCGGGGGCACGTTTCACCCTGCTGGGCGAGGACGCGCCGCTGCTGCCGGGCTACTGCGGCGCCGTCATCAACACGGCGCGCGGCACCCTCAACCCGGCCTTCACGGTGCACACGCCCGGGCTGGAGCGGGGTATGCTTTTCGGGCCGGGTATCTATCATCTCTTCGAATACCTGTTTTGGTATGAGAACCTGCGACGCAACGTCGTGGCACGCATCCGCGCCTACACGGCAGCGCATGCGCTCAGTCCTGCGGAGGCTCCGGACGATGCACGCCGCGCGGGTGAAAATGCCGATGCAGCTCCATAAGGCGGCGCTGCTCCACATGGGTGTAGACCTGCGTAGTGGCCAGATCGGCGTGGCCAAGCATGTCCTGAATCACGCGCAGATCCGCCCCGTTCTCCAGCAAATGGGTAGCGAAAGAATGGCGCAGGATGTGGGGGAAAACGTGCTCCTGAATACCCGCAGCAGCCGCGCGGGTGCGGATAATCTGGCGGATGCGCTCGCGGGTGAGGCGGGAGCCACGGTTGGAAAGGAAGAGGACATCCGCACGCACGCCCTCACGCAGCAGCATCGGGCGCGCCTTCTCCATGTAAAGGCGCAGAGCCTCGGCCGCCATATCCCCCAGCGGCACGTGGCGGGTCTTGTTCCCCTTGCCGAGCACACGCAGGAAACCCTCATCCCAGTCCACGCGGTCAGCACGCAGGTTCACAAGCTCGCTCACCCGCAGGCCGCTGCCGTAGAGCATCTCGAGCATGGCACGATCCCGGGCGCCGTAGGGCAAATCCGCGGGGTCGATGCTGTTGAGCATCTGCGCCACGGCCTCCGCGCCCAAGGTGGCGGGCAGGCTCTGCGCCGCGCGGCCTGCCGGTAGCAGGGCAGCAGGGTTCTCCGGGATGAGTCTGCGGGACGTCAGGTAGCGGAAAAAGATGCGCAGGTGTACCTTGGCAATGCGGCAACTGGACGCCGAGAGACCCTCCGCGGGGAGTCCGCTGAGGTAGTCGAGCAGGAGTAGGCGCGTCACGTCGGCGGCCTGCTCCACCCCGCGCCCCGCGCACCACGTCGCAAAGCGGCTGAGGCTCTGCCGCACGGAGATCCTGTAGTTGCTGCTCAGGCCACGCTCCGCCGCCGCATAGAGCAAAAATTGCTCAACAAGCGAGGATATGCCGGGCATGGCTCATTGACCGAGCTCGGCAGCGGGCGTCGGCAGCTCATCCCCGGCATCATCCCCCGCAGGTGTGTCCGCCTGCAGTGCCTTGAGGCGCTCCTCGAAGTCCTTGCCCTTGTCGGTTTTCTTCTCGCGCACCACCACGGTGCGATTGCTGCTGGTGGTGTCCAGGGTCTCATTCGGGGCCAAGCGCACCTCCTCCACGGGGGCAGCCTCCGGGTCTCCCGGCAGCAGCTCGCCCTCGGTGTACACGCCACCGGGCATGCCGGGGGTCACGACCCCGCCGGGTATCAGCAGGCCGGAGTCCACCAAACGGGATTCCGGTTGCACAAAGTCACTCTCGCGCAGGAAGCCTTTCTGCCCCCCCTCGGCTTTCACAAAATAGTAGAGCCCCTCGCAGGCGATAATCGTGGCGTTTTTCATCGTCACCATCTTGCTGTTGGCGTCGGGATCGCGCTCGGGGTTGTGGTCGAACAAGGCGGCGCGGCCTTCCTGCACCTCCACCACCGTGCCGGCGGCAAACTTGCCTTCCTTGACCAATTTGGCGCGGGCTGCCTCGCGGGCTTGCTTGACACCGGGCGGATCCAGCGGTGAATCCTCCTTCAGGTACTCGGGGTCATACTCCCGGCGCGTTAAATTGTTCCACACGGAACATGCAGGCAGACTCACCGCTGCTGCCAGAGCCAGCGTCCAATAGTATCTCATGCCGACATGATATGCTATTGCCGCCGAAAAAGCAAGCGTGTTTTGTGCATCATGACATCAATGCCTCGCGATTGACGAAAAAGACCGCACCGAGCACGCAGAGGAAGGCCCACAGGTAATCCCACTTCCAGTGCTCACCCATCCACAGCAGCATGAAGGGCACGAAAATGATGAGCGTGATGGCCTCCTGCGCAATCTTAAGCTGCGCGAGGCTCAGGCCTGCCTGTCGGCCTATATGGTTAGCCGGCACCATGAAACAATACTCGAAGAAGGCAACGCCCCAGCAGAGGAGGACGAGTTTCCACCACGCCATGGGGTGCGTCTCACTGGGTTTGTTGAGAAAGCCGTACCAGGCGAAGGTCATGAAGGCGTTGCTCACGGTGAGCAGGCCGATGGTCAGGGCGATTTTCATGGCTCGGGCAAGAGGAATCGGAAGGAGGGTTGACCGGTGGGGGCCGGAATATGCTGCAAACAGGTATTGCCCAAGGCATCCGCCCCCAGTTGTGCGCCGGGTTGCTCGCCGGGCGCTAACAAACGCGGGGAGAGTCCGCGGGCGGCCACGCCTTCCGCAAGCACGAGCTCGCCGGCCTTGCCCCGCTGCATGCGGTCCGTGCGGTCGGACTGCACATCGGCCACGCGTATCTCCGCGCTGCCTGCCGCACCCGGGGTCCAGAAGGTCTCCGGCAGCAGGGTGACGGAGCTACCCGTATCCAACAAGACGGCCAGCTCCTCCTCGCCGCTGCGGCAGACGAGGTAGGGACGTTTCAGGGCATCGAAGCGTTGCTGCGGCACAGCGCTCGGGCGGTTCTGCACAGGCGCTCCCCAGCAAAACTTACCGGCGGCATAATCCAGCGTGAAGGGCAGTTTGCCCAAGGTGTCCATACCGAGAATGCCCTGCACCGGCTGCTTCAGAATAGCATTGATGCCCGCCAGGGACAACACCACCGCCGGGGTGTTCTCAAAACGCCCGCCCCCGGCCTCCACCGTACAGGCTGCGGGATAATGCGGCAAGCGGGCGTTCCCCTTGGTCGGCACCTGCAAGCGCACCAAGCCGGGCAACTCCGCCGCAAACTGCTCATCCAGCACCGTGCAGCTGGCCCCCGTGTCCACAATCATCCGCGCCGCCTTACCGTTGACCGTACACTCCGCCACCACCAAGTGCCCCGCGGGGTCCAGGCACATCTCACCCGCCGGCTCCGCCGCAAGCGCGCACACGGGCAGCAAAGCCGCCGCACATCCTGTCATCAGCATTCCCGTCATGCCTCTATCTTACCCCACCCCACCCGCCGAGTCAACTATTTTCAACACGAGAGGACAGGAACAAGGGAGGGCAGAAATAGAGTTGACACCCCACGGCCCGCGTGGCATAATGATGAAGCACCTCTGTGCAGGGAACATGATCAAACGTTTTTCAATACAGAATTTCAAGGCGCTGCAGATGAAGGAGGAGCTGTGCTTCCCACCGAAGCTGACCGTGTTGATAGGGTTGAACGGCTCCGGGAAATCGACCGTCCTGCAGGCGATTGATTTTGCATGCACTCTTGCTCGCACCGAGGGTTTGACGGCATGGCTCGGACGTCGGGGTTGGCAAATGAACGATATCGTTACGAAGCTGAGCGGCGGGCCGGCTCCGCGCAATACGCCGAAGACCATCTCCTTCTCTCTCTCCGTCGAGGAAGCGGAGGGGCCGGCTTATGATTGGGAGGCTCATTTCTATACGCCGGATGGCCGCTGCACCTCCGAGCTGCTGACGGAGGCGGGGGAGCGTATCTTCAAACTCGACAAAAGGGTGGCGGTCTACCGCGTCAACGGAGGCAAGCAGGAACGATACGACACCCATGAGCTGACCTACACGGGCTCCCTGCTTTCCGTGTGGGCACCGGCAAGTCTGCGGCCTGCCAAGGAGGCCCTTACTCGGTGCTCTACCCTCGACCTCTTAGCGCCCAACCTGATGAAGGCTCACACGCGCAGGAAGTCGGTACAGGGCGTGGGTATGGGGGGTGAATATATCGCGCCCTTTTTGCAGTCCCTGTCACCGGCGGACCGCGACACGTTTAACGAGACCGTACGCAGCTTTTTCCCGACCTACCACGGCTATAAGGTACGGCGCATCCAAGGCGGGGCGATGGTGCTCTTCGTCGAGGAACGATATTCGGACGGCAGCACCTACACCGGCGAGGCGACCATGCTGTGCGACGGCATGCTCCGCGTGCTGGCTATCGTGGCCCAGTGCTTTGCCTGTCGGGGCGGCACGCTGCTCATTGATGAATTGGAGGATGGTCTGAACCCGGAATTGCTCGCAAAAATGATCGAATATCTCTCCACCGATGCACCCTGCCAAACGATTATCACGACGCACAGCCCGCTCGTCCTCAGTCTGATGACCATCGAGGAAGCCGAGAAAGGGGTTTACCTGGTCTACAAGAAGGACGGCATATCCCGATGCACGCCGTTCTTCCGTCTGCAAACACCGGCAAGCATGCTGGACACCCACTACCCCGGGGAGGTGATGCTGCGCTGCAACTTGGAGGAATTAAGCAGGGAAGCATGTGAACATGAGTAAACTGTTCCTTTGCGGGGAAGGTACCTCCGATTTCGGCACACCCGAGGCACAGCATTTCGGGGCTCTCGGGGAGATTGTGCTCCGCCGTCTGACTGAGCGAACCGGGGACGAGACATGGAGACAGCGTACCAGCCGTTTTACCCACAGAGATGTGCCGGCCGAGCCCACCCGCAGAACGAACAGAACACGCAGGGACGGTCTCAGTATGGAAGTGCCACCGCCCGGGGATCTTTGTCACTTGGGGGATACCTGTACCCATTTTGTTCTGTTTTGCCTAGAGAAGAGTGCCTTGGGCGTTTTTCATTCGGATGTGGATTTCACGAACAGCCGCAACGGTGCCCGCCGTCGGGAACAGGTGCGGAATTGCCTGACGATGGCTATTCGACGGGCAAACGGCGAGAACTCTTGCATTCCGGTTATTCCCATGCCCCGTACCGAGGCATGGCTCCTTCGTCTTGCACCGGAATGCATGATGAGTGCGAAATGCATTGAGGAGCTGCCGGGAAACGACCGTGCATCCCGATCACCGAAATCCCTCCTGCGTCAATGGCATTACAGCACGGGAAACCATGCCGAGGCCAAGAGCCTCATCCGACTGGTCGATGAGCAATACAATGCTGACCGTTTGCTCAAACTGAGCTCTTTCCGCGAATTTGACACGGCCTTGGAGGGATTACTCCGCCGGATAAAGTAAGGTCGCTGAGGACAGAACGCCCGTCTCCCCGGGGGCGAGCCGAGGGGACGGGGCGCCGGAATGGGTAAATCAGTTGTGGAGGGCTTCCTCTGCCAAGAGCTTGCAGGCGCGGAGGTCCAGCTTGCCGGTGGGAAGAACGGGGATGCTCTCCACCGGGACGATATACTTGGGCGCGTAGAGGTTCGGAATGTTGGCGGCGATGAGTGCCTCGCGGATCTGGGAGAGGGACTCCTTCTCCATGGAGCTGCGGCGGTGCTGCGGGAGGGCCGAGAGAAGAACCAGGGCCTCGCCCTTCTGCTTGTCGCTGACGCCCGTGACGGCAATTTGAAGGCCGTCATCTGCGGGATGAAGCTCCAGGGCCTTGCAGATGGCCTGCTCCACGCCCTCGTGCGGCACCATTTCGCCGCCCACCTTCGAGAAGCGGGAGAGGCGCCCGCCGAGGTAGATGAACCCGTTGAGGTCCATGTGGCCCAGGTCGCCGGTCTTGAACCAGCCCTTGGAGAAAATCTCGCTGTTCATGTCCTCCTTGCCGACATAGCCGGTGAAGATATTCGAGCCTTTGAGCCAGATCATCCCGCGCTCGGAGATGGGCAGCTCGCGGGTGTCATCGTCCGGGTCGGTAATGCGCACGGCGAGGCCCGGGAAGACGGCGCCGATACTGCCGCGCACGATGGAGGGGATGTAGAACGAGAGCCCCGGCTCGCGCTCCGGCATGGGGAGGTTCACGCAGCACACGGGGGACGCCTCGGTGAGGCCGTAGCCCTCCAGCAGCTGCACACCGCAGCGTTTCTTGAACTCATCTTCCACATCCGGCGGGAGCTTCTCGGCGCCCACGATGAAGTAATGCACGGAGCGGAAGGTGCTGTCATCCGCACGGCGCAGCATGGAGCGCGCAAAGGTGGGGGTGGAGCACACGAGGGTGAGCGAGTACTTCTTGATCAGCTCGCAGAGCGTACGCGCGTCCGTGGGGTTGGGGTAGGAGCAAATCGGGAAACCGCAGAGCAGCGGCAGCAGCATGGTCACGGTCAACCCGAAGCTGTGGAAAATCGGCAGGCTGCCCAGGAAGCGCTCCTCGCCCGCCAGCACCAAGCGGTTGATGCACTGGGCAACATTGCAGAGCAGCATGCGGTGCGAAAGAGCCACACCCTTGGGCTCGCCGGAAGACCCGGAGGTGAAGAGCATGATGGCTTCGTCGTTGTTTTTGTGCGCATCCGTATTGAAGAGCTTGCATATCACGGCGGCCGGCATCATCTTGGCCATCAGCGCGTGCTTCACCAGAGTAGCCTTGCTCAGTCCGGAGAGCATGTCCTCCACCAAAATGAGCTTCTCCCTGTCCGGCCAGGCAAAGGTCGGCAGTTTCTGCATGAACTTGCGAGCCGTGATGAAACGGGTGAGCCCCGCCTGGCGCACCGTGCTCTCGAAAGCCTGCCCGGAGGAGGCATAGTTGATGATGACCGGGGTAACACCCGCCAGCATGCAGGCCAACGTGGCGATGATGCCGCCGGGGCCCGGGGGCAGGATGACGCCGATGCGCCGCTGCCCGAGCTCCTTCAACTTCTTCGCAACGGCCATGGATACGCCCAGCACCTTGAAGAAGGGGAGCTCCTGGCCCGTCATGCCGTCCGTTACCGTTACATTCGGGTGCGCTGCCATGGACTTGACCAACGCCGTGGTCAGCGAGCCGCAGAGGATGGGATGCGCGGAATACAGCTCCGCCCCCTTCTGCATCCATGCGGACAGCATGCGCTCGCCGATCTGCGGACCGGGGGAAAGCTGCTGCATGATGCAGAGCTCCTGCCGGCAGTTGTCGTCCTCCTCGCAGAACAGGGTGAGCAGCGTATCGCCGTAGTGCCCTAGGAACACCGGGACGGGGGAGATATGCAGGCTGCCCAGCTCGCGCAGGAAGGGCGCCGGTACATCGGAGAGGCAGCCCTTCGATTTCGTGAGTGCCCCGGGGACGAATACAACGTTGTTGCCGCGCTCAAGCTGATCCAGTATCTGCTCGCGAACCGCACGCGAGGTCGTGTGGCGGAAGTCAAAGTACTCGATGTGAACCCCCTTGCTTTCTGCGTAGTGGAGGATGTTTTTCGCCGGCTTGAAGGAAGGATCCACCAAGTAGCATACCTTGTTATCAAGGAGCTTGTGCAGCGCCTTGCCCGCCGCGATGCTGAGGCGGTTCGGGATGTAAAGCGCAGGCTGGACAATGTTCTCGCGGCCGGTGATGTTGAGCGTGGTCATGTTGCAGATGAGGTGTATGAGGAGAGAATGGGAAAAAGCCGCCCTCCTACCGGGGAGGGCGGCCCGTTCAGGCGTTTTTCTGCTGTAAGTGTATCACAAATCGCTTGACGATGCCAGCAAAAAAGCGCTCTGATGTACCCGAATCATCAGAAAGTGTAGGTGAGGTGCACCCCGGCAACCACGGCGAAGTTCTTGAAGGGAACGTTCAGGTCGTTCAGGGTAGCCGCACGGATCTCGGAACGGTTATTGGACTTCATGGCACCCTTGCCTGCCCAGTGGCAGCTGATGCTGGGGGTGAGGATGAGATTATCCTGAATGAACCACGGAGTGGAGAAACGGAACCACCAAGTCTGGCCGCCGTTGGAGCAGGCCTTATCCTCGGCGGAGAAGTAATCCGCCGTGAAGCTGGCACCGAGGTCGAGCTTGGCAGCCAGTTTCACATTCTCCGGCGTACCGATGAGGGGGGCCTTGAAGGTCACCTGAGGCTCGAACCACCAGCCGTAAATGCCCTGGATGCTGTAGCGGGTCGTGCAGTTCACGCTCACCCAAGGGGCGGGGGTCCACTCCGGGCGGATGAAGACCTCGTTCACGTTGGAGGCACCCTGCTTGTGGTAGTGCTTGGCCATCACGCCCAGCATACCGCCGTGGACCATGTCATAGCCGAGGGTCATGTTCCACAGCTCCTTCTTGTAGGTGACGGAGGTGGAGACGACAAACTCGTTCTCCACGTTCATCTGCTTGATGTGACCGGTCTTTCCTGTCGCATAGGAGACGCGCGGATCGTAGCACGGGTTGCCGTACAGCGTGTGACCGGAGGGAATGACGTTGTAGACCACGGCGGCGTTCCAGCTCCAGGTGCCCTCTTCATCGAGGTTGTACTTGGTCTGCAGAACCGAGTTGATGCAGCCTTCGCCCTCCACAATGGTGTTGGTGGGCACATAGCCGCGGCCGACGTAGTTGCTTGAGTAACCGACCGTCAGGGAGCCGCTGAGGCGCTTGGAAACGGGGGCAATGGCTTGGGCCGTCTCGGCGGTGACGTTCGGCTGCGGAGCAGCGGTGGAGGAAGGAGTGGCAGCAAGGGCGCTCGTGCAACCCAGGGCGGAGAGAATCAGTGCTGTGCGCAGTTTCATATCGCTTGCAGTGTGATGATGTTTCAGTTGATGGGAGAGGTATGGCACCTCTTGATCCCAGCTTACAGGAAAGCTAGAGCTTAGTCAAGCTTTTCCTTGAGTCAACTCTAGGTTTTTGAGCAAAAAAGCCACAAAAGCGCTGAAAAAGGGGCTAATTCGCCCCCGGAGGGAGGACAATGAGGCGTTTTTGCCGCCGAAGGGCAAGGTAGCCGCCGGGCAGGGGGCAGCGGGAGTTCGGGGACGTCGCGGGCAGGATGTCTGCCACGCGCTCCGCCGTGGCCAGTGAGGTGTCGGGCACGCCGCAGGTGCGGAGGTAGTAGTGCAGGGCCGCGAGCACGAAGGCGCGGCTGCGGGTCTCTAGGCCGGGTAGGAAGAGGCGACCTTGCGGGTCCGTGAGCGGGAGCAGGGAGAGGGCTTCCTCCAAGGCCTCGGCGGTGGACTGCTGCACGGCGGCGCTGCGGGCGATGATGGGAGCCGTGCGACGACCGAGAGCCTTATCGAGCGCGGGAATCACCTCATGACGAATGATGTTGCGCGAGACATCGGGGATGGCATTGGTAGCATCCTCGCACCACGAGCACCCGCGTTGTTGCAACATGCGGGTGATTTGTTCGCGGCTGCAGTTTAACAGCGGGCGCAGCCAAATGAGACCCTCGGCGCGGTGGACAGGGGCCATGGCACGCGGGCCCGCTGCACCCCGTGCCAGATTGAAGAGAGCCGTTTCGGCCCGGTCGTCCTCATGGTGCGCCAAGGCCACCAGCTTCGTTCCCGCCGAACAAGCGGCATCGGCAAAAGCGCGGCGCCGTGCTAAGCGCGCAGCCGTCTCCAAGGAGAGGTGCTGCTCCCGGGCCAGGGCAGGCGCGTCAATGTACACACAACGCAGCGGCACTCCCAGCCGGCGGCAGAGTTGCTCACAGAAGGCAGCATCGGCATCCGCCTGCGCGCCGCGTATCCCATGGTGCACATGGCAGGCCAGCAGTGACGCCCCGGCCTCCCGCAACAGCAACAGCAGCGCCACGGAATCCCGCCCGCCGCTCAAGCCCACCACCACCGGACGGCCCGCCATGCAGGCTAGGCACTCGGGGTGCAGCGGCGGTTCACCCGGTCGTCCGGGGCTCATTTCTTCCGCTTTTTGCCCTTGGGCGTCGCTTTGTCAGCCAGCGCGGGGGCAATGCGCTTAAAGAGTTTCTCCGCGTTCTCGTCCTCGTCTACCTTAAAGGCCTTCACCGTGCTGCAGTTCGAATAACCCACGACCAGCGTGTCATTGTGCCGCTCCCAAGACGACGCGGGAACCAGTTTGCGGAAGCTCGCGACATCGCGCACACTCTGCCCCGCCTGCGGTACGCCGTCAGACAACCAGGGGAGGTCGCCGAGGTGCTTCACCTTATCCACCTTGATGCAGGAGTTGGGGGTTTCGGGGTCATCGCTGTCATCTGTCCAAGAGACATAGGAAACAGACTTCGTGCTCGAATCGAACATCTCACTCTCGCCCACATCGGCCCGCGTATCACAGGGGCAGTGGTAACGAGCCGGCACCCGCACAGGCATACCGGCTTTGTCCGGTGCAGAGGCATTCCCGGAGAGGGAAATCCACCACCCTTCGCTCTCATCGGCATACTCCGTCTCCTCATCATCCGGCATGCCACTCACCGGCAGAGTCCGGCGGTTTGCCATGTCCTTCTCATACTCCATGCCGTCCTTCATCAGCGCCACCATATTACTGCGGCACCTCTCCAACTGCCCCGAACCCAGGAAACTCATCAATTTCGGCGCAGCAATCCCAATCAACATCCCCAAAATGGCGATGACGACAATAAGCTCAATCAGGGTGAACCCCCCTTTTCCATGTGATTTCATCTTACTGCCTACTCTACCACACTTCCCCCTCCCCCCTCAAGCATAAAATGACGCCGAACCTCGCTTTTTGAAAAAAATAATCCTCTTCCTGCCCCGTCCGTTGCATCTGCACCGATTCGCGGAAGGGAGGGGATTGGGTGGGTGCGCGTGAGTCAGAGAAAACGGCCTGACGCAGGTGTGCGGCAGGCCGTGGGAAGGGCGAGGATGGCGGGGGAGGTCAGCGGCTGGATTTGAGGGCGAAGCGGTCGGCTGTCATGGCGGCGGCTTTAGCCACGTCCATGGCCTTGACTTCGTGGCCGGCGCCCCAGGAGTCGCTGTAGATGATGGTTTTCTTGCCCTCGTCATAGCCGATGATGAGGCGCATGTGACCACCGCGGGATTGAGGCAGAGCCGGCTCCTCCGGGTAGAGGCCCAAGGTGACGCACCAGAAGAGAGGTACACCGGCATCGACATTCTTCTTCACGATGTCCATGAACTTTTTGACCCCCTTGCTGCGTGCCTTGAGCAGCAGGTCCGGGTCAGCCACCTCGAGGGGATTGACATCCGTGCGCATGGGGATGCCCGGCTTACCCTCCCGTGAAGCGAGCTTATTATACTCCGCCACCCAGGGGTAGGTACCCAGCACGGCGGCCTCCGGCGAGGCGAAGAACTTGGACTCACGCTCCTTCTTCGTCTCCTTGGAGGCAATGGGAATGACCTTGCCTTCATCCGTAATGCGGAAGAGTTTTACATGATACTTGCTTGCGATGGAGCGCAGGGCCTTCACCATACTCTCCGTGGTTGTACCCTGAGAAGCGCTGGAATCGCACATTGCCGCGATCGTGTGCATATCCACCCCATCCATGCCATAGAGCGAGAAGATGCGGGAAACCGTGGCGGGCAGGCAGTAACCCTTATCCCCCTGATCCACCATGGGCACATCCAGCCAGACAGCCTTAGCACTCACGCAACGCGGACGCTCGGCCTCCGGTATAGCGGCAGCGCGGCGGATGCAATTCTTCTTGATATCCGCACGACGGGCCGTATCCTTGGCACCACCGGTCGCAATAGCCTCCGCGTTGGCACCGATACGCACGCGGATGTACTCAGACTCGAAAGGAGCCGAGGAACCTGCCCCCTTCTTACCTTTGCCGGTCTTGGCATCGCCGCCGGTGCTGGCCGCCTCCATGGCAGCCGCGCCACCCTCCCATGTCCAGCGCCAAGTGCGCTCTGCAATCGGGGAGTCCTTCTTGCCCGCCTTCTTACCACCGGTCGCCTTCACGCCCAGGGCCTCGTTCAGCGCGTTGATGGTCTGCTCCACCTTATTATCAAAAGCCTGCTTGCTGAGGGGGCCGTTATCGCCCTTGTTGTACACCATCACGGCGATGGAGTCGAACTTGTCGCCGGATGTATTAAACATATAGACCTCCGGGGAGAAACCGCCCACCTTGAGATTGCCGCGGTTATGGATACGGATCTGCGTCTTGGCATCATCAAGCCAAGAATACATCTCGCCGACGAAGTACTTATTGGTGACGGCATCCTGACTCAGGGTCCAGAAGGTGCCGCTGCGGATATCCGCAGCCATATCACCACCGGCGTAGACGGCAGGCAGCGTAAACAGGGCGGTGCAGGCAGTAATAAAGAGCTTTTTCATCGTTCTTTGCGTGGTACGACTTCACAATAGCGCATTGCGTGCGGGGTGTCAAGTTTTTTCGCGTGTAGAACGCAACTAGTCGACTCTATAAAAACCCCTCGAGGCATGTAGCCGCGAGGGGTTTGCAGAAAGCGGATGAAACCGAACTAGATGTCCCACGAATCGACCCACTTGAAGGAAACGACACGGAAGCGGCGACCGAGGGTCTTATTAATCTGCGACATCTCCTTGCGAGAAGCGCTGCCGTCCGGCTCGAACTCGGAATCCTCCGGCGAGTTGGTGGGGTCCACGTAGTCGATGGTACGCTGCACCACCGCCTCGCACCAAGCCTGGGAGAGAATGACGTTATTCTTGCTGCGCACGCAACCGTAGGCGCGGATGGTGAAGGTATCATCGCGGACGGTCAGGATGTTACCGAGAGAGGCCAGCACATCACTCTGGATAAGGTAACCCGGAGCCGCCGTGTACATGGAACCCTCCGCCGCCTTGCGGTTCTTATAGAGGCTGCCACCGGGGGCCTTGATCATCACGTCCTGGAAATCACGGTTGATATCCGTAGCATCGATAGCGGCCTGCAGGGCACCCGTCAGGGAGTTATCCCCCTCCTCCAAACGGCGGTTGATGAAATCGGACATCGAGAGGAAGGGCCCGCGCTCGCGCACCTTCTCTACCATACGCTCGGCCAGCTTGCGGATGCTGTCCTGCGAAAGAAGACGCACCTCGCCCCAAGCCGCCAAGCCGCTGCCCTTGCGGAAGCTGTCACCGCGCTTCATACTGTAGCCGCCGTCCGGGCAGGCCTTATCCGTTGTGGAAACCGCGAAGCGAGAGAAGATGACATCTGTCTCCCCGCGACCGGACTCCACCTCGCTGAGCTTACCGTTCACATTCGTCACGAGATTGCGCTTAGCGAGCCCCTGAAGGGTAGCTGCCCAAGCATCCACCGAAGTAGAGTTGACGTTGAACCCACCGTCGATCATCAGGTAGAGGGCCGGGTATTTCCAGCCGTCATCCGCCATCAGTCGGCTGATGATCTCCTCATCCTTAAAGGGCGTATTGGTCTTCTTGTAACGCGCCACGGGGAGATCCTCCTTACCCGTGATGAATTTACGCAGCACATCCTCCGCCTTGAGATTGCCGCTCTTGGACGGCATATCCGAAATAGAGGAGCAGAACCAAGCATCCCACAGGGCATCGTTAATCAGCAGACCGTGGTCATAGAAATCATTGAATACCTTGTCATTGCCCGCCTGGTCACCGGAAGCAGAGGCCGCCGTGATCTTATATGAATGGGAGGTGTAGATATCCGTAGCAGGCAAGCAGGGATCCGCGAAGGAATTGCCGATACCCACCCCCGGCACGCCGGACTGGTACTGCATACGACGCAGCGCACCGACACCCTTATTCACCCCGCTGGTGTACCAACCGGGCTGCAGACGCATACCCGCGAAGCCCGCCAGAGAGAACGGCGGATGCACCGGCAGCTCCAGCACCGAGGCAAAGGAAACTTCCTCGCCCTCACTGGTAATGCCCAAAATACCGTTGCGCCCGATGTTATCCATGGGAGAGGAGCACAGACCCGCAGACACCGGAATGATGGCGAGCTGGTAGGGGTGATAAGCCTTCTCCTGAGCATCCGGCTGGCGGATGGTGGAGCCCCAGAAAGCCGGGCAGGAATGCTGCCAGATCTTGGAGCGGTAATCACCGTCATCCACCGTAGCGCCGAGGGTACTGTTCGCGGACTTAACCACGACACCCATGGAACCGACGTAGTAGGGCACGTTCTCATCACTCTGTGTACCGTCCGTAGCCCAAGTGCCGTCCTCCTGACTGCAGAAGATATACTCCTTGGCATCGCTCGGGTTATACCAACCGAGCAGCATACGCTGGGGCGAGTGCGCGCGCTTACCGGTAGCCGTATCGCCGTTACCCTGGCCATCCATACCGCCGTAGCCGTTCATCACGGTGAACACCTCCGCACTGCGCGGGGCAAACCAGTAGCCATCCGTGGCGTTGGGGCCGCCGTTGTTCGGGTTGGCGTACTTGCCGTCGCCGCCGTTGATGCCGAGGCGAAGCTGCACATAGAAGTAACCGTTGTCGATGTTGGACTTACTGGCCACACCGGGCGCGTCCTTATTGTTACCGCCCATGGAGTAGAACAGCGCACGGAAACCCGCCACGGCACTCGGATTGTAACCCTCCACCCAGGGGTTGGAGAATGCAGCCCCCTTGTTGGTACGCGCTTGGCCGGGGGAGAAGAAGAGAATCTCACCGGGCTGCATCACGATATCCGCCGTATCTGCCCCGAGACTCTTCTGGAAGAACTCACCGAAGTCCTGCCCCAGCTGGGCATTACCGGTTCCCTGCATCATGGCGTAGCGAGACCACTGGTAGTTCCAGGAACCCGCTTGGCTGACGGAGTAAGACTGAATCCAAGACGTCTTGTACGGCAGAGAGTGGGACCACAACTGACGGCCGCGGATGCGCATGGGCACGTTGTAGGGGTTCCACCACAGCGCCATCGAGGCAAAGCACATATCCAAGCGATACACCTGATCGCCGTCACCTGTTAAGACTCCCTCCTTGGGCAGAGCCACCAAGCCGAAGTTGTTCATGAATGCCAAAAGCACGGGTGTGCGGGCATAACCGGCATAAGTACTGCCGTTATCCATCAGAGAACGGGAATCATAGAAACTCATGCCTCCGTTGCCCACGGAGAGCGTGTTGGGGTCCCCCGGCGCGGCAGAGCTACCGCCCATCTTGTAGGCTGCACCGCTCATACGCGTGTAGGCGCTGTCCACATCGCCCAGCAAGCGGGCCGTGAAGTTGTTGCCATCGTTTGCCGTGCCGTTCGGCCAAGCATTGTAGTAGTCATGCAGCACCTGCCAGGAACCGATGGGCATGTTCGGCTCGGTGCCGCGCGGAATGGCATCATTCTCCGCGATGGGGCAATCCTGGTTGCTGCGTCCGGCAAACTCGGTGCCGCGCAGACTCGGGCGGTTGAGCAACAGGCAAAGGTCGCGCTTAATGCCGCCGGTGCTCACATTGGTGGGCAGACTGTAGGCAGTGGTCGTCAGATCAAAGAAGTAAGGCAGGCCGTCCGCCTGTGAGGTGGAGACCATCAGGGGCAGCGTGCCGAGCGTCACCAGCTTGTCCGGGTCCATGATCTCATCCGGCATGGCAGTGAACTTCTCACTGCCCACCACCATAGGCCCGGGGGTGTCCCAAGTGCGGCGCAGGGTCTCCAGGGTATCCGAGGACTTTTTGCGCGTGGCGATGGAGAGCTTGGCCTTCTGGTTCTCACCGCAGACCCACCAGGCAAAGCTGCACTTATTCGTACCCTTGGAGGGCATGTCCAGAAGGTCCGCATAGATATAATCCCTGCGCGCGCCCTTGGAACCGAGGGTACCCTCCCCGAGGAGGCAGACGCGAGACCCGAGGCGGGGGGTGCAGAGGGACTTGCCGGCCTGCAACTGAGAGGCGGCCGCCTTATCCCGTGAGGAGATGAGCCAGCGGCGGAACATCTTGCTGCGGCCCTTGTCGTATGTGCCCTGAATGGAGAGCCCCTTCTTCTTGCTCTTGCCGTAGAGGGGGGCATCCCAGCTATCCCACACGCCGAGGAGGTATTGACCGCCTCCCTTCTCCCCGTCGCCGGTGTTCAGAATGCCGGAGTTGGCCGTCACTCGGCGATCCGGTCCGGCTTCCACCTGCAGGGCACCGATGGCGGCGTCCAAGCCCACAAGGGCCTGCTGGCGAGCCTCCGCTTGCAGTACAGTGACGGAGGCAATACGAGTTTGGGAAGAAGCAATGGCCAAGATGCCCACCGCCACAAGGGTAAGGAGCATCAGCAGCGTCAGCGTTGCGATCAAAGCAAAGCCGCGCTTCTTTTTGCGGAAGAGTTTGCGAGGAAGAGGAGCCATTCGTTGTTTCATACGCTCGATGAATTACTTATTGAGTATACACCATGGACCCGGGGCGTCAAGGAAAAACAGCCCGGCGGGCGCCAAATTCTGCCGGAATCACCCCTCCTCCCCCTTCGACAGGGCTGCCATGTCCTCCGGAAGAGGGGCCTCGGCCACTACCTCACGTCCCCGGAAGGGGAAGGTGAGCCGCACGGCATGCAGAGCGTGACGCGGCAAATGCAGCCTCGCCGCCAAGCGCGGGGTCCAGCCCTCTGCGATGAAATCCAAGTAGGCGGACTCATCAGACCCATATATTTTATCCCCGAGGATGGGGAAACCGAGGAAGGCCAGGTGGGCACGGATTTGGTGCATGCGTCCGGTGTGCGGGCGGCAGTGCAGCAGGCTCAGGGGCGGCAGAGCCCCGCGAGCGGGCAGGCGGCGCAGTACCCGGAACTCCGTGCGGCAGGGCTTGCCCGCAGGGTGGCAGCATTGGCGCACATGGATACGCGTGGGCGCCACCTCCTCCATACGGCGCAGGGGCTCCGCACAGTAAGCACACAGCCAGAGCGGGTGGCCGGTGACGATGGCCAGGTATTCCTTGTGCATTTGCCGGGCCTGCATGGCCTTACCCAGCTCGCCCGCCGCCTGAGCATTTTTTGCTACCAGCACAATGCCGCTTGTCTCGCGGTCCAAACGGTTGATGAGGGAGATCTGCCCGCCGCAGGCCAGCTCATAGGCAAGCAACTGCTGCAGGCCATGGAGCAGCGTGGGCTCATTCTTGGTGCCGGTGGGGTGGGTCAGTAGGGGCGCCGCCTTGCTCACCAGCAGGTAGTCCTCGGTCTCCTGCAGCACGTCGAAGTGCGCGTTCAGGGCAATGGGCAGATCAAAGCTCATGCGAATAAGGCGGGATCGATGGGGGCCCATTCCCCGGGGGCGAGTTGCAGGGCATCCAGGCACAGCGGACCTACGGAAAGGCGGTGCAGGGTGAGCACGGGCGCCCCCACGGCGGCGAGCATGCGGCGCACTTGGTGGTAGCGGCCCTCGTGCAGGGTGATGCGCCCCGCGCAGGCGGACTCCGCCTCCAGCCGCGCGGGCAGGCAGGGGGTGTCCTCCCCGTTCAGCATCAGGCCGCCGGCGGCGAAAATCTGCGGGGCATCCGCCGGTATGGGGGCGGCGGTGGTAAAGTGGTAGGTCTTGTCCACCTTCTTGCCCGGCGCGGTGAGGGCGTGCAGAAACTGCCCGTCATCCGTTATCAGCAGCAGCCCGCTCGTCTCTTTGTCCAGTCGCCCGACGGTGTTGATTCCCTTGCTGCGGCGAAGCCAGCGGGGCGGCAACAGGTCGTAGACCAGCGGTCCCTCCTCGCGGTGGCTGCAGGTATAGCCCACGGGTTTGTGCAGGGCGATGTAGAGGCCACGCGGGAACTCCACGGGCTTGCCGTCCACCAGGGTCTCCTCCGGCTGCACATGCTCGGCAGGCCGGCGAATGGGGGTGCCGTCTGCCCGGGTAATGCGCCCGGCCTTGAGCCACAGGGCTGCTTCTCGCCGCGTGCAGTAGCCGTATTGGCTCAATAATGCGTCCGTTCTCATGCTCGCGGAGTATTATTGCACGTTTTTTTCAAAAAACAAGGTTGAAATCCCGTCTCTGCTGTGGTAATCTAGTGCTTGCGCAAAGTAAACTTATCATCTATGGTCACCATCATCACAGAACGCGAGCTTTCGGCGGACCAGTTAGCCCTTTGGTCCAAGGCGAATCAGGCCGTCGCTGCCAAGAATTTCAAGTATGCTGTCACCATCCTCAAGACGGTGGTTAAGAAGAATCCGGGCTTCGTGGAGGCCCGCAAGGCTCTCCGTGCCTGCGAGCTGAAGGTGGTGCCGGAGGGCGGTCGCCGCACTTCGCTGTTCGGTGGCCTGCGCCTGACGACGACGCGCAAGGATCCGGAGACCGTGTTGACCACCGTTGAGGAAGAGCTGGAGAAGGATCCCTACTCCGTGTCCGCTAACGAGGCGCTCTTTGCTGCTGCGCGTGATCTGAAGCTGAATGAGATTGCCGCTTTCGCCCTGGAGACGATTTGCCAGGGACAGCAGAACCCCAAGAAGCACCTGCACCTGTTGGCTAATTTCTACAAGGAGGTGAACGATTTTGCCAAGGCTGCCGATGCCTATCGCCGTATTCTGGAGATTGACCGCGCGGACCCCGTGGCCATGCGCGGGGAGAAGGATTGCGCTGCCCGCGCTTCCATGCAGCAGGGTAACTGGGAGGGCAGCGGCGACTTCCGCACCAAGATGAAGAACGCCAACGCCACGGCTGACTTGGAGAGCGGGGATAAGATGGGTCTGACGCGCGCAGAGTTGGAGTCGCGCCTCGCTCAGCTCTCCGAGCAGTATGCGGCAGACAACGCCAACCTGCAGGTGGTTAAGGATATCGCTTCCGTCTATGAGCAAATGGAGGACTACGCCAATGCCTACTCATTCTATGCTTACGCTTTCACCCTGAGTGGGGAGGCCGATGTGTCCATCAACGACAAGGCCATGGAGATGCACGGCAAGGCCATGCAGGCAGAGCTGGATTACTATGAGCAGGTGCTCGCTGCCGACCCGCAGAATGAGGAGGCCCGCGCTAATTACGAGGCCCGCAAGAAGGAGGTGGCCCTCGCTGCCGTGGAGGATGCCCGCGCACGTGTGGAGGCCAACCCGACGGACGCCCAGCTGCAGTACCGCTACGGCAGTGCCCTTTTCGATGCCGGTATGTTCTCGGAGGCTATCCCGGCCCTGCAGCGCGCCCGCAGCAACCCTAACCTGCGCATCAAGGCCATGACCATGCTGGGTAAGTGCTATGCCTCCAAGAATATGACGGATATGGCCATTCGCCAGCTGGAGGATGCAAACAAGGAGGCCATTGCCATGGATGAGACGAAGAAGGACATCCTCTACCTCATCGGTGAGCTCTACGAGAAGGCGGGGGACAAGGCGAAGGCGCTGGAGAACTTCAAGACGATCTACGAGGTAGACTACGGTTACCGCGACGTGGCACAGAAGGTGGAGTCCGCCTACAGCTGATGCACCCGTGCTTGCTACCTGTTTCCGTGTTCTGCGTGGCCCCCGCCGTGGCTGCGCAGGGTACGGTTTGTACCGACCTGCCGGAGGTGCAGGAACATCTGCTGGCCGGTGCCCGCAGACTGGAGCCGGAGTTGCACCTGCGCGTGGTCCCGGCCCTGCAACCTGCGCTGCAGAAGTACCTCTTCTGCATCACCTCGCAGTTCTGCTTCAAATTCCGCATGCGTCAGATGCCGGACGGGGAGCTCATCCTCACGCCGCAATACGCAGATGACTGGCGCATCATTCAGTGCCTCACGCATCCGCAGGCCGGCATCCGTCTCACGGAGCGGGAGGAGAAGACCCTGGCCGAGGCCCGCCGCCGTGTGGCGGCCTTGGTCAAACCCGGCATGCCCCGGGCCGCCGTTGTCAAAGCGCTGCATGATGATTTGGTGGGTCGCATGCACTACAAGCCTTCCCGCTGGATGGGCGGTGCCGCTGCCGCCCTGCTGGAGGACGAGGGGGTCTGTGAGGCCTACGCCCGCGCACTCGGCCTCATGCTGCACTTGGCAGATATTCCCTCCCGCAAGGTTTTCGGCATGCTCGACGGCCGCACCACACACGAGTGGAACATCGTCTGCATCGATGGGCTCCGGCTCCATGTGGATGCCACCCTCTCCTCCACCCGCCCCGGCTCTTCTTGGCTCCTGCTGACGGATACCGCCCTCTCCCGCACGCACTCATGGTGCCGCCCCCTCCTCCCCCCGGCGGAGAAGTAGAGGGAGCGTACCGGTTCTCCGCACAGGGATCAGCCTTCACCCGCACACACGTCGATAAATCGGGATTCCCATCAGGCGAACAATCAGCCGCCCATCTGCTGTGGCCTCTTTACGAAAAACGTAATGTAGAGTGCTGCGAATGACTTTTTGATATGTCGACGCTTTCATAAGTCGACGGGAGAGCGGAGTGGTTGAAGCTATACGCATCCCGGAGGCGTATACGGCATAACCAAACAATCGCTCCAAGACATGGGCCCACTGTGGCGATGGGTGTGTGCGGGAAGGGGGTCAATTCTCCTCGGGCATGGAGATGATGAGGGGGGCGTAGGTGGAGAGGCGGGTGAGAAGGGGATTCCAGAGGAGGGGGAGGAGGACGGAGAGGCCGGTGAGGAGGTAGAGGTAGACGGGGCTGCAGGTGCCGGGGGGGAGGAGGAGAAGGAAGAGACTGATGAAGTTTTGAGCGGTGTAGAGGAAGGCGCCGAGGACCAAGAGGACGCGGACGCGAAGGGGGGCGGCGACGATGTAGGGGATGTTGAAGAGGGAGGTGATGAGCACGATGGCGGCTACCAGAAGGGGGCAGGTGGGGCCGGCATTCAGCAGCGGCTCGGCGGCGATGAGCCAATAGATGCGGTGGGCCGCATGGGCTGCGCCGAGCACAACCGCAACGGCGGCCAAGACGCGGGTGATGAATAATCCGCTCTCGGCAGCCAGCACGCAGTGGCACCACAGCAGCAGCGCGGCGAGCAGGAGGGGCAGCAGCAGCTCCCCGAAAGCCACGCACAGCACCCCCACCGCAGCGGGAGCAGGGTGGGCTCCGCCGGAGAAGAGGAGGAAGAGGCAGTTCCCCAGAGCAACAAGCAGCAGCAGCCAGCTTGCCATCCGCGCTGCCTGAGCTACCCCGCGCTTCACACCGGGGTGGATGAAAAGCATGCGGTTCATGGTGCCTCCGCCGCATCCTCTTCCTCCGCAGAGTCTTCCGCCGTTTCCGCCGCCGGGGGAGCGTAGCCCATGGGGAAGCGCGCCTTGCCGCTCATATCCCGCAACAACTGAACATCCGTATAACCGGCCGCGCGCATGGCATCACGGACCGCCTCGCCCTGGTCATGGCCCACCTCCAGCATCACCAGCCCGCGGGGTGCCATATACGGCAGGGCCCCGCTCACAAAACGCCGCACGATGTCCAGCCCGTCCGGACCGCCGAACAGTGCCGCCGCAGGGTCATGCCGCACCTCGGCCGCCAGCTCCTCACCCTCCGGCACATAGGGCAGGTTAGCCAAGGCCAAATCAAAGCCACGGGGAGGCTGCACACTGTTCTCCGTGTCCTCCCAAGCAGCAAATAAATCACTGCGGTAGGTCTTTACCCGAGCGCCGTGCGAGGTCGCATTTTCCAGAGCCAAGGAAAGCGCCGCTTCGCTGACATCCGCCAGCACCACCTCCGGCGCGCAGGCCGCCAGCTCCAAGGCCAGGGTCACACCGATCACCCCGGAGCCGCAGCCCATGTCCAGCACCCGCATACCCTTGCGGCGTTCCGCGCGGGCCAAGGCCAGCTCCACCAGCTCCTCCGTCTCCGGACGCGGAATCAGAGCTCGCGCATCCGTGCGGAACTCACGCCGGAAAAACTCCGTGCTGCCCAACAAATGCTGCAAGGGCACTCCCTGACCCCGCTTCCGCAGGAGCTCGCGCAGGGGCGCCAGTTTCTCCTCGCTCAGCGGGTCTTCAAAATGCAGGTAGAGCCAGGTCTTGTTGCACCCCAGCACATGCACCAGCAGGCTCTGCATGGAATGCCGCGCGCCCTCGATGCCGCGCGCTTCCAGGTACGCCGTGCCGCCGTTCAATACCTCCAGAATCGTCTTCATCGCCTCACTTCAGCTCATCCATCCGTTCCTCCATCTCCGCGTGCTGCATGCGCGAGATCACCTCGTCCAGCGCCCCCGTTGCCATCACGATGTCCAGATTATAAGCCGTGTAGCCTATTCTGTGGTCGGTCAGGCGATTCTGGGGGAAGTTGTAGGTGCGAATTTTCTCCTCTCGCCCGCCGGAGCCGATGAGGGCGCGCCGCCGTTCGGAGTAGCTCTCCTGCGCCGCGCGCTGTTTCATCTCGAACAAACGTGCACGCAGGATGCGCATGCCCGTCTCGCGGTTCTTGATCTGACTGCGTTCCTGTTCACAGCGAACCATGATGCCCGTCGGTAGGTGAAAAATCTGCACGGCGGATTCCGTACGGTTCACATGCTGCCCGCCGGCCCCGCCGGAGCGGCAGGTCTCGATGCGCAGGTCCTCGGGGCGTATCTCCACATCCACCTCCTCCGCCTCCGGCAGCACCGCCACCGTAGCCGTGGAGGTATGGATGCGTCCCTGCGTCTCCGTCACCGGCACACGCTGCACGCGGTGCACCCCGCTCTCATATTTCAGGTAGCGGAACACCTCCTCCCCCGTCACGCGAAGGGTCACCTCCTTAAAACCCGCCACATTGCCCGGGCTGGCATCCAAGATCTCGCAGCGCCAGCCCTTGCTCTCGGCGTAGCGCTGATACATGGTCAACAAATCACCCGCGAACAGCGAGGCCTCGTCCCCGCCCGTGCCCGCGCGCAGCTCCACCAGCGCATCGCGGTCCTCGGTAGCATCGCGCGGCAGCAAAGCATACTGCACCGCCTCCTCCAGCCGAGCGATGCGCGGCCCCAGCTCCTCGAGCTCCGCACGCGCCAGCTCCGCCATCTCCTCGTCCTCCCCCGCGGCCATCTCCTCGTTCTCCTGCCACTGGCGCCGCGCCTCCTCCAGCTCTCCCCATTGCTCCAGCAACTCCGCCGTGCGCCGGTGCTCTCGCATCAACTCCTGCGCCCGGTCGCGGTCCTCGAACAGGGCCGGTTCCGCGATCTCACGCTCCAGCTCCTCAAACCGCCGCCGACGTCTCTCTACCAGTGGGGCATAATCCATGCCCCCATTGTACCCCGCCGCCCTCCCTCTGGCAAGCGCAATCTGCGCCCACACGCGCTTTCTGCCCCCTTGCACACGGGTGTCGACCATGTCCTCGCATGCGTGCACCCGGTGCCCGGAGGAGGCGGCTATGCGGAGAGTTCCCTTTTTTCGCTCACACCTCGGGGATGACAATCTCTTCCGGATTTGATTTCCGACCACTCCCGTCAGAGCTTCCGCAGGACAGAGGGGCGGCAGCCTGTTTCACTCCGGAGGGATGTGCAGAGTTGTCAGCCTCGGCGCGAAGGACCTCCTCCCGGTCGATCGGGTGCCGGGGCGGGGTGGCTGTCGCCGCAGCGGGCTCGGCGGGAGTGGGGACTGAGCTCGGCAGAGGGGCGGGAGGTGTGTCGGGGAGCGGCTGCTTCCTCGAGCGCAGAGGTTTCAGCAAACTACGCAGCAGCTTGTACACGAGACCGCAAAGGTAGATGACCACCAAGCCGAACACCAGCGTAATCCCGATGCCGAGCGGGCGCGAGATGTCACGGAAAACGGGGGTCGGGTCCATCTTCTTGGTGGCATCGGCCAGGCCGTCGGAAACCTTCTCCGCTGCCGAAACCGACTCCGCGAGGGCGACCGTTCCCGCCACCACGGCACCGCCCTTGGCCAAGTCGGCGCAGGACGGCAGCACGGATCCCTTCTTCCCTGTTTTGATAGCCAGGTCGGAAAGCTCCTTGCGGCTCATGCGCTGCATCTCGGGCAGGTGTTTTTCCCCGCCCCGAGCGAGAATCTCCTTGGTTGCCGTCTTATTGACAAGCAGCGGCTTGATGACATCCTCCCCGTGCGCCTCCAACAAAGCGGGAACCTCCTTATCCTTGGTCAAAAGATCCCCGAACTGCTTACCGTATCGGCTCAGACCCTCCTTCTCCGCCACACTGAGGGCACGCCCCAACTTCCCGGTGACGACCTCCGCTGCATCATCGACCATCCCGCCCCTCGTCTTCGGTGCCCCCTTAATGACTTTGACAGCTACCTTACGCGCGGTGCCCACGACACCGGCCTCCGCCTGCGGCACAGCAAGCAACATCGCGGCCGACAATGCGAGAGAACAGCAGCCGGTTCTGAGAACAACAGGCAGCAGACGAGAGGAACGGAGGGCAGGTGAGTGGTACATAGAGATTTGCTTCATACCACCCTTATAGGGAGAATCAGCAAACGGGAGAAAAGTCTCTCACCATTTTCCCCGCACGCATAAGCCACGCAAGGTACCCGGGGGCAGGCGGCGGGGGATGGGGGATAAAATCGGGCTTTTCAGCGGGGCAGGGATGTGGTAGAATGAGCGCATGAAGTTTCTCATCACCGCCGGCCCGACGCGGGAGCCTTTGGACCCCGCCCGTTACATCACGAACCGCTCCTCCGGGCGCATGGGCTATGCCCTGGCTGGGGCAGCACGGCATGAGGGGCACGAGGTGATGCTCATCTCCGGACCGACGCATCTGGATGTGCCCGCCGGGGTTGACTTTCTGCAGGTGGAGACCGCGCAGCAGATGTATGAAGCCGTGCGCGACTACAGCAAGGGCGCGGATGTGGCTATCCTCTGCGCCGCCGTGGCGGATTACCGGCCCGTGGCTTACAGCGAGCAGAAGATCAAGAAAGTGGGCGAGCGCTTGGTGTTGGAGCTGGAACGCACCCCCGACATTCTGGGCAGCATGCGCAGCGAGTTCGGCTTCCGTGGCTACCTCATCGGTTTTGCAGCGGAGACACAGGATGTGGAGACCTATGCGCGGGACAAGCTGGTGCGCAAACAGTGCGACTTGATTGTGGCCAACGACGTCTCCCGCAGCGATATCGGTTTCGACTCTCGTGACAACGAGGTGGTGCTGGTGTTCCCGGATCACTGCGAGTACCCCGAGAAAGACACCAAGGAACACATCGCCATGCGCATTATCGAGCACGCAACCATTCTGCGCCCATGAAGGTAACCCCGGAAATGCTCGGCTGGAATGATGCCTTGGCGGAGGCCATGGCCGCCCTGCAGCAGCCCGACTGGTACCCCGCGCGCATCATCCGCGAGACGAAAATCAACTTCACCGTCATTGCCCGCGGCAAGGGCGACCACGAGGTGGTGATGAGCGGCAAGCTGTGGCATGATGCCGCCACGGACGCCGACCTGCCCACCGTGGGCGATTGGGTGGCCGTGGACCCCGGCGAGGGGGAGGACCTGCCCGTGATCCGCGCCCTGCTGCCGCGCCGCAACCGTTTCTCGCGCAAGGCTCCGGGCCGCAGTTGTGCGGAGCAGGTGATCGGCGCCAACGTAGATGTGGTGCTGGTGGTGACGGATGCCGAGAACGATTACAACCTGAACCGCACGGAACGCTACCTGACTCTCATCCGCCGCTGCGGGGCCAAGCCCGTGGTGCTCATCAACAAGATCGACACCGCCGCCCCCGAGGCCGTGCAGCGCGCCGTAGCCGAGGTATCCGCCCTGGGGGTGGAGGTCTATCCCGTGTCTGCCTGCCGCCGGCAGGGTTACCCCAAGTTTCTGCGCCGCGTGCCCAAGGGCATGACCATCACCATCGTCGGCTCCTCCGGGGTGGGTAAGAGTACCTTGGTGAACTCCCTGCTGCGCGATTATTGTCTGGAGACCGGCGAGGTGAACAGCGTCACCGGGCGCGGCCGCCACACCACGGTGGCGCGCGAGCTGGTGGTGTTGCCCGGCGGTGGGGTGTTGATTGATAATCCCGGTATGCGCGAAATTCAGATGTGGACGGATGCCGCCACCCTGCGTGCCCAGTTTTCGGATCTGGAGGCCTTGGCCGGGCAATGCCGCTTTGCGGATTGCAGCCACCGCCGTGATGCAGGCTGCGCCATCCGCGCCGCGCTGGAGTCCGGCGAGCTCTCCCCGGAGCGCTACGAGCACTTCCTGAACCTGGACGCCGAGATTGCCGAGCTGGAGCGCCGCGCCGAGAAACGCCGCATGACCGTGGAGCGGGTCACCAAACGCCGCAAACACCACGACTACCGCAACCGCGAGGACCGAGAGGAGCACCACAGTGCCCCCGGACCCCGCCGCCGAAAACATCGTTGAGGCCCTCCCTGCGTCAAAAGGCGTAATCCGGGCTTGATTATCGGCACCGACACTGCTATACTTGCGGGCGTGAAACCTCTTCTGAAACTCGAAGAACTGCATACGGCGGACGGCAGTTGCCTGGAGCTGTGGGAGCGCGACGGTGCCCTGAGCCTGCTGCGAGACGGCGCGCCCATAGCCGCCACCTATGCCTACGGCAGTGAGCAATCCCTCGCCGAGCTGGCTACCGCGCCCATCACCCGCGCCTCGCAGCCCTGCATCATGCTGGTCGGACTGGGCCTGGGCTACGGCCTGGCGCAGGCGCAGGCCTCCCTCCCCCGCGAGAAGGCCCGCTTCATCGTGGCCGAACCCGTGCCGGAGATTGTGGAGTGGAACCGCCGCCACAGCCCGAATGCAGCGGCCCTGGAGGATAAGCGCGTGACCGTGGAACCCGCCGAGGCTGCCGAGCTCTGCCGCAAGCGCACCGGCTCGCTGCACGCCGTAATCATGCGCCATACCCACGCCCCCTGCGAGATGAGCCTCGGGGATGCGCAGGCCTATTTCAATGCTCTCAAGGGCGGCAGCCTCCTGGCCATCAGCCTGGCGCGCCCCGACCGCCGCCTGGAGGGACTGCTGAAAAAGGCCGGTTTTGAGGTGAGCAGCTCCCCCGTTGCGGCTTCCGCCAAGGGCAAGCAACTGCGCATGCACACGGTTCTGTTGGCACGCAGAGGCCGCTTCGTTCCCTTTGCCGAGCGCTGACCCACCTTACCCCCCATGTTCAGGTTATTCGGCAGGTATGTGCCCATCGGGCAGGCGGAGCAGGAGCTCCTCAAGCGCAAGCGCGAGAAGGGGGTCAACAGCCTCATTCGTGCCGGGGCTTTCATCTTGCTCTCCCTCATTTTCTTCCTCGGTGGTTCCCTCGTACTCACCCCGCTCATTCAACTGCACGCCCTCCGGCAGCAGCAGCAGGTGGCCGAACAGCTCCTGGAGCAGGTGAAGGAGGAGGAGGCCGATGCCATCAATCGTTACATCTGGACCCAGGATCCCGAGTATTACGAGCAGATCGCCCGCGACCGCGCTAACATGGCCAAGCCCGGCGAAACCGTCGTGCGTCGCCCCGCCCCTCGCCCCGAACCTCCCCCCAACGTCCCCCGGAGAAGGGATTAACGCTGAAGAAAGCAGAAAATTCGTTTATGGCGAAAAAAAAGGTTGACGTACTCGCTTTTTTTTGTGGTAAATAACTCTCAGCGATGCGGCTAAGCGTGCTTGCGCGTGAATGTGCCGCCTTTTTAGAGAGCCTCCGGTTGCCCCTAGGGTTGACTCGGAGGCTACATGTTCTTCGTTATTGACACCTCGAAAAAACTCCCCCGGCAGACCGGTTCGCATGTTTATTGACTCCTCACTCGGGGCATCGTCGGGCGAGAGTGTCTCGATGAGCCGGCGACCCGAGTCGGTGAGGTGCCGGAATACCCGCCGCCGTCGCGGAGAGGGAGGCTTTTCTGCGGTGGTATTTGGTCGTGAGGATGGATTTGATTGAGGGCTTACCGGGATATTCCCGTATTGGGTCACAGAAAGCAATAATAACCTATGTCTTGGGGGTGGTGCACTTAATTATGCAATGCAGAAAAGGATAAATTAACGAGAAAAGCACTTGACATCCACTCGGTAAAATGCTACATTCCGTGTTTGAGGAATAATATACCCCTCTACCACGCCATGTTTTCTACCATCCGTTCATTCCGTCATCTCCTCGCCGGCTGCGCCTGCCTCTCCTGTCTTTCCGTGGCTGCCGCCCAAGAAGAGCCCACGCCTCCTGCTGCATCCCAAGCCACGACGGCAGCTTCCAAGGTCATCACGCTGAAATTGCGTGGTGACATAAAGCGTCACTATCTTCCCTTTCTCGGACAGAACTCTTTCCCCTACATTTTTGCCTCAGAGGATACGGACTATTTCCTTGCTATGTTCAACCGTGGCGGGGATCTTCGTTTTTTTGTTATTCCGTGGGAATCGATGTGTCCTACCTTTATCGAGCAGGACGAAATCGATGTTATACTCGGAGGCTCTGACGCCGGTGATGATATGTCGAGGCAGGTATGTGATCTGGAGCTCGATAAGGCCGTTATGTACAAGAATTATTTTGCACTGTACGGTTTTAGTGATAACATTCAATTTTACAGAGCTGACGGAAAAAGAATCGCTTCAGTCCGGGAGGCCAACACCGTGAGAGATAAGGCCTATGCCGAGAATCCGGAAGAGTTCCCTGTCTATCTTGAACTCAAACAGAAGATAGCAAACGGAAGTATTGGGCCGGAGGCCAAGGTACTCCAATCCAATGTCATTCCTCCCTCCGTACAGAAGGCTTGGGAGGAGCGTGAGGCCGCAGGCCTGTATTACACGCAGGAAAACGGTAAGCTCATCTTTCATTCAGCGGGGAAGAGCTCCGTTGTTGCGGACATCTCGAACAAACCCATCCTCAAGGAGTATCAACGTAACATGACGGAAGACCTGAGTGTCTTCGTCTGGCTCTGCGGTTCTCTTGCCCCTGTAGAAGGTACTGAGGAGTCGGATCCTCATGTCAGAAAGGTTCAGGATCAGGAGTGGTATATCGTCTTTGCAGATGCGAGCGGTAAGATTGTGTCAGAAAAAACAGTACCCAGCACGTGTGATTATCCATTGGACACATACCGGAAATGCAGCGAGGCGAAGTTCACTCCCCAGCCTCTGGGGGATAATGTTCTCCTTCTTTCCGGGTTTGTTGACAATAAGGAAAGATACGGTTATTATCATTATTTCGAGTATGCTGTCATATCCCCGGAAGGGAAACAAATTGCTACTCTGTTATCCCCGTGCTATATCTACGCTTTTCCCTATAAAATACGGAATTCGTACCTCCTGTTTTCATCCAATTACAAACCTTTTACCGACTACCCTTGCCACGGCTGTGCTGCTTTTATTGTTCTGCCGAGCGAAGCCATCGATGAATGAGCCTAGGGTATTTATCATTAATTGTACCACATAAAAGAGGAGAATAGATCACCCCATCACCTTATGAACAGAGAGGTGATGGGGTGATTCTTACGAGGGAGATGACCCCTCCTCAGTAATCCCTATGGGATACAGAGAAGCCACATCTCCCCCTCCGGCTATTTTTTCTTCTCCCTCCTGATGAGCAAAGGAATTGGTGTTACCGGCTTTTGCTGCGCGCACTGCCCGAATTCCTTTTCGAGATCGTACCACGACTGTAGATCCAATAGAGAGACACAGCCATGTGAGCCTGTTTGTCGTATTTCCGCCTTATGTTTTCCCTGCTTATCAGTATAGGCTGGAACAAACAGAGGAGCGAGATGAATCAGGAGAGCCGTCCTATCATCTGTCCATTTCCACACGGTTTTCTCCTTGTTTATTTCGTTGTAAATACGGTACCCTCGTATCGTACCCCACTCCTGCTTGATTTCCGGGTCAACTGATCCCTTTCCGCTTACAGGAGCGGTTGTCCCGTTGCTCTCGCTTCCTTCGAAGCCACTGGCTCTACCGCCGGATTGGACAGAATACTTTCGAAATGGGACTGTATTGCACTTTTCGCTGTAATGCAGAATCAAATCCCCCGTCCATATGCTCCCCCAGTACCCCTTGCGTGACTTAACTCGCCCGGGCTTTAGGATAGTCTTCTCAGGGTTTGCGATGGGGTATGTTGTATCAACGAACTCTTCTACCAACGCAGGATCATGAATACCATTTTTCGGCATTTCCCCACTCTCCACAAAGGCATTCCAGAGCTCCCGGTTATCTGCATCAATCTTCTCGAGCCCAGCACTGCTAATCTTCTCCTCTTGATAGAGATGTATCTCTACGCGCGCAATTGGACACGACTGGCTGCTGCCGGAATCAGATTTCAAGCCAAGGTAATCGAGAAGCTTGAAATTGTTCCGCACATAGCAGCACAGGTTTGCACCACCAGCCTCGCCCATGGGATCCCGTCTCAGCCAGCGTCCCTCTTCCGGGTTGTAGTGCCGGTAGTTGTAGTAGACGAGGCCGAGCTCGACATCGTGGTACTCACTGCTCCATTGGATGGGCTGGGTGATGTTTCCGCTTGCACTTACCTCACCGTAGGGGGTGTATGTGTACGCCGTGCCGATGTAGCCGGTGGTGGTGAACACCTCCGTCACGTTCTTGGTGAGATCGAAGCCGTAGGTGTACCACGTGCCGTCCTTCTGAATGGCCAGCGGGCGGGTAGCGATGGGCTGCATCGGGTCCCAGGTGATGAGCCAGAGGCAGGGGTGCGCGGTGCGGGTGAGGTCGCAGCAGGCGATCTGCAGGTAGCCCCGGTAGATGTAGCGCTGATGCAGGGTCACCGTGCCGTTTACGGTTACCTTCTTCGTGGCGCGGCGTCCGGAGGAGTCGTAACTGCATTCCACGACCGTGCCTGTGGCCTCGTTTGCGAAGACGACGGGGCGGTTCACGGCGTTGTAGCTCACCGCCCAAATGCCCGTGGAGGTCTTCACCAAGGTCTGATTGCCGTCGGCGTCATAGGTCGGAGCGAAAGCCTCTGCCTCGCCCTCCTGAATCGCAGTGTACTGGTTCAGGTTGTTAGCGGTGTAGGCTGTCTGTTCCTCCGCTTCCTGTGCCGTGAGGCGGTTGCCGATGTTATCGTACGCATAGGCGTAGGCATCCGTACCGAGGGTAGCAGCGGTGAGCTCGCTGCGGTCGTTGTGCGTGAAACTGTCGTTACGCGTGCCGCCTTGGCGCGACTGCGTGCGCGTCAGCGGACGCCCGAGGGCATCGTAGCTGTACCCGCGCTGCACCACCGTAGTCGTTCCGCGCGTGTAGACCATACCCGTCATCGGAACGCTCCTCAGATGGGTTACAAAAAACGCTCACCACATGGGTTACACTCGAGGCTGCGCCTCTTGTAGCATAAATCCGCCCTTGTGTCAAGCCGACTCTTTCCTCCACGGCTGCATTTCGGGAGCGAAGTCGGAGCCCGTAGGGCGACGGCGGAGTCTCCCGAAATGCAGCCGTTCGGCCACCCCTAATCCCCTTCCCTTATCTCGGCACGCTGTACCCTCCAGCCCTTGATATATGGCTGCTTGCTCCCCGCCTTGACCCTGGGTGCAAACATCTCCGCTCGAATGTCAACCGTTCCTAAGACGTGCTCGGCAAAGCGGACCTCATAGGTATGGTCGTCTAACGGATATACTCCTATTCTCTCCCCGCGTAATGCTTCTGAGAGGAAGTAATCGACTCCCTTCCACTTCAAATCTCCGTGCTTGTCGATAATTCTGACAGCATTCTCTCCATAGTCCAAACTCTCCATGCCTGCCTTGAATTTTCGCTCACTCGGGGTGTATACCTCCCCCGGAGTTTTTCCGGCCAGAGCCGCATGGGGTCTCTGATAATTGTAGCAATCTCTCCATTCGTCCATCTCTGCCTGCGTGTCGGCATGCTCTGCCTCAAGCTCCGCACTCATGTCCTTGTGCATACGCTCGTGCGCCCCATTGTCCTGTGGGCATCCGACTCTGCCTCGTTTGAGTTTTTCCCGAGCCGGATCCACCATATGGAGAGCTTGCTGAGCCCCAATAGGGCTTGGGTACACGCAAACGGCGGCCCATTGTCACTTCTGATGCTTTTAGGCAATCCGTACTTCTTGAACGTGTCGGTCATCGCCGCCCTAACACTTTCCTCCCGGCAGTCGCTCAAAAGTGTAACCGCCAAGACATATCGACTGACCGCATCCCGAATGGTCAAGGGGTAACACTTTCTCTTCCCGTCGCGTGAATACCACCATCCCTTAAAGTCGATGGTCCACTCATCGTTGACTGCCGGTTCCTCTCCCTTGCTCTCATCCAATCTTACCTGCTCCACCCGATTGCGGCGTCTTCGCGGCTTATCGATCATCCCCGATTTCCTAAGGATTCGATGAATGGTACTCCTTGCCGGAAGCGGCTCCAAGCTCTCCCTGCGGAGAACTGATTGTATTTTATCCGCTCCCCAACTCTTATGATCCTGCCGTATACTGATGATGCGACAGATAACCTCTGTACTCAGCTTTGTCGGCTGATTCTTCGGGGCTCTGCACATGTCTCGAAGGCCCTGCGCACCGGCACTCTCATAGCGCTTCAGCCACTTGTACCCGGTCTTGCGGCTGATGTGAAACTTCTCGCAGGCCTCTGTCATTGTGACGGAGACCGGCTGAACGCACTGAATGAACTCCATTCTCATTTGGTTACAGCTTTTGGATTCCCATGGCATAGCGTCATTATACCACATTCTGCCCAAAAAGTGTAACCTATGTGATGGTACTTTTTTGTAACCTATCTCATGGAGATGTACCCTCACCGAGAGCCCCCTCGCTCCGCTCGGAAACTCTCGGAGAGAGAGGCGAAAAAAAGACTTGACACAGACGACATAAAATGCAACAATACATTCAGCCCCGTTAGTCTGACCCAGAAAGACCTACTCGGTGTCGAGAAGGGGATACCACCTTAGATTGATTGAGGGATGATTAATGGGTTGATTAAAATGCCTTGAACAATTATCTTGACTTAACAAGGAACGCGTGATAGCATCTCTGTATTGTGATAGTATCTAATGTTTCAATATACGGAAGGAAACTACTCCTTAGTATTCTGCCTTTATTTGTAATAAGTGGTTGCTTCTCTTTTCGTTTTTTCTTGCAATATATGCAAGAGCCCAGCAACGGTATTCTCTTTGGAAACGGTCTTTTTTTTCTTATCTTCATATTTTGTCTAATATTCTTATTATACTTATTAGCAGGAAAGATACATATCCTTTGCGGCAACGAAGCAATCTCTATTAAGTCTTCTTTTTTTACAGTAAAAGAAAGGCATACCACGCTTTCAAAAAACGATTGTTTATTATTACAATGTGAAGAAGGTGAGCGGCTTGAACGCTATGATATTTTTCACTCATGCGTACGCATGTCAGTAATTCCTATCTACTATGTGATAAAAGCAGAGGGTAACGGAGAGCTTATATTGAGATTCAGCGAGAAACAAGCCGCTATAGAAACCTTTGATTATATATGTCAAAGTTACCCAGCTATAGATAGAAGGGTAGACTTTGGTGACGAAAAGCGTATTTTAAGGGTGCGCAAACTTCTTTGGTTAATGATATTGAAGAATTTCCTTCTTTTTGTTTCTATTGTAACCAGCTTAGTAAGTATAGTTTTATTTTTCTTTTCGTATTGTATTCATACTGATGTATTCGAAAAAAACTGGGAACGATGCAATATCTATGTTGTACGTGAACATGCAGATAATGCTTATGTAAGGGTGCGAATCTCTAAACAGTCAAAAGAACTAAAAT
>SFDX01000051.1 GCA_004557455.1 Akkermansia muciniphila | reverse complement strand
GCGGAGTGCTTTTTTCTCTGCCTTCTTCATGTGTTTGAGGTCTATCTGCCCTTCCATGGGGATATTATACCACAATAATCTTAATACGCCAAGGTAATATTACCCACAACAAGAGGAATCCCCGCACTCTTCTCGGTGTTTCCTTCCCCGATACATATGGTTCCGCTCCCCTTGTTGACACAGGCAGAAAGACCGGCGGCCGAGCCTCCTGACTTTGCTCCCGAGTAAGAAGGCCCGCTGTATTCGAACTTGGTGAATTGCAAATCCAGATACCAGCTTGAGGCATAACTCGTTCCGTCCGAAAAGGAATCGAATATAATGCTTGTGTTCGTGGTGGTGACGTCGGAGCTGGTTTGTCCGGTGTTTCCGTCGTGGGAGAATAGGAGATTCTCAATCGGAGTGAGAGTCAGTGTATCCGCATAGGCGGGAGACACGGCAAGGATGCAGGCGAGGAGGGCTGTACGAAGGGCCTTAGGTAAGTGTAATTTCATGACTGTAGAGAAAGAGACGGATTGACTGCCGTAAGGAGTGCAGTACGCTTTCTTTCTCAAAACCGAAGAAGGAGGAACGCCTGCATCCCTTGCAAACTCCTTGAAAATACAACGATTTTGATGCTGAGTCAAGAAGAAAAGTCTATATAAATTTTAGTTGGTTTTGTATGATGAATGTTAGATGGTGGGAGCGACGGCTGTTCCTCTCGTCGCATGGTGTCCGGAATCGGTGAAGGTCATGGGGCGTGCGGTAAAAAGAGCACCGCCTCCATGGTGAGACACGGAGGCGATGCGAGGTGGGTAGCCGGGGTGGGTGAGCGATCAGGCGGTCGTCTTGTCGGAGGGTTTGCTGAGGAAGAAGAAGAGGAGACCGCAGACGCACATGAGGGCACCGGCGACGGTGAGGGAGAAGGTAAGGGGGATACCTGCGTCCTTGAGGTAGCCGCCGCCCCAAGCGATGAGGGCACCGATGCCGGCGGAGGTGAGGTTGAGCATGCCGTAGCCCGTGGCAGAGAAGCGCTCATCGATATTCGAGCGGAGGAGCGGCATGAGCGTGGCATCCAAGGCACCCTGGGCAACGCCCTGCATGGAGATGAGGGCGATGGCGGCAGCGAGCCCCAGCCAGGAGCAGCCGAGCATGCCGAGCACAATGCAGGGACCGGCAATGAGGAAGCTGATACCGGGCACATAGGCGCGGGCATTGCGGTTCCGCTGATACCAGAGGTCGGCAATGACGGCACCGCCCAAAACGGCCACATACTTAGCCACGTTCACCCAGACCGTAGCCTTGGGCCCGGCCTCCTCCGGCTTGAGATTGAAGGTCTCGCCCAAGAGCGTGGGGTACCAAGTCATGAGGAACCAGTTGGCAAAGCCTGCAATGGCCACGATGATGAGCAACAGGCACATGGCGCGGCGGGAGAAGAGGCTGCGCATGACCTCCATGAAGCTGAAGCTATCCTCCTGCGCTGCGGTCGGCTCGACAGCGGGCTTGTCCTCCGCCATCGGAGCCTCCTCAGCGGGAGCGGCGGGGGCAGCGGCACCCTGCGGGTCATGCAGGAAGAGGATGACGATGAGCGCGTAGATCACGCCGAAGAAACCGAAGGCCTCGAAGGTGAGACGCCAGCCGAGGGCGAGTTTCCCCGTGGCCATGGTGGCACCGAAACCCGCGATAATCTGCCCCGTGTAGATACCGCTCATATGCAGACCGGTAGCCAGGGAGCGGGTATTACCCCGGTGGTAGTCCGTGATGAGCGCGAGGGCTGCCGGAATGTAGAAGGCCTCGCTGATGCCCATGGCAGCGCGGGCTGCAAGGAGCTGGTTATACGTCTCTGCCGCGCCGGTGAGCCAAGTGACCACGGACCAGACGACCAGCGAGCTCATGATGATGAACTTGCGGCTGAAGCGGTCTGCTAGGTAGCCGCCGAGGGGGCTGAGAACGGCGTACACCACCAAGAAGGCCGAGGTGAGGAAACCGAACTCGGCGTCCGTCATCTTGATGCCGTCCTCACCCTTCACGATGGGGTCGTGCAGCACGCTGAGCAACTGGCGGTCGAAGTAGTTGAGCATCACCACGGCCCAGAGCACGACCACCGCCACCCAACCCCAAACTCCGGGACCGCCGGGGGCGTTTTTATCAAAGCTCTTGACGCGGATGCCTTTGAAAATCGCGATGAGTGCCACTACGATGGCGACAAGCAAAGCGGCTTCCAATGTATAGGGAGAGACCGTTTTGAGGCACTCTCTGATGGTTTCGTATGACATATGATTGAGTTATTGAGGATTGATTTCGGAGATGATGGGAGTGCGCACTCCGGGCCCGGTCTCGCCGGAGATGATGTAGACCGTGTTACCGACGGCAACGGAAGGCGCGGTAGCAATGCCGAGGGGAGCTTCCCCGGCCGGGGTCCACTTGAGCGTAGCGGGGTCAAAGCTGTAGATGCGGCGGCTCTGCCCCGGGTGCTGAGCGGGGGCCTTGCCTACCAAGGAGGCGCGGTAGTAGTTACCGGGATCGCCGCAGAGGAGGAGCAGCCTGTCCCCGTGGCGCTGCATGGGGGTAGCGGCACCCACGATGGTCTCCGGCATGCGCTCCGGCAACGTGGACCAGGTGTTGGTGGCGATGTCGTAGCACAGCACGGTATCGAGATAGGTGCGCTCTGCCTGTCCCTCGGCGTTCGGGTGCAGCGAGCAGCCGCCCGCCACATAAATGCGCCCGTGCGCGATGCCCGCAGAGGCCAGCATGCGCGCGTCCGGCATGGGGGCCAGCTCCTTCCAGCCCGCCGCGGGGTCGTGCATATTGAGCATGAAGACGCGATTGAGGCAGCAGGTGGAATCCGCCTTCTCCTGGCCGCCCATCACATAGAGCGCCTCATTCGTCGATGCGAAAGCCGGGTAGGCGGTCGTGCAGGGCAGATCCGGCAGAACGCCGGCGGTGGCCTTACCATCCGGGCCGATGCGGAGCCCGGTCGTCTTGGCCAAGTGGCCGTCCGCATTGCATCCGCCCGCCACGATCATGCCGTTGGTGGCCCCGATGCTGGCCGCATAGCCGACGGGGTAGGGCAGGGCACCAATCACCTCCGGGGCCGGTCCGCCGATCTTCCACAGGGCAACATCGGCATAAAAGACCTTGGGCCCGCGGTCAGCCGCGGACTTCGCATTCGGCTTGGCCTGCGGGAAGTTAGCCCCGCCGACCATGATGATGGAGTGAGCCGTTTCCCGGCTGCCCAGGGCGGCAGCGGCCATGCCGGCGCGCCCGATGGAATCGTGAATGGCCGAAGCCTCCGATGCCGGAGCGGCTTCGGCGGACAGGGGGGCTGCCAAGGTGGCAGCAGCTAAGAGAGAGAAGAGATACTGCGACTTCATGTTGATGGTATGTTATTTGATTTTTGCGCCCCAAACCTGATTGGAGCGTTTGCCGGGGCGCTGCTCCCCGTTGACAATGACGGCCATGCCGCCCCAGAATGCACAGGGAAGCACGGCACGCGCGGCGGCCACGGGCCCTGCGTCCTCCCAGGTGTTGCGGGCAATGTTGTAGCAGAGCGATTGATTGTGGAAGCCGGGGTGATTCTGCGGCGTAAAGCCCTTTACCGTTGCATCATCGCCGCCGAGCAGGTAGATCTTGCCGTCGATGACGGGTGCGGGGGTCGGAGCCGCGGCGCAGAAGTGCGGCAGGTAAGCGAGCCGACGCCAGCCCGTGGCAGGGGTGTAGCTCCAAGCCTCGGTGAGCATATCGCGCACCATGCGGCCGTTCTCGCCGGGTTGCAGACCGATACCGCCCAGCACATAAAGCGTGTTACCCACCGTGGCCATCTGGTGCAGGAAACGCCCGCGCCCCGGCAGCGGCTCCCCTTCCGTCCAAGTTGCGGCGGCGGGGTCATAAATCCACATGCGGCTCTCTGCGTCCTGCTCCCCGGGGGCCACGCTGCCGCCCTGCACGTACACCTTGCCTCCCATGACGGCGGCGGCATGACCGGTGAGCGTCGTGGGCAGCGGGGGAAGGGGCCTGCATTGCAACTCCCCATCTTCAAAGGTCAGCAAATAGCAATCTGCCACGGCTCCGCCTGCATTGCACCCGCCGATGAGCATCATTCCCTCCGGCAGGGTAGCGGTGGCTCCGTAGCCCAAGGGCTTGGGAAGCGGCGCGGCATCCTGCCAACCGGCGGCCCCGGGTTGCATCACAAACACACGGTCTGTCCAGCGTTTCGGGCCGCCCTCCCACAGCGGACGCTCCGGGAAGTTCGCGCCGCCGCAAACCACCAAGGCCCCGCCGCACACACCGGCATAGGAGCCCGCAAATCCCTCCGCATCCGGCAGGTCTGCCAGACGCCTCCATTCCAAAGTCATTTCGTTGCTCGTCATCAGTCCATACTCTACCACAGATCCCCCACTGTTTCAAGAAAATACCCGCAGCAGCGGCACAAAAAGCCGCCCGTCTGCGCAGAAACAGGCGGGCGGCGGGGCGGAAATCAGTCTTCGTACACCCTTTTGACCTCGATTCGTCCGTGTGAATCCCTATTCGCTCCCATATTGAAGGAGACGAAGAGGCGCGGATTGCGCACCTTGGACGTGATCTTGAGCGTGTAGACATTCTTATCCGGCTTGCGACCTGCAAAGCCCTTATGGCGGTCCGTTGCCACTACTCGCGTGCCGTCCTTGAGGATGACCTCCTCCACCGTGAGCCCCTGAGCACCGGAGGTGTAGGTAAAGGTAACGGTGTAGGTCCCGGGATCGGAGACGGGGATGCTGCCTTTCACCTCTAAGGGTTCTGTGTTGTCGGGCAGGGTAGCGGGTTTCCAGCCGCTGAGGATGGACATATCCGGCCCCCAGGAGACGGTTACCACATCCGCCGAGCGGCCCAGGATGGTATCCGGCCCCAGCTCGCGCAGCTTGCGGGCTATGTCCTTGATCTGTGCGTGGAACTCCGGGTTGGTATTCGTGAAGCGGTGCAGAATGCCGATCATGAGAGTGCAGGCCAACTGCCGCTGCTCGGTTTGGTAGGCCGGGTCGTTGGCGATTTTCTCCAGACTCGGCAGGGCTTCGCGTCCCTTCAGCCCGTGGATTTCCTTCATCTGCGTGGGCTTCATGGTCAGGCAGCGCAGGTAGCCCGTGGTGTCATTCGGGTCATTCATCCGCACGCGGTTGACATCGTTTTCGGGGCGCTCGAGGCGTGTCTCGGTGGGATCGATGCCGGGGTACCAGGCCATCACCGCCGCCTCGCCGACGCAGCGTGCGCGTTCCGGTCCTTGTGGAACCTTGTCCGCCTGCTCGAGCAGCTCCGCCTGGCGCTTGATCTTCTTTCGCAGTTCCGTGATTTCCTTGGCTACCTGCGGGGCTTTGGGCTCAAACATCACCTCGCCGCAGAGACGGGCCGTCATCACGCCTTTCTTGTTATAGAAGAGGATGGCGGGGTAGGAGTCAACCTTGGGCACTTTGAGCTTGCCGCACTGTTTCTTCACCTCCTCTTTTTGAGCTTCGGAGGGGTTTTGATAGAGCGGGACCTGCATAACAACGGCGTTGCCCAGGGCCTTCTGTACATCCGGGGAGGCAGCCAGTGCAGCGCAGCGTTTCTTGGCGAGTTTGTCCCAGTCGGCACCGTAAACAAACAGAGCATAGCCGTCGTCCTGCACGATGGCCTCGGCACTCTCGTAGTCCTTGGCCTGCTGGATGGCCTGCAGGGGGGCAGCCAACACCAGGGCGGCGGAAAGAAGAGGAATCAGTTTCATGTCAATGAGAAAGGTGAGGGGTTAGGAGGCATAATCGCCGTACACCACAATGGAGTTGAGGTGCAGGAACTCGTTTTTCTTTGTGTTGAGGATGCGCACATAGTTGGCACTCGGACGCGTGGCTGAGGTGTCCAGCGTTTGCACGCGGTTCTTGGTGAAGTCGCCCAAGGTACCGGCGTCCTTCCAGTCATCATCGCGGCCGCTCTCGGAGGTCTGGACCTTGAGGGCCGTCATGCGCTGGCGTTGGTCCTTGGTGGCCACTACGCGCACGCCGGTAACATTGCCGGTGCGGGGAAGACGAATGGCTACCCAAGATTCCGTGCGGGGTGCTTTGTCCGTGTGGAAATGCCCGCCGATTTCCGGTTCCAGCAGGCCCCAGTGGCTGCAATAATTGTTCCACTTGTTAGTAGAACTGATGAACACAACACCGCCCTTGGAGAGCACCTTGCCCGGCATGGGTTCGTGCTTGGGCAGGTCATCCCCGGGTCGCGGTTTGCGGTGTTTCTCCGGCAGCAGCTTGGCCAGCCCTTGGAAGGTTTGGATGTCGCGCATCTTTTCTACCCCGACGATGGCTTGGCTGAGAATTTTCTCGCGGGACTCATCATCGCCGCCCGAGGCCGCCAAGGACGTTACGCAGATCTTCATCAGGTCGCGCCGCAGGTCCTCGCTGCCCTTCTCGCCGATGTCGTTGGCCCAGGCAAGAACCACGGGGGCGTACTCCTGGCTGCCGCCGGTGAGTTTCAGCAGATCGCCGTAGAAGCGCACCGTGGCTTTTTCATCCTTGGCGTTGCCCTTGGTAACCATCTTGAGTTGGTCGTTGAGCAGGTCCTCGATGGGCCAGCGGTCCGGCCCCATGCCTTTCACCTGCTGCCAGAAGGCGAGGATGGCCTTGCGCAGGTCGGCATCGCTCAGTCCGCTGCCGGCCAAGCCGGTGTACACATGCAGGCGGAGTAGCTCCGCCGCCACCTCCGGGTAGAGCGGGGTGAGTTTCTCGCAGATCAGATCGTTGAGGTCGGCCCACTTGCCCGGGGCCCCCGCTGCCGTGCTGCTCAGGAAGTTCGCGTAGTCGCGCCACACGGCGAAGTTGAGGGGCTGGGTCTTGGCTGCCGCGCGGTAGAGCTTGAGGGCCATGTCCTTGTTATTGCGGGCGGTCTCGCGCAGGGCCAGGGTCCAAAAGGCGTTGGAGAGGTGGGTGGCTTCCTGCTGCTCGGCGGAGAAGAGGTCCGTTGCGGCGTGCAGGGAGGTGAAGCGGTGCACCTTATCCCACACCTGCCAATGCAGGCCGCGCTTCCACGAGACGGAGTAGGAGGGGACCCACTTATCATTCACCCGAACCACAAAGGCGCAGTGTCCCGGCTCGCCCGCCGTGAGGGCCGGGACGCCGTTGGCGATGGCCGAGAAGGCCCCGAAGTGCGACAGGCTGCCGCACACACCGCCGATCTCGTAGGTGAACTTGGCGTTGTTGAGCCCGTACAGCCCGGCGAAGGGCTGCCAGTAGCCGTCTCCGTGGATGCTTTGGGCGTAGGGGTTGAAGAGTTTGTAGTCGCAGCGCCACCAGCAGTCCGTGTACTGCTCCGCCGGCAGGTGCACATGCTTCTGGCACCACTCCAAGGTCTCCACCTCGCCGAAGTTGTTGTCGCCCTTGGCTCCGCATATCATGCGGCGTTGCCAGAAGGGAAGGGTGTCGAAGACTGTGTTCAGACGGTCCGCGCGGTAGCTGCGGATGAAGAAGTCCGAGCGCGTGATGGCCTTGTGCCGCAGCCAGCCGTAGCGTACATACTCCAGCGCGGTGGCGGTGATGATGTCGCGCGTCATCGCATCGGCGGCGTAGCCCGGGTGGTTCTTCGCGATGTCGGTGATGAACGAGACGACCCGCCCGGGCTTGGCGAGCTCGCCGCTGAAGCAGACCTGCTCCATCCAGTCGAGGTTGTTGCCGAGCAGTTGCATGACCCCGGCGCATTTGCCGCGGGCCGATGCGGCCTCCAGGGTGTCATCGGCGGCCAGCAGCTTTTCTTGTGCCTTGATGTCGAGGTCAAACTCAGCCAGTCGCGCCTTGCGTTGGTCGGCGGTCATCTTGGCCGCCTCCGGGGATTTGGAGAAGTCCGCCTTCTGCTTGGTGAGTTTGTCGCGCTCCTCTCGTGCCTTGGTCAGCCCCAGCTCTGCCGCCTTGGCGGCGCGGTCGTTGGCCAGCAGCAGCATACGCCGTGCGATCAAGAGACGGTTTTCCGGTTTTTCCAGGAAACTGCGCAGGGCCTTGCCGTCCATCTTAGGCAGCGCCTTGTCCAGCTCGGCATCCAGTCGCTTGGCCAGCTCCGTAGGCTTGGCCCAATCCTCCCCCGTCAGATCGGCGGCAATGTAGCTGCCTACCTGCGTTGGTGCCGCAGGCATAGCCTCCTTGTCCCCGCTGATCTGCGGCCAAAAAACATAGCCGGCCCCGCCGAGGAGCAACAGGGCTGCCCCGATGGCCGTGAGTGTACTTCTTTTCATGTGCTTCTGAAACAGTTGGGGCATTGTAGCGTATCCTCGGGCGGGGTGTCAAGCCAAAAATGAGCGGGCCGCAGCGGAGTCGTGCGGGCGGAGTACGAGACTTCCCGCCGCAGTGGCAGGAGGGAGCCGGTGTTTTGGAACGCAGAATGAAAGGAATTTTCGGAAACTGATTGGCCTTCGGAGTTTCGACAAGACATCCGAGCGTATCCGTAGTGTATGGTGGTGCCAATTTTCAAGACATTTCGAGCAAACAGTCTTGATTGAGTCAGTCTGATGGGCTAAAATACACCGAAGTTACCATCATGAGTAAGATA
>SFDX01000022.1 GCA_004557455.1 Akkermansia muciniphila | reverse complement strand
TGGACTGACTGCGGAATGAAGGGGGATGAACGGATAGCGGAGCCATGCTGCTCTCAGTCAAGACTTCGCTTCGCTGTGGCAATAGTAGCCGAGAGGTTGCTGAGCGCGGAATAAAGGGAATTTTCGGAAACTGATTGGCCTTCGGAGCTTCGCCAAGATGACGAGGCAAGCTCATAGTAGGTGGCTCTAGGAAAACATCAAGGAAGCTACTATCCCGGCGGCGTGAAGTCTGAACCGGGACAAGCAGGCTGCAAACTCTCCCAAAATTCCTTTCATTCCGCGGTCAGAATCCCCTCGGGTCCTGTTGTCTTGGCAGCGCGGTGGTTTGCGTTTGCAAAAAGGGGGCGGGCGTGTTACAATGGGGGCAGATGAACAGATGGTTCAAGAAGGGACTGTATTTCTGCTGCCTGTGGGTGGTCTGTGCCGTGTTGGTCGGCTGCGGGCGGGAGGAGCTGCCGGTGATCAACGCACCGGAGGATTTAGCGGGGCGCAATGTGTCCACCATGACGGGGGCGGTGTTCGACCGGGTGCTGCTGCAGCACATCCCCACGGCCAAGCCCTATTATGAAAGCGGGATGGCCAACGGCCTGCAATCCCTCAAGAGCGGCAAGTGCGATGCCATCGTGAGCGATGAGCCCGTGGCGCGTGACCTGATGCGCGAGAACAGCGGCATCCGCATCCTCTGCACCCTGGCCCCGGAGGAGTACGCCTACCTCTTCTCCAAGGACAACGCAGAGCTGTGCGAGACCTTCTCCCGCGCCATCCGCGAGCTGGAGGCGGACGGCACCATCCGCAAGATCGATGAACGCTGGTTCGGCAACGACGAGTCGGTCAAGCTGCCCCCGAACCTGCCGCCGGACACGGGGAAGGGGACCATCGTGGCCGCCACCAACTCCGGCTTCCCGCCCTTCAGTGTGGTCGTGCAGGGGCGCATGGCGGGGTATGACCCGGACATCCTGGCCGAGATTTGCCGCCGCTTGGGCTATGGTCTGGAGTTCAAGGACATGGAATTCTCCTCCGTCATCCCCTGCGTGGTATCCGGCAAGGCCGATCTGGGCTTCTCCGGCATCAGCGTCACCCCGGAGCGCAAGCAGAGCGCCCTGTTTACGGAGCCTGTGTACAAGGGCGGCACGGTGCTGATTGTGCGCGATGCGAGTGCCGGCGTGGCGGAGGGCACTTGGTGGCAGGGCGTGAAAGACAGCTTTGTGCGCACCTTTGTGACGGAAGCCCGCTGGCAGATGATCCTGCGCGGCCTGGGAATCACCCTGCTCATCGCCCTGTGCAGCATAGCGGCCGGCACGCTGCTGGCCATGGTGGTGTGCGCCATGCGCCGCTCCCCCCATGCCTGGCTGCGCCTGCCCGCGGCGGCCTACATTGCCGTGATGCGCGGAACCCCCATCGTGGTGGTGCTGATGATCCTGTACTACATCGTCTTCCGCAGCGGCGGCATCGGGCCGGTGCCGGTGGCCATCGTGGGCTTTGCGCTCAACTTCGGCGCCTACTCCGCGGAGACCTTCCGCTCCGGCATGAACGCCATCGACCCCGGGCAACTGGAAGCCGCCGCGGCTATGGGCTTCAGCAAGTGGCGCTCCTTCCTCTATATCTCTCTGCCGCAGGCCGTGCGCCATGTGCTGCCCGTGTACAAGGGAGACATCATCTCCATCATCAAGGACACCTCCATCGTGGGCTACATCGCCATCCAAGACCTCACGAAGGTGAGCGACATCATCCGCGGGCGCACCTACGAAGCCTTCTTCCCCCTGGTAGCCACGGCTGTCATCTACTTCCTGCTCGCCTACAGCATCTCGGAGCTGGTGGGGCTGGTAGAGCGACGCATCGACCCGCAGCGCCGCCGTGTTTCTCTCGATTTCATCAAGGATACCCCTCATGATACGCATTAACCACCTTTCCAAGAGCTTCGGCGGCGTGCCCGTGCTGCGCGATGTCTGCGCGCACATCCGCCGGGGGGAGGTCATCTCGATCATCGGCCCCAGCGGCACCGGCAAATCGACCTTCCTGCGCTGTCTGAACCGCTTGGAGACCCCGGACGGCGGGGAGATTCTGATCGACGGCTGCAACATTCTCGCCCCGCATGCGGATGTGTTGGCCCTCCGCCGCCGAATGGGCATGGTCTTCCAGAGCTTCAACCTCTTCTCCCACCTCTCCGTGGTGGAGAACATCATGCTCGGCCCCGTCAAGCTCCTGCGCCACACCCGCGCCGCAGCCGGGGCACGCGCCATGGAGCTGCTGGAGATGGTCGGCCTGCGCGACAAGGCAACGGCCTACCCCGCCCAGCTCTCCGGCGGTCAGAAGCAGCGCGTGGCCATCGCCCGCACTCTGGCCATGAACCCGGAGATTGTGCTCTTTGACGAGCCGACCAGTGCCTTGGACCCCACCATGGTCAGCGAGGTGCTGGCGGTCATTCAGCGCCTCGCCTCCTCCGGCATCACCATGCTGGTGGTCACGCACGAGATGAAGTTTGCCCGCGATGTCAGCTCACGCGTGTTCTACATGGATGAGGGCGTGATTTACGAGGAAGGCGCCCCCGCCGACATCTTCGGCTCCCCCAAGCGGGAGAAGACGCGCGCCTTCATCCACCGCCTCAGCACCTTTCGCTTTCACTTTACCCCCGCGCCGCAGGACGCCCGCACCCTCAACGCGCAGTTCACCGCCTTTGCGGAGGCTCACCTCATCCAGCCCTTCCGCCTGCACAACCTGGCTATGCTCATGGATGCCCTCTACAGCACCGTGCTGCCGCCCACGGAGGCCGGTATCGACATCACTGTCAACTGCGCGGAGGCCACCGGATACCTCGACCTCGAGTTCCGCTACCTCTCCCCCATCACGGACCCGCTCACCCGCCACGACGAGGCAGGGGACACCTTCCGCCTGCTCACGCGCCGCCTCTGTGAGTCCTGCATCTGCGCCGATAATGCCATCCGTCTGGTCTTGAAATGAGCTTTCCTCATAAAAAATAGCCCCTGCATGCAAAATTCTGCTTGACTCTTCCCTTCGTTTCCTGTAAACTACCCCCGCAACCACACATCGGCGGGATAGCCAAGTGGCCTAAGGCAACGGTTTGCAAAACCGTCATTCGTGGGTTCAAATCCCACTCCCGCCTCTCCCGATAGCAGTTGGGCCCCACGGAATAACCCCCGTGGGGTCTTTTTTTAAGGGGCTTGGCTTGCGCGGCCTTGCATGGCCTTGTAGATTGTCGGTGCACCTTTTGGGTACAAAAAACGAGGGCTCAGGTACACAATGAGTTTCATCACCGCAACGAAAGCCGCAGCAAGCGAGGCGCGCTGATAGGACGCGTCGCGCGGGAGGAATTGTGGGTACGCTTCAAGAACGGCGCGATTAACGCCAAGGACGCCGAGATCGTGTGCAACATGACCAAGAACATACGGCATGAAGAGCGCATTGAAGAGATCCAGCGGCGATGCTGCATGCTCCTGGAGAAGGGGAAAGGCTGGGACTACATCGGCGCGATGTGCCAGCTGATGGCCAACAAGGAAAGCGTGTTCATGAAGCAGGGATTGCTGGACTTCGGGGCCGATTTTGAGCAAGACCTGGACCGAGCCGCGAAGTATGTGGAGCTGAACCTGAGCCAGCTGAACGCCGCCATACGGCGGATGAAGCAAGGCGCTAAGCTGGGAGAAAAGGAACGCGCGCAGGCGATGAGGCTGGGCATCGACGTATCCATGAGCGAAGGCAGCGAGCAACTTCTCCAGCTTCTGAATGACATGAAAGCCAAGTTCGAGTACATCGGCAGCCACCCCGACTTGGTAGCCAGTGCCAGCATGTGGGACGGCAAGACCGACCCGGACCCCGTGGGGCAGATGATCGAGCGCGCCAAGCGCGAGCGCGAGGCAGCGGAGGCCGAGAACGAGATGACGGATGAGGAGTGGATGGAGAAGAAGGCGCGGGAGGAAGCGGCAGCGATGACGCCGAGCTTGTTTGCGATGACGCCGAGCTTGTCATTCAGCGTGTCTCCGACTCTGCGGGATGACATACGCCGTGCAGCCTACAACAAGATGGATGCAAAGGAGCATGTGCGCCTGTGTACAATGCCGACTGTATTGCGCATGCTGGGGGAACCGTATGGGGATATATACACGCTGCCAGGCACCATAAGCAAGCTGGTATACACGCATCATCTGGCACACCCCGAGGTGTACCGTGCTGTAGAGGAGCTGGAAGACCCGCTGTTTGTGTACAGGGAAACGGGTAAAACCTTTGTGTTTGTGCTTGAGATGGAAGCGACAAATAACAAGGGGGCGAAGAGCAATGTAATGGCAGCTATAGAGTTGGAGCGTTCCGGTAGCGGGCATTATCTGATGAGTGCCTACCCTCTGGATGCACTGTCCAAAATAAAGGATTTACAGAAACAGGGGCGTTTGGTATACAGTAAGTATACTGCGCAGGAATTGGAGGAGGCTATAAACAAACAGGCCACCCCGCCAACTGACAACGCGCCGAGTCCCTTTAAACTCGGTCTGATGCGCTCAGCCGTAAAGGATGGCTTAAGCGAGATTGTAATGACAAAGCAGGATATTGTCAAGTTTAATCCGCCGAATTTCACCGCATCCATGACGCGCGAGCAGATGGAAATTATGCAGCGTGCAAAGTCTGACGGCACGAGCTACAACATGGAGCGAAACCTTGCAGCGGTGCATAGCTTGAGCCCTGAGAAGTTCTTGGCATCGGTGGAGCTGGGCGGAATGCCCATGCCGAGCGTAGCAATCACGCGCTTGGACAGGCCGTATGAGTGGGGAGGCGCGAGCGCGATCAACCTGATCGGGAGGCCCGAGATGGTAGACCCGAAGAAGCGGAGCAAGGTGTACATGCACGACGCGTACACCGGGACCATGCCGCCGGTGAAGTACAAGCGGAAGAATGCGGCAGCGGCGGAGCGGCTGAAGCAGGACGCGCTGGACAAGTTGGCAGCATATGGCATGGGAGAGAGCGACGGGTTACGGCGCGGCATCTTCTCCGAAGACGAGGAAGTGATGGACGGAGACGCGGCAGACTGGGGCTACAACAGAGCGATGATGGCCTACTGGGCGATCACGCAGGCTGGGTATGCACCGAAGCCCAAGATGACCGAGAAACCGGGCCAGATGAGCAAGGACAAGCACAGCGCGCTGAAACCCTGGGTGGCCAAGCTGAAGAATAAAGACATGAAGCCCGAGGACTTTACGGCGGACGAGCTGGAAGAGTTCCGAGGGCTGATGGTGGCTTACTACGAAGGGAAGAAACTGCGAGGAGCCGCCAAAGAGTACCGCGAGATGGAGGAATGGAGACTTGCGAGGTGCGCACGAGAAGAAGCCGACAAGGTGCGCAACTACTCCACCGCGAAGGTACCGGACGGCTTGGAGAACGGGAAACGTTTTGCCGAGTATGCGAAGAAGCACGCCAAGGCATACAGCGCGTGGTGCAAGGCCGAGGCGCAGAAGTACCTGGGCGACAAGGTGTTCCAACGCAAGTACGAGCGGAGGAATTGGAGGGGTGATGTGGTGGATGAATGGTGGGGGCACGAGAAGTACACGCTGGGGAATGTGCTGAAATACCTACGCGAGAACAAGGCGCGCGGGGAAGAGATGAGCAGCATTACCCCCGGCGTATTCCTTGCCGGGGTGGCCGAGGAAATGCGCAACATGCGCGAGATAGGGTGGGCGCGCGAGCGAGTGGTAGGAGCCGAGGAGTACAAGAAAGCGAAGGATGAGTATGAAGAAGCATTCAGCGCGTTCTACGACAAGGCTTGCGAGATAGGCAGGGAAGCCGGAGGCGGGTATTTTGACCTAGCGGACGCCGCGATGTACAATCTGCTGGAGTTGGTGCAGGGAGGAAAGCGCATGCCCGCGAGGGAGTCTGTAGCGCGCGCGCTGGAGCAGAGCGGCGGCAAGTGGACCGAGGAGAGCGTGGATGCAGCGATGCACCTGCTGGACAAGGCACTGAGCATGCCCTCCGACTACATGGAGGCGGTACCGCAGCGTGCCGTGAACATGAGCGAGTGGGAGTATGCCGTACTGCCCAAGGGACTGAAGAAGAACAAAGAAGTGACGGAGGCCCTGAAAGCGAACGGCATCCAGCCGATATGGCATGACGGGACCGAGGAAGGGCGGAAAGCCGCGCTTGCCGGACTGGTGAATGAGCCGACGGTGAGCTTCAACATTGCCGGAGCGAACGAGCAAGACGCCTATGCAGCGGAACGTGCCGAGATTGAACGGGCCGCGCGTGCGAACGGAACGTGGCTGAAAGCACCCAACGGGGAGGACAGCAAGCTGACGCCCGAGCAGTGGACGGCAGTGCGGACGCGGGCCTTCAAGCGGTGGTTCGGAGACTGGGAGAAGGACCCTGAGCATGCAAGCCGCGTAGTGGATGAGAACGGCGAGCCGCTGGTGGTGTACCATGGGACGCGGCGAGGCGGCTTCCGAGTCTTCCGCACGGAAGGCCGAGGCAAGACCAGCGACACGGGAGCCTTCTTCTCCAGCAGCAGAGACAATGCCGAAGGCTACGCCATGAACGAAGACGGCGAGGTACCCAAGGACATGCTGTACGAAGTATTCCTGAACATACGGGAACCCGAGACAGTGGACTTCAAAGGCAACAACTGGAATCGCGTGCCCGACAGACCCGTGGGCTACATCGTGAAATTCAAGAGCGGCGATACGGAATGGTACGACAACCGAGACGAAGCCGAGAGCGCCGCCGACATGTACGAGAGCGACCCCGGAACAGTGGAAGAAGACTGGGGAGATGAGGACAACTCCTACACCATTGACGACTTGGCCCGCGAGGTGCGCGAGGAGGGCTACAGCGACGGATTGATTGCCGAGAACATCATCGACCATGCCGCCACCGGACGCCGAGTGAGCAAGGAACCGGCGACTGACTACATTGTGTTTGACCCGAAGCAGATCAAGAGCGCGACGGATAATGTCGGGAGCTATGATGCAGGGAATGCGGACATCACGTTCAGCCTGACAATCGGGAAGGATAGGATATGCCGCACGCAGAAGGAGGCTATGGACAAAGCAGGAAGAAAAGGCAGCGGAAGTTCACTACGCCTTGTCAATGATTTCTTAGAAATTAAAGCTTATCTGACTTCCAAGAGCGAGAATAAATTCGGTCACGGAGACAGTAAGTCGGTAACTGTTGACAAGCTCACAAGAAAGCATTTCGACAAAGATACGGCACACGTTCTATTCTGGACAGCATGGGGGAATATAGCTGATCTATTCGCGAATGCAGAACGAATGAAGTTCTACCGAGCCTATAAATTGAAAGAAGAACGCAAGGGCTCACTGCATATCTTTACTCCTTTTACAATTGAAGGAATAGATAAAGATCTTGAGGCTGAGATACAGATAATGCTTTACAAGAAGAAGGGCAGAGTTCCTACTGCATATGTTCTGCGGGTTGATGTAAAAGAAAGAAGCCGCATCTCCCAATCGAGCATGACGCTTGAAGCGTCCTTAAACTCTAGAAATGCGGCTGAGGAGATTAAAGCAGATTTCCCTGAACTTGTCAACACGGAATCTGCAAATAATACGCTAGCGATGACGCGCGGAGCGGAAGACGCCCTGACGATACTACGCAAGCGCGAGACCGAGCGCGAAGGCGAGCGGCTGATACGCGAATGGCAGAAACAGTGCGAGCTATGGAGCAAGCTGGGAGGGACGGATGACGCCAAGATAGGGCGCGGGAGCCGTATTTTCGGCGAGATGATGGCCTTAGTGAGCGCGACCAAAGAGGAGGTAGAGTCTCCGGAATTGGGTCGTGTTGTGCTGGACAAGGAGGGTGTGAAATCTTCCATTGGCCATGGGATCGGATCCTTGAAGTCTGCGGCATTTTTTGCTGTTCCTGAGGTGATTCAAAAGGGGAGAGTGTTTGATCGCCAGCGCAACAGGAAAGGTAGAGGTTATGATACAGCAGCATTGGCTGCGCCTGTTTCGATAGGAGGTAAGGAATATATCTGCGAGGTCGTTGTGGAGCAGCGACAAAACAGGCAAGGGTTTTACCTTCACGAGGTTGAACTAAAGGAAAAGCTTGGCAACGTGTTCAAGACCTCCACTGAAGGAGGCACGCGCCAAGCTTCCAAGAGCATTCTAGCATTTCTTAATGATGAAATCAATACCCTATGGAAAAAATGTTCAAAAATTCTTGACGAGAACGGAGAACCGCTGGTGGTATACCATGTAATTCTTGACAAGCCGCACAAAATCACCCAAGAGATCCCGCACACAAAAAAGCCCGCGACTCTCGTGCGAGAATCGCGGGTCTCTCTTTTCTAACCCAAAGCCGGTTGTCAGGATTGAACTGACGACCGTCCGATTACAAATCGGGTGCTCTACCGCTGAGCTAAACCGGCGAGGTAGGCACATTCTAGCGCAGAGAATGTGCCTTGGCAAGATTTTTTTTTGTCAGCATCAGAACTTCCAGCCGGCCTCGAGGCCGAAAGTGAGCTGGGCATTGGAGACAGTCTTGCGGCCCGTGATGTGACGGATCTTGTTACGATTGCTGCCGGCCCAAGCAAGCTGGACCCAAGGAGTGAAGTAGAGGTGAGCATCTCGCCCGAAGGAACCGGACTGGGAGAACGGCTGTAGAGCAACGCGCACGCGCACATCGTCGATGCCCTCTACGTTTCTGCCCCAGTAGCCGATGGACGGCGCCACGCCGACCGAGACCTCCAGATCCGAGCCGATGTTACCCGCAGCGATCACATCCGTGAAACGGTAACCGCCCTCGATGTCGAAATAGCTACCCGTAAGCCCCTGGAACCCGAAACCCCAGAGAGCGTGGCCGAAGAAACCCTTACCGTGGTCATCGAAGGAAGCGCGCAGGAAGAGATCTTGGGTGGTGTGGTTAGCGCCGCCGCGCCCCTCCGTTGCCATAAAGCCCTCGAAGCCGGCGCGACGGATGGTGTAGCCCACCTCCACCAGCAGGTTCGGGAAGATCTCCTTGCCGATAGCGGCCTGGAAGCGCAGCGGGGTATCCTTACCCAGCGGCGTGGGACTGCCCCAGATGAGATCCGCCCCGGCCGCGATGAGAGCCTGCAAGCCCCAGTTCAGCAGATTGTCATTCGGCAGCGTGTACGAAGCATCCAGCGAGCTGAAGCCCCACTTGCTCAACCCGTGCTCCACGCCCATGCCGCGCACATTATAGTGGCTGGTAAAAGCATTCAGGCTGATGTAGCCCTTACCGTTGTTGCCGGTGGTGGTCAGCGGGGCAGGGGAAGTCGCCGCCGGCTCGGACTCCGCAAGGAAAGGGTTGCCTGCATCCGCATTCAACGGAGGTGCGGACTCTAACGCGGGCTCGTTGCTGTACTCCACGGGGCCGGTCGGAATGAGCGGCGGCAGATCATCGACCGCGAGAGCGGGCAGGGAAAGCGAAAGAAGCAGAAGGGGAAGCTTATTCATACGCCCTTTATTATAGAGAGCGCGCGGTGATATGGCAAGCTCAAAACGCGTGTGCGCACGCATTCTCGGCCCCCCATGGCAGGAAAAAGCGGCAGAAAAGGGGCCGGAAACGCATAAAAAAGGGGTAAAGACAAAAAAAAGGCTTGCTAAAATGAGAAAATCGGCTAAAATAGCGCACCCCTTTATGCGTAGGATTACGTGCACAAGCGGGGAATTATCGGGTACGCCACCGGAAAACTGGCAGGTTTCCCTCAAGGTGAGAGGGGGCATGTACAAGACCGCGAGCGCCCGACAAACACAAACTCAAAGGAAACATGCCGACCATTAATCAGCTCGTCCGCAAGGGACGTATCGTACCGGAAGAGAAGTCGAAGTCTCGCGCTCTTCACAGCTGCCCGCAGCGTCGCGGTGTCTGCCTTCAGGTGATGACCCGCACGCCCAAGAAGCCGAACTCCGCTCTCCGTAAAGTGGCCAAGGTTCGCCTGACGAACGGCGAAGAAGTCATTGCCTACATCGGTGGTGAGGGCCACAACCTGCAGGAGCACTCCATCGTGCTGGTGCGCGGTGGTCGTGTGAAAGACCTTCCCGGTGTGCGCTACCACATTGTGCGCGGTGCACTGGACTGCTTGGGCGTGGACAAGCGCCGTCGCGGTCGTTCGAAGTACGGTGCCAAGCGCCCGAAGGCCGGTGCCGCCGCTCCTGCCAAGAAGAAGTAAACCCAACCCTTAACACAAGAACAAGACTATGGCTCGTCGCAAACGCGTCTACAAGAAGATTGAACGTCGTGACTCCCGGTACGATTCCGCGCTGGTGGGTCGTCTGATCGGTAAGGTGATGCTTGCCGGTAAGCGCTCTCTGGCGGAGAGCATTGTGTACAAGGCAATTGACCTGGCCAACGAGGGCACGGACACCGTGAGCCCGCTGGAGGTGCTGACCCGCGCCATTGAGAACGCGAAGCCGCGCGTAGAGGTGAAGAGCCGCCGCGTGGGCGGTGCGACCTACCAGGTGCCGTTGGAGGTGGCTCCGGAGCGCTCCGAGGCTCTGGCCATGCGCTGGATCATCAACTACGCGCGCAGCCGCAAGGGTGTGCCGATGGCGAAGGCCCTTGCCAACGAGATCAAGGAGGCCGCAGCCAACCAGGGTGCTGCCGTTCGCAAGCGCGATGACGTGCACAAGATGGCTCAGGCCAACCGCGCCTTTGCTCACTTCCGCTGGTAAGTAACCCCACCCGGAAGTTCTTGCGTAATCTCTGAACATAACACCATTCATATTACTTTTATCATATGGCTAATGTAAGCAGCCCTGACCGTAAGGCCCCGCTTGAGCGCTACCGCAACTTCGGTATTGCCGCTCACATTGACGGTGGCAAAACGACGCTCTCCGAACGTATCCTTTTCTACACCGGCATGATCCACAAGATCGGTGAGGTGCATGACGGCGCCGCAACGACCGACTGGATGGAACAGGAGCAGGAGCGCGGTATCACCATCACCTCCGCCGCCGTTACGACCAATTGGAAACAGCTCCCCTCGGAGGGCTGCTGCAAGCTTTTCGAGAACGAAAACTTCCAGCTCAACGTGATTGACACCCCCGGGCACGTAGACTTCACCGCTGAGGTGGAGCGCTCTCTGCGTGTGCTGGACGGTGCCATCGTGGTGTTCTGCGGTGTGGCCGGCGTACAGCCCCAGACCCAGACCGTGTGGCGCCAGGCCACCAAGTACAACGTGCCCCGCATCTGCTTCGTGAACAAGATGGACCGCGTGGGTGCCAACTTTGACAACGTACTCAACGACATCCGCACCAAGCTGGGTGCCAACGCCGCCCCCATCCTCATCCCCATCGGCTCCGAGGACTCTCTGCACGGCCAGATCGACGTGGTGAACCAGAAGGCCATCATCTACGCCGACAACGACCGCATGGGCTCCACCTACACCGTGGAGGAGCTGCCCGCCGAGCTGAAGGACAAGGCTGCGGAGGCCTTGGAGGACCTCAAGAGCCGCGTGGCTGACGTGGACGACGAGCTGGCCGAGCTTTACCTGATGGAGGAGCCGATTGACGCCCCGACGCTGAAAGCCGCCATCCGCCGCGCCTGCATCGCCAACAAGTTTGTGCCCGTTGCCGGTGGTTCCGCGTTCAAGAACAAGGGTATTCAGGCCCTGTTGGACGCTGTGGTGGACTACCTGCCCTCCCCGCTGGAGGCCAAGGCCGCCGTGGTGACCTCCACCGTCTCCAACGGTCTGGACGAGAACGGCTACGAGACATTCGAGACCAAGGTGCTGGAGCCCTCCGATGACGACAAGCCCGTGGCCCTTGCGTTCAAGCTCTGGGCAGATAAGTTCGTGGGTTCCCTCGTCTTCATCCGCGTCTACACGGGTGTTATTCACAAGGGCGATACCGTGTACAACCCCCGCACCCGCAAGCGCGAGCGCGTCGGCCGTCTGCTTCAGATTCAGGCCAACGTGCACACGGACGTGGATGCCGTGTACTCCGGTGACATTGCCGCCATCGTGGGCCTCAAGAACGCCACCACGGGTGACACCCTGGCCACGGACGACTTCGACTACACGCTCGAGCCCCCGACCTTCCCGGACACCGTGATTTCCATGGCGGTGGAGCCCCTTACCAAGGGCGACCAGGAGAAGATGTCCAACGCGCTGCAGCGCCTCTCTGCGGAGGACCCGACCTTCCGCGTGAAGACGGACGAAGAGACCGGCCAGACCATCATCGCCGGTATGGGTGAGCTGCACCTGGACATCATCGTGGACCGTCTGCGCCGCGAGTTCAAGGTGGAGGCCAACACCGGTAAGCCCCAGATCGCCTACCGCGAGACCATCACCAAGAGCGCCGACCGCGTGCAGGGCAAGCTCGTCAAGCAGTCCGGCGGCCGCGGCCAGTACGGTGATGTGGTCATCGCCATGCGCCCGGGTGAGCGCGGCACGGGTCTCAAGATTGCCAACAAGATTGTCGGTGGTGCCATTCCGAAGGAGTACATGAACGCCGTGTACGCCGGTCTGAATGAGGCCATGAACTCCGGCTGCGTGGCCGGCTACCCGGTGGAGGATGTGGAAGTGGACGTCATCGACGGCTCCTACCACGAAGTGGACTCCAACGAAAACGCGTTCAAGATGGCGGCTATCTTCGCGATGAAGAACGCCTTTGCCAAGTGCGGCCCGGTGCTTCTGGAGCCGATCATGAGCGTGGAAGTCGTGACCCCCGCCGAGAACCAGGGCGACATCATGGGCGACCTCAACCGCCGCCGTGCCGCCGTCAACAACATGGAGCACCGCGGCTCCGAGTGCATTCTGTCTGCCTCTGTCCCGCTGGCGGAGATGTTCGGCTACTCCACGGACATCCGCACCCTCTCCAAGGGCCTTGCCTCCTACTCCATGGAGCCCTCCCACTTTGAACAGGTCCCCCCGAACCTTGTCGCCCAGATCGTCAAGGCACGCGGTGGTGCCGCCAAGTAAGTAACCAACCTATTATTAACCGCAAACATAACCGCACGTTCATGCAAAGTCCCAAAATCCGCATTCGTCTTCGTGCCTTTGACAGCCGCGCCATCGACCGCTCCGCTTCGGAGATCGTCGAGACGGCCAAGCGCACCGGAGCTAAAGTCGCCGGACCGATTCCTTTGCCGACTCGTATCGAGAAGTTCTCTGTGAACCGCTCGGTCCATGTTAATAAGAAATCTGCCGACCAGTTCGAAATCCGCACCCACAAGCGTCTTCTGGACATTGTGGAGCCGACCAGCCGCACGGTTGAGGAGCTCAAGAAGCTCAACCTGCCCGCCGGTGTGGACATCACCATCAAGATCTAGTCCCCACGATCCGAACCACTAACACAGATTGCACAACATGTCATTAGGACTTATTGGTAAAAAGGTTGGCATGACCCGCGTTTTCAACCAAGAGACCGGGGCCATGATTCCCGTGACCGTCATCGACGTGACCGGCAACACCTTCGGCCAGATCAAGACGGAGGAGAAGGACGGCTACACCGCCGTACAGGTTGCCTTCGACGCTCAGAAGGAGAGCCGCCTGAGCAAACCGGTTGCCGGCCACTTCAAGAAGCTGGGCATTGCCCCGACCAAGCTCCTCAAGGAGTTCCGCGTTGAGGCCTCCGAGCTTCCGGCAGAGGGTGCCCAGCACCCCGGCTGCGAGCTCTTTGAAGAGGGCGCCTGGGTGGATGTCATCGGCACCTCCAAGGGCAAGGGCTTCCAGGGTGTGATGCGCCGCCACAACTTCCACGGTTCCCCCGCGGCCCACGGCTCGATGATGCACCGCCGCACGGGTGGTGTGGGCGCCTGCGCCACGCCGTCCCGCGTGTGGAAGGGCCAGAAGATGCCCGGCCACATGGGTAACGAGCGCAAGACCGTTCAGAACCTCAAGGTCGTTCAGGTCCGCAAGGACGACAACGTGATCCTCGTCTCCGGGCCGGTTCCGGGCGCCAAGGGCTCCTACGTCGTCATCCGCGCGGCTAAGAAGAAGATTGGCAAGTAAACAAAAAACGAACTAGGAGAACCTATCTATGTCCGCAACAGAATTCACCATTGAGGCAGCAACAGCCGCCGGCATCGTGACCGTGGGCAGCGACAAAGGCAACCAGGCCGTGCATGACCTGGTGGTAGCCTACGCTGCCAACCGCCGCACCGGCTCTGCCAACACCAAGACCCGCGCCGAGGTAGCGGGCAACAACCGCAAGATGTACCGCCAGAAGGGCACGGGTAATGCCCGCCACGGCGACCGTCGCGCTCCCATCTTCGTGGGTGGCGGCGTCGTGTTCGGCCCGCGTCCCCGTGATTACTCCAAGAAGGTGAACAAGAGCACCCGTAAGCTGGCCCTGCGCCGCGTGTTGGGTGACATCATCACCGGGGGTAAGGTTGTGACCGTTCCGAGCTTCAGCATCGAGGACGGCAAGACCAAGAGCTTCGTTGCCGCTGTGGCAGGGATTGCCGAGGGCAAGAAGATCCTCATCGTCGCGGAGTCCTTCGACGAGATGACGAAGCGCGCCGGCCGCAACGTGGGCGAGGTCCTGCTCATGACGGCCTCGGAAGTAAATGTGGAGCAGCTGCTGCATGCCACGAAGGTGGTGCTTGTGGAGTCTGCGCTGACCATTCTTGCTGATCGCACCAAAACCACCAAGTAAATATGAACGACATCTACGACGTTATCAAGCGCCCGCGCGTATCCGAGAAGGCCGTTGTGCTGCATGAGAAGACGGGTGAAATCGTGTTCGAGGTAGCTGTGAAGGCGACCAAGTCCGAGATCAAGCGAGCCGTTGCCAAGGCTTTCGGCAAGAAGGTGGCATCGGTGCGCACGGCTAACTGCGACGGCAAGGTGCGCCGCAGCCGCACGAAGGATGCCGGTGTTGCTCCGGCATGGAAGAAGGCCTATGTTCGTCTCGCCGCCGGTGAGTCCCTCGACCTGGTCTGATCCGTTAACCCCTCAAATCGTAAGCTATTATGTCCCTTAAGTCATTTAAGCCTACCACCCCTTCCAACCGCTACAAGGTGCTTCCGTCCTTCGACGAGATCACCAAGTCCAAGCCTGAGAAGGCCTTGCTGGAGCCGATCCGCAAGAGCGGCGGCCGCAACAACAACGGCCGCATCACGACCCGCCACATCGGCGGCGGTCACAAGTTCCATTATCGTTTGGTGGACTTCCGTCGCACCAAGCAGGAGGCCGCGACGGTGCTGGCCATCGAGTATGACCCGAACCGCACCTGCCGCATCGCGCTGATTCAGTACACGGACGGCACGAAGAGCTACATCCTGGCCCCGGTGGGTCTGACGGTGGGCATGACGGTGCAGAGCGGCAACAACGTGGCCCCGAAGGTGGGCAACGCGATGCCCCTCAAGAACGTCCCGCTCGGCACGGCCATCCACAACATCGAGGTGCGCCCCGGCACCGGCGGCAAGATTGCCCGCTCTGCCGGCCAGCAGGCCATCCTCTCCAACCGCGACGGCGAGTACGCGCTCGTCAAGATGCCCTCCGGTGAGGTGCGTAAGTTCCGCGTGGAGTGCCTCTGCACCATCGGCCAGGTGGGCAACACCCAGCACATGAACGAGTCCTCCGGTAAGGCCGGCCGTACGCGCTGGATGGGCATCCGCCCGACCGTGCGCGGTATGTGCATGAACCCCGTCGACCACCCCAACGGTGGTGGTGAGGGTAAGTCCAAGTCCGGTGGCGGTCGCCAGCACCTCAAGTCCCCGTGGGGGCATGTGAAGGGCCAGAAGACCCGCCGTATCCGCAAGCCTTCCGATGTGTTCATCGTGCAGCGCCGCAAGTCTAAGTAATCATAACCATCAACTCATTTAACGACAATGGGACGTTCCCTCAAAAAAGGACCCTTCGTAAGCCAGCCTCTTCTCGACAAGGTAGATGCCCAGTTGCAGAGTGGTGACCGCAAGCCGATCAAGACGTGGAGCCGCGCCTCCATGGTGATTCCGGACTTTGTGGGTCTCACCTTCCTCGTGCACGCCGGCAAGAGCTTTGCCACGGTGTACGTGACGGAGAACATGGTGGGCCACAAGCTCGGTGAGTTTGCCCCGACGCGCATCTTCAAGGCGCACGGCGGCATCGGTAAGAAGTAACAGGATAACACCCAACCAACCATGAGCATCCTCAGCCCGGTCATCTGTGTACTCACCCTCGCCCTTGCGGTGCAGGGGGGGACGACCGCGGCTGCGGGGGCGGATGGTACGGAACGCAAGATCGCACAACTGGAGAAGCAGGTGGAGGTACTGCGGGAGAGCTACGCCCTGGCCAGGGCCGATGCTGACACCGCGCGCCGCCGCTTGGCTGAAATCCGGGCCCGTATGGAGGCCTTGGGCGGAGCTGCCCTGGGCAACGGGGAGGAGAACCTGCTGGACACCGTAGCCCAGCTGGAGGCCTCCCGCACGGAGCTGGAGCGGGTGCGCACGGCCTCGCAGCGTTTGGCTGCGGCGGTTGTGGCCTACGCCCGCAACGCGATGGTGGAGGATGAAGCCGCCCGCACGGAGCTGGAGGCTGCTCTTCTGGAGCTGGATGTCGCTACCGGCCTGCGCGCGGCGCAGCTCGGTCAAGTGGCCAACGGCTTGGATGATGCCACCGTCATCAGCATCGATACGGAGTCCGGCTTGGTCGTCATCAACGCCGGGCGAGCTGCCAAGGTGCAGGTGGGCATGCCCATCCGCATCACCCGCGGGGATCAGGTCATCGCCTTTGCCACCGTTACGGACGTGCGCAAGAACGTGGCCGGTATGCTGGTGCAGCAGCACCTCAACCCCGCCCTCCGGGTCAGCGTGGGAGACCGCGTTTCCGTCAATACCAACGATTAATTCTTCAACAAATACCATAACAATGGAAGTGAAAGCAGTATACAAGAATGCACGCATCTCTGCGAAGAAGATGCGCGACGTAGCCGCTGCCGTTCAGGGTATGTCTGTTTCCCAGGCTACCGACGTGCTCAGCTACTCCCCGAAGAAGGGCGCTTATCTCCTGAATAAGACGCTCAAGGCCGCTGTGGCCAACGCCGAGAACAACAACGGTCTCTCCGCCGACGAGCTCGTGCTCAAGAGCGTGCTTGTGGACGAGGGCCCGACCTTCCGCCGCACCATGGCGCGCGCCCGCGGTTCTGCCAACATGATCCGCAAGCGTACCGCCCACATCACCGTCATCCTCGCCGGAAACGAGGCATAATCATCATAAACTGACATAACACTATGGGTCAAAAAGTAAATCCTATCGGCTTCCGTCTCGCCGTTACCAAAGACTGGCGCTCCAAGTGGTATGCTACGGGCAAGGACTATGCCACGAAGCTCCACGAGGACCTCAAGATCCGCAAGTTCATCAAGGAGAGCACCTCTAAGCTGAACAGCGACAAGGGCTCCGCCCCTGCTATCTCCCGCATTACCATCGAGCGCGCTTGGAACAGCGTGCGTGTCACCATCTCCACCGCTCGCCCCGGTCTCCTCATCGGGCCCAAGGGCAAGAACATCGAGGACATGACCAAGGAGCTCAGCAAGATTTGCAGCGGCGCCCAGGTCAAGCTCGACATCATGGAGATCCGCCAGCCGGAGCTGGACGCCCAGCTTGTGGCGGAGAACATCGCGACGCAGCTTGAGCGCCGTGTCGCCTTCCGCCGCGCCATGAAGCGTGCCGTGCAGGTGGCCATGGACTTCGGTGCAGAGGGTATCCGCGTGCGTTGCGCCGGCCGTCTGGGCGGTGCGGACATTGCGCGTGCCGAGCAGTACCGCGAGGGCAAGGTGCCGTTGCAGACGCTGCGTGCCGGCATTGACTACGGTTTTGCGGAGGCCCGCACGCTCTACGGTGCCATCGGCATCAAGTGCTGGATCAACAAGCGCCCGGAGGTTGCGGGAGCCGCTGCTCCTTCTCCCCGCCGTGATCGCGGCGACCGCGGTCCGCGTCCGCGCCGCGACAACCCGCGCCGCGATGCGTAAGCCCCATTCGTTCATCAACCTTTAACAATAGGAGAGATAAGACATGCCTTTAATGCCCAAACGAGTCAAGGGTAACCACCGCAAGATGCACCGCGGCAATCGCGGCGGCAATGCTACCAGCGGTGATTACGTCGCCTTCGGTGACTTCGGCCTGCAGGTGCTTACCCGCGGCTGGATTACCAACAACCAGATCGAAGCCTGCCGTATTGCCATCAACCGTTACCTGCGTCGTCGCGGTCGCGTGTTCATCCGCATCTTCCCGCAGAAGTCCTTTACCAAGCGTCCGCCGGACACCCGTATGGGTAAGGGTAAGGGTGCTGTGGAGGGTTGGGTGGCCGTCTGCCGCCCCGGCAACATCATGTTCGAGGTCGGCGGCGTGACCGAGTCTGCCGCTCGTGAGGCTCTGCGCCTCGCCTCCAACAAGCTGGGTATCCGCACGCGTTTCGTCTATCGCCACGGTGTTGAACCCCAGGCTTAATTCTGTGTAATTCACCTCTAACTTACAGTTATCATGCCTGTCAAGAAAGCCAAAGACTTCCGCGGGATTCCCGCCAATGAGCTTGCTGCCCACATCCGCGCCCTGCGCGAGGAGTACTTCAACCTGCGCATCCAGCAGGCTGCCGGTCAGCTTGAGAACAACCAGCGTATCCGCATCGTCCGCAAGGAGCTTGCCTGCGCCCTGACTGTTCAGGGCGAGGGGGCTGCCGCTGACGCCAAGTGATAAACCCATACGAACCCACAAGGACTTTATATGAGCGAAGAAAATACCACAGCTAAGCCCCGGGGCCTTCGTAAGACCCGCGTCGGCGTTGTCGTGTCCACCAAGATGCAGAAGACCATCGTCGTGGAGTACGTCGCCCGAGTTCCCCACCCCGTGTTCAAGAAGATCGTCAAGCGCAGCAAGAAGTTCTATGCGCATGATGAGAACGAGACGGCGAAGGTGGGTGATAAGGTGCGCATCCGTGAAACCCGCCCGCTTTCCGCGCTGAAGCGCTGGGAGCTTGTGGAAATCATTAAACACTAAACCGGAAAGGACACATCTACTATGCTCCAGATGGAATCCCTCGTAACGGTTGCCGACAACACCGGCGCCCGTACTGCCAAGATGATCGGCGTCATCGGCAAGGCCACCTTCCAGGCCCACGTCGGCGACATCATCACCATCCACGTCCGCGAGTCCATTCCCACTGCCTCCATCAAGAAGGGCAGCGTGGTGAAGGCGGTGGTCGTGCGCACGGCGGCTCCCATCCGTCGCGATGACGGTTCGGTGCTCCGTTTCGACTCTAACGCGGTTGTCTGCATCGACAAGGACAACAACCCGCGCGGCACCCGTATCTTCGGGCCGGTGGCTCGCGAGCTTCGTGAAAAAGGCTTCATGAAGATCGTCTCCCTCGCCCCCGAGGTGCTGTAAGGCGGAAGCACATTTGTTGAAGTTACTCACTTCCGTTTCTGCGCCCCCGATCGGTTCATCCGGTCGGGGGCGTCGGCGTAGGCTGTGGGGGGGCAGAAATGCGTCAGTCCGCAAGATACGGCTTGCCAGGGCAGGGGGCTTCTGTTAAAATAGGGGCATGATAACGACAGAGTACCCCTACGGGGAGGAGTTCCCCATCATCCGGGTGGATACGCCGCTGTGTACGGCGGAGGTATCGGTGTACGGCGCGCAGGTGATGAGCTGGGCCCCCAAGGGGCAGCAGCCGGTGATTTTCACGAGCCCGCAGGTGGTCTACCGCCGCGGGAAGGCCCTGCGCGGCGGGGTGCCGCTCTGCTGGCCTTGGTTCGGCAAGCACCCGCAGGATGCGGGCAAGCCTTCGCACGGCGTGGCTCGCATCTCCGCCTGGCAGGTTTCTGCCACGGAGGAGCTGGAGGATGGGCGGGTGCGCATTGTGCTGGCTCTGCCGCCGGCGGAGGAGGGGTTGCCTTCTGCCGCGTTCATCATCGAGGCCGGGGAGGAGCTGCTCATGAGCCTGATGACGCTGGATGTGCCGCACACCATGCCTTTCTCCGCAGCTATGCATACTTACTTGGCCGTGAGCGACTACGAGAAGGTGGCGGTGACGGGCTTAGAGGAGTGCGCCTTCACGGAGTTTGCGGAGGACGCCGTGCCGCACAGCGAGGACCCGCTGATGCCCAAGGGGCACATCGACCGCATTTACCACCCCGTGCCGGAGCAGCAGGAAATCACCGTGCACGACCCCGCGTGGAAACGCAGCATCCGCATCCTGCGCAGTGGCTCCGGCTCCTGCGTGGTCTGGAACCCCGGCGCGGCCTTGGCCGCCGGCATGGGTGACTTGGGCGCGGGCAACGAGCGCGGTTTCCTGGCCGTGGAGTCAGCGGTGGTGCCTGCGGAGAATATCATGCTGCGTTACGGCGAGACGCATGAGCTGGTGACGCGGATTCAGGTGATTCCCGTTGCGTGATGCGCAGGGGCTTCTCCAGGCTGCTGAAGGGCATCCTGTTCGTCGGCATCGGGCTTGCGTTGCTCGCAGTGCTGGCGGTCGGGGCGGCGGAGCTCTGTACCTATTGCGCGGCGGAGGGACGCTGCCATGATAAGGCGGCGGACTGCCCCGCGGGCGGTGTGGGGTTGGTGCTGGGTTGCGCGCGCTACCTGGGGCCGGGGCGGCCGAATTTCTACTTCACGGGGCGCATGCAGGCGGCGGCGGAGCTCTGGCGCAGCGGCAAGGTGCGCTGCCTCATCGTTTCCGGGGATAACCGTTTCCGTTCCTACAATGAGCCGCGGGAGATGCGGCGCGCGCTCGTGGCTCTCGGGGTGCCGTCGGATCGCATCGTATGCGATTACGCCGGTCTCTGCACCTATGATTCCGTGGTGCGGGCGCACCGTATCTTCGGCGCGCAGCAGTTGGTTGTCGTCAGCCAGCCGGAGCACGCGGCGCGGGCCGTGGCCATCGCGCATTACCTGGACATCCCGGCGGAGGGGCTGAACGCGCCCCTGAAGCCCACCACACGCTCTTCCCGCCTTCGCCATTTCGTGCGCGAGCGCGGGGCGCGGGTGGCCATGTTATACGACTTACTCACCGGGCGCACCCCGCGGCATATGGGGGCGCAGGAAATTTTACCGAATTGATGTTATGAAGGGATTGATCTCATGCTGTGCCATGGCCGGTATAGCCGAGTGGGTGTGCTGCCCGGGGGCTGCGAACCGTAGCTTGTTGGCAGCTCTGGCTAACTGCCCGTTTATTCACCGCTGGACGCATGCGGACGACCGCGCGGCGGCCTATTTCGCCCTCGGGCGCAGCCAGGCTACGGGGCGTCCCGTTGCGCTTCTGGCCGGCAGCGGCAGCAGCGCGGCGGCCATGCTTCCCGCCGTGGTGGATGCCTATTACCAGCGCCGCCCGCTCCTCATCATCACGGTGAACGGCGGCATTGATCACGAGGGGTTGTTCGGTACCCATGCCGCCGGTATGGAGCTCTCTCTGCCCTGTGCCGTCAGCGACCTGCCGGACCTCTGCGCTGCGCTGGCGGATGGTTTCCCCGTGCACCTGACGCTGAACATAGGGGAGGGGGTGTCTGCCGCCGGTGACTACTCCGGGGTGGAGGTGGCGGAGGCACCGCCGGCGCCGCGCTTCCGGGGTTCTCTGGTGGCGCTGTCGCAGATGCTGCGCTTCCGTGCGCAGGAGGGGCTGGTGCTCATGCTCGGCGCGTTGAACCCGGATGAGCAGGAGCCCGCACTGTGGATGGCACGCACCCTGCGCGTGCCCGTGCTGGCGGAGGCGGCCAGCGGCCTGCGGGAGGAGCTGCAGCCCTACATCCTGCACGGTGCGGAGCGTTTCCTGGCTAAGAATCCGCCGCGTTATGTGCTGCGTTTGGGGGATATCCCCACCCATCCCTTCTGGTCCGAGCTGGAGTCCCTGCCCGAGGTGGAGGTCTTCTCCGTTACCCGCACGGGTTTCGCCGGCCTGCGCCGTCGCAGTACGGTGGTGGAGGGCGAGATTGAGCAGGTGATGAAGGCTCTGGGGGATGTGCCGCATGTGGGGGATGTGAACCGCCTGCTCAGCCACAGTCGGCATGAGTGCGCTCTGTTGGAGGAGCATGTGCTCGCCGCGCCGGAGAGTACGGAGGCCCTCGTGCGTGCGCTCTCGAACCACGCCTGCATCGCGGATGTTATCTTCATCGGCAGTCCGGGGACCATCCGCGCCTGGAATACCTACGCGCAGACGCGTGTGCCGACGGTTTACGTGCGCGCCAACAATACCGCCGGCGGGGCGGACGGTACCATCTCGGCTTTCCTCGCCAATGCGGCGGATGCTTCGTACGCGGTCTGCCTGACGGGTGACATCGCGCTGCTGCGGGACTTGGATGCCGCGGCGATCGTTCCCCAGCTTGCGCCCGGTAAGCGGGTTGTGGCTGTCCTCAACAATGAGGGCGCTTCCGCCGCACGTACCCCGGGCATGAGTCCGGAGCTCCACCGCCTCGCCGTCCAGCCCCCCGGAGTTGACCTGGAGGCCGTCGCTCGCCTCTGGGGCGCGGAGTACTACACCGTCCACTGTGAGGCCGACCTCGAGGTCCTCGATTCCCTAGAGGAGGACGCCTTCGCCCTCCTCAACATCATCCCCGAACTCTGACCACGGATAAGCAGGGCCTGTATCAAGACTGCACCCCGCCGCGGCAGGAGAACCCGAGAGGGAGTGGAACCGCGGAATGAAGGGAATTTTCGGAAACTGATTGACCTTCGGAACTTCGGCAAGACTTCCGAGCATATCCGCAGGAGGTCGGTGACTCTCCCGAAATTCCTTTCATCCCGCGGTCCTTCTCTCTCGCTTTTGAGCGCCACGGCGGCCGGAAGTCCCCCGCCCCGGGGGAGGGGCGGAGAGGGGGGGGCTCAGACGCGGGCCATGAGACGCTCGATGTCCTCAGTCTCGAGGGGGGCGTTGGGGATGAGATCCTCGGTGTCGTGCTCGAGGATGACGACGTCCGTCTCGATGCGGATGCCGATGGACTCCTCCGGAATGTAGATACCCGGCTCGATGGTCCAGACCTGGTTGAGCGCGAAGACTGGGTCGGCGGGGCCCACATCATGCACGTCCAGCCCGAGGGGGTGGGAGGTGCCGTGCATGTAATAACGGCGCACGCAGGTGGGGTTATCCCCCTCCGCCTGTACCTGTTCGGCGGTGAGGAGCCCGAGCTGCACCAGCTGCTGCGCCATGGCCACGCGCACCAGACGCTCGTACTCGCTCTTGCGCAGGCCGGGGCGCATGATGCTGCGGGCGTAGCGGTGCACGGCCAGCACGGCATCGTATACTGCCTTCTGGCGCGGGGTGAACTTGCCGTTTGCCGGCACGGTGCGGGACATATCGCCCGCGTAGCCACCGTATTCGGCACCGATGTCAAAGAGAATCAGGTCCCCGTCGCAGCAGGGCTTGTGGTTGCTGATGTAGTGCAGCACGCAGGTATCATGCCCGGAGGCGATGATGGGCAAGAAAGAGAACTTGCGCGCGCGGCGGGAGATATACTCGCGGCTCAGCTCCGCCTCCATCTCCCACTCCCCCATCCCGGGGTGCACGCGGCCCAGCATGGCCGTGAAACCCTCGCCCGTGATGCGGCAGGCCTCGCGCAGCTGTTCCAGCTCCTCCGGCTTCTTTACCAGACGCATGGCAGCCAGCAGGTCATACAGGCACTTCACCTTCGCATCCGGGTAGGCCGCCAGCAGGGCAGCGGCGCAGCGCTCGTTGCGGGTCTGCACATAGGTGTAGCGGCGGGGGTGGTTGTCCCGCTCCAGCCACAACTCGGCGGCGGTGGGCACCCATTGTGCCAGCAGGCTGTTGTACTCCTGCGTCCACCGCACATCCTCGATGCCGCTCAACTGCGTAGCGGTCTCGCGGGTCAGGCGAGCGCCCTCCCAGATGACGATGCGCTCGTTCGTCTCGCGCAGCAGCAGGGTGTCCTCGTGCTGACCCTCCTTGCCGATGCGCATGAGAAGCACGGTCTCCTCCTGGTCAATCCCCGTCAGGTAAAAGAGGTCGGCATTCTGGTGGTGCGCCAGCGTGCCGTCCGCATTCGTCGGGTAAATATCGTTGGCATGGATGATGACCAGAGCCCCCGCCGGCAACTGCGCGGCCAGCTCATCGCGGTTCTGCCGGTACAGGCTCGCCGGCAGCGGTTTGTAGCGTAATGTGTGCATGATTCTTTCGTTTTGCTGTGGGCAGTATATACCCTCCGCCCCCGTAACGCAATGCGAAATTGTGGCTGTACTCCATGCTTTTGCCCTTGACATAGCCGCCTTTTCGGTGTATGAATCATGGCAACCACTCATTCTTACGATGAACAGAGACGAAAAAACACTCATTCTTTTCAAGCCGGACTGCGTCCGCAAGAACCTCTCCGGTATCATCCTGCAGCGACTCCTCGCCGAGGGTTTCCGCCTGCGCGGTCTCAAGCTGATGCAGCTCAATGATGCCCTGTTGCGCGAGCACTACGCTCACATCATCGACCTGGTCATCGACGGCGAGCCCCTCTTCCCCAAGCTTTCTGCCTTCATGCAGACCTCCCCCGTCGTCGCTCTCTGCCTCTCCGGCCCCGGTGTCATCCAGCGCGTCCGCACCATCCTCGGGCCCACCAATTCACTCAAGGCGGATAAGGGGACCATCCGCGGGGACTTCGGCACCAACAGCATGCTCAACATCTGCCACGCCTCCGACTCTCCGGAGAGCGCGGAGGTGGAGATCAAGCGTTTCTTCAAGCCGGAGGAGATTTTCGACAACGTGGACTGAAACGCACGTTTTGCAACTCCGTTCGACGCCTGCGGGGCCCCACGCAGGCGTTTTTGTCTTGAAGGAGTGAAAAATTACCGCATTTTATCTATTTTGTCTTGACTTCCCCCGCAAGTATGCTACAGTAACGTGCGAGACAGGATGGTCCGGTCTCACAAAACTTAACCCGAATTCTCATACACATTATGAAGAAGACACTCGCAATCATCGCATTGGCCGCTCCGGCCCTCGCTGGCACGAAACCCACCGTGGCTCCCGCCCCGGCTCCGGCCCCCGCACCCGCTCCCGTCGTCAGCCCCTGGGCTGTTGAGCTCGGCGTCGGCTGCAACCGTGCTGCCCGCAACGTGTTCAAGGACGCTGATGATCAGAAGCGCGTCCACACCTGGAACTGGGACGTTACCGGCGTCTACAACCTGGACGACAACAACGCCCTGACCCTCCGCCTCGGCTACGCCTACGGCAACCGCCAGCAGGATGAGGCCGCCCGCATCATCACCAACACTTGGAGCCTGATGCCCGGTTACCGCTACACCTACGCCCTGAACGACAAGTGGTCCGTGTTCGCCGGTGCCAACGTGGGCATTGCTAACAGCGCTTGGCGGCTTAAGGAAGATGGTAGCACGTGCCACAAGTCCGGCTGGGGCTGGGCCTACTCCGCTGAGGTGGGCGTGCGCTACGCCATTTGCCCCAACTGGGACGCCTTCGTGGCCTACAGCTTCAATGGCCACACCGCCAACCCGACCCGCCGTGAGGATGACGCTTGGGAGACGATTCGCTCCAAGAATCAGAACTTCCACGGCGTGCGTCTCGGCGTAGGCTACACGTTCTGATCCGAACTGCTGATAGCATTTTCAGGCAGGCAATCCCAAGCGGGTTGCCTGCTTTTTTTGATAGTGAAATCGCCCCTCGGAGGCTTGACATCCGCCCCGGGCGTGCTATACTGACCCCATGGGGTCGTATTCTCCGGCCTCGGACTAACCCCGTTCACATCAGCGCATCATGAAGAAAACCCTCGCCCTCATCGCACTGGCCGCCCCGGCCCTCGCCGGCACGAAACCAGCTGTGGCCCCCGCGCCCGCCCCGGCGCCCGCTCCCGTCGTCAGCCCTTGGGCTGTTGAGCTCGGGGCCGGCTTCAACAAGGCCGCCAAGAGCCCCTTCCACAGCGGCAAAGACTGGTTCGGCCCCCAGAAAAAGGTGAACACCTGGAGCTGGGACCTCACCGGCGTCTACCATCTCGACGAGAATAACGCCCTGACCCTGCGCCTCGGCTATGCCTACGGCAATCGTCAGCAGGAGGAGAATATACGCATCATCACCAACACCTGGAGCCTGATGCCCGGCTACCGCTACACCTACGCCCTGAGCGACAAGTGGTCCGCCTTTGCCGGTGCCAATGTCGGCCTCGTCAGTTTCGCTTGGCTTGACAAGGAGGTCCTCGGCAATATTCACAAGTCCGGCTGGGGCTTCGGCTACTCCGCGGAGCTGGGTGTGCGCTATGCCGTCTGCGGCAAATGGGATGCTTTCGTGGCTTATCACTTCAGCGGCGATACGGCATCCCCCAGGTACATCGTGACCCGCCACGGCCAGTCCACCTCCATCCGACCCAAGAAGCAGAACTTCCACGGCGTGCGCATCGGCGTAGGCTACACCTTCTAAGCCCGCGCGGCACAACACCTCACAGGCAGGCAGACACCCCGGCTCGCCTGCCTTTTTAATTTCCCCGCCGCAGCCCGCACCGCAGGGCCAAGCCTTCCACGGATACCACGGATGACTGCGGAATGAAGGGAATTTTCGGAAACTGCTCGGCCTTCGGAACTTCGGCAAGACTTCAAGGCGAATTCACAGTAGGTGGCCTTAGAATTTGATCAAAAATAACCAAGGGACCTCCTATTGCGGCGGCATGCAGTCTGAACCCGGACAGGCAGGCCACTGACTCTCCCAAAATTCCTTTTATTCCGCGGTCCTTTCCTTCTCGGGTTCGACTATCCCGGCGGCGTGAAGTCTCTCGGTGCCGGTGCGTGCGGGGAGGAGACAGCTTCGGGATGTTGTTTAGTTTTCTTGATTATTCAGCAGGGGCGGAGGGAAGGGGATGACAGAGAAATATGTAAGAAAGCGGAAGGCGTTGAGAGAGAATAACTTACGGGGCTAAATTTTCGTTATAATACGTTACGCCCGAAAGAGGTATGTGATATTTGGCTTGAGTGATCGGGTGATGTATTGTATATTTTGCGGCGGAACCATGAATGAAGACAACAGAAATCTGACACGTTACACGCCGGAGACGACGACTTTTTCCGGGTGGCGTGTCTCTATTTGCCGAAAGGGGATAACCCTAACTGTATATTTTGCGGATAGTGTCTACGGAGGGGACGAAGGAAGCCGTGCGGCGGCGGTAGCCCTGCGGGATGAAGTTTTAGCGCGGATAGCGGAGGAACCGGTGGAGCGCGTGATGCGGGAATATAAGCGTAAGTATAAGCGGGCGCTGGAGGTAGCGCGGGCACGGCGGAAGAAGCGTGCCAAGGAAGCGGCCCGGGAGAGGGCGCGGCAGCGTCGGGCGGAGGCCCGTGCGGCTCGGGAGGCACAGCGTGCGGCGAAGCTCGCTGCGGAGGAGGGGACGGAGGAAGAGCCTGCGGCGTAATTTCTGCGGGAGGAAGGTTTATACCCTGTGCCGGCGGGTGAAGCGGGCATAGAGGATGCAGAGCTCGAAGAGCAGGTACATCGGCAGCGCCATGAGCAGCATGGTAGCGGGATCCGGCGCCGGCGCCAGCACCAGCGCGGCGGCCAGGCACCCGATGAAAGCATGCGCCCGCAGCCTGCGGATGCGCTCGTGCGGCAACAGCCCCAGGCGGATGAGCGGCAGCACGACGACGGGGAGTTGAAAGGCCGCACCGAAGAGGAAGATGAGTTTGGCTGCAAAGGTGAGATAGTACCCGATGCGCCAGTCGTTCGCGATGCCCAACCCCTCCGCATAGCCCGCAAAGAAGCAGAGAATGCGCGGCAGCACGATTGCATAACCGAAGGTCCCGCCCGCCAGAAACAGACCCAGGGACGCCGCCGCACAGCGGCACAACAGCCGCCGCTCACCACCCCGCAGGCCCGGCAGCAGAAAATGCAGCGCGAGCAGCAGCAACAGGGGGAAGGATAGCACCAGCCCGCCGTAGAAAGCGAGACTGAGCGAGAGCATGAAAGCCTCCCCGGGGTGAAAAGCCCCCATCAGCTGCATCCCCCGCTGCGCCGGCGGCGGCCGCAGATCCGCCCCGCTGCGGTGCAGGGCCAAGGAAAGCTCCAGCAGCTCCGCCGGGCAGTGACGCCGCAGCCAGTCCGCCTGCTCCCCCGGCGGCAGCAAGGCCGCAGCCCGCAGAAAAGGCAGCGCCCCCGCCGCCCTCTGCACGGGGGAGGGGAGCTCCGCCAACAAAGCCGCATAAGCCCCCTGCGGAAGCCGCCCCTGTTGCTCGGCCAGGGCCCGCGCCTGCTCCCACTCTGCGGCGGATAAATCGTTCGGCAGGCTCTCCTGAGCGCGCAACATCAAGGCCCGCTCCACCGGGCGGCGCAGGAAATCGAGCACCTGCGGAGTGAAGGCAAAGCACAGCACCATGCCCAGCAGCAGCACCGCTCCCATCCGCAGCAGGGTGAGCCGCAGATCCTCCAAGTGCTCCGTCAGGGGACGCGCCTCGTCCTCGCCCGCGCGTTGCAGGCTGTCTCGCAGGCGGAGCAGGGGACGCAGCATCAGCATCTCAATTCAAGACGTCGATGCCCAGCTTCTTGAGATCCTCATCGCTCAGCGCGCAGGGATCCGGTGCCACCCAATGCCCGGGAGCAATGAGCACGGGCGACATATCCAAGCCTGCCGTCATGTCCACCCGCGGGTGGTTGACACGGCGCCCGAAGGCACTGCCCGGCGGCGGGTCGATGGGGGAGGGCACATCCCCCGTCATCACGATGGGCGCCGGGGTAACGGTGGGGTCCGGCGGAGGAATGGCCGAGATAAGCGCCTTGGTATAAGCATGCCGCGGATTTTTGTAGATGGTGTCAGCGGCGCCCATCTCCACGATTTTGCCCAAGTACATCACCGCCACGCGATCCGAAATGTGCTTGACCACCGAGAGATCGTGCGAAATGAAGAGGTAGGAAAGCTTCAGCTCATTCTGCAGGTCCAGCAACAGATTGAGCACCTGCGACTGCACGGAAACATCCAAAGCGCTGACGGGTTCATCCAGGATGATGAGCTTGGGATCCAGCGCCAAGGCCCGCGCGATGGCGATACGCTGCTTCTGGCCGCCGGAGAACTCGTGCGGGAATTTCGCGGCACTCGACTGCGGCAGTCCCACGATGTCCATGAGCCAATCCACCCGCTTGGCGCGACTGCGGCGCGAACCGCGCTCCGCAATGACCATCGGCTCCGTGATGAGGTGGCGTACATCCATCCGCGGATCCAGCGAGGCAGAGGGATCCTGAAAAACCATCTGCACCATGCTGCGCATGCGGCGCAGACGCCACTGCGAGCGGTGGGTGATGTCCTTGCCCGCCAAGCGAATGCGCCCACCCGTCGGCTCCAACAAGCGCACCAGGCAGCGCCCGATGGTGCTCTTGCCGCAACCACTCTCCCCCACCAGCCCCAGCGTCTCTCCCTGCGCGATGGAGAAACTCACCTCATCCACCGCCTTCAGCGTACCCGTAACGCGACCCAGCACCCCCCGCCGCACGGGGAAATACATCTTCAGTTTCTCTACATCTACAATCGGTGCCGTGATCATCGTGTCCTCGGGCGTGTACCCTCGCGCACCAGTATAGCATGTCCGGCCTCTGTTTGGCAAGCATCAAATCCACCATGCCCGCCCTTTTCCCCGCAAAGGAACGGGCACCGCTCCCGAACCGGGAGAGCGGTGCCCGCTGTATCGGCAGGACGGTGGGTTTATTCCCCCGCCTCCTCCGGGGAGGGCTCACCCTCCTGCTCGGAAGCGTCGTCGCTGCCCTCCTCATCATCCGGGATGATAAGCGAGATGTCCTGAATCAGGTCATTGGCATCCAGCGTAATGAGCTTCACACCCTGGGTAGCGCGGCCCGTCTCCCGGACATCCGCCACCTTAATGCGGACGGATTGGCCGCCCGTGGTCATGATCATCAGCTCATCCGCATCGGTGACCGTGGTGGCGGAGACCACCTTACCGGTCTTCTCCGTGCAGTTGATGGTCTTGATGCCGATACCCGCGCGGCTCTGGATGCGGTACTCGGAGAAGGCCGTGCGTTTGCCGAGCCCGTTCTCCGACACCACGAGCAGGTGCGCTGCGTCATCATGCACCACCGCCAGAGCCACCACATAGTCCCCCTCGCGCAGCTTGATACCGCGCACGCCGATGGTGCCGCGGCCCTGATTGCGCATCTCGGACTCATTGAAACGGATGCTCATGCCGTCATGCGTGACCATGATGATGTCCTGCGAGCCGTCGGTGAGCTCCACGTTGACGAGCGAGTTCCCCTCCTCCAGATTGATGGCGATGATGCCGGCCTTGCGGTAATTGACAAAGTCATTCAACGCCGTCTTCTTCACCGTACCGTTGCGGGTAGCGAAGACCACGTTGCCGGAATCCTCGGCGAAGGTCACATCCTTGCCGGACTCATCCACACGCCGCTCCAGGCGCAGGATGGCCGCGATCTTCTCCTCCGCCTGCAGGTTGAGCAGGTTCTTGATGGAACGACCCTGGGCACTGCGCGCGGCCTCATCGATCTCGTACACGCGCTCCACATACACGCGGCCCGTGTTGGTGAAGAACATGATGTAGTCGTGATTCTGCGCAGCGAAGAGGTGCTCCACGAAGTCCTCGCGGTCCTTCTTGCTCTTGGTGGAAGCCACCTTCACCCCCTTGCCGCCGCGGCCCTGCAGGCGGTATTCGTCTGCGTTGGTGCGCTTGATGTAGCCGTTGTGCGAGATGGTCACCACCATGCTGTCATTCGGGATGAGGTCCTCGATGGCCATGTCCCCCTCGTAGGGGATGATCTTGGTGAGGCGCGGGGTGGCATGCTTGGCCTTGATGGCGCGCAGCTCATCCTTCACGATGCCGAGCACGCGGGCCTCGTTGGCCAGGATGTCTAGGTAGTCCTCGATCTGCTCCAGCAGAGCCTTGTACTCATCGGAGATCTTATCACTCTCCAGCGCAGTGAGCTGGTAGAGGCGCAGATCCAAGATGGCGTTCACCTGCCGCTCCGTGAAGATGTAGGAATCCCCTTGGATGGAAGGCTGGCTGCGGATGAGGATGCCGAGCCCCTTCGCAAGCTCCGTCGGGAAGCGGAACGCCATGAGACGTTGGCGAGCCTCGTCGCGGTTCTTGGAGTCGCGGATGATGCGGATGAACTCATCCAGGTTGGCCAAGGCGATAAGGTAAGCCTCCAAAATCTCCGCGCGGTCCTCCGCCTTCTTGAGGAGGAAACGCGTGCGGCGCACCACGACCTCGCGGCGGTGCTCCACGTAGAAGTTGATGGCATCCCGCATGGTGAGCACCTTGGGGCGGTTCTCATGAATGGCCAGCATGTTGATGGAGAAACCGGTCTCCAAGCTGGTGAGCTTGTAGAGCTGGTTGATGACCACCTGCGGGCGGGCATCGCGCTTGAGCTCAATCTCCACATAGTCCGTCAGGTCGCGCATGCCGGCGATGTCCGTGATGACCTTATCCCGCACCAGCTCCGCGATGCGCTCCTGCACCACGGCGCGGTTGACACCGTAGGGAACATCCGAGATGTGGATGAACTCGCGCCCGTTCTCATTGGTGACCACCTCCATCTTACCGCGCATGAGCACGCTGCCGCGCCCCGTGCGGAAGTACTTATCGATACCTTTGGTGCCGAGGATGTAGCCCCCCGTGGGGAAGTCCGGCCCCTTGATGTAGGCGCGCAACTGCTCGGCGGTGATGTGCGGGTTGTCGATGAATGCGCAGATACCGTCCACGACCTCGCCGAGGTTGTGCGGGGCCATGTTGGTGGCCATACCCACGGCGATACCCGTGCCGCCGTTCACCAGCAGGTTCGGGAAGGCACTGGGGAAGACGACCGGCTCCGTGAAGTTGCCGTCGTAGTTCGGCTGAAAGTCCACCGTGTCCTTGTCCAGGTCATCCATCAGGGCCATACCCATGTGGGAGAGCTTGGCCTCCGTGTATCGGTAGGCAGCGGGCGGGTCACCCTCCGGCGTACCGAAGTTACCCTGGCCGCTCACGAGCACATCGCGCATGTACCAGGGCTGGGCCATGTTCACCAAGGCCCCGTAGGCGGAGGAGTCGCCGTGCGGGTGGTACTTACCGATGGTATCACCGACGATACGGGCGCACTTGAGCGTGCCCTTGGTGGGCACCAGACCCAGCTCGTGCATGGCGTAGAGCACACGGCGCTGGGAGGGCTTCAGGCCGTCCCGCGCATCCGGCAGCGCGCGGGAGATGATGACGGACATGGAGTAGTCCAGGAAGCTCTTGGCCATTTCTTCCGCCACGTCTACCGGGCGGATTCGCGTTTCATTCATTGCTTATGGAATTGGTAAAAGGTTACGAGAGGGGTTACACATCCAGGTTGCGCACATTGAGCGCATTGTCCTCGATGAAGCGGCGGCGGGGCTCCACCAAATCGCCCATCAGGATGGTGAACATCTTGTCGGCGGAGGCCATGTTGTCATCGTCCAGGCGCACCCGCAGCAGCTCGCGCTTCTCGGGGTCCATGGTGGTGGCGTACAGGTCCTCCGGGTTCATTTCACCCAGACCTTTGAATCGGGTGATGCTGACGTTTCGGCGGCCGATGTCGAGCACCCGCTCCAGGATGTCGCCCACATAGAAGATGGGAGTCACGCTGCCCTTGCTGCCCTCCTCGATCTCGAAGACGGGCGCGTCATCGTTCAGCAGGCGGTCGGCGGGGATGCCCAGCTCCTCCAGGCGGGCCATGATGCGGGAGATAGCCTTGGCCTCGTGCAGCTCGTGCAGCAGCGCGCGGCGGCTCGGGCCCTCGCGCACGGGCAGCGGGTTGGCGGCCAGCTCTTCCTCCGTGGGCTCACCGAAGAGGAAGAGATCCGGGTTCTCATCGCTGAAGGCGGAGAGGCTTTCCATCGTGTCGAAGTAGACGACTTCTTCATCATTGCCGCAGCGCACCTTCACCAGATACTCCGGGAAAGCCCCCGTGGCAGCGCGGTGACGCAGCAGGTCCTTGAGATTGCCGCCGTGACCGGCGACGGCGCCCTCGAACTTCTGCAGGTTGATGAGCGTCTCAAGAATGCCCATGAGGGTGTCCGCATCGTACTCCCGGGACTTGTCTGCCGTGCGCAGGGTGATGTCCCCGGAGCCGAGGGAGATGAGCTTGCGGTTCAGCGACACCTCATCCTGAATGTACTGCTCCTCCTTGCGGTATTTGACGCGGTAGAGCGGCGGCTGGGCGATGTAGACATAGCCCGCGCGGACCAACTGCGGCATGTGGCGGCAGAAGAGGGTGAGTAGAAGGGTGCAGATGTGCGCGCCGTCCACATCGGCATCCGCCATCAGGATGATCTTGTGGTAGCGGGCCTTGCTCAGGTCAAAAGAACCCTCGCCCTCCCCGTCGCCGATGCCGGCGCCGATGGCGGTGATGATGTTCTGAATGGTCTCGCTGCCCAGCGCCTTGTCCAGGCGGGCCTTCTCCACGTTGAGAATCTTACCGCGCAGGGGCAGGATGGCTTGGGTGCGGCGGTCGCGGCCCATCTTGGCGGAGCCGCCTGCGGAGTCACCCTCCACGATGAAGAGCTCACTCTGCTCGGGGTCGCGGTTGGAGCAGTCGGCCAGCTTACCGGGCAGGCCGCCGCCGACGGTCATGGCACTCTTGCGCACACTCTCGCGGGCCTTGCGGGCCGCCTCTCGGGCGCGGCTGGCGATGAGGCAGCGGTCGATGATCTGGCGGGCCTGCTGCGGGTTCTCCTCAAAGTAGTCGCGCAGCTCCTCGTACACCACGCTGCTCACTACGCCCTCGATCTCCGTGTTCACCAGCTTGTCCTTGGTCTGGCTGGAGAAGCGCGGGTTGGGCATCTTGATGCTGATGACGGCCACCAGACCCTCCCGCACGTCATCGCCGGTCAGGCTCGGGTCCTTGTCCTTCAGCAGGTTGTTGGCCTTGGCGTAGGCATTCACCGCTCGGGTGAGTGCACTGCGGAAGCCGGAGAGGTGCGTGCCGCCGTCGCCGTTGTAGATGCTGTTGGCGTAGCAGAGGATGTTGTACTTGTCGCTGTCATTGTACTGCATCACCACGTCCACGATCACATCGTCCTGCATCGTCTTGCCGTCGTAGTCAACCTCGATGTGGCGTACGCCGTTCATGACGATGGGCTCCGGGGTGATGAGGGTCTTGTTCTCGTTGAGCTGGTGGACGAACTCGCGGATGCCGTCCTTGTAGAAGAAGGTCTCCCGGCGCTCCGGGGTGGTGCGCTCATCCACCAGGGTGATGACCAGCCCGGGGTTGAGGAATGCGAGCTCGCGCAGTCGGCGGCCCAGCATATCAAAGACGAACTCCGTCGTGTCCGTGAAGATGGTCGGGTCCGGCAGGAAGGTGATGGTGGTGCCGGTCTGGTTCTGCGGGCAGGTGCCCACCACGTGCAGCTTGTCCTTGGTCTTGCCGCGCTCGAAGGTGATGACGTGCCGCTTGCCGTCGCGCCGCACCTCGGCCTTGAACCAATCGGAGAGCGCGTTCACGCACTTGGCACCCACGCCGTGCAGACCGCCGGAGTACTTGTAGGCGCCCTGGCCGAACTTACCGCCGGCGTGCAGGTTCGTGAGCACCAACTCTACCGCCGGTATGCCGAACTTGGGGTGAATGTCCACGGGAATGCCGCGCCCGTTGTCCGCTACGGAGATGGAGCCGTCCACGTGCATGAGAATCTCAATGTGCGTGCAATAGCCGGCCAGGTGCTCGTCAATGGAGTTGTCCAAGACCTCAAAGACACAATGGTGGAGACCGCGCTGATCCGGGTCGCCGATGTACATGCCCGGGCGTTTGCGCACGGCTTCCAAGCCCTCCAACTTGTCAATCTGGGCTGCGCCGTATTCCTGCTGTGCCCCGGTGTCGACGGCATCGGTCGGCACGGGGGGAGTTTCGTTTTCACTCATATGTCCGCCCATTATACGCGCACGCGCGCATGCGTCAAGTATTATGCGCGTCATCATCCCCGGAAAGAGCACGGAGGAGTGACGGATGCACTGTGGGCAAAAAAAACACTTGCCAAAGTGCCGCGTATGCTGTACCCTTGGCGGCGTTCATCATCAACATCGCAGCATGAAGCACTTTCATTTCCTCGGTATTTGCGGCACGGCCATGGGCGCAGTTGCCTCTGCCATGGCCCGCAGGGGCTATACCGTCACCGGCTCGGATGCCGGGGTTTATCCTCCCATGTCGACCTTCCTGGCAGAGGAGGGAATTCAGGTTTTCTCCGGCTACAAGGCGGAGAACATCCCGGCGGAGGCCGACGTCATCGTCATCGGTAATGCCATGAGCCGCGGGAATCCCGAGGTGGAGGCGGTGCTGAACCGCAAGCTGCGCTATGTGAGCCTGCCGGAGGTGCTCAAGGAACACTTCCTGTGGGGTAAGCACAACTATGTGGTGACCGGCACGCACGGTAAGACGACCACTACCTCCATGCTGACTTGGGTGATGAAGTGCGCCGGGCTGAACCCCGGGTTCATGATTGGCGGCATTGCCCGCAACTTGGAGCGCGGCGGCTATTTCTCCGATTCCGATTACTTTGTGCTGGAGGGGGATGAATACGACACCGCTTTTTTCGACAAGCGCAGTAAGTTCCTGCACTACTTGCCGGAGGTGGCTATCATCAACAATATCGAGATGGACCATGCGGACATCTATGCGGATCTGGAGGCCGTCAAGCTCTCCTTCCGCCGTCTGCTGCGCTGTGTGCCGTCCACGGGTCGGGTGTTCATGAATGCGGATTGCCCGAACTGCCGCTCCGTGCGCGAGGCGGCCGCTACCGAGTTGCGCATGGTGCCCATCACCACCGTGGGCATGGGGGAGGACGCCGATGTGCGGATTGAAGTGACGGGCACTGCGCCGAGCGGGAGCTCTTTCACCGTGGACGGGGAGCCCTACAGCATTCCGATGGTCGGGGAGTTCAACGTGCGCAATGCGGCCATGGCGGTGTGCGCGGCTCGTACCGCCGGGGTGGATCCGGAGACCATTCGGCGCGCTTTCGAGTCTTTTGAGGGTGTGGCGCGGCGCCAGGAGGTGCGCGGCTGCGTGAACTCTGTGACGGTGGTGGATGACTTTGCGCATCACCCCACGGCCATTGCTCAGGCGGTTGCGGGGCTGCGCCAGCGTTTCCCGAAGAGCCGCCTGTGGTGCATCTTCGACCCGCGCAGCAACACGACGGCGCGCTGCCTCTTCCAGCATGAGCTGGCTGCGTCCATCGCTACGGCGGATCGGGCGGTGCTGTCCCCCATTGAGCGTGCCGCGCGCATTGCGCCGGAGGAGCGCTTGAATGAGGAGATGCTGCGCAATGAGGTGGAGGAGCTGGGTACCCCTTGCTATGTGGGGAAGGATGTGGGGGATATTGTGACCTATGTGGTGACCCGGGTACACCCGGGGGATGTGCTTCTGGTGATGAGCAACGGTGGCTTCGGCGGTATCCACAACAAGCTGCTGACGGCTCTGGCTCAGTGCTGAGGCACGCCGGCTGAGTTCTCTTCGGCCCTCGGGTGCATGCGCGCTCGGGGGCTTTTTGCGGGCACGAAAAACCCCGCTGACCGCAGCCAACGGGGTGATGAATCTTACCGGGAACCGGAGGCTCCCCGGCCGGGGCTTCAGTAGCCGTCCGGACGGAAGGTGGAGGGGTTGCCGATGGAGAGCATGCCGTGCATACCCGGGGAGAGGTAGCCGTACTGCTTGTAGACGGGCTGCGTCACCTCGAAGGTGCGGCCGTTCTTGCCGTCTAACTTCACGATCAGGCGCTGGCCCTTGGTGTTGCCCAGGGAGTCCGTCAGGGCTGCACCGGCTGCTGCACCGGCCAAGCCCAAGCCCACGGTGGCAACGGTCTGGCCGCCGCCGGAACCGATCAGGCTGCCGAGCGCAGCACCGATCGCACCGCCGCCGATGGCACCGACACCCGTGGCCGTGCCGGAGGTGCGGATGGTGCAGTTCGTGGCGCTGATGATAGTGCCGGGCACCACCTCAGTCACCGTGTTGGCCTGGCGCTGGGAGACGTTGTTCACGTTCGCCATCGTGGCGCAGGAGGGTACAAGAACCGTGCCGGCCGCGAGGGCCAGGGTCATCATAGCGTGTTTGATCTTCATGAGAATCTGTCTTCGTTTGCGTTTATGCGGGGAGTTCGCGTGCTGTTGCCCGCGCTGTTCCCTGTGGCGTTACTTTATCATAAAGGCCCCGCGCCGTCAAGCCATTCTTTAGGGAATCATGACAGTATTTGCCGCGCCCCTCGCCGATTTCCCGCGCGCGGATGGGGCTGAAGTCAGTTTTTTTTATTGCACCGGCGGGTAAAAATGGTATAATAGCCCCGCTATGAGTACAGACGTTACTACCTGCTCGCGTCCGGCGGACGTGAAGCGCTATGCCCTCTTCCTGATGTTTATGGCAGGATTGGGCGGGCTCCTGTACGGCGTGGATGTTGGCATCATTGCCGCGGCCCTGCCGTACATCGAGGCTACATCGACGTACACGCAGTCTCAGCTCTCTGTTGTGGTGGCTGCTGTGTTGTTCGGTTCCGTGCTCTCCTCGCTCTTCGCCGGCATGCTGGCAGAGTGGTTGGGGCGCAAGAAAGTAATCATCATCGCGGCGTTGCTCTTTACGCTGTCCATCCCCTGCATCTGCTTCTCGGACAACCAGTTCGGCGCGCTGATGGGTGGCCGTATCCTGCAGGGTGCCTCCGCCGGCTTGGTCGGCGTGGTGGTGCCGATGTATTTGGCCGAGTGCTTGGATGCCTCCTCGCGCGGTAAGGGTACGGGCATGTTCCAGTTCCTGCTGACGATCGGCTTGGTGTTTGCCGCCCTTATCGGTCTGGTGACCACTTACTGCGTGGGCGCCGCCACGGATGTGACGGTTTCCGACAGCGCCAAGGAGGCTGCCTGGCAGATCATCTTCTGGTGCTGCTCTATCCCGGGTATCATCCTGTTCCTCGGTGCCTTCCGTCTCAAGGAGTCCCCGCGCTGGCTGTATCGCCGCGGTCGGGAGGAGGAGGCTCTCCTCTCCCTGGCGGCTAACAACGGCGAGAAGGCGGCAAGGGAGATTCTGGCGGAGATGAAGGCCGCCGATGCCAAGGCGGCGGAGGAGAAGGCTGCCATGAAGGAGGCCGCCAAGGGCGATTCCCTCATGCAGCGTAAGTATGTGATCCCCTTTATCCTGGCTGTGGTGATTCTGGCCTGCACGCAGGCTACGGGTATTAACTCCGTGCTGAATTACTCGGTCAAGGTCTTCCAGCAGTCCGGTCTCGAGAATACGGCGGCCAACTGGGCGGATTTCGCTATCAAGGTGGTCAATATGCTCATGACCATCGTGGCGGTGTCGCTCGTGGATAAGAAGGGCCGTAAGTTCCTCCTCAAGATGGGTACGCTCGGTATCATCGTCGGTCTCGTCGGTGTGGGCGGTACCTTCCTTTCCGTGGAGACGAAGCGTGTTGACGTGACGGACGCGGTGAAGGCGCTCGTGACGGATAAGGCTTACGCGAAGGCTTCCGTGGGCGAGATCGCCAAGACGGTGGCGGCGGCTCATCCGGAGCTGCTGAAGGACGGTGCCATTGCACCGGGGGTGCAGCTCATCGTTACTTACAAGAAGGGCGATGCCTCGGACCAGAAGATCGGCGAGTTCTTCGACCGCGAGGCCGAGATCGCCAAGGCCAACGAGCTGCTGAAGAAGACGGATAAGCCCGATACGGTTTACACGGACAGCGCCATGGCGCCCGTTGATGTGGCGGCGGCTCAGGCTGAGTTCAAGAAGGGGCTCGCTGCCGGTCAGGCTTCCTCGAAGGCTAAGGCCGACATCACCAACCTCTCCGATAAGGTGCGCGCCGGCGAGCTGAAGTTCAACGGTACGCAGGAGGAGAAGGACACCCTCATCGCTACGCTGCAGAAGCTGGAGAGTAACGGTGACCGCGTCATCCTGGCTCCGGAGTTCGCGCCCAATCATACCTTCTTGGATACCCTGTGCTTCTGGAGCACGCCGCCCACGCCGGGTGAGCTGCAAGAGCTTTCCATCACCCGCGCGGAGGTGGGTATGAAGCCCAACGTGGTGACGGGTAGCCTGGTGACGGCGTTCTTCATCATCTTCATCGCCTTCTACGCCGCAGGCCCGGGTGTCTGCGTCTGGCTGGCTCTCTCGGAGCTGATGCCCAACCGCATCCGCGCCAACGGTATGGCCATTGCCCTGCTCATCAACCAGGGCGTGTCCACGACCATCGCCGGTGTGTTCCTGCCTTGGGTGGGTGCCTGCGGTTATTCCACCGTGTTCTTCACGCTGGCCGGCTGCACGGTCATCTACTTCATCACGGCTGCCTTCTTCCTCCCGGAGACGAAGGGCCGTACCCTGGAGGAAATCGAGAAGTACTTCACCACCGGTAAGATGCCGGAGAAGAAGGAGGAGGCTCAGGCCTAACCCCTTCTCCCTCCCGGAAACCCCGAACCGCCCCTCTGCGCCCCGCCGCGCAGGGGGGCTTTTTAATGTCACATTTTTTTTCTTTACATAAACAGCCAATGGGATGTATAATGAGAGATATGAAAACAACAACATCTTCCATACTTCGCTTCGTAATAATTGCGATAATCTCGCTACTGGCATTGGCTCCCTTGTCCAAGGCTCAAACAGAGAAAGAGATGCCTGAAAATTATGTAAGCGGTATTGTTGCTGCCGTGGCAGCAGGGGAAATCGTCGATAATTCCAATTTTGAAATATTTTCTTTCACGGGTGGCGTATTATATTCGCAAGCAGGGTACTTGGATGTATCTCAGCCTCTTACCCCGGCTCGTTATGCACAGCTGATGAAGAGCCCATCTCTATTCGGAGCTTTATTTTATCTACATCGCTCCTGTTTTGTGGGGAATTGGCAATATGATATTCAGTTTTCATGTTCCGGGGAGTTTGTTTCTGTCGTTGGAAGAGATCAAGAAAGGTGTCTCGAGATTGTTCTGTGTAGAAATCATGACGAAAGTCAATACATAATTGACGTTGATAGATGTAAGTATAATGGCGTATATCTCGCTAAAATATTCGGATATGAATGCAAGGAAAATGATTCCGGAGAACGTCCTGTACCGGTCAGCCTTCCGCAGGACGTGATATTATTACTTCGGCAATGAATGATTGTCGTCAGCAGCATACGCCACCTTCGGATGCTGGAATAGTTTGGCCACCGTTGTCGGATCCTTGCTTCTTTTTTC
>SFDX01000050.1 GCA_004557455.1 Akkermansia muciniphila | reverse complement strand
ACGTCGACCGCGGATCCTTCCTTGACCAGCCAGGTAATGTGCCACATGAGTCTCCATGTCATTCCCTTGGTGGAATGTAACTCCGTCGGCTTAATGGTGTGAAATCTCCGGCACCTATCGCACCAACACTCAAATACCTCGACTTCCAATGTTGTCTGGTGGATACCCAACGGTAGGTCACGCACCCTCACCGTGTAACGGCGATGGATGGTTAGGCCGGGCTCGCCGCAACAGGGACAGCGCAAATACGACATGTCCACGTGTTTGTACTTGACAATGCAGCCCTTGCTGTTAAAATTAATTCCGCAGGCTTTCCATCCATCAATCGGCAATACTTCATCCATCATTTCACCGCTAACTATAGCAGAAGTAGCCGCGGAAGGGAAGCCTGTATCTTTTTGCCGTCATGAAGCACTGGCTCCCGGGGGTGGTCATAAAAACTGACGGAGTGCCGATTTTAGGGCTTCCGAGGGCCTTGATAGGTCAAAATTGAATAAGCGAAACATATTTCAGCACTCATGTATCCTGACGACCGTGATTCCCGGAAGAGATTTCCATTCTAAGGAGTGTCCGAAAAAAGGGCACGCCATACCATCTCGGAGCGGAGGTGGGAAAACCAGCCTTCCTCTTCATGATTTTTCGAGGAGGAAGAGGTATTCTTTCACCTTGGCGGGGCGGGAGCGGAGGTTGCGGCAGGCACGGAAGGTTTGGTAACTATGCTCGAGAGTCTGCACGCGGCCGAGGGAGGAAAGGAGGCTCTGCATTTCGGCGGGGGGGATGAAGCCCTCCGAGTTGTAGGAAAGGAGGACGAAGGGAGCCGGACAGGCGCGGATGACAGAGACAAGGTGCTGCCGAACGGCGGCGGGTTTGTTGTAGGCCGAGCGGTTCCAGTCCTCCGGGATGCCGGAAACCTCGGAAACCGAGGTCGGGCGGCGGTTGCGAAGGATGAGATTGAGCATGAAGTAGTTAGAACCGTAGGGGTGTTGGTTATAAGGTGGGTCCAGGTAGACGAGATCCGACTCCGGCAGGCTGCGGGCAGCCTCCAAGCTCTCCTTTGCGGTGACACGGACCTCGCACTCGAAGGCAGAGAAGACGGGAAGGCTCAGCTCGATGTTACCCATAATACGCGACAGCGCATGGCGCCCCTGCCCGCCGAACTGGCCGATACCCGCGCTGTTTTTGTAGAACCCCTTGAAGACCCCGCCCGTGTTATTGTGCACGGACGCCTCGTAGAGCAACGGAGCCAGAAAAAAAGGCTGCTGCGCCTCCGGCAGCTCGCCGATGAGACGGCGAGCGGTATCAATATATACCGCATTGCGATGCGTGAAGAACACCCGCTCCCCCGAACGGATGCAATTATCATCCGCAGGAGCATACATCTCCGTGATGAAACCGGGAGTGGGCCGCCGCTCGATGTCCGCCCGCAGGGAGTGCAGTAGCTCCGCCAGCAGCGGAAGGTTCACGGCGGAACGGTTGGCCAGATAGCAGGTGTTGATACAGCGCGAATAATCCTCCAAATCATTGCTGATGAGCAGTGAGGCATGCTGCTTGAGGAATCGGGACACGATCCCCGAGCCGGAGAACAGATCCGCCGCTACCAGCTTCTGCTTCCCCAAGCGTGCCTTAACCCGCTGCACCGCGCTGCCGATGAAATCCAGCAGGGCACGTTTATTGCCGATGTACGTGATAATCTGCTCCCGCAGAAAAGCCGGGTCCTCCTGCACGGTGTCGGCCCCGCATGCTGACTGTTGCCCCGCTTCGCTCATGGTGGGGATATTTTACACCACGGGCACAGGCGAGTCAAGCACAAAACGTCGGCGGGCGCGCTTTGTGCTTGCAGAGCGGGCCGCAGTGTGGTAAAAGAGAGGCATGATTAAGCAGTTGGCCGTGGAGGGCGTGACGGTGTTTGCGGAGCGCTCGGTGTTTCAGTTTGCCCCGGGGGTGAATGTGATTGTGGGCGGGAATGACTCCGGCAAGAGCCACCTGATGAAACTCTGCTACGCCATGGCCAAATGGGCGGTGCGGAGCCCCAAGGGCGAGCTGCCGGAGGCTTGGGCCGAGGAACAACGCCTGCGCCGCATCCTGCTGCGGGTATTCGGCACGCGTGATCTGAGCAGCCTGGCGAGCCGCGGCGGCGACGGCGCAGCGCGTGTGCGGGCTTCGCTGGCGGGAGAAAAAGCCCCTTGGGGCACCTGCGAGACGGGCTGGAGCTTCTCCCCCGCCCGGGAAGCCGAGGGGCTGCACCTGGATGTGCTGCCGCAGCGTTACCTGACGGAGAACGCCGTCTACCTGCCCCCGCGCGATGTGCTGGCCATCTACCCCTGCTATGTGCAGGCCGGCAAGCGCTACCCGGAGCTGCTGGATGCGGCGGCTTGGGAGCTCTGCTGCGCGCTGGATGCCGAGGGTGAGCCCCCTGCGGAGGGCCCCCTGCGCCACGCCCTGCAATGCGCGGAGCAGTTGCTGGGCGGCCGCCTGTGCCGCAACAACGGCCGCTTTTACCTGGAGCGCGAGGGCCGCGGCATGCTGGAGCTGAACCTGGCGGCGGAGGGCTACAAACGCACCGGCACGCTGGGCCTGCTGCTGCAGAACAGCACCATACGGCGCGGCACCGTGCTCTTTGCCGATGAGCCGGAAACCAACCTGAACGCCCGCCACCTGCCGCTGTTGGTGCGCCTGCTGCTGAGTTCGGCGCGCGGCGGGGTGCAGGTGTTCCTTACCACGCACAGCCTCTTCCTGCTGCGCGAGCTCGTTATTCAGCTGGCGGAGAAGAACAACGCCCGCCTCTCCCGCCGCTTCATCGGTCTGGAGCCCCCGGAATCAACGGGCGGTTCCTCCGTCTCGCAGGGGGAAACCCTCTCTGCCATCGGCCCCATCGCCAGCCTGCAGGCCGAGATGGAGCAGGCGGATCGTTACCTGAGCCTGAACCCCGGAGAGCCCCCCGCCTATGAGTGATCCCTACCGTGGAGAGAGCTTTGTGGAGGGCCTGCACCGCTTCACCTTCCGGCCCGGCTTCCTCATCTGCCGCGCGGAGTGCTCCGGGTTCTATGCCCACCAAGCGCAGAATTTTTGCAGCAGCTGCAAGGAAATGGACTTCATTGCCTACCACCCCGGCAAGCGCGAGCTCTGGCTCATCGAGGTGAAGGACTACCGCTTCAACGCCCGCCCCAAGGTGCGTGACCTGGTGGAGAAGCTCTGCCGCAAGGTGCGCGACTGCCTCTTTTTGCTGCGCACGGCGGCCCTCTGCGCGCCGGAGGAGGAGCCCGCAGAGGGCATCTCCCTGCGCGAGATGGCGCGCCTGAGCATGCAGGCCAAGCACATCCGCCTGGCTTTCACCATCGAGCTGGGGCGCACGGGGCTCTTCCCGCCCAAGAGTCTGCTGGCCACCATCCGCGACCTGCTCTACCGTGAGCTCTGCTTTATCGATCCGCACATGGTCTGCCTGCCCATTACGGAATCCTCCGGCGCGGGGCCTTGGCAGATCAGCCCTGCGGGGGAGGAGCACTCCGCGCGTGTGGCCAAGCGCATCCGCGAGGCAGCCCTGCAGCGCGAGCAGCAGCAGCAACAGACCCGCCGTGAGCAGCGCACCCGAGCCCGACGGCGTCGCAAGGCCGAGGAGCCACTCTGGAAGCAGCGAGCCCGTGAGCGAGAGGAGGGCAAAACCGGTACCCATGCGGACCGGCGGCGAACGTGATTTTCCTGCACCGGCAGCCGCGAAAAGGGCTTGCCAAACAGCCCCCCTTGCGCTATAATGCAGGCGTCATGTTGAATTTATACGATACACAGTCGGGGGCGATGAAGCCCGTTCAGGCAGAAGACGGCAAGCAATTGCGCTTCTACTGTTGCGGCCCGACGGTGTACGCCGCCGCGCACATCGGCAATTTCCGCACTTTCGTGGTGCAGGATGTCTTCCGCCGCGTGGTGGAGCTGGGCGGGCTGCGCACCAAGCATGTGCGTAACATTACGGATGTGGATGACAAGACCATCCGCAACTCTTGCGCGCAGGGGGTCCCCTTGCAGGAGTATACCGCAGTGTGGACGGATAAGTTCCACGCGGATTGCAAGGCCCTCAACTGCCTGCCGCCCCATGTGGAGCCGGGGGCCGTGGCTCACATCCCGGAGCAGATCGAGCTGGTGCAGATGCTCATGGACAAGGGGCACGCATACCAAAGCGATGACGGTTCCGTTTATTTCCGCATCTCGTCTTATGCGGATTACGGTAAGCTGGCCCACCTGGACCGCCAGTCACTCAAGCTGGGCGAGACGGCCAACACGCGCGCCGATACCGATGAATACGAGAAGGACAGCGTGGCGGACTTTGTGCTCTGGAAAGCGCGCCGCCCGGAGGACGGGCCGAACTTCTGGCCCTCTCCCTGGGGTGAGGGGCGTCCCGGTTGGCATTTGGAGTGCTCTGCCATGAGCCACAAGTACTTGGGTGATACCTTTGATCTGCACTCCGGCGGGGTTGACTTGGTCTTCCCGCACCACGAGAATGAGATCGCGCAGAGCCGCTGCGCCTGCGGCGGGCACTCCGCGCGCCATTGGTTCCACGTAACGCACCTGCTGGTGGATGGGGCGAAGATGAGCAAGAGTCTCGGTAACATGTATACGCTGGATCAGTTGCAGGCCATGGGTTACACGCCCGCCGCGCTGCGCTATGTGCTGGCCTCCGCCTACTACCGCCGACCGCTGAATTTCACCCTCGCGGGGATGAAGGATGCCACCGCCGCGCTCAACAAGCTGGGCCGTTTTGACAAGGAGCTGGCCAAGCGCGCGGGCGACAAGGAGCCCACTTACCGCGACCTGCTCAAGAAGCGTCCCGAGCCCGGGCCTTTCGCTGCGGCTTGGGCCAGTCTGGAGGATGACCTGAACACGCCGGAGGCGCTCGGGCACGTCTTCAGTGTCATCAAGACGATCAAACACGCCGACCTGAGCCCGGAGGAGGCCGCCGCGACCCGGCGTTCGTTCCGCATGATCACGGAGGCCCTCGGCCTGCAACTGCCGGACCCGGATGCCGATGTCGAGGCCCCGGAGGAGATCCGCGCGCTGGCCGATGAGCGTTGGGCTGCCCGCAGCCGCAAGGATTGGGCGGCGGCCGATGCTCTGCGCGCGAAGCTGGCGGAGCTGGGCTGGGCGATGAAGGATGGCAAGGATGGCTACCAACTCACCAAGGCTTGATGTTATGAGTGACGATAATCAGGATTTGACGATGCTGGGCCGCCACACGGCCTTCTACACCACGCCCGATGCCGCTAAGCTGGAGGCTTTCCCGAACCGCAGTCCGCAGCGGCCTTATGTGGTGACGCTGGATACGCATGAGTTCAGCTCTCTCTGCCCTGTGACGGGGCAGCCGGATAGCTGCCACCTGACGATTACCTACTCGCCGGCGGAAAAGGTGGTGGAGACCAAGAGCCTCAAGTACTATCTGGTCTCGTTCCGCAACTATCCCGCTTTCAACGAGCAGGTTGTCAACCGTATTCTGGATGACCTGGTGGCGGCGGTGCAGCCGCGCTGGATGCGGGTGGAGGGGCGCTTCGGTTCCCGAGGCGGTATTCAGTTGACCACCGTGGCGGAGCACTGCCCGGAGAACCGTCCTGCGTGAGGCTGCCATGAAGACTGCTGTTTTGCTCTCCGGGGGGCTGGATTCCACCACCGCCCTGCACTGGGCGCACCGTCACCATGAGTTGCTCTGCGCTATCTCGTTTAACTACGGCAGCAACCATGCCGCGCGTGAGCTGGCCTGTGCTCGCCGGCAAGCGGAGGCCCTGGGGGTGCCGTATCGGGAGATTGATATTACCTGCTTGGCCCCGCACCTCAAGAGTGCCCTGCTCAGCGGCGCGGATGCCATTCCGGATGCCGATTACGCCCCGGAGAACCTGGCGCAGACGGTCGTGCCCTTCCGCAACGGGATGTTCCTGGCCATTGCGGCGGGCATTGCGGAGAGCTGCGGGGCGGAGGCGCTGGTGATTGCGGCGCATGCGGGGGACCATGCAATCTACCCGGACTGCCGGGAGGATTTCATGCAGGCCATGGCGGAGGCCATCCGTCTGGGCACCTATGCGGGTGTGCAGATTCTGCGGCCTTTCATCCGGGCGGATAAGGCGCAGATTGTGGCCTGCGGGGCGGAGCTGGGTGTGCCGTTCGAGCACACCTATTCCTGTTATCGCGGCGGGGAGAAACACTGCGGGCGCTGCGCCACCTGCCGGGAGCGGCGTGAGGCGTTCCTTGCCGCAGGGGTGCCGGATCCCACTGTTTACGAATCTTAATATCATTCTACCGAACCATGCCGAGTGTATTGATTAAAACTTACGGTTGCCAAATGAACGAGCGGGACACCGAGCAGGTGGCCAGCATGTTCCTGGCGGGCGGCTACGAGCTCACCGACGATGAGGCGGCGGCGGACATCATCCTTATTAACACCTGTTCCGTGCGAGAGAAGGCGGAGTTGAAGGCTCTGGGTAAGATGGGGCTGCTTTGCTCCCGCCCCACGGCCAAGCCGCATGTGGTCTATGGGTTCATGGGCTGCATGAGCCAGAGCCGCGCGCATTCACTCTTCCGGGACATCGCGCGCTTGGATGTGGTAACCGGTACGCACCAATATCACCGGGTGTATGAGCTTTGCAATCGTTTGCTGCGCAGTCGGCTCGGCATGAATATCAAGGAGCCCATCACGCGCGGGGCTCATATCTGCGCCGTGCAGGGGGAGGAGGGTTTCCAAAACAAAATCAAGGATCACCTGCCCAACCCCACGGGCTGCTCGGCGTTCATTTCCATCATGCAGGGCTGCGATATGCACTGCTCTTACTGCATCGTGCCTTCCACGCGCGGGGAGGAGTGCAGCCGCCCCGCTGCGGATATTTTAGCCGAGGCGCGGGAGCTGGTCTCCGGTGGGGTGAAGGAAATAACCCTGCTCGGTCAAATCGTGAACCGTTATGGCAAGGAGGAGCCGATGGTGAACGGTCGCTCGGCGTTCGTGCGCCTGCTGGAGGCCCTCTGCGAGATCGACGGGCTGGAGCGTCTGCGTTTCACTTCGCCGCATCCCATCGGTTTCCGGGAGGACTTGGTGCGGGCCTACACTTACCTGCCCAAGCTGTGCAGCCACATCCACTTCCCCATGCAGAGCGGCAGTGATCGCATCCTGCAGCTCATGCGCCGCCCCTATAAGCATGAGAAGTACGAGCGGCTCTGCGCTGCTATGCGTGAGGCGCGTCCGGATTTGGCCATCACCACGGATATCATCGTCGGTTTCCCGGGGGAGACGGATGAGGATTTCCGCCTGACGGTGGAGGCAGTGGAGCGCATTCAGTTTGATAATGCCTTTGTTTTCCAATACTCGCCGCGGCGGGATACCCCGGCGGCGGTCATGGATGCGCAGATCTGCCTGCGGGTGAAGGAGGAGCGCAATCACGCCTTGCTGGAGGTGGTCAACCGCATTGCTACCGCGCGTAATCATGCGCTGGTGGGTACGGTGCAGAGCATCCTGGTGGAGGGGCCCAGCAAAAATAACCCGCTGCGCCTGCAGGGGCGTACCTCGCAGAATAAGCCGGTGATGATTCCCGCCGGTTCTGCAAGCATCGGCAGCATTGTTCCGGTTCACATCACGGAGTGCACCGGGTTCACCCTTTACGGAGACGTGCAGGCATGAAGTTACTCTCCCTGTTATGCGCGCTGATGACAGCGCTTGCGGCGGCTGCAGAACTGCCGTGGACTCGTGAGATTCCCCCGGCCATCGCTCAGGAGGCGCTCACTCCGGACACCGTGTTCGATGAGGTGCCGGGGGACTGGCGCCCTACCCTGCGTGCCCTGTTCGAGCCGCTGGTGGCGGACTGCACGAGTGCGCGGGAGGCGACTCTCAAGGTGGCGGCTAACATGACGTCCGCAACGGGGGTCTATTATTCCCGCGAGCGGCGTAAGCCCATGATGACCGTGCAGGAGTCACTGGCGGAGAAGAAGGTCTCCTGCACGGGGCAGAGTGTGCTGCTGGTCTGTGCCCTGCGCTCCGTGGGCATCCCGGCCCGCGCCGTGGGGGTGCTCTCCTGGGGGCACGTGCGCGGTAATCATACTTGGGTGGAGGCTTGGTTCGATGGGGCTTGGCACATGATCGAGTTCAATGAGAAGGATTTTAACACGCCTTGGGTGATGGAAAATATCGGCATGCTCAACCCCGCTAAACAATCCCAGCGCATCTATGCCGTTACTCAACAATCCACCGGTCTGACCTTCCCGACCTATTGGAACCGTCGGGCCAACATCCCGGCGGAGGATGTCACGGACCGCTATCTGGCTCTCTCCCGCGCTTGGTACGAGCAGGCCGGTCTCCCCGCCGACTGCCAGCGGCTGATGGTGGACATCTCGCCCCGCCCCGCCGAGCCCATCACCATCGAGCTACGCAACGATAAGGACGAGGTTCTTCAACAAACAACCCTTCCCACTGCCGATGACGACGTGCGGAACTTCGCCAAGCTCAACCTCCCCCGCACCGGTTCCTACAAGCTCCGCATCCAAGGCTACCGCACCCGCGTCCCCGTACGCGCCACGGATGCGCCCGTGCAAATCCGCCGCCTCAAAGCCCCCAAAAAGGCCTGATCCCTTGGGGGACACTCCCACCCGCAGCCGACCGGATATCGCCAAGCTGCGGAAAATTAAGGCAAAAAAAGTGGGCCCCCCCCCCTCCGCATATATCCTAAGATAATATGGGGTGCAGGCTTCAGGGGGCCCGGTGCAAAATCAATATACCCAACTCCAACCTACTTGTCAACCCCAAAAACACACTTTTTCTCAAAAAAAACTCCTCCCCTGCACCTCACTCCCGCCGAAAACTGCAGATATGGCATACCTGCGGAAAATTAAGGCAAAAAAAGTGGGCCCCCGACCTTCCGGTCTATATCCTTAGATGCTCGAGCGGTGCAGGCTAGTGGGGGCCCTGGCGCAAGCTCAATATACCCAACTCCAACCCACTTGTCAACCCCAAAAACACACTTTTTCTCAAAAAAATACATTTTTTACTCAAATTTCCCCCAAAAAACACCCACTCACCCCGAAACCTCCGGCACTCCGCACAGACTTCAGACCGCTGAGGTGATAGAGATCGAGAGGAGAAGGACCGCGGAATAAAAGGAATTTCGGGAAACTGAAAGTCGTGCTGATCTTCGGCAAGACTTCTATGCAGAATCATCGTAGGTAGCTTCAGAATTGTATCACAAAAAACAAGGGAGCTACTATCCCGCTGACATGCAGTCTGCACCGAGCAGTCTCGTACCTCCGTCGCATGGCTCTGCCTCTGTGCCATCCGTGTATTCCGTGGACATTTCAGGCACAAAAATACCCCGGTCAGGAACCGGGGTCTACAGACAGGTGACACAGGCGCGAGCCTCAGGCTACTACGAAGGTCCTACACAACACGGACCCCAAGTTGCTGTCTGGACTTTTATCCTAACCCATTTTCGCACATAGTCAAGCAAAATATCCGACAAAACACAAAAAAAATCCCAATTTTTTCCAAACAATCATTTATTTCGCTTTTTTCCATCAGGAATCTCTGTCACTCCCCGAACAAATTAAACAACATGCGAAAAAGGCGTACTGGAATACAGCAGCCATAAGAAAAAATAAAATCGCCCGCGGAGATACGGGCGATAAGGTGGCTATATTACGTGCATGCTTAGAAATCTCCTTCTACATGCAGGAACGCCGTCGTATCCGCATGCCGGGATGATCCGACCGGAGGTTGGCTATATTACCCACACATAAGGAATCATCTCCTGCATGGGGAATGCAACACCAAATTACACCAACCCACAAAGCAAGTCAACACCAAAACACACTTTTTCTCAAAAAAAATTCTCTCCTCCCGCCCGATGTACTCCACCCCCGCACTATCCTCACCTCCCACACGAAATAAAAATACCCCCCGGAGTGCGGGGGGCCTACGATCAGCGATCCGAGGGCGCCACGCCTCCAATCTTCGGGCAAGCTCCATTCCTAGGCTGATGAGTTGTTGCCTGTTGCACGACCGGACCCTTATCCTACCCCACACCGCCCACCGCGTCAAGCAAAAAAAATCCCAAATTTTTCCAAACAATCATTTATTTCGCTTTTTTCCATCAGGAATCTCTGTCACTCCCCGAACAAATTAAACAACATGCGAAAAGGCGTACTGGAATACAGCAGCCATGAGCAAAAATAGAAAAACGTGTCCGGCCGGGGCAGATCCGACCGGAGGAGGCTGTTTGACCCATGCATGTGGAATCGCCTCCTGCATGGGGAATACGCCGCTAGACTACACCAACAGGCACAGCAAGTCAACCCCAAAAACACACTTTTTCTCAAGAAATACACTTTTCCCCCAACTCCCCCCCAAACCACCCACTCACCTCGAAGCCCCCGGCAACCTCCGCCGCCCCCCGCACAGACTTCAGACCGCTGAGGTGATAGAGATCGAGAGGAGAAGGACCGCGGAATAAAAGGAATTTTCGGAGAGTTTGTGGCCTGCTTAGCTCAGTTCAGACTGCATGCCGGTGGGATAGTAGCTCCCTTGATTGTTTGATAAAATCCTAAAGCTACCTACTGTGAACATGCTCCGACGTCTTGCCTGAGAAGAGCATGATATACAGTCTCCGAAAATTCCTTTTATTCCGCGGTCATCATAGTCTCGTACCTCCGTCGCATGGCTCTGCCTCTGTGCCATCCGTGTATTCCGTGGACATTTCAGGCACAAAAATACCCCGGTCAGGAACCGGGGTCTACCGACAGGTGAAACAGGCGTCCGCCCCATTCTACTATCATGAGCTCTCGCGACCTCGCCCAGTCAAGTTGCCGTCAGGACCTTCATGATACCGCATTTCCCCAATAAGTCAAGCAAAATATCCGACAAAACACATTTTCTCCAAAAAAATTCTCTCCTCCCGCCCGATGTGCTCCACCCCCGCACTATCCTCACCTCCCACACGAAATAAAAATACCCCCCGGAGTGCGGGGGGCCTACGGTCAGCGATCCGAGGGCGCCACGCCTCCAATCTACGGGCAACCTCCACTGTATTGAGGCTGACGAGTAATTGCCTGTTGCACGACCGGACCCCTATCATAACCGCCACACCCCCACCGCGTCAAGCAAAAAAATCCCAAATTTTCCCAAACAATCAACTTTTCACCGAATTTCCCAAAAAAATCCCCTCTCTCATCCCATGACCACCTGCATCCCCCAAGCCGCATACGAAACCGCCAAAGAAAAAGCCCTCTAAAATACTCGGGCGCCCCATCAGAGATGGGGCGCCGTACACAGCCCACAGAGTGAGCTCAGCCGCGTTAACTCATTTTCATGAAGGCAAGATCTCGTAAAAGACCTCCCAGAACGCAGTAAGCGCATTCTACCCCACACTACCCACCGCGTCAAGCCCAAAATCACATTTCCCAAAAAAATCCCCTCTCTCAACCCATGACCCCCGCTCCCCCCCAAGGCTGGCTCAGCAAAAGCGAAGCGCAAGCCCTCATCGCCGTCTCCGCCCCCAACGCCCCGCAAAACTACAAATTCCGCAACATCCGCAGCGGCCGCGCCCGCCAAACACATCCGCACCATGGTACGCGACCACCGCCTCTACATCAGCGAAGCCGACCTCCTGCGAGAGATAGAGCAACACCCCTTCATCACCTCCGCCGCCCCGGCTTCCGCCTCTACCGCGCCGGCCAAGCCAAATCCCCCAGAGACTGGACCACCCGCTGGCAACAAGGCTGGCAATCCCTCCCACCACAAGAACAAACCACCGCCACCTCCGGCCAAGACCCCGCCAACCTCTGCGCCCTCAAAACCTCCCCCATCTGGTCCCGCATCTCACGCTCCGGCATCCTCGTATACACCAACCACAAACAAAAATAGAAAAACTCCGTGCAGGGGATCGATCCTACACGGAAAGCTGTAGCCCATACATTAGAATCGCCTCCTGCATGGGGAATACGCCCGTATGATACCCCACCACCCCCACAAAGTCAAGCCCCAAAATGCAAATTTCCGCAAAAAAAAATCCGCGAATTTCCCGATTTTCCCAAAAAAATCCCCCTAATACCCCCGAATTCCCCCAAGCCGCATACGAAACCGACAAAGAAAAAGCCCTCTGAAATACTCAGGCGCCCCATCAGAGACGAGGCGCCCTACACAGCCCACAGAGTGAGCTCAGCCGCGTTAATATCATTTTCATGAAGGCAAGATCTTATAAAAAGACTACCCAAACGCGGTAGGCGCATTTTACCCCACACCGCCCACCGCGTCAAGCCCAAAATCACATTTCCCAAAAAAAATCCCCCTCTCTCGACCCATGACCCCGCCCCCCCAAGGCTGGCTCAGCAAAAGCGAAGCGCAAGCCTACCGTCTCTTCCGCGCTGGCCACGCAGCCGCTCCCAGAGACTGGACCACCCGCTGGCAACAGGCCTATGCCCAACTCTCTCCCCAAGAACAACAATACGCCACCTCCGGCAACAATGAAGCAGACCTCTGCGCTCTCAAGATCTCTCGCATCTGGTCTCTCCTCTCTCGCTTCGGTACACCCTACCCGCCCTTCGACTTCAACTCTCACATGCGCCTCAAGTCTCTCACCCGCCAAGAGTGTACCGCCCTCGGCATCCTTCCCATCGACCCCGCAGAGCAAGCCTCCATCGCTGCCGCCCAAACCGCCGCCACCCCCTCGCTCAACGAGCACACTCAAGCCTCCGTCCCCTCTCTCGACCCCGACCTCCGTACCCAACTCGCTACCGCTCTCCGCGGTATCGCTACCCTCTCCGGTAACACGCTCACCATGGTGGACCAAAACGGCACCAAGCCCTACTCCTGGCAGCAGATCGGCTCCGTCATCTCCGCCCCCAACCCCGCCGCTCCCCAACTCCAACTCCTCGCTTTCCGGGACTGGGCCGCCAACCCCGCCCGCTTCTCCCGCCATGCAGATGACCCCGCACCCCTCGACGAGGTAGAGGACCTCACCCGCCTCCTCTCCCGCATCACACCCTCCCCCTCCGCCTCCGGCTCTCCCACCCTCCGCCACATCATCCCCGCCACAGACCAAGCCCACCTCACTTCCCTCCTCAACTCTCTCACCTCCGCCGGTACCTACACCCCACCCCAAGACAACCCCGCCCAACTCTGGCTCCACTCCCGCACCACCAACCCCCACGCCTTCTCCATCATCCTCATCTGCCGCAACTACCACACCCCCATCCGCCCCGATACCCTCTACCAAGCCATCTCCGCCTCTTCCCCGGGCTACATCTTCACCCCCACCGCTCGCTTCCGCATCCTCCGCACCCTCGCCTCTACCTCCAACCGCCACGGCGGTACCACCATCTCCATCGAGGTAGAAGAACTGCCCCCTCCCTCCTCCCCCATCACCAACCGCCTCACCAACAACAACAACGAAATAAGACGCACGTCGGACGGCCGATTCGCCAAAAAAGGGCAGGGGAGCATCCTGCAAGCAAAAGAGGAATCTCAGAACGCCACCACCGACACATCCCAAGAAAAAGAGGAAACAGACAGTAACCCCGAAGCATCTTCATCATCAGGTAAAAAACCTGCTGGCACAAGAGTCCCATCAGAAGCCTACCTCGAATCAGCAGAAAGGAGAAAAATCGATACCATCATCTCATATAATGAAGCCGAGGAAATATTCAATTCATACCAAAAAGAACATGAAAATAGAATCAAACTACAGATAGGGAAACTCAAAGACACCCTCCTTCCGAAAGACGAAAAAGGCAACTACTCCCCGGTAATACTCAAAACCGCCATCCCCGGCATAGAACAAGCCTTATTCGGCAGCAACAGCATCAAAGAAATGATGAACCGTAAAGCACTCATCTCCTCCATCACGCACGGAGCCTCCATTGAAACACATATACAAGCAATCCTCAAAACACCCGAACTTATCCAACAGGCAAAACTCATCGAAACAGGAGACGGAGGCAAGAAAGACAGAATACGATACACCAAAACAGGAAAAGCAGTAATACAGAAAGACGAGGTGGAATATACACCCATCGCAGAAGCTTCTTTCCGCGCCTCAGACGGCGAAATGTACACAGTACGCTACACAATATACAAATACAGAATCATTGCCGTCCCATAAGGGGCAAATGGGTGGAGTAGCCGGGATACAGGAAAAATTTGGCGGATGACAGAAATGGTGCTTTGAGATTGGCCGACTAC
>SFDX01000049.1 GCA_004557455.1 Akkermansia muciniphila | reverse complement strand
TAATTATAGCAGAAGATGCCGAGGATGGGAAGCCTGTATATCTTTACCATCTCGCATCACTCGCTCCCGGGGGTGGTCATAAAAACTGACGGAGCGCCATTTTATCGCCTATGGCCCTTGGGAGTTGGAACCGATCTGTACCTACCTCAAGGAGCATGCAGGAAAGAATGCACATGTCGTGAAGGATGGCTCGGCAGATGGATTCGGAATTTATCGCATCACGGAGGAGTAGGGTTCATCTACGGAGCCTTCCTCTACTAGGCCGATGGATGGAAGAGAGATGTCTCTCCTCCGTCGGCGGAGGGGGGTATGACACAAAAGATGCAGGCGGGGCTTGACATGGGGCGAGATGGGGGTATGATGTCCGGGCCATGAGCGATGTCGTGAATGCGAAAACGCTGTCGTTGTGCTGCCTGACCCTGGCAGCGGGGGTATCGGAGTGTGCTATGATGGCCATCTTGCCAGAAACGGCGGAGGGTCTGGGGGTGAGTCTGCCACAGGCGGGGCAGTATATTTCTGCCTATGCGTTGGGCGTGTGCGCGGGGGCGCCGCTGTTTGCGCTGGGGGTGGCGCAGTGGCCGCCGAAGCGGATTCTGTTGCTGCTGGCGGCGGTGCTGATGATAGCCAACACCTGCACGGGACTGAGCCCCAACCACGGCACCATGCTGCTGCTGCGCTTCCTCTCCGGCCTGCCGCACGGAGCGGTGTTCGGCATGGCAACGATTGTGGCCGAGCGCATCGCCGCCCCCGGCAAGGTATCCGCCACCGTGGCTGCGGCGATTCAGGGCATCTGCATCTCCAACGTGTTCTGCGTACCGTTGACATCTATCCTCGCCCAATACATCGGGTGGAGCAGCGCATTCTTCTTCATCGGCCTGTGGGGACTCATCTCCCTGCTGATGGTGGCCCGCTACATTCCGCAACTGCCCGCCACCCCCATGCGCCGGGGCGCGGACATGTTCCGCTTCCTCGGGCAACCGCTCCCGCTGCTCCTGCTGGCCATGACCCTGCTGACCAACAACGGTTATTTCTGCTTCTATAGTTATGTAAAACCCTACCTCACCTCCGCCGTCGGCCTGCCGACGAGTGCCGTGAGTCCCATCCTGCTCATCGGCGGAGTGGGCATGTGCGCCGGCACTTGGCTCAGCGGACGCTTGGCAGATCGCCGCACCCCGGAGTGGGCCGCCATGCTGATGTTGTTGCTCATCTTCGCCTCCCTGCTGACCACCTGGCTGCTGCCGCACTGCATCCCCGCCGCCTTGGCGGGAGTGGTCCTGATGTCCCTGGGCGTCTTCGGCGCGGCCCTGTGCTGGCAGGTGCTGATTCTGCGCTACGCGCGCGGCGCGGAGCTGATGGGCGCCGCCGCCATCCAAATGGCCTTCAACGGCGGCAACGCGCTGGGAGCGTGGTTCGGCGGCCTCCCCTTGGAGCAAGGGCTGGGCGTGGAATACACCGCCCTGCCCGGACTCATCTCCCTGCTGCCGGTGTTCCCGCTTTTCGCCCTGCTGCTCATCTGCACACGCCGGCGCAGCCTGCCGGCCCTGCCGGAGCGCGGGTAAGCGCGCCCCGCACCACCCTGCGCGGCGGTATGGGGACGACCGGCGGTGCAGCGGGGGCAGAAGGTGACGAAAGCGCGCCGAAAGCGACAAAGAAAGGCGATTTTTTCGCCGAAAAGGGGAAAAGAAGCTTGACAGAGGCGGGAGCGGAGTGCTAGTGTAGAGAACGCACATGAAGACGATTTTCACCAAAATGATGCCTCTGTTCGCCCTGCTTGCAGGCGGCGCGGCGCAGGCGGAAGAGCACGCTGCGGAGGGCTTAGCCAAGGCCGCCCCAATCCTTTGGGAGATACCGATTCCCGGCACGGACGGCATGGTCATCCCCATCAGCAACTCCCTGTTCATGTTTGCGCTGGCGGTGCTGTTCATCACCGTGGTGCTGCGCTTGGCCACGCGGCGCATGGAACGCATCCCGCGCGGCCTGCAGAACTTCGTGGAGTGGATTTTCGAGGTCCTGTACAACTTCGTGGAGAGCCTGACCGGCAAGTACCTGGCCCGCAAATACTTCTGGTATTTTGCCAGCATCTTCATCCTCATTTTGGTGAGCAACTACATGGGCCTCATCCCCGGTGTGGGCGAGCTCACCTTCGACGGCAAACCTGTTTTCCGCGGCGCGAACGCCGACCTTGCCGTCACGACCTTCTTGGGCTTCTTCTACGCCCTGCTCTGGTTCGTCTGGGTGCTGCGCGAGCAGGGTCCGGTGAAGTTTCTGGAGCACCTCTTCGGCCCGAAAGGCGGGCTGAAAGGTCTGATGCGCAACCTGCTGCTGCCCATTTTCTTCTTTGTCGGCATCATTGATATTATCTCCATCTGCGTACGCCCCGTGGCCTTGGCAGCCCGACTTTTCGGCAACATCTTCGCCGGCGAGGCCATTCTGGAGCAGATGGGCAGCATCAGCTGGCTGGCGATGTTCCCCTTCATGTGTCTGGAAATCATGGTAGCCTTTGTGCAGGCCTTGGTCTTCCTGATGCTGACGGCCATCTTCCTCAAGACCCAAGTAGGCGGTGAGGAAGAAGAAGCGTAACCCCCTTCCCGCCGGATGATCATGAACCCAACGTGAGTTCGGCGGGTTTCTCCAATAACAAAACCACACATTAAGCAATATGATTACTCCCATGCTTGCAGAAACCGCAGCAGCCGTCGGGCCCGCCGGTCTGGCTGCCATCGGTGCCGGTCTCGGCATCGGCCTCATCGGCATGAAGGCCGCAGAATCCACGGGTCGCAACCCCTCCGCTTTCGGTAAGGTGCTTACGATTTCGATTCTGTTCGCCGCCCTTGTGGAAGGTGTTGCCTTCGTGGCCATCTTCATGGGCTGATGCCCACCCCGGGTGCGTCGCTCGGCAGCGGGCGGCGCACCCCGCCCCCTTTCCCCAAACATCACCAATCGGACTCAATCACCATTCCCACCATCACAACCATGAGCATTCAACCTGTATTAGCCTTCGACTTCGCGGAATTCTCCTCGCGCTTCGGGCTGCACACGGAGGCCTTCATCGCGCACTTCATCTGCTTTGCCATCCTCGTGGCCGTCATTGTTATCTTCGGCATCAAACCCATCATTAAGATGCTGGACGAACGGCGCGCACGCATTGAGGAAGGCGAAGAGATGCACGCCCGCAGCCAACGCGAGCTGGCCGAGGTGCAGGAGACGGGCCGCAAGATCCTGAACGACGCCGCAGCCGAGGGCAAGACCGCCATTGAGCACGCCCGCAAGACGGCAGCTAAGCTGCAGGAAGACCTGGCTGCCAAGGCCCAGGCAGAGGCACGCCAAGTGCTGGAGAACGCCAAGAGCCAGGCCGAGCACGACATTCAGCGCGAGAAGGAGGCCCTGAAGGGTGAGTTCGCCCGCCTGCTGGCCCAAGCCACCTCCCAGGTCACCGGCAAGGTGCTGAGCGAGGCGGACCACCGCGCCATCAACGAGCAGGCCATCAACAGCCTGTAACCCCCACCCCGCAGCATGAAGATCACCAAGGAAGCCCAGGCGCAGGCCCGCCACCTCATCCGCCTCTGCATCGGCCCGGACGGGCAGCTCTGCGAGGCTACCGTGCGGATGATTGCCGACCGCATTGCCGCCGACAAGCCACGCAACTACCTGGCCCTGCTCACGGCCTTCAAGGAGCTGGTGCGTTTGGAGACCGAGCGCCACACCGCCACCGTCACCTCCGCCGTGCCCCTCACCCCCGGCGAGCAGGAGGCCATCCGCGCCAAGCTGGATGCCCGCCACCCCGGGCTGGAGTACCGCTGGCAGACGGACCCCGCCCTGCTGGCAGGCCTCACCGTAAAGGTAGGCGATGACGTGACGGACGCCAGCGTGCGCTCCCGCATCGAGCGCCTAGCCCGCCTTTGATCCCCCCTCTCCCCAATCAACACAGCAACATTTCAACATAGATTACACCACAAACGTATGAGCAACATCGTACAGGAGCTTGAAGCACAAATTCGCAATATCAGCGCTGCTACCGTCAGCGAGAATGTAGGCACCATCAAGGCCATCGGCGACGGCGTCGCGCGCATCGAAGGCCTGAGCAACGCCATGCTCAATGAGATGATTGAGTTCCCCGGCGGCGTGATGGGCCTGGCCATGAACCTGGAGGAAAACGAAGTGGGCGCCGTGCTCATCGGCAGTGCTGCCAACCTGAAGGAAGGCGACACCTGTAAGACCACGGGCCGCCTGCTGCAGGTACCCGTGGGCCCCGGTCTGCTGGGCCGCGTGGTGGATACCCTCGGCAACCCGCTGGACGGCAAGGGCCCGGTGCAGGCCGCCGCTTATTATCCCGTGGAGAAAATCGCCTCCGGTATCATTTCCCGCGAGGGTGTGAACCAGCCTGTGCAGACGGGTATCCTGCCCATCGATGCCATGATCCCCATCGGCCGCGGCCAGCGCGAGCTCATCATCGGCGACCGCTCCACCGGCAAAACCGCCTTGGCCATCGACACCATCATCTCCCAGGCCCGCCAGAACAAGCGCGGTGAGGAGAGCGGCGACCCCGCCTTCCGCCCGCTCTACAGCATCTACGTGGCCGTGGGCCAGAAGCGCGCCAACGTCTCCCGCCTCGTGGCCAAGCTGGAGGAGACCGGCGCCATGGCCTACAGCATCGTGGTGGTAGCCTCTGCCTCCGACAGCGCGGCCATGCAGTACTTGGCCCCCTATGCAGGCTGCGCCATGGGCGAGTACTTCATGGACTGCGGCCAAGATGCGTTGATTGTTTACGACGACCTCTCCAAGCACGCCGTTGCCTACCGCCAGGTGTCGCTCATCCTGCGCCGTCCCTCCGGCCGCGAGGCCTACCCCGGCGATGTGTTCTACCTGCACAGCCGCCTGCTGGAGCGCGCCGCGCGCATCAACAGCCAGGGCGGCCGCAAGGGCGGTTCCCTCACGGCTCTGCCCATCATCGAGACCCAGGCCGGCGATGTGTCCGCCTACATTCCCACCAATGTTATTTCCATCACGGACGGCCAGATCTTCCTGGATACGGACCTCTTCTACCAAGGTGTGCGCCCGGCCATCAACGTGGGTATCTCGGTTTCCCGCGTGGGATCCAGCGCGCAGACCAAGATCGTCAAGAAGCTCGCCGGCTCCGTGAAGCTGGACCTGGCGCAGTTTGAGGAGCTGCAGGCCTTCGCCCAGTTCGGCTCGGATCTGGACGCCGCAACCAAGGCCAAGCTGGAGCGCGGCCGCCGCATCGTGGAGCTCTTCAAGCAGGGGCAGTACGACCCCAAGAGCCTCGGGCTGGAGGTCATCGATCTGTACGCCATCCAGAAGGGCTACTTGGACGATGTGGCCGTAGAGAAGATTCAGGAGGTGCAGCGCGCCATGGAGGAAGACGCTGCCACCACCGCCCCGGAGCTGCTGGCTGCCATCGAGGCGGAGAAGGCACTCACCCCGGCCGTCGAGGAGCAGCTCAAGGCCTTCATGACCTCCTTCAAATCCCGCTTGCAGAAGTAAATCATGTCGAACCTCAGAGACATCAAACGCCGCATTAAGTCGGTACGCAACACATCGCAGATCACCAAAGCGATGCAGATGGTTGCGTCCGCCAAGATGCGGCGTGCGCAGGAGCTGGCGCTCAAGGGGCGCGCCTATGTGGCGGCCCTGGCCAACGTGCTGCGGCACCTGCAGGAGAGCATCATGGAGGCATCCTCCCCCCTCATGCAGCAGCGCACGGCGGGCAAGGATCTCTATGTGGTGGTCAACACCGACCGCGGCCTCTGCGGCGGCCTGAACTCCAACCTCATGAAGGAGGTACTCACCCGCTGCCCGCACGATGCCGATTATATCACCATCGGCGCCAAGCTCAACCCGCAGTTCGCGCGCTGCGGCCTCGCGTTGCAGGCCTCGTTCTCGCTTTCCGATACCTTCTCGGATGCCGACCTCAAGCCCATCGTGGATTTCATTTCCAAGGGCTTTACGAGCGGCACCTACAAGAGCGTGCAGCTCGTCTACCAGCAGTTCGTCAATGTCATGGTGCAGCGTCCGCGCATCAATCAGCTGCTGCCCATCACCCAGGAGGAGCTGCTGGCCGTGGCGCAGCAGGATGACATGGAGGACACGGCGAACGGCAACTTCCTTCTCGAGCCCGGCCCCGGAGCTCTGTTGGATGCTATCCTGCCGCTTTACGCCTTCAACATGCTCACCCAGAGTGTGCTGGAGTCCAAGGCCTCCGAGCAATCCGCCCGTATGGTCGCCATGAAGTCCGCCACCGAGAACGCCAAGAAACTCATCGGCGAGCTCACGCTGGATTATAACAAGGCGCGCCAGACGCAGATCACCAACGAACTTCTCGAAATTACCACCGCCATGAAGGCGATGGAATAACCCACCATTCTCAACTTCACAAAAATCTCTTAACATATGAATAAAGGTAAAATCGTGCAGATTATCGGCGCCGTGGTCGACGTCGACTTCTCCGGGGCGGAAATGCCCGCCATCTACAACGCGCTCTCCGTGGATTATATGCTGGACGGGCAGCCCAAGCACCTGGTGCTTGAGGTGGAGCAGCACCTGACGGACGGATGGGCGCGCACCGTGGCCATGAGCTCCACGGACGGCCTGAAGCGCGGCATGGAGGTGGTAGACACCGGCGCGCCGATCTCGGTGCCGGTCGGGCCCAAGGTGCTGGGCCGTATCTTCAATGTGCTCGGCGAGACCGTGGACGAAAAGGGCAAGCCGGAGGTGGAAAAGTACTACCCGATTCACCGCGAGGCCCCCTCTCTGGAGGAGCAGGCTACGTCCTCGGAGGTGCTGGAGTCCGGCATCAAGGTAATCGACCTCATCTGCCCCTTCCTCAAGGGCGGTAAGGCGGGTTCCTTCGGCGGTGCCGGTGTGGGCAAGACGGTGCTGATCATGGAGCTGATTAACAACATCGCCAAGGCGCACTCCGGCCTCTCCGTGTTCGCGGGCGTGGGTGAGCGCACGCGCGAGGGTAACGATTTCTACAACGAGATGAGCGAGTCCGGCGTGATCGACCAGGAACACCCGGAGAACTCGAAGGTGGCTCTGGTATACGGCCAGATGAACGAGCCCCCGGGCGCGCGTCTGCGTGTGGCTCTCTCCGCTCTTTCCATGGCGGAGTACTTCCGCGATGAGGAGAACCGTGACGTGCTGCTCTTCGTGGATAACATCTTCCGTTTCTCCCAGGCCGGTTCCGAGGTGTCCGCTCTGCTGGGCCGTACGCCGTCCGCCGTGGGTTACCAGCCCAACCTAGCGGAGGAAATGGCGGGCTTGCAGGAACGCATTACCTCGACCAAGAAGGGTTCCATCACGTCCATGCAGGCCGTTTATGTGCCCGCCGATGACCTCACGGACCCCGCACCGGCGACCACTTTCTCCCACCTGGACTCCACCGTGGTGTTGGAGCGTGCGCTCGCGGCGCAGGGTATCTACCCCGCCGTGGATCCGCTGGCTTCTACCTCCAAGGCACTCAGCCCGGAGCTCGTGGGCGAGGAGCACTACCGCGTGGCCCGCGGCGTGCAGCAGACCCTCCAGCGTTACAAGGACCTGCAGGATATGATCGCCATTCTCGGTATGGATGAGCTCTCCGAGGCGGATAAACTGACGGTGAGCCGCGCGCGTAAGATCCAGCGCTTCCTCTCCCAGCCTTTCGCGGTGGCGGAGGTCTTCACGGGTATCAAGGGTCAGTACGTGCCCGTGGCGGAGACCGTGCGCGGCTTCGCGGAGATTCTGGACGGCAAGTGGGACTCCGTGCCGGAGGGTAACTTCTATATGAAGGGCGGCATCGACACCGTAGAAAAGAACTAAGCAGCCATGCCCATGCACTTCAAGATTATCACCCCGCTGCGCACGGCTTTGGAGGCCGAGGTGCTGGGGGTGAAGCTGCCCGGCACGGACGGCGAGATGGAGGTGATGCCCGGTCATACGGGTATCATCACCTCCGTGGCCAACGGCGAGCTGGTGTACCGCCCTGCGGCGGGTGAGCCCGTCAGTCTCTTCGTGGGCGGCGGGTTCCTGCAGGTGGAGAATGACAACGTGCTGCTGGTGACGGATACGGCTGTCTCTGCCGGCGAGATTGACACGGACAGCGTGAGCGAGGCCGTTGAGCGGGCGCAGAAGGCTCTGCGGGAGAAGGCGTCCGTCCTCTCTCGGGAGGAGCTCGTCTACCTCGAGGCCGCTATCGCCAAGCAGATGGCCATGCTGGAGTACCGCAAGCACCACCGCAAATAACCGAACCGACTGCGGCATGCGCCGTCTCTTATTCCTCTTCTTTTGTCTGCTCTCCTTGCCGGTGGTTTCCGCCGCCGTCAAGGAGAGTTCCGTGTATTTCATCGGCAACAGTTACACCTTCTATAACAATCTGCCCACTGTCGTGCAGGCCATGGCGGAGTCCCGGAAGATTCGCCTGAAGGTGGATGCCTCCCTGCAGGGGGCCATGGACCTGCGGGGGTTCTACACGGATCCCAATCACGAGAAGGCGCGCAAGGCGGCTACGGGTGGCAAATATCGCTGGGTGGTGCTGCAGGACCAGAGCCAAACCCCGGCTAATATCCCGGACCGCACGAAGGAGTATGTGCAGAAGTGGTGTGCCCTCGCCGCGCAGGGCAAGAGCCGTCCCCTGCTCTTCATCACTTGGCCGCATGCCGCGAAGGAGGGCGGCAAATTCACCCCCATGGCGGATATGCAGCAGAAGACGGATACCACCTACTGCGAGGCCGCCGTCGCTAACAAGGCGCGCGTCGCCCCGGTGAGCGAGGCTTGGCGCCGCTGGCACAAGAAGTACCCGGAGACCACGCTCTACACCTCCGACGGTTCGCACCCCAACAAGCTCGGCACCTACTTGGCGGCCTGCGTGTTCTACGCCGTCATCTGCGAGGACTCGCCCATCGGCCTCCCCTCGCGGCTCATTATCAAGAAGGACGGTAAGAAGCTGCTCGTGCTTCAGGTGCCGTCCAAACATGCCGAGAATTGCCAGAAGATAGCGGCGGATGTCGTCGAGCAATTCACCGCCCAAGGCTATCTGGACAAGAAAGCCGCCCGCAACAGCACCCTGCCGGATGCCGACACCGTCCGGGCTAAGCTCAAGGACGGCGTCACCTACAAAGAGCTCCGCTCCCTCATCGGCGCCCCCGTCTACACCCGCAAAGAATCCGGCGAATCCTTCTACCAATTCACCCTCCGCGACAACGCCGAGTTCTGCATCTACTGCACCCCCGCCGGCAAGGTCCTCCGCGCCACCATCGCCCGCCCCGGCTCCCCCTGCGATATCATCAACGTGGCAAAGGAATAAGGCACCGGATGTGTTGCCACATCAACTTCCTTTTGCCGGTTTAACAAGTGCCAAATAAGGCATGAGGCGCGGCACCCATCGCTCACCCGCCCTGCAAACCAGAACCTGTGCAGCGACAAGAGCAAAGGGGAAGATAGTGCAGAACGCACTCACCCAAGGCTCTGAGACTATACGGCAAAGGTTTTCTCCCACCACCTTATTACTCCGGCAATGAATGATTGTCGTCAGCGGCATACGCCACCTTCGGATGCTGGAATAGTTTGGCCACCGTTGTCGGATCCTGGCTTCTTTTTT
>SFDX01000048.1 GCA_004557455.1 Akkermansia muciniphila | reverse complement strand
AGCACCTGTGTGCAGCCTCTGTTCAACATGAGCTTCAGCCACACCTCGCTGGACAGCGCGACGGAGGGCGGCACGGCGGACACCCGCCTGACCACGGACTCGGCCTCGCTCACCCAATTCTCCCTCGGCCTCGGCGGCCGACTCCAGAGCGTCGTGGGTGAAAACGAGTACAACCGCGCCTCGATTTTCGAGGCTCGCGCCCTGCTCAAGCTGGACCTCGGCGACCGCTACAGCAAGCTGAACACGGCTCTCGCGGCCCTGCCGACCTCCACAGTCACCACCCGCAGCAACGAGAAGGGCGTCATCGGTGCCGAGGTAGGCGCCAGCCTGACCATCCCGATCTCGCAGGATGCCGGCTCCATCTTCTTCGATGTGAACGCCGACTTCAACGCCGACCAGACGGGCGTGAACGGCTCCGTCGGCTACCGTATCAACTTCTGATCCCAACAGAAAGCCGACCCCCGGGGCCTGCCGCAACACCGCGGCAGGCCCTTTTTCAACCGCGGAATGAAAGGCGGAGCCGAGCACAGGGGGTAAGAGACTTCACACCGCTGTGGCAAAAGAAGCCGAGAGGAGCTGACCGCGGAATAAAAGGAATTTTTGGAGAGTTGGCGGCGTGCTTAGCTCGATGCAGACTGCATGCCGCCGGGATAGCAGCTCCCTAAGTTATTTTAATAAAATTCTGAAGCTACCTACAATGAATATGTTCCGACGTCTTGACTGAGAGCAGCATGATATACAGTTTCCCCAAATTCCCTTAATTCCGCGGTCAGCTTCCACTCGCCCTCTACAACCCCGGTGGTGTGAAGTCACTCACCCCCTTTGCTCGGCTCCGCTTTCTGTGTCAGACTGCATTCCACCTCCGTAATAGGAAGCGAGAAGTTACTGACCGCGGAATAAAGGGAATTTTTGGAGAGTTGGCGGCGTTAAAATTCTGAAGCTACCTACAATGAATATGTTCCGACGTCTTGACTGAGAGCAGCATGATATACAGTTTCCCAAAATTCCCTTAATTCCGCGGTCAGCAACTTCTCGCCTTCTACCAAATCTGCGCTAAGCAGTCTCCTGACACCGGTGCACGGTCCTGCTTATCCGTGGTCATCCGTGGACTGAAGAGGCCTTAGTTCTTTTTGTTGTTGGTGATGTAGCCAATGATAATGGCCATAGCTCCCCCAACAGCGGACAGAGTATAGAAAGCCTCCATGCGGTTGATGATAATGCTGATAGCAAGGATGACGAGGTAAAAGAAGATGACGACGCAGGAGGTGATTTTGGCTACTATATCAATGCGACATATGGATTCAAGCCGTCGGAGTCCCAAGTCGTAGTTTTTCTGATTGGCATCCAAGTATCGCTCGTGGGCTCGTTTGTTCTCGCGTTCGACAATTTCATGCCGTTTATTCTGCTCGTTTTCAGCCATGGTCATGGCTCGGTCCTGCAAATCTCCGGGCATCGCCGCCACAATTTGAAGATCGGCCAAATTGGTCACCTCAAGCGAGATCGCATGGCCGGAAAAAACGCCACGGATCCGAGGCTCTTCCTCAGCTTCGGGGGATACGGTGGTTTCTTCCAAAATAATATCTTTTTGCTGTCCCATACTTATGACTTCTTCCCCACGGTGTTACCGCTTTCGGTACTGACGAGTCGGAAACCGCGACGGATGTCACCCGAGATATTGCGGAAGTCATCTTCGATACTACCTATGTTGGTGTTCGGTGTGCCGGCGTCCTTGATCTTGATCTCCGGCAGGCGATGCAGGTAGGAGGGTACTGCTCCGAAGCTGAGCACGGAGAGGACGCCATACCAGAAGGCTTTAGAGCATTCGCCGGGAGATAACGCTTTCATCACACCGACATCCTAGCATATCAGCCTGCCTCATGACAAGCTTTTTTTGTGTACATTGTGAGGAAAACATGTTTTTTCCGGAGAGAGACTGAAACAGGCTTCACGCCGCCGGGATGGTTGGAAGCGGGAGTTGGAGGACCGCGGAATAAAAGGAATTTTAAAATTCTGAAGCTACCTACAATGAATATGTTCCGACGTCTTGACTGAGAGCAGCATGATATACAGTTTCCCAAAATTCCCTTAATTCCGCGGTCAGCCTCCACTCGCCCTCTTTTTCCACAGCGGTGTGAAGTCTGACACAGGGTTTGCACAGCTCTGCATCCGTGCGATCTGTGTATTCCGTGGACTTACTGCCCCGGCTCTGTCAGCGCGGCGGGGGGGAAAGCTCATTCGGCGTGCGCGCGAGTGCGGGAGCGTCGGCGCCGTGCGCAGAGGGCCGCCAAGGCCAGCAGGCTCAGGGTGCTCGTCGTCGGCTCCGGCAGCGCCATGGCGTCGAAGTAAACCACCACACCGCTGGAGGAGGTTGCATTCACGACTGCGGTATCGCCCACATAGTAGCCGGTGCTTGTCACCGTCTCCGTGCCCATGGTCACCTTGGAGGTCACTGCCACCTTCTCAGGATCAACCGTCACATCATCGGCAAAGCGGAGGGCTACGTAGTCATATTCCTTCAGCAACTCATTCAGCAGGTAGTAGCCGCTGCCCGTCATGCCTTCCACCGTAAAGGTATCGAAGTCGAAGGTCAGCGCCCCCGTCAGCGTCACCCCGGTGGCTCCCGTGTAGTCGATGGTGTACACCTTGGCCGTGTCCTGCTGAATCGGCAGCATGTTGCCCTCCCCGCCGGAGGTGCCGGTCTTCGTCAAGGTCGAACCCTTTGTCAGGTTGTCCACAGGATTTGTTTCATTATCCGGCGCTGCGTTATCCTTGCTCAACTGAATGACTGAATCGGTGAGGTCCACCGCGGTCACGGTACCCGATGATTCCCCCGAACCCTCATCCAACAGAGCCACCGCAGCAGCGGCAGCAGTGCCGGCACTGATCTTCGTACTCCCGGCAAGAATCACATTTTGCAGGGACAGCGTACTCCCGTTTGCTACCGTCAAAAGCGAATTCGTTATCGTCGCCGAGCTGCCGCCCCCGGCCCCCTCAATGACGGCCTTACCGCTGTCGGAGTCATACTTCATCGTCACGCCGCCGGTAATACTTGCGTCAGCCTCTGTGCCGTTTTTCTTCACCGTGGCCACAACAGTATCACCATTCTGAAGGGATGCCGTCGCCTCCCCCTGAAGCTTCAGGGATGAGACGGCGCCGGATGTAGCATAAGTCCCCTTGACCACAAGATTATTTCCGGTCGCGACTTCCAGATTTCCCTTTGTTGTAACGGAATCCTCTACAGTCAAGTTCCCCAACGCAACTTGTACTGTTCTGCCATCCCCTCCAAGCTTGACATCGTTCCCGGTGACCGTCACGTTCTTCAGGACTAATCTGGCCGTTCCCTCCAAGCTGATGTCGCCGGTAATCTTCGCTCCGGTCAAGGTCAGGGCGTTGCCACTATTGCCACCCACTCCATCCTTTACATCCGAAACAGTTACGCCACCCACACTGGCATCACTGCTTGAAATTCCCCAAGCGGCTCGCGACGTATCGAGTATACCCCCGGAAATCTCCGTATATACCCCGGAAATCTCTGCGTTTTCCTTTGTAAGGGTCAACGTCCCTCCCGACATCCTGAAAGTATTTTTGCTTGAGTCTACCGCATCATCGCCATTTGTTCGCCCTACTCCCTGCGCAATGAGTTGCCCTCCATCTAAGAGGAAATGTCCGTAATTATCGCGCACATCATGCCCGAGATTGAGCACTCCACCGACCTCCACAATTCCTCCACTTTCCACCTTCACTGTTGCGGTGGACTCTACACGCAACTCATCCACTGTGCTCAATGTAGATCCGGAACTAACTGTCAAAACTGAATTCGTATTTTGCCAGCCATTTATCTCTGTTTGTTTTTGCCCCGAACCAACAAAAGCTAAGTCAAGGCCCTTAGTATTTACATCTCCTCCCAGTACATAGGCGTTACTCCCGGCAGCAGCAAATTTCAAAGCACCACTTCCCGAGCTAACCTTTCCCAAATATGATGCTAATTGACCGGAGCCGTAGGCGTTCACGCCTGTCAAATCCCAAACTCCATTCAGCTCAAACGTTCCATTTGTCAGAGAAAATGAACCGATGAGTGTTGCCCCTTGAGAAACGCTCACACTGCTGCAGGATGCCAGCGATCCTTTTCCTTTTGTATCAAGCTCAAGACTTCCTGAATCAACCGAAATAGCCCCTGTGAAGCCGCTACTATCACCGGAAAGAAGGACGGTTCCTTCTCCTTCTATTGTCAGTTTAGCCCCCCCGGAAAGGGCACCCGAAAGCGTCGTCTTCTCCGATGCCGATGAAATCTTAGAATCAGCAGAAACACTAATAGCACCGGTATAAGACTCATCTCCATCGGCATTCAGAGAACCGCCGGCAAGGTCTATATCCTTTGCGAAAGCAGTATCCCCCGCATTGAACGAGCTTCCCTGACCAACTTTTACAGTACCGGAGAAATAATCGAGGAAACTTTTTCCGGCGTAATCCACATCTCCCGTTATCTGAACAGTACCGGATCCCTCTATACTCGTCGTCATTTCACCACCCACATCGGTAAGGAAGCAACCGGAATCCACGACAATGGCTTGAACACTACTCTCAACTATATCGGCCGCCGTTTTTGTTTCGTTATTCACTATCCAATATTCCGTTCTCTCCGCCGCAATTTTATTATTCCGAATGGTTAAATTTCCCAAATTATCGCAACCATTGAAGCGAAGTATCGCCCCATCCTCCTTACTGAGCGAGCCGCTGCCATCTGCGATTGTAAATGTATACTGTATCGTTTGTTTCCCGGAACTCGAAGGTGCAGACACGTTTTCTCGAGAAAACTGTTCCAAATTCAGCACAGCCCCGAAGGCGAGAGTTAACGTACCATTATTCGTCAGCTTCCCGTAGTTTGTTATCAAGCCGGTAATGGTCGTCGTACCATTCAGCGTCATCGTGCCGTTTGCTTTGTTTGTCAGGATGCCGATGGAAACAGACGATGCCTTGACATTTTCGGTAGGGTTGGCATTGATACCCAAAGTGAGCGTTCCGGAGTTGGTGACGCTGGTGAGAAGAGGACCTGTTGTGGACTCCGTTGAGCTATTCTCCACCTTACCTATGGAGACGCTGATTGCCCCAGTCTGAGTCCTACTTACATCCAAGGAAGCCGACCCGTTGACAGAAAGCTGCTTAACTGTAAGATCCAGAGAGTAAGCTCCTTTATTATATCCAACCCATGGGTTATTTTGCACATTAACACATGAATCCTTATTGGAAACCACAAGTGTCTCAATGTTGAACATGGTATTATCACCAGCTGGGCAGACATAGAAAGAATCTGCAGCCACTTCTACGCTTTTGGGGGAGGGGTCATTATTCCCAAGATATAAAATATTTACAGCAGGACCTGAAGCCATCTGTCCCCAAACGAATTCCACTCCTTTCAATTTGCTGCCAGCAGACAGCGTCTGCTCATCAACCTTAACAATTCCCTGCGTTGAAGTCTCCGAAGTCGAGCCCAGCAGCTTCAACACCGGAAGAGTGCGGGTGGTGGCGGAGGTAGAGGATGTGCCGGCGAGGGTGGAGGTAGAAGAATCCGGGAGGGTGGAAGTGGTGGTGTCCTCGGTGGGGGTGTCTTCGAGGACATCCTCGGCGATGGGGTCGGAGGAGGTGTCGTCGGTGGGGGTGGTGATGACGAGGGAGGAAGAGCTATCGGGGGCCGAGGAGGTGAGGGTGTAGGAAGCAGAACCACCGCCGGAAGAGGCGCCGGCGCCGCCGGCGGAGCCTACGGAGCCGAGGGAGGCTGAGGCACCGGTAGCAGAGGAGGAAGAGGTAGTTTCGTCCGGCGAGTCGGACGAGGAGAGGGTGGCTGTTGAGGTGTTTTTAAGGGAGGGTGTACTCGTTGCAGGGCTTGCAACAACGAGAGCGGCGGCTTCTTCAGCGCTGAAGAAGGGGGCGACAGCCCCCTCGCCGGCGGAATCGGAAAGGGTGGTGTCGGTCACGGGCTCGGCGGGGGCCGAGAGGGTGAGCGCAGGGGATTCGGCGGCGGCGGTGGCGCCGTTGGAGGTAGAGGAAGAGGTCCCCACGTTGGCAACCGCGCCCGTGGTGGAGTTCTCCAGCATCTGCCGGATGACGGCGCCTGCGGAGTCGGATGACTGAATATCCACCAACTGAGACTCCGTATAGCCCTCGAAACCGATGGTGGGGCTGTCGCTTTCTTCCTCGTCCACGGCCTCGGCGATGGGGTCGTCCTGCGCGGCATCGGCGGGCGCATCATCAGCGAAGAGGCAGCCGCTGCCGAGCGTGTAGGCGGCAGCAGTAGACAGCAAAGCCAAGCGGAGGAGAAGAGGAAGACGCAGTTTCATATACCATCAGGCCACAATAGGCCGAGGGAATTGTAACTTCAAACAGGTAGAAAGTCAAGCCTATTTCTGACACGAGCTGAGAAAAACAGAATTCATACCGCAGGGGTGATAGAGAGCGATCGAAAGCTGACCGCGAAGGGGAAGGCACAGACAGCAGAGCTATGCGAGAGCTTATGAGAGACTTCACGCCGCTGTGCTGATAGGAAGAGAAAAGTTACTGACCGCGGAATAAAGGGAATTTTTGGAGAGTATGTGGTATGCTTAGCTCGGTTCAGACTTCGTGCCGCCGAAATAGGAGGTTTCTTGGTTATTTTTTGATAAAATTCTAAAGCCACCTACTACGAACATGCTCCGACGTCTTGCCTGAGAGCAGCATAGCTTTCAGTCTCCAAAAATTCCTTTTATTCCGCGGTCAGACTTTCTCGGCTCCTATTACCACAGCGGTATGAAGTCTCCACCCCCCTCCGCCCGGCTCCACTTATTAAGGATGGGGAATTGGCTCACCGGCCGATTTTGCTGCGCCTTTGGTGCACACAACACGACGCCATTCGCAACCCCCTTGTTTGCCGAAATTGAACAGAAGCCCGACCTGTAAGTGACTTGCCTTGAGGTAGTTGTAGACCTGGTTCTTGTGAGCGTCAACGAGTTCAGAGACAGCCTTCAATTCAACAATGATCTTATCGAAGCACACGAAATCCGCCCTGAATAAGGGCTCCAGAATGCTATCCTTGTAATGGATCTTTAACAAGGCCTCCCTCTGAAAGGGGATTCCCCTTGCCTTGAATTCTCTGGCAAGCGCATGCTGGTACACAACCTCCGAAAAGCCATGTCCCAAGACCTCATATACCTCAAGAGCAGCCCCTATAATGGCACCGGTCATGCTCGAATCAATGATTTTTGAGTACTCTGACATGCCTCTATCTCATACTACAGTTCACTCCTCAAGTCAAGGCCAAACCACCTTATTCCTTTTTTATCACTCACCTACCATGCAGCCCCTTCGAAGTCTTGCCTGTGCCCTGCATTCCAATCAGTCTCCGAAAATTCCCTTTATTCCGCGGTCAGCGACTTCTCGCTTCCTATCCGCGCGGCGGTGTGAAGTCTCTCATAAGGCCTCGCGCCCCTGCCCTCACTCCATGCGAGCGAGGGAGGGGCGGCGGGAGGAGAGGGGTGTGAGGAGGCCGTGGGAGGCGGCCTCGGCGAAGGTGCGGGCGGCGTCGGCGCTGTGGGAGAACTCGTTGTGCAGGGGGGCCTCGCGGAAGGAACCGGAGGGCGAGGGAGGAGCGGTGCGGTAATTCTCCAGGCAGGCGAAGCCGGAGGGCACGCGGCGACCGGCGAGGTCCGTACGCTCCTCCAGCGTGTTCCGGTGGAACCAACTGTTCTCCAGCAGGCGGCGCAGGTCATTGATACCGCGCCACACATCCGTGGTACGCGGCACCACCCGCACCGCTGTGATCCCGAGCCGCGCCAGGCACTCCACATAGGACTGCCCGTGCGGGTCGCGGTGGGCGGCATCATGCGGCAGGAAGTGCGCCTCGCAGCGGCCGTAGGACTGCTCCCACTCGCGGATCTTGGCGGCATAGTGCTCCACGGGCAGCTGATTGGCCGCGTAGTGGTGCAGCCAGTAGACCTGCCCCCCGATGGCCTGCACGAGCCAGATAGCCGTGTGGTCGCTCATCCCCAGGTCCCAGGCCGTGTAGAGCGGTGCGTAGGGATGCACCGCGAAATCCGCCCCGATGCGCCCGGACTCCCGCAGGCGCATGAGCTGCGCGGCGTAGATGGCCCCCTCATTACCGACGCTGAAGGCCTCCTCCGGCGAGGAAGGGTACTCCTGCCGCATAGCGCCCCCCATGGTGCGCGCCATACGGGCATACCACACCTGCTGCGCCTGCGACAGGCAGATCCCCTGCTCCGCCAGCCCGGCGAAGTACGCATGCAGCGCATCCCCCGCCGGCAGCGCCCCGGGCAGGGCGTACTCCGGGTTATCAAACCAGCCGAAGAAAAAGAAGCGGAAATCCAGCGGCGAGAGCACCCGGTGGGCGCGGTTCTCCATCGCCTGCAGCATCAGCTCATAGTTCACCCCGTAGCGCCCGCCCTCGTGCGTACTCTCCAGGATCACGCGCCCGGAGAGCGGCACGCTGTTCACCGCGCCCGTCAGCACCTCGCGCGCACGCCACGGGGCGTGCACGGAGGTGTGGGCCAGCTCCGAGACATGCAGCAGGTTGAGCGTACCGCCGCGCATGGTGGTACCCAAGCGCACATCGCTGCCATTGGTAAAGGACAGGCGCGAGCGGGCATCCGCCGGCAGCACCTCCGCCCCACTGCGCAGCAGGCCGGTGCCCCGCTTCACCACCCTGCCCAGGTAGGCCAGCGAACGCTCCCGCGCATTCGCCCCCGGCGGCAGGTAGTCCAGGTGCTCCTAGGCAAAGCGGATCTTCTCCAGCTTCAGCTCGGCATCCGGCAGCGTTTTATCCACGATACCGGCGTGAAAGCCCGGGGTAAAGAGGCAGGAATCCAGCATGAAGAGCGCCACATAGGTAGAGATACCCAACTGGCGAGCCTTGAGCACGGCATTGCGCGACCAGAGGTTGCGATGCAGGCGGAGCTGCGCGGCATTCATGGTGAAACGCTGCACCTGCCCCTGCTTATTCTCGATCCAATACAGGTGATTGAGCCGCCACAGAGGCGAGCCCAGCCTGCGGCGAATGGAAGCCCGCTTATCCATCACCAGAGCATGTTAATGTTATCCGGATTTCTCTTACGCGCACGCTTACGCGGGGGCGGCGGCTCGGCGGGGTCACGCTCACAGTTAAACACCTCCACCATCTGCTGCCGCAGCGCTGCATCTGCACTGATGCTGCGGCAAACCTGCGCGAACTCCCCGACCGACTCCTCCGACGGGTTACCGAGGGCCGCCACCATCGTACGCACCCAAGCCACGGCACGCGCCTGCCCGGGCGAGAGCTCCTGCGCCCCCTGACCCTCCAGGAAGTACGAGAACCCCGTATCCTCACACAAGCGGCAGAGCCCCTCCTGCAGGGCGAAGCTCAGGTAGGCATCCGGCAGGGACAGGTAATAACGCTCCCCCAGCGCCAGCATATCATCCACCGCGCGGGTGGTAGCGGCCAGCGTGTTCTCATAGGCCATGTACTCCGAGCAAGGCTGGAAACGCGTCCGCGTGAACCCCCGCAACGGCACGGCGTAGGACTCCGGCGCCGGGGACTCCGCGCGCAGCTCCTTCGCCGAGATACCGCCGATACCGCGGCACAGGATACCATCGTAACTCTTGACGAGGTAAGGCTCCGCGACCTTAAGCGACGGCATCTCCGCATTCCCCGGCATCAAACGGTAGCACCCGCCCGAAGTCTCCGGGCTGCTGTAGACCGTGATATCCCGCAGAGACCGCAGGTCCAGCTCCGCCAAGTTGAGCCCCCGCAGCCGCACCCCGCACACCGAGACGGGCTCCCCGCCGCCGGCGGCGTACGCCTCATCCAGGATACGCAGGATATTCTCCAGCGCAGGGCGCGCCCGCCAGCCATTGAGCTGGGGAGGATTCTGCCCGTAGCGCCCGCCCACAAAGCCCTGCGGCGTCAGGATACCCATGGGCGTATACACCGGCCCGTCCGCCGACAGCATCCGCAGAGCGTGCATGGTATGGAGCGCCGGGATAGCCCGCGGGTCCTGCCGCATCCACTCCGGCATGGGCAGGTTCTCCTCCAGCGCATACCCGGGCTTCATCCCCACGGGCCGTGTAGTCCAGGTAGCGAAGGTACCGGGGTCCTGCGCCGGCGGCAGCTCCCGCACCTGCATACGGTGCACGCGGAAATGCTCCTGCGCCGGGGCGTACTCATGCAGCTCCGGGTGCTCGGCCAGCACCGCCGCCAGGTTACGCAAAGCCACCCCCACGGCCCCCTGCGGCGCGGAGCCCTCTGCGGCGAGCGTCGGGAAAGCCCGCACCACGGACTCCGCCATGGGGAGGAGGTGCTCCGAATCCTCTGCCGAGAGGCGGGGCAGCTCCCGCCCCGGGTCCGTGAGCAAGCGCCGCAGGGTACTGCCCGTAGCCATGGCGGCCTGCTCCCCGCCCAGGCGGTAAGCCCAGCCCTGCTCCAACTGCTGCGCCGGCGGCAGCGTGAACGCCCCCTGCAGATGCTGCCGGAAGAAGGCCGCATCCTCCGCCGACACCTCGCGGCGCAGAGCCTCCGCGCGCCCTGCCCAGCCCTGCACCTTCCGGGCCGCCAGGCGGTTGGAGTCTACGCCCAGCAGCTCCATCTTCTCCCCCACCTCGCGGCTCCTGTGATCGGGCGTCACCTCGGCGGGCTTCTCCGGGGGCATGAAGGGAGCGTAATCCAGCCAACGGCGCACGGACCCCGGCAGGGGCACGGCGTCCGGGTTCTGCACCAGGTACTCCGTCATATACTCCGCCATGCGCCCCGCGACCTCATTGTACATACCGGGGAAATCGCGCGGGAGCATGATGCGCGGTCCCCCCGGCTCACGCCGGAAACGGAGGGCCGCGATAGCCTCCGTGGCCGCGCGCTCCTCCGGGGTGAGGCGGTCGTGCGCCGCGAGGAAGTCCATGACCTGCTCCGCGGTGGTGTGGCCGCCCTCTATCTGCCCGCGCCAGTAAGCAGCCAGGCGCGCCTGCAGCATCGAGACGGGATTAACGACGGAATAGAGCTCCGCCGTGTACTGCTGCGGCCCGCGCGCCTCCTTCAGCAGGACGGGCGTGATGCCATCCCCGCGCCAAGCGCCGCGCATGGAGTGCCGGAGCCGCTCGATCTGCAAGCCCGGCACCCACCCCGTGGCGCTGCCGAACCACGCCCCGTACAGATCGTGCACCGCCAGCGCCCCCAGCTGATCGAAGCGGGAGAAGACGCGGGGCCGCATGTTCGCCATGCCCCCGGTGCTCATATAACCGCCGAACATCAGCGCTGCGTGGCCCGCGACATCGTTCATCACCTGCTCCTGCGTGCTGTGCCAGGGCGTGTAGCGACCATCCGGACGCCGAGCGCGCAGACGCGTCACGCCGTCCGGCCCCGTGGCACTCTCCACTTTGTTACCGGTCAGCGCGGCATAGCGCGCAAAGACGGCGGCATTCGACTCCGCCGGCGGCGGCACCTCGCAGGCAGCACTGCCGAGGTAACGCTGCGAGAGCTCCGCGAAAGCCTGCGCGGGCGAGCGACCGCTGACCAGCAGCTCCTGAAACGCCGGGCAACGCGGCAGCAGGTAGTAGAGCGACTCCGCCCAGCGGCGCGCGCCCAGCACGGCCAATTGCTTGGCCATCTGCGGCTCCGCCCCCGTGGCCGCAAAGTCCGAGTAGGCCGCCATGCGCCGGAGCAGGTGGCGGCGGGCGGTGGGATGCAGGCCGGCGGGCTCCCCCAGCAGCTCCGCCTCCATATCCCGCAGGGCATAGGCAGGCAGCTCCCCCTGCGCGCAACGCACCAGCGCGCGGCTCACGGCATCCGGCAGCTCGCGCCGCATGAGTTCGGACGGCTTCACGGCGGCCTCCCCCACGGGGAGCTCCCCGGCAGCCTGCGCCCCCAGCAGACGGCGGTAAGCAAGCATCTGCAGGTCCGCCGCGGCCTGCTTATTACTCCGGCAATGAATGATTGTCGTCAGCGGCATACGCCACCTTCGGATGCTGGAATAGTTTGGCCACCGTTGTCGGATCCTGGCTTCTTTTTT
>SFDX01000021.1 GCA_004557455.1 Akkermansia muciniphila | reverse complement strand
TTCCTATTCCTAAACCTTTTTTCGAAGCCTACAGACCATTAGTCCAGTAATTATGCGGCTCAGAGGTGTAATTTCTCACCTCTGTGGGACGGCAATGAATTCTCTTTATTAATATGATAAATTTATATAAATAAGGATAAGAATAAGGGGGTGACATGTCTGTGGGGCGGGTCGTTGGGTTAAAGCGGGGGAGAGCCATCGGCAGCCGGTGCTCTCGGTATGCCGGTATGCTCTTGCCGCATGCCTTGCTCCGTCGCCGCTGCTTTTCTCTGTACCGAGTATTTTTTTTGCTTGCATTCCGGGGCGTTTTGTGCTAGAGTGTCATCCATGACGATACAGGAACAGAGGGCCGCTGCGGAGGCCTTCGCACAGGAGTGGGCCGCGCGCCCCGGCGATGAGGACCAGGAGACCCAGCAGTTCTGGACCCAGCTTCTGCGGGAGGTCTACGGCGTGCACAAGCCGGAGGCGTATGTGAACTTTGAGAAGAAGGTGAAGGCCCGGGACGGCCGGAGCACCAAGAAGATTGACGTCTATTTGCCGGACACCCGCGTGCTCATCGAGCAGAAGAGCAGCAGCAAGGAGCTGGAGCGCGTGCAGGGCGGCGGCTACGGGGATATCACGCCCTATCAGCAGGCGGCGCAGTATAACGAGTTGCTCGGGCTCCGCGAGAAGGCGCGCTGGATCGTGACCTGCAACTTCCGGGAAATCCGGGTGCATGACATGAACCGCGACACCGAGCCGGAGCGCGCCGAGCCCGCCGCCGTGGTGCGTCTGGAGGACCTGCCGAAGCGCTATGCGGACCTGTCATTCCTCGTCGACATTTCCGTCAAGGCCATTGCCCGCGAGCAGGAGGAGATCTCCGCGCAGGCCACGGAGCACGTCTCGCGGCTCTACAATGCGCTGCAGGCGGAGTACGAGGACCCGGAGTCGCCGGAGACCTTCAAGCACCTGAACCGCCTCTGCGTGCGTCTGGTGTTCTGCTATTTTGCCGAGGACGCGGGTATCTTTGCGCCGAACCAATTGACCCATTATCTCGCCCGCCGCCGGGATGACCCCGATGAGGTGCGGGAGGACCTGCTGCGGGCTTTCGCGGTGATGGATACCCCCTATGAGCAGCGGGATAAATACATGAAACAGGCCCTGCGGGATTTCCCGTATGTGAACGGCGGCCTCTTCTCCGGGGCATCGCAGACGGAGGTGCCGCGCTTTACCCCCGCTATCGTTGACATCCTGATCCGCACGGGGGAGGAGTTCGATTGGTCTGCTATCTCGCCCACCGTTTTCGGCGCTATGTTCGAGTCGACCCTCAACCCGGAGACGCGCCACGCGGGCGGTATGCACTACACCTCCACGGAGAATATTCACAAGGTCATCGACCCGCTGTTCCTGGATGACCTGCGGGCGGAGTTGGATGATATTCTGCGCCGCCGTGCCTCCGCGCAGGACCGCCGCCGTGCCTTGCAGGATTTCCAGGCCAAGCTCGCTTCCCTCACCTTCCTGGACCCCGCCTGCGGCTCCGGTAACTTCCTGACGGAGACCTACCTCAGCCTCCGCGAGCTGGAGAACCAGGCCATCGCCGCCGGCTACGGCCACGAGGGCCGCGAGCTCGCTCTCGATCTCATCCGCGTCAATATCAGTCAATTCTACGGCATCGAGATCAACGACTTCGCCGTCGCCGTCGCGAAAACCGCCCTCTGGATCGCGGAGTCCCAGATGCTGGAGAAGACCAAGAAAATCGTCTACGGCCTGCGCGAGGAGGTCCTCCCCCTCAAGTCTTACCACAACATCGTGGAGGGTAACGCCCTGCGTCTCGACTGGGAGAGCGTCATCCCCCGCGAGAAGCTCAATTATATCATCGGTAACCCGCCGTTCCTCGGTGCTCGCGTGATGAGCAAGGAACAGAAGGCCGACCTGATGGAGGTGTGGGGCGACCTCAAAAATGTGGGGAACCTGGACTTCGTGACAGGCTGGTATCGCAAGGCCGCAAGCATGATGAAGGGAACCGATATACGCGCTGCGTTGGTGTCCAGTAATTCTATCACCCAGGGCGAACAGGTGGCGATTATGTGGCCGCCACTCATCGAGGAAGGAATGCAAATCGACTTTGCTTATCGAACGTTCCGATGGGATAATGAGGCCAAGGGTACGGCGGCTGTGCATTGTGTGGTGATTGGATTTTCTTACATTCGCCGTGAGGATAAGAAAATGTTATACGTGACCCCCCCCTGTTCAACATCACCTCTCATTTGCAATCACATCAATCCGTACCTACTCGAGGGGCCGGACGTCTTTATTCCGTCCCGTCAACATCCCATCAGCAATGTGCCTGAAATCGGAATCGGTAATCAACCCATCGATGATGGGAATTACCTATTCAAGGAGGATGAAAAGGACGAGTTTCTGCGGAAGGAGCCTCAGTCAGCTCCCTATTTTTACCGCTGGTTAGGTGCAGATGAACTGATTAAGGGAAAAGTACGTTATTGCCTTTACCTGGGGAAATGTCCTCCGAATGTTCTTCGAAACATGCCATTGGCGTTACAGAGAATAGAGAACGTACGCCAATTCAGACAGAGAAGCAAGCGTTCTTCTACGCTCAAATTAGCAGGTTCGCCAACGAGTTTTCAGGTGACAAACATCCCTCAAGGTAATTATTTAATCATACCTCGAGTTTCCTCCGAGCGGCGGATATACGTTCCCATGGGACTTGAAGCCCCCACGGCAATGGCCAGTGATTCTGTGCATATATTGCCGGAAATATCAACCTATCACTTTGGAATTCTTACTTCCATTGTTCACAACGCTTGGATGCGCACGGTGGCGGGCCGCTTGGAAATGCGGTATCGCTACTCCAAAGACATCGTCTACAACAACTTCCCGTGGCCGGAGGCAGATGAAGCGCAGCAGGCGGCGATCGGGGCTCTGGGGCAGGCGGTGTTAGACGCCCGCGCGCTGTATCCGGAATGCAGCCTGGCCGACCTCTACGACCCGCTCTCCATGCCGCCGGAGCTGCTGAAAGCGCACCGCGCCCTGGACCGCGCCGTCCTGAAACTCTACGGCCTCAAACCGAGCGCGAGCGAGCCGGAGATGGTCGCCGAACTCTTCCGCCGCTACCAAGAGCTGACCCGCCCCGGGAAATGAGCCCGGGCGGGGGTGTGCCGTCCCGAGATTTGCCGGAGAACAGGGAAAAAGCGGAAGGGGCAGACAGGAATAAGGCTTGCGGAGCGGGGAGAAAGGGGTACAATGGGGGCATGACGAAGCAAGCGGACGGCTCGATACGCATACGAGGGGCGCGGGAGAACAACCTGCGCGGGGTGGATGTGGACATACCCCTCGGGAAGCTGACGGTGGTGACGGGGCCGAGCGGGAGTGGTAAGACCTCGCTGGCGGTGGGGACCCTGTATGCGGAGGGGCAGCGGCGCTATGTGGAGACCTTCTCGCCCTATGTGCGGCAGTTCATGGACCGCATGGCGCGGCCGGATGCGGACGCGGTGGAGAATGTGCCGCCCGCGATTGCCTTGGGGCAGCGTAACTCCGTGAAGAACTCGCGCTCCACCGTGGGCACGATGACCGGGATCAACGAATACCTTAAACTCGTTTTCTCACGCTTGGCGGAGGGTCATGATGCGGAAGGGCGGCCCGTGCGACCCGCGACACCGCAGCGGGTGGCGGAGGAATTGCTGACCGAACACGCGGGGGAGGAAGCCCTGGTGTGCTTCCGCGTGCGGCAGGTGGGCAGCATGGAGGAAATGCGCCGCGCGCTGACCGCGCAGGGGTATCTGCGTGCGTGGGCCGACGGAGGCGTGCGGCGTTTAGAGGATTTGCAGGAGAACCCGGACGCCGTGGAGGGCGAGGAGGCCTACCTGTGTGTGGTGCAGGACCGCGTGCGGCTGAAAGCGCAGGCGCGGGCTCGGCTGGAAGAAGCGCTGGAGACCGCCTTCCGCACGGGCCGCAACGCCGCCGAGGTGCGGCTGAGGGCGGAAGGGGAGTGGGGGGCGGCTCGCAGCTACCGCTGTGATTGGTATCCGCTGGCGGAGCCCGTGCCGGGGCTGTTCAGCGGCAACTCGCCCCTTGGGGCCTGCCCCGTGTGCAAGGGCTACGGGCGCATGATAACCTATAACTACGAGCGCGGGCTGCTGCCGGAGCTGAGCATTGAGGGCGGTGCGCTCAAGATGCTGAGCAGCCAGACGCTCTCTGCCTGCTACAAGGATCTGATGCGGCGCAACAACAAGTGCCGCGCCGTGCGTACGGATGTACCCTGGCGGGAACTGACGCAGAAGGAGCGCGATTGGGTGCTGTACGGCGAGGCCCCCGAGGGCATGGACGTGTGGGCCGCCTACGATGCGGGGCTGTGGTATGGTTATAAAGGTATTTTTGATGACATGGAGAAGCACGCGCACAAGATGACCGTGCGCGTCTTTCTGGCCTATTATCGGGAGTACAGCGTGTGCCCCGCCTGCGGTGGCGGTCGGCTGCGCCCGGAGGCCCTGGCCTTTACCATAGGCGGTTGCACCGTGCCGCAGGTGCAGGGCATGCCCATGGAGGAGCTGCTCGATTGGTTGGATAAGTATGTGCTCCCGGCGGTGGGGGCGGACCGCTCTCTGCAGCAGGCGGTACGCGAGCTGCGGAGCCGCGTGCATTACCTCTGCGAGGTGGGGCTGGGCTACCTGGCGCCCTCGCGACTCACGCGGACGCTGTCCGGCGGCGAGATTGAGCGCGTCAGCCTGACCGCCAGCCTGGGCGCGGCCCTCACCGAAACGCTCTTTGTGTTAGATGAACCGACCGTGGGCCTGCATGCACGTGACACCGCCCGACTGCTGCAGGCCATGCGCCGCCTGACCCGGCGCGGCAACACCCTGGTGGTGACCGAACACGAGGAAGCCGTGATGCGCGCGGCGGATTATTTGGTCGATATGGGCCCCGCCGGTGGGTCGGGCGGCGGGCGCGTGATCTATGCCGGTGAACCCGGGGGCATGTTGCGGGCACCGGACTCCCCCACGGGGCAGTACCTGACGGGCCGCCGCTGTGTGCCGATGCCTGCTACCCGACGCAAGCCGCATGCCTTCCTGAGCCTGCGCGACATCGAGTGCCGCAACCTGCACGGGCTGCAAGCGGAGATTCCGCTGGGGGTCTACACCTGCCTGACCGGTGTCTCCGGCAGTGGAAAGAGCACACTGGCCTGCCGCGTGTTATACGGCACGCTGCATCCCGATGAAATAGACGACGAAGAGCGCGGTGAGGTCTGCCGCATCGAGGGCTCGGAGCAGGTGGCGGATGTGCTGCTGGTGGACCAGAGCCCCATCGTCCGCACCCCGCGCTCCACTCCCGCGGTCTACATGGGCGTGTTCGAGGATATACGCCAACTGTACTGCGCCGAGCCCGCCGCCGTTGCCCGAGGCTTGAAGCCCGGTTATTTCTCCTTCAACAGTGGGGAGGGCCGTTGCCCCCGCTGCGCCGGTCTGGGGCAGGAGAAAGTAGAGATGCAGTTCCTTTCCGATATTTTTGTTCCTTGCGCCCTGTGTCACGGCACGCGTTACACGCCGCAGGCACTCGGCATTACTCTCGGCGGCTACAACATGGCAGAAATGCTCGCGCTGGATATACGGACCGCGCAGGAACTGTTCGAGCATATGAAAGGGGCGCGTCCCCGCCGCATTGCGGAGCGCCTGCAGGTGCTGGTGGATGTGGGGCTGGGGCATCTGGGCCTAGGGCAGGGGCTGAATACCCTCTCGGGCGGCGAAAATCAACGCTTGAAGCTGGCCAAATTGCTCGCCGAGCCCTTGGCCGGATCGGGGGCGGGCAAGGGCTGCCTGATTATTCTCGATGAGCCCGGAACGGGGCTGCATTTCAGCGATCTGGAGGTGTTGCTGCGTGTCTTCAATCGGCTGGTGGAGCAGGGGCACAGCCTGCTGGTTATCGAGCATAACCTTGACTTGATCAAGGCTGCGGATTATGTGATCGACCTTGGACCCGAGGGCGGCAAAGGCGGCGGCCGCATTGTGGCACAGGGCACGCCGGAGGACATCGCCGCGAGCGGTACCCACACCGGCCGCTATTTGTCAGCCGCGATCGAAGGGAGACACGACGACCCCGGTCTGCTCGCCGCGGAGACCGAGGACGACATACCCGCGGGAGTGATTGCCCTGCGCGGGGCGCGCCACCACCACCTCAAAAATATCGATGTGAACATCAACCGAAACGAGATGACCGTCGTCACCGGCCTCTCCGGCAGCGGTAAGAGTACCCTCGCGTTCGATATTATTTTTGCGGAAGGTCAGAAGCGCTTCATGGACGTGATGAGCCCCTACGCCCGCCAGTTTACCGAGCAGATGGAGACCCCCGACATCGACCGGCTGACGGGGCTGCCCCCCACGGTGGCCATCGAGCAGAATCGCAGCCGGGGCGGCAGTAAATCCACGGTCGGTACGGTTACGGAAATATGGCAATTCCTGCGTCTTCTGTATGCCAAGCTCGGCACGCCGCATTGCCCCTGCTGCGGGGTAGAAATCGGTCGGCGCTCCCCCGCCGAAATCCGCGCGCTGGTGGCGGAGGAGGTGGGCCGCAAGCCCGAGGAACTGCTGCTGGCCGCCCCCGTGGTGCGTAACCGCAAGGGACACTACGCCGACCTGGCCCGCCGGGCGGAGAAGAAGAAATACCCCTATTTGATAGCCGACGGCAAACGCGTGAAGCCTGCCGAGTTTCAGCCGCTGGATCGTTACTCCAATCACGACATCGATGTGGTGACGGCTGTCATCCGTGTGCAGGGTAATGCCATCTTGATGAACGACGCCCCCTGCGATTTCGATACCCTGAACGAAACCGTGAACAGCACCCTGGAGATGGGCGATGGCTTCCTGCGTTTGGTGACGGGGAAGGAGAGCCGCTTAGTCGGCACGCGCCTGAGTTGTCCGCAGTGCGGCACGAGTTATGAGTCACCCGAGCCCTCCACCTTCTCCTTTAACTCCCCGCACGGGCGCTGCCCCGTGTGCCTGGGCCACGGCTATGTGAGCAGTGCGCGGTTGAAAGATAAACCGGAGGAGAAGCTCAGCCAACTGGAGGTCGAGCTGCGCTATGACCGCGATGTCGACAAGGCTGCGGACAAAGACGCCGAGAAGGAATGCTGCCCCGCCTGCGGGGGGCAACGTCTGAATCCCTTTGCCCTGGGCGTGACCCTCTTCGGGTACAACATCGCGCAGATCGGCAGCTTGGATGCCGATGCCGCAGCGAAAACCCTGAGCGGGTGGCACTTTGAGGGACGCGACGCCGAGATTGCCCGTAACGTTTTAGCCGAAATTACCCGACGCCTGCATTTTTTGCAACGCGTCGGACTCGGTTATCTGTCGCTGGATCGGTCGGTTCCCACGCTCTCCGGTGGCGAGACGCAGCGCATACGCTTGGCGGCACAGTTGGGCTCCGAGCTGCGCGGTGTGCTCTATGTGCTGGATGAACCGACCATCGGCCTGCACCCGGGGGATAATGAGCGCCTGCTGAATACCCTGCAGGAATTGAAGGAACGCGGGAACACCCTGTTGGTCGTGGAGCATGACGAGGAAACAATGCGCCGTGCGGACACGATTATCGACATGGGCCCCGGTGCGGGTGTACACGGCGGGCAGGTGGTGGCGCAGGGGGATTTTGCCCGCGTGGCCGCCGCTGATACCCCGACGGGGCATGCCCTCAGCGGGCATGAGAAACATCCTTCCTGCGGGGAGCGGCTTCCTATCAAATCCGTGGATTGGTTAGAGGTAGAGGACTGCACGCTGCACAACCTGCAGCATGTGCACCTGCGTGTGCCGCGCGGGCGCTTCACCGTCGTTACCGGCCCCTCCGGCGCGGGCAAAACATCCCTGATTACCGGTACCCTTGCCCCCGCCGTGCAGGAGGCACTTTCCGGCACCGCACCCCGCTCACGTTGCTACGGTGCCTGCCGCGGCCTGGACAGCATTCGTGCCCTCTACCGAGTAGACCAATCCCCCTTGGGGAAAACGCCGCGTTCCACGCCCGCAACCTATATAGGTATATTTGACGAGATACGCCGCATCTTTGCCGGCAGCGCCGATGCACGGCGCCTGGGCTTTGACGCCGGGCGCTTCTCCTTCAACACCTCCGCCGGCCATTGCGAGGTATGCAAGGGCACGGGTTATTGTCGCCGGGAGATGGACTTCCTTCCGCCCTGTACGGTCCCCTGCGAGGCATGCCGAGGCGCACGCTACAACAGCAGAACGTTGCAGGTGAATTATCGCGGTAAAAACATTGCCGAGGTGCTCGATATGAGCATGGAGACCGCCGCCGAATTCTTCGCTGCCACCCCCACGCTGGCCGACCCGCTGCGCTTGTTATGCGAGACGGGGCTGGGCTACCTGACCCTGGGGCAGGCCAGCAACACCCTCTCCGGCGGCGAGGCCCAACGCATCAAGCTGGTGGCGGAGCTCATCAAGGGCCGCCGCGCCGCGCTGACCGCCGTGCGCAGGGGGCGCGCCCTGCCGCAGGATCTCTACCTGATCGAGGAGCCCACCATCGGCCTGCACCCGCAGGATGTGCGCATGCTGGTGCAGGTGCTGCGCCGCTTGGTGGAGCTGGGCAATACCGTGGTGGTCATTGAACACAACACCTCCCTGATTTGTGAGGCCGATTATATGATCGACATGGGACCCGGGGCGGGGCGCGACGGCGGGCGCATCACCGCGCAGGGAACGGTGGCGCAGGTAGCAAACAGTACGAAGAGTCCGACGGCCCCGTTCATTCGCCGGGAGCTCGGACTGCCGGAAAAATAAGCTCGCCCTGTGCGCCGTTTTGTGCTACAATGCCCCCGAAGCACCATGCAGGAAGAAACACTCATCGTCAACGGATGCGGCTACGCCACCATTTTGCCGGCGTCGGCCTTGGTGGAGCATCGTGAACTGGCAGCGGGGCGGCGTGTGCGCTCGCTCCTCACCCCACGCCGGGATACTGCCGATGTGCTGAGGGCGGCCCTGGACAACCCCTCCCTGCGGCGTGTGCATTTGGTAGGTATCGGGATGGACTTGGTGAACGCCGGGCCCGGCGAGAGCACGGATGCCGTACTGCGGGCGCTGAGCGAGCGGGGGGTGGAGGTGTTTTGGTATACAAATTGGCATATCCGCGGAGAAAAGCGGGAAACGTACGGTGAATTGCTGCGTTTGTTCGGTGCGCCCGGTGAGGAACTGATGAATGTTGTCCTGCACGGGATGGAGGCCACGCCGGAAGAGCAGCGTCTGGCTGACCGCGTGCTGGCCGCCGCCGGCACGGAGATAGCGGATGAATTGTACAGAACGGTCGGTTTCATCTGCCGCGTCATGAAGGCTTCCCCTGCGCTCGGTGAACAAGCTATTCATGACTACATGAGTTACCTGCGGAACGGCGGCGGGCTCAGCGAACACCTACAGCGTTGCAGCACGGTATACCGCTGCTTCGGGCGGCGCGAAATCAAGGGTAAATCGCCCCGCATGGAGGCACTGCGCAACTTGATATGCCGCGTGGCGCCTAGGGATGATGTGCGCGTGTTGATCATCGGCGAGACCGGTACCGGTAAGGAAAGCGTGGCGACTCATCTGCACCTGAACTCCTGCCGCTGGGATAAACCGATGCTGTCATACAACTGTGCTTCATCGAATCCCGGCTTGATGGAGAGCGCCTTCCGCGGCTACTGCAAGGGAACCTTTACCGGCGCCGTGCAGGATCGCCGCGGTATTTTCGAGCAGGCCAACGGCGGAACCCTCTTCCTGGATGAGGTGGGGGATCTGCCGCTCGAGGCCCAGGGGACCCTGCTGCGCGTGCTCGAGGAAAAACGCATCACCCGCATGGGCGATCACCGGGAAATAACAGTGGATGTGCGCCTGATTACCGCCACGAATAAAAATCTGCTGAAACTGACGGAGCAGGGGCTCTTCCGGCGCGATCTCCTTTTCCGGCTTCAGGAATTCACCATCAAAACGCTGCCCCTGCGCAGCACGCCGGACGATATACCGACCATTGCCGAGCACATCTGGCGCACACGTCGCGGCATTCCCCTGCCGAAGGAGGCGCGGGATGTTCTGTTAGGCTACAACTGGCCAGGAAACTCGCGTGAACTCACCGCCTTTCTGAAGTACACGGAGGTGTTCGGGGTTACCGATTGGGCCGAGTCTCTGCGGGATTTCCTGAACATGAACAGCTGGAGCGAAGCAGGCGCCCCCGCTGCCGAGGATATGCCGACGGAAAGCCTGGAACAGGCCATGGTGCGCCATTGTCGAGCCGTGCTGGAACGCTGCGGGGGTAACATATCCCGCGCGGCGCAGTGCCTGGGGATTCAACGGAATACACTTAAGAAATATCTGAGCCTTCCGTAGCAACAGGCAGCATGCCGCGACGTCGGAGGTCCGCTTGCAGGGCAGCCAGCACCTCCTCCCGGGGACGGAAGTTGGCGGCGAAGTGCGAGGAACGGATGAGCGGCCCCGCCGCCACCTGCTCGAAGCCCATGGCAAGGGCGGTGTCGCGCAACTCACGGAAGCTGTCCGGTGTAATGTATTCGATAACAGGTAAATGCCGCGGTGTGGGCTGCAGGTATTGCCCCAGGGTCAGCATGCGCACTCCGTTGTCCAGCAGGTCCTGCATGCTCTGCAGCAGCTCCCCGCGGCTCTCGCCCAGGCCGAGCATCATGCCGCTCTTGGTTGTGATGAGCCCCGGTGCTATTTCTCCCGCGCGGCGCAGCACCTGTAACGAACGGCGGTACTGCGCACGGAAGCGCACCAGCGGGGTGAGGCGTTCCACGGTCTCCAGATTGTGGTTGAAAATATGTGGGCGGGCATCGATGACCGCCTCGAGCGCCTGTTCGTTTCCGCCGAAGTCCGAGGTGAGTACCTCGATGATGCACTCCGGTGAGCGTTTTCGTATAGCGCGGATAACAGAAGCAATGTGAGCTGCCCCGCCGTCCGGTAGGTCGTCCCGCGTCACCATGGTCACGAGGGTATGGCGCAGTTGCATGGCTTGCACGGCCAGGGCCACACGCTCCGGCTCTCCGGGGTCGAGGGGCGCCGGTTTGGCGGTGCGGGTGGCACAGAATGCGCAGGCGCGGGTGCACACCTCCCCGCATACCATGAACGAGGCGGAGCCGTGCGCCCAGCACTCCCCGCGGTTCGGGCACTGCGCCTCCCGGCACACCGTGACGAGCCCCTGCTGCCGGACGAGGTCATCCAGCTTGCGGAACTCCTCCCCACGGGGCAGGGGAACCTTCAGCCACGCGGGCTTGTGCTGTGTGGGAGCGCTCATGCGCGGACATTGTAGCGTGAGCCGCAGAAAAAGTCAAGGAGAGTCTTTTTTCTTGACCTGAAACGATTTTGTGCTAGAATGCAGGACATGAGACTGCTTATGCTTACAATCCCGGCTGTGTTCCTCGCCGCTCATGCTGCGGGGGATGAGGCACTCAAGGGAACCTTCTATGACCTCACGAAAACGGTGAAAGGGGAAGAGGGCTTGGTTGTTAAGTCGAGTTGCTGGGTCAGCCCGGAATATTGCACTGAAACAAAAAAATGGGTGATGGGGGATTATTCCGGTCTGAAACGCTTTACCTCGTCACCGGCCAAGGACTTCACCCACCTTCATTTTCCCTGCGTCAGTTGCGTAGGTGGTGCAGAAGTTTTCGGTGTGTCATCCGATATGGCGCAGAACTCTTGGGCTGTTGTTTACCGGGGGCGGGTGACAGCACCGACAAGCGGGCGTTTCCGCTTTGTGTGTGCTGCAGATGACTTGATGAGCATACGATTTGATAACAATTTGGTGCTTGAGGCCGGATACTGTATCCCGACAATGTATGAGGATGAGATGGGTAACAAGCGCAACGGGGAGGGATTAGTGAACTTTGTTGATATCTGCCGTCAGCTGCGCGACCGCATGAAACGAGACAACGGGTCAGGGCGGCTTCACGAGGGCTATATGATATTGACACCTAAGGAGATATCGCGCTTTAACTCCGATGTCGGTGGCTTGATTGTAGGAAAGGAATTCAATGTACAGGCGGGGCGCAGCTACCCCATTGAGATTCTGTTCGTGAATGTTGCCGGTAACACTCAGGCCTCTCTTCTTCTGCGCAACGAAGCTAAGCCGGATAGCTTGCAACTGTTCCGCGTGAGCGGGGACATGCCGGATCGCGCAAAGGTGGTGGATAATCTGCGCAAAAAAGGTGTGCTGAAGGTGGACCAGTTGCCGAATATCAGCAGTGACAGCCCCGTGTGGAAACCTGCCGCGGCTGAACCTCCCGCAGATTACGATGCGGACAGCGAGGACGCCGCGGCGGTGAAGGCCTGCCGCCGTTTGTTGGATGCTCTGAAGGCCGATAAAGGTGATAACGTGCGCAAGGTAGCTGCTGAAACAAAGATGGCAGCCGCCCGTTGGGAGGGCCGTCCGATGCTTTGTTATGCGCAGAGTGGTGCTGCCGTTAATGCCCTGTTGGGGAACGGGGCAAACCCCGATGCCGTGACCAGCGACGGTACGCCCGTGCTGGTGGCTGCGGTGGCTGCGAAGCGAGTCGGAGCGGTGCGTGCTCTGTTAGCCGCGGGAGCGAATACGAATGTCTGTGATTCCTGGAGTAGCACGCCCCTCATTTCCGCAGCCTTGTCCGGCAATGAAGAGATGGTGAAGCTGCTGCTGGAAGAAGGCGTTGACCCCGCCTATGCCCCCGAGGGAACGCCGAATGCTGCCGCTCAGGTGCAGGACTCCGACCTCAAGAACAAGAAACAAATCCTTCGTCTGCTGAAGCAGGCTGCCGCCGAGAATGCCGAACAGAAGGAATGGGTTGACTCCGGCTTGGGTATGGTGCGCCGGGCCGAGGGCAAGAAGAAGGATAAGGACAAGGCTAAGGACAAGGATAAGGACAAGGATAAGAAACAGGAGGCCCCCGCCGAGCGCGAGAAGCCCTTGGCCAAGGTGCCCGATGACCCCGAGCCGCCCACAGATATCTCCCCGCAGGATTCCTCGATCAGCGGTACTTTTTATGATTTGACGCAGGATGCCAAAGGTAACTCCAACGGCTTCCGGGAGAAGGAGGATTTCTACCCCCTGATGATGTCCTTGGCTAACAAGCATGACCGAGGCTTGCTGAAGAAATACTACCGCAGCCCGAACAAGGCGAAGACTCCGTACTTCTGCGTTCCTCCCAGCGCGCCCAAGGTGTTACCGATGATGTTTGCCTGTGAGGACAAATGCAGCGGCGAGTACTGCGTGGCCCTGTATCGCGCCCGCGTGATTGCGCCGAAGTCCGGCAAGTTCCGCTTTGTAGGTGCCGGTGATGATGTAATGTGTGTGCGCTTCGGCGGTAAAACCGTGCTGGAGTGCGGTTACTTCATCCCGGGTGCAGCGGACCGTAACAACCTGAAGGATTGCATGGAAAACGGACGAAAGGACAATGACGCGGGTAAGCGTTTCCGCGCCGCCATTGCTTCCGGTAAGGATAAAAAACACGCCGGTTATGAATATATACCGATTAAGGGGACGGATACCTACAATAGCCGCATGGGGGGCTTGACGGCCGGCAGCGTGTTTACCGTGAAGGCGGGGGAAGCCTATACCATTGAGGTGATGATTGCCAACGCGAGCCGAGATGCGGGAATGTGCCTGCTGATACAGGAGGTGACGACCGCCGCCCACAAGGCACGCGGCCGCTATGACCTGTTCCGCACTGCCTCCACGCTGCCGGATGCCAATAAGCTGCGGGAGCTGTTGCGCAGCAAGGGCCTGCACCGCAATGATGATATGCCGCAGTATTACGAGAAATCCCTCATCTGGCGGGTGGCTTCGGAGAAGTAGGCTCCTCTGATTCCCCGGCGTCCTCGCTGGACATAATGGCGTTGGCAGGCACAAAGGCGATGGTGTTAGCTGCGGTGAGGAGTGCGCTCAGCGGCAGATCGACGACCAAGGCATCCAGCCCCGCCAAAGCGGCTTGCCAGTAGGGCGGGCGGGTGCGGCGGCTGTGGTAGAGGAAGAGTGTGCGCGGCTGCAGTACGCGCAGATTACCCTGCGGCGGTGGGCACTCGCGCAGGAGGGTGCCCGTGAATTCGGGATAGCCCCCGGGCGGGGTGGCGTTTTTGGTCAGCTGTACCCAGGACTCCCTGTGGCTGCCGGGACGCAGGCGAAGGCAGTCCAAGTAGGGCTCACCCGCCGGACTGCGGCGCATAACGTAGTCCGGTAAATGAAGACTCCAGCACAAGGAACGATCGTATCGGGCATCTGCTACCCGTAGGCGCGCGTAGTAGTTACCTGAGTCGTCGGTGAAGATGGGGGTGTTGATTTGAACACTCGGGCGGTTTTCGTGGCGGAAGTCGGAGGTGTCGTCGGGGCCGACAGCAACAAGACTGCTTTGCCCGGACTCATAGACAGCCAGAGATGTGCGCGTGACGGCGGGACAACCCGTGAGGAGGAGGGCGGCGACGCAGAACGGGAGAGACGGAAAGAGGCAACGGAGGCGGGGCATGGCGGTATTGTACACCCCCGGGCACGCAGACTCAAGCAAAATACAGCATTGCCAAACGGTGCGGACTGCGGTATAATGGCCCCCGCATGGCAAACAGCAGAAAAAAAAGTGTGCGCTTGTTGGCTTGGCAGCTGCTGCAGCAGTGGGCCGAGGGCGGTGTTTTTGCGGAAACCCTGGTGGCGCGGACCGCGCAGCGGGAGCAATTATCTCGCCCCGATCGAGCCTTGCTTCAGTTGCTGGTGTATGATACCTTGCGCAACATGTCTCTGCTGGATTATCGCTGCAGGCAGCTGCGGTCCGGCAAGTTGGAGGCATCCCTGCGTTGGCTGGTGCTCGTGGGGCTTTGCCAAGTGCTGATTCAGCAGGGGGCCGACCACGCTTCCGTAAATGAGACGGTGGCGGCTGCTCCCATTCGGGCGCGGGGGCTTGTGAACGGTATCCTGCGCAACGCTGTGCGGAGGAGGGATGAATTCGCCGCCGAGCTGCCCAAGCTGCCGCCGGCCATTCGCTTCTCCGCCCCCGACTGGCTGGTGAATCGCTGGGTTGATGCTTTCGGGGAGCAGGAGGCGGAGGCCCTGCTCGCGACGCTGGTTCAGACGCCGTCTTTGTTTGCACGGGTAAATGTGCTGAACCCGCCGAAGGAGATTCCCGCCGATTGGGAGCCTCTGCCGGGTGTGGATGATTGGTATCGTGTGCCTGCACTGCCGCAGGAGGAGCTGCGTGCGGGGCAGGTCTACATGGCGGACCCCGCGACGCGCTACAGTGTGCAGATGCTGGCCCCCGTGCCCGGGGAACGGGTGCTGGATGCCTGTGCCGCTCCGGGGGGGAAATCCGCTGCTATTCTGGCTGCAACGCAGGGTAAGGTGCACCTTCTGGCGACGGATGCGGATGCGCACCGTTTGCCCATGCTCAAGGCGAATTTGGCGCTTCTCGGCGTTGAGGGGGCAGAGGTTGCGGAGCACGATTGGACACAGCCCTGTCCGCAGAAGCAGGTCGGGGCCTTCGATGCGGTTTTGTTGGATGTTCCCTGTTCGAACACGGGTGTGTTGCAGCGCCGCGTGGATGCACGTTGGCGGCTGACCCCGCAGGAGATAACACGCTTGTCAGGGGTGCAGCGGCGGATTCTGGAGGAGGGAGCGAAGGCTGTGGCCCCCGGCGGGCGTTTGGTGTATTCTACCTGCTCTATCGACGCAGAGGAGAACGGCGCAGTGGTGCGGGCCTTTGCGGAGGCTCACCCGGAGTTTGAGATTCGTGAGGAGCACACGGCTCTGCCGCACCGTGAATTCGGGGATGGCTCCTACGCTGCGCTACTCGTCCGCGCTTAACTCTGCGATGTAGGGCAGGTTGCGGTAGGCCTCCGCGCAGTCCATGCCATAACCTACCAAAAATCCGCTTCTGATACGAAAAGCCGCGTAGTCTGCCTCTACGGCGGTGCGCCGTGCCCCCTGTTTATCGACTGCCACGGCGGTGAGCACTTGTGTGGCCCCCTTGCGCAGCAGCTCCTCTTGCACGGCCTGCAGGGTCAGGCCCGTGTCCAGCACGTCATCGACCAGCAGCACACGGCAGCCGTTGCAGGTTGGGCAGGGGGTGTGCCAAGTGAGCTGCCCGCTGCTGGTGCGTGCGTTGCCGTAGCTGGAGACACGCACGGGTTCCACGCGCAGGGTGGGGGGGAGATGCCGCAGGAGATCCGCCGCGAACCACATGGCTCCTTTCATCAGAATAACTGCTACCATCGGGGTGTTGTCCTCCGGTAGCTTTGCGGCGACCAGCTCCCCTAACTCGCGGATGCGGGCTGCTATCTGCTCACGGGAAAAGAGGGGGTGCAGCTTCATGAGAGCTTTCTGCGGGTTACCAGATAAACTTTATCTCCGTGGCGTACTTTCTGCGGCACTGCCACATAGGCTGTGTTGCCTTTGGTAACGCAGGGAACAGGTGTCGTCTCCCCGCTTTCCGTGTCTTCCCGAACCTCATCGGCAGTCAGTCGTACAATGCCCGTCGTGGTGCCGGTTATTTCCAGCCTGTCTCCTTGTTTGAGGTCGGCGGCTTCCAGCTTGAGAACAGCGATACCGGGGCGGGCGTAGTAACTCTTCACACGCCCGAGGTGCTGCCGCTGCTCGAGTGCGAGACTGTTGGCCGTGCCTCCCCAAGTGTCCCAATCCTCGCCGAGGTAGTAGCCTCCGTGCCAGAATTGGCGGTTGAAGACCCGCAGCAATTGCGCCTCCCATGCGGCGACCTTCTCCGGGCTCCACGTGCCGGCGGAGCAGGCCTCCAGCGCCTCGCGGTACACCTGCGTGACGGTGGAGACATAGCCCTCCGAGCGTCCTCGGCCCTCTAGTTTGAACACGGAGATACCCGCCTCCAGCAGTTGATCGATCACACGAACGGTGCAGATGTCCTTGGGCGACATGATATATTGGTTATCAATATCCATCTCAAAGCCCGTATCGACATCCGTGACGCGATAACGTCTGCGGCAAAGTTGGAAACAGTCCCCGCGGTTAGCGGAATGATTATATGCTGCCAGACTCATGCCGCATTTGCCGGAAACGCCGATGCAAAGGGCCCCGTGGGCGAAAACCTCGATGCGCACGGGATTGCCGGACGGCCCGCAGATCTTCTCCTCGCGAATGGTGTCGATGATATGGCGGATGCTGCTGAGCGGCAGCTCGCGCGCCAACACCATCACATCTGCATAAGCGGCAAAAAAGCGCACGGCCGCCACGTTGCAGACATTGGCTTGCACGCTGATGTGAACCTCCAGCCCCAGCTCGCGCGCGTAGGTGATCACCGCAAAGTCCGCGGCGATCACGGCATCCACCCCCGCCGCCTTCGCTCGTTGCAGCAAGCTTCGCACGGCCTCCAGCTCGCGGTCGTAGACGATAATGTTACAGGTGAGGTAGGCCTTGGCTCCGCAGGCGTGGCACAGTCGCACCACTTTCGGCAGGTCGTCTTCGGTAAAGTTCACCGTAGCGCGGGCACGCATATTCAGCGAACCGACACCGAAATAGACGCTGTTTGCCCCTGCGCGCAGAGCCGCAGCCAGCGACTCGAAAGAGCCCGCGGGGGCCATGACCTCCCAATCCTGAACGGGGTTGCTCACAGCTTGTGGCGGAAGTCGTCCTCGGGGTTCAGACTGCGGATAAATGCTACCAGTAGGTCGATGCAGGCCTGCACATCCCCCATATCAGCGGTCTCCACGGGGCTGTGCATGTAGCGCAGCGGCATAGACAAATTGGTAGCGGGCACACCGCAGCGGGAGCGGAAGATCTGGTCTGTGTTCGTTCCCGTGGTGCGGCCGGAGGTCTCGCGTTGCATGGGCACACCGCTCTCCTGCGCCACCAGCTCCAGGCGCGCATTCAGGTTCGGGTGGCAGGCGGGGCCGAAGCAGAGCACGCCGCCCTTGCCCAAGCGCACATCGCCGTAGCGGCCCTTGTTCAGTCCGGGGGAGTCTGTGCCGTGGGTTACATCCAGGCAGATGGCAGCATCCGGTTGGATGCGATACGTAAGCATCTGAGCGCCGATGCAGCCCACCTCTTCTTGGACCGTGTTAGCAAACACGATGTTCCAAGCGGGCTCGATGCCCTGCTCGTGCAGCGCGCGGGCCGTCTCTGCCGTGATGAAGCCGCAGAGGCGGTCATCCAGCGCGCGGCAGACGAGGCGCTTGCCGTTGTTGAGCATCAGCGGGCCATCGCAGTAGATACCGCGGTCCCCCACGCGCAGGCCCAAGGCCTCCACTTCCTCCCGACTGTCGCAGCCGAAGTCAACGTACAGGTCCCACAGGTTCGGGGCTTGACCTTTGTCATCGCGGATGTGGATAGCAGTGTTACCGATAACGCCGTACACCTCGCCGTCCGAGCCGAAAAAGCAGAGGCGGCGTCCGCGGGCAATAGCCACATCGCTGCCGCCCAGGCGCTCGATGCGGGCGAAGCCGTTGTCATCGATATAGCGGATGGAGAAACCGATTTCGTCGGCATGCGCATCCAGCATCAGGGTCGGGGCATTCGGCTGCTTGCTCTTCAGCACGGCCCAGGCGGAGCCGTAGGCATCGCAGTTCTGCTCATCGGTAAAGGGCTTCATATAGGCAGCCCACAGCCGCTGTGCGTCCATCTCCATGCCCGTGGGGGCAGGGGTGTTCAGCAGCTCCTCTAAAAAAGCTCTTGCTTCTTCTTTCATGGCAACAAAAGGGTGTTACATGTTTTTATAGGCGATATCACTGCGGCGTTGCGCGCCGTCGAAGTCGACCTTTGCGGCCTCCGCGTGGGCCTTGGTGCGGGCTTCATCCAGGGTTGCGCCCTGAGCCACGATGGCCAGCACGCGACCGCCTGCGGTCTGCCAACCGGCCTCCGTTTTTTTCGTGCCGCAGTGGAACACGCGAGCCCCGCAGTCTTCCAGCCCGCGGATGAGATCCCCGGAGTGCGAGCTCGCGGGGTAACCGGCGGAAGCCAAGATGCAGCAGACGCTCCATCCCTCGTCGAAGCTGATGAGCTCGGGCTTGAACTCGCCCTTGGCACCCGCCAGGCAGAAGCTCGCCAGATCCCCGCGCAGCAGGGGCATCACCGCCTCGCATTCCGGATCGCCGAAGCGGCAGTTGTATTCTATCACCTTGGGCCCCTGCGGTGTGAGCATCAGGCCGAAGTAAAGGAAACCGCGGTAGGGCAGGCCGTCCTTCTGCAAGCCCGCCACGGTGGGGGCCACGATGCGCTCCTCAATCGTGCGCAGCACCTCCGGAGAGGCGAGTTGACGCGAGGCCACCGCTCCCATGCCGCCGGTGTTCGGGCCTTCGTCGCCGTCGCACAGGCGCTTGTAGTCGCGTGCGGGGCACAGAATCAGGTAATGCTCATCGCAGATGGCACCGAAAATGGAAATCTCCGGGCCGGTGAGGAACTCCTCCACCAGCAAACGCCCCGGGCCGAAACGCTTGTCGATGAATACCTCGCGCAGGAAGTCCTCCGCTGCGGCGGCATCCGGGCACACGGCCACCCCCTTGCCGGCGGCCAGCCCATCGAACTTCAGCACTGTGGGGTACTGCCCGCCGATGGCCGCAATGGCTTCGTCATAACCGGCAACGGCCTTGGCCATGCCCGTCGGGATGCCGTGGCGGAGCAGGAAGTCCTTGGCGAACTCCTTGGAGGCCTCTAACTGTGCGCTCTCCTTGCGCGGGCCCCAGCAGGGAATTCCCAGCGCTGCGCAACGGTTCGCCAGACCTTCCTCTTTCACCAGATAACTTTCCTCGCCCGCTACGCAGAGGTCAATCTTGTTATCCACCATCCACTGCATCAAACCGTCGAAACTGTCCGCCGGTATCTGCTTGGCTGTCTGCCGAATGGCATCACTGCCGGGGTAGGTGTACAGCTCCGGCTTGCTTGGGCTGCCGGCCAACGTCTCCACGAGCGCCTGCTCGCGCCCGCCTTTTCCGATTACAGCTACTTTCATGCTGCCCCTATTGTACCGCCCCGCCTCCCCCTTGGCAAGGCAAATCGTGCAGAAAAGTCACCCTCCCCCGGATTGCGGGGGCTACTTCCGCTTGAGCCGGTCCCAGCAGTAGGCGAGTCCCCGTTGTTTCATCTGTCGGATTCTCCAGAGAATGCGGTACAGGTGGCGGTTGAGGTGCCAGGAGGGAAAGCGCGCGGCGATGACGGCATCGTTGTCCCGCATCAGTCGGTGCCAAGCTGCCCGGTTGTTGTTAATCGGGTCCCCGGAGAGGCTGTCCCCGTGGCGTCGGAAGAGCGTGAGTGGCTCATCCGCATAGCAGAAGGGACCGAAGTGTGACAGTTGTCGGAAAATCCACAGATCCAGCGCACTGCTTCGGGTCGGGGAGAAGTCACATTGCTCCAGCGCGGCCTTTCGTACCATTGCGCACGAGAAGGTGTGAACCTCGTAGCCCAGTGTGTGCAGAAAACGTATATCGAAGGGCTTGTTTACGGGCAGATTGCGTGGCTTCCATGCGATAATAGGCTCGAGTTGCTCGTTCGTGTAGGTAATGTCAGAGAAACAGCATACCACCTCCGGATAGCGTTCCATGAGCTTCGCCCGCCGCTCAATGGACTCCGGGAGCAGCACGTCATCGCTCTCGCAGAACGCGACGACATCTGCCGTGCATTTGCTGAGCGCGAGGAGGTTGGTGGCAATGATGCCCCTGTTCACACCGCCCTCGTGCTGATAAAAATGAATCCGGGGATCCGCCTCGGCAAAACGTCGGATAATATTGACCGAGTTATCTGTTGAACCATCATCGACAACAATGGCCTCCCAGTCCTTGTGCGTTTGGGCCTGAACAGACTTGAGCGTTTCTCCGATATACTGCTCATAGTTGTAACTTGTGATGATGATGCTGACCTTCATGTCCCGACGCTCTTTTACTTTCTGTGAAGTGGAAGGAGTATACAGCATTCGCAATGCTGTAGTCAAGCTTTATGTCCGGATACCCCGGAAATATAAGAACCTTTCATTCCCGCTTGTAGTCGGGCAGAATACGGAGAGTTTCCGTAAGTGATTGAGCCTCAACGACTTAGAATGAGCTGTCCCTACAGCATTGCGAATGCAGGCATTAAAAAACCGAGGAAGAGCGAGTGGGCTCTCCCTCGGTGAAAGGTGCGTGTGTGGGTGGGTCAGGACTGGTCGGCCACGGCCTGTTCGATGAGCTCCTGAATTTTGGCGGCCTGCTTCTTGAGGTCCTGAAGCTCGCGGAAGGCGGCGGGGAGCTTGCGAATAGCGGCGAACTGCTTGGCCGCATCGGCGGCGTTGCAGGCGGGGGCGCCCCAGTACTTCTTGCCGGGCTCCAGGTCGTTCATGACGCCGGAGCGTGCGCCGAGCATGACCTTGCTGCCGATATTGAGGTGGCCGGCGATGCCGACCTGAGCTGCCACCGTCACATAATCCCCCAGAACGGTGCTGCCCGCAATGCCGCTTTGGGAGACGATGATGCAGTGCTTACCGATACGGCAGTTGTGGCCGATCTGCACCAAGTTATCAATCTTGGTACCCTCGCCGATGACCGTGCGGCCGAAGCGGGCGCGGTCGATGGTGGTGTTGGCACCGATGTCCACGTTATCCTCGATGACCACGATGCCCACTTGGTCCACGGTCTCGTAGCGGCCGGTCTTGGGGTTGAGCAGGAAGCCGAAGCCATCCCCGCCGATGATGCAGCCGGGTTGCAGCACCACATGGTTGCCGATGATGCAGCGCTCCCGGATCACCACACGGGCATACAGCTTACAATCCGTGCCGATGGTGACGGACTTACCGATGACGCAGCCCGGGCCGATATCCGACCCATCCCCGATGACGGCACCGGCCTCCACGATGGCACCGGCGCAGATGCGCACCTTGGTAGCATCTACTTGCGCGGTGGGGTCCACACAGGCGGTGGGGTGAATACCGGGGGTGAAGTCATTGGCAGCCTTCATGAAGTGGTCTACCAGCGCATTGAAGGCGAGGGAGGGGTTCTCCACCTCGATGAAAGCGGGCCCCTCCGGGTATTGCGTGAGGCCGGCCGGCACGAGGACGAGGCCCGCCTTGGTGGCGGCGAAGTCCTCCATGTAATGTTGCGTGTTACCCAGGAAAGCAGCTTCACCGGGGCCGGCATCCTTCAAGGTAGCGACTCCGGAAACGGTAATTTCCGGAGCCGGTTGAAGCAAGGTGCCGCCGGTGAGCTCCAGAACATCGCGCAGGGAGAGGTTCATACGGCTCGCGGGGGAAGGGGGTGTGGGTTACTTCTTAGCCTTATTCGGAGCGGAGGCGGGGGCAGGGGCAGCCTCCGCATCGCTGTACAGGCTCTTGAGCTTCGCATCCGGGTCGAAACCGGCGGGAGCGCCTGCATTCAGCTTCTTGAGCACCTCCGGGGTGATGTCAAAGCCATCCTTGAGGTAGGGGAAGGTGGGCAGCTGAATGCCGATTTCCGGTCGAACGGAGAGGGCACCGGAGTCTGCCACGAGGTCACAACCGTTCTCGGCGGCTACCTCCTTGATGGACTTGAGGACATCCTGCACCAGGATGCTCATCTCGCGGTTACGGATCTCGTTGAAGCTCATGGAGCGGCGCTGGGCGAAATCCTTGAGGCTCTGCTCCTTGGCCTTGGCCTCAACCTGCTTGGCATCGAACTCCTGCTTGAGCTTCTCGACGGCGGACTGGGAAAGGCTGGGGTCGTACTTAGCCTGGATCTTCTTGAGGTCCTCCTGCATGGCGCGCAGCTCGTCCTCGCGCTGGGTGATCTGCTTCTTCACCTCGGCGAGTTGCTTCTGCAGCTCGGCCTCGGTATCAAAACGCTTGTAGTACTTGGTGTAAACGTCGATGACGTTCACGGTAGCGACCTTGAGCTCTGCTTGGGCCGTGGCGGCCAAGGCGCAGAGGGAAACGGCAATCGTGGAGATAATGGGGAACTTCATAATACGATGTCCTTTTGACGCCCTGCATTGTATGCGAGCGGAGGCGGGAAGTCAAGCTTCGTGCGGGTCATGACAGAGAAAGGTGCTTATTCCCGGTGCAGTGCCGCTGCATTGGCGCGCAGGTGCGCGGGGCCGATGCGGCGGATGGGGGAGGCCGCAAAGGCGGCGGCGAAGGCGGCGTCATCCGGGTGGGAGAGATCCGCCGTGCGCAGCGGGGCCGGCATGAGCAGGTGCGGGTCGACGCGCGGGGCGGGGGTCCGGTTCCAGGGGCAGGCGGCCTGGCAGGCATCGCAGCCGTACAGATTGTTCCCGAGGGCCGCGGCTATATCCGGCGGCATGGGGCTTTTGGCCTCGATGGTCCAGTAGGCCAGGCAGCGGCGGGCATCGCACCGGCCCTCCCGCAGGGCGCCTGCGGGGCAGGCCTGCTCACAGCGCCGGCATTTGCCGCAGTGCGGGCGCATGGGTTCGCCGACGGGCAGGGGCAGGGTGGTGAGGATGCAGGCCAGGAAGCAGTAGGAGCCCCCGCGCGGGCGGATGAGCAGCCCGTTGCGGCCTATCCAGCCTAGCCCCGCGCGCGCCGCGAAAAAGCGCTCACTCACGGGGCCGGAGTCCGCAAAGCAGCGCTGCTGCCCGCCGTACCATTGCAGCGTCTCATCCAAGTCCGCCAGCTTGGGGGCCAACAATTTGTGATAATCCTCCCCCTGGGCGTAGCGGGCTATCCCCCCCGGGGCAGTGCGGGCGTCCGCGCGCGCGTATTCATAGGTAAGGATGACCACGCGCTGCACCCCCGGCAGCACGAGCTGCGGATTCAGGCGAGCGGGCAGGTGGCGCAGCATCCACTCCATATCCCCGTGGCAGCCCTCCTCCAGCCAGCGGGGCAGTCGGTCGCCCTGGTCGGCATCGGCCGGGGCCACCCCGGCGGCGGAGAAGCCCAACTGCGCGGCAGCGTAGCGTAGCGCCTGCAGAGCCGCAGCGGCATCGGGGGAGGGCAGGGGGCTCATTCCTCTGTGGGTTTGGAGATGTGCCGCAGCAGCATATCCTTGCGCTGCCGGGTGATGGGCAGGGTCTCGATGACGCGGACGGCGCCGTTGATGACCTGTTGCTGCGTGCGGGTACCCATCGGCCCCCGGGCGGCCTCCTCCGTCAGGCGCATCAGGTTGGCGGAGGCCTCCTTGCTGCCCAGGGAGGCCGCGCGGCGGTAGCACTTCAGCGCGCGCTCCGTATCCTCCTCCATTCCGATGCCGTCCTCGTACATAATGCCCAGGTTATTCACGGCATCGGCATCCCCGAAGTGGTCGCCGTAGCGGAAGCATTGCAGCGCCATGTCATAGTCCGGCTCGCCGCCGTCCGCGCCCGCCAGGTATAGGCAGCCCATGTAATTGAAGAGGTGCGGGGCCTTCATATCGCGCAGGCACACCTCCTGCAGCAGCTTCAGGGCCGCCGCCGGGTCCTGCTGCACCCCGCCGCCCAGCATCAGGTAGCGCGCCTGCTCCACCTGCGCGTGGCTGTAGCCCAGCGCGGCCGCCTTGCTCACCCAGGCGTAGGCATCCTCCAGGTTGCGCGGGCGGCCGAACCCGCTCTCGCAGTAGCGCGCATAGCGGGCCATGGCGCTCAGGCAAGCCCGGTGCATGGCGGGTTTGTTGCGCCACTTCTGCTCCTGCCGGGCCAGTTGCAGGGCCAGCTCCGCGGCCTTCTCCTTCTGCTGCGGCAGCCCGTGGAACCAGCCTTCGCGTATGTTCAGCAGGGTCTCGCAGGCGGGCGCGTAGCCGGCGCGGATGCAGGCCTCCAGCATGTCGGGGATGGCGTCCATCTTCGCGTCGTTCGGGTTGTGCAGGGTCACAATGGCCGCCGTGTACAGCACGGCCGCTGTTTCCTCGTCCGGTACCTCGGGCGGGGCACTGCTGTCCTTCTGCGCCGCAGGGCTCAGCGGCAGCATCAGCCCGGCTATGATCGGCAAAATCCACTTCATTGGCCCCATTTTACTCCTCCGTACCCGCTTTGTCCACATTTTTTCGCGTCCGCTGGCGGGGATAGTGCTTGACGCCTCCCGCCGCGTGTGCTACCATCACCGGCACTATGTTGAGGGACTCCCTTCTTAAATTGTTGGCAGCGGATGCCCGCTTGAGCGACCGGCAACTCGCAGACCGTCTCAATGTGAGCGCCTCTGATATTGCGGCCGAGCGTGCAGCCTTGGAAAAGGAGGGCCGCATCGTGGGCTACCAGGCCATTGTGAACGACGACGATGACTTTGTTTCCGCCTTCATCGAGGTACGGTGCACCCCGGAGCGCGGCGGCGGCTTCAACCGCCTGGCCTCGCGCATTGCCCGTTTCGATGAGGTGAAGAGCTGCTTCCTCATCTCCGGCAACTTCGACCTCCTCGTCATGGTGGAGGCCAAGAGCCTGATGGGGGTGGCCCGTTTTGTCAGCGAGAAACTCTCCACCATGGAGGGCGTGCTCTCCACCTCCACCCAGTTCCGCCTCAAGACCTACAAGAACAACGGCCTGAGCTTTGAGGAGGAGGATGCGCCGGAGCGCATCAGCGTCGCTCCCTGATTTTGCCCCGCTCCCGATTATGGATACGCAACGTTTCCTTTCTCGAAAGATCGTGGACATGCCGCGCTCCGGCATCCGCGAGTTCTTCGACCTCTGCGCCGGCAGCAAGGACATCATCTCCCTGGGTGTCGGCGAGCCGGATTTCGTGACCCCTTGGAACATTCGCGAGGCCGCCATCTTCTCGCTGGAGAAGGGGCACACCACCTACACCAGCAACTACGGCCTGCTCTCCCTGCGCGAGGCCATCGCCGCCTATGTGGGCTCCTTCTTCGGCGTGGGCTATGACCCCACCTGCGAGATTCTCCCCACCGTCGGCGTCAGCGAGGCCATCGACTTGGCCCTGCGCTGCCTGCTGAACCCCGGGGACGAGGTGATTTACCACGAGCCCGTGTACGTGAGCTACGCCCCCACCGTGCAGATGGCGGACGGCGTGGCCGTGCCCGTGCAGACCGGCATCGAGGACCTCTTCGCCCTTAATCCGGACAAGCTGGAGGCGGCCATCACCCCGCGCACCAAGGTGCTCATGCTCAACTTCCCAACCAACCCCACGGGTTCCATCGCGCCCTTGGAGACGCTCACCCGCATTGCGGAGATATGTGTGAAGCATGACATCTTTGTGTTGACGGATGAAATCTACTCCGAGCTGCGCTACGACGGCGTGCGCCACACCTCCATCGCCTCTCTGCCCGGCATGAAGGAGCGCACCCTGCTGCTGCACGGTTTCTCCAAGGCCTTTGCCATGACCGGTTTCCGCCTGGGCTACTGCTGCGGGCCCAAGGAGCTCATCGAGATGATGTGCAAGATCCACTCCTACACCATGATCTGCCCCACCATCACCTCCCAGGAGGCGGGCATCGAGGCCCTGCGCAACGGGCAGAGTGCCATGCACGAGATGCGGGACAGCTACCACATTCGCCGCGATTACATCGTCAAGCGTTTCAATGATATGGGGATGGACTGCCACCTGCCGGGCGGCGCGTTCTACACCTTCCCCTCCATCCGCCGCTTCGGGCTCAGCTCCAAGGAGTTTGCCCTGCGCCTGCTGAAGGAGCACAAGGTGGCGGCGGTGCCGGGCACGGCCTTCGGGCCCTGCGGGGAGGGCTACCTGCGCTGTTGCTACGCCACGGCCTTCTCGCTGCTGGAGCAGGCTTGCGATAAGATGGCCCGCTTCTGCGATTCGCTGAAAGCCTGATGCCGCTTACCCCCATGAGTAGGGAGCACCCGCCGGAGGGAGATGCGCTGCTGTTCCGCACGTATGTCTGCCCGCTGGTGCTCTTCCTCGGGTTCAATTTGCTGCTCTTTGCCGCGCAGGCTCTGTTGCAGTGGGATCACCCGGCCGCGCCTTGGTGGCGCCGTGCGCCGGAGATGCTGGTCTACCCGCTGCAAACGCTCGCCTGCGCGGCCTATTTGTGGCGCGTGCGGCGCGGCATGGCCCTGGCTTGGGCGCTGCGTCCCTGCCTGCTCGGTGCTGCGGCGGGGGTGCTGGGCATAGGGCTGTGGCTCATCCCGTATGCGGCGGGGCTCATCCCGGCGGAGGGGGGCTTTCTGCCCGCGCGTATCTTCCCGGATTCCCCCGCTGCGGTTGTTACCCAGTATGCCTTCCGCTTTGCGCGGGCCGTGCTCATCGTGCCCTTGGTGGAGGAGCTGTTCTGGCGCGGATTCCTGATGCGCTGGTGCATCGACCGGGACTTCCCGCAGGCCGTGCCCATCGGCCGCGGCAGTTGGCTTGCCTATGCCGTTACCACCGCGGCCTTCATGCTGGCGCACAACCCGGCGGACTACGCAGGGGCTTTCCTGTATGGCAGCATTGCCTACGCCGTCACCGTGCGTACGCGCGCGTTGCTGCCCGTTATTATCATGCACGCCGTGGCCAACCTCATCATGGGTATCTGCGCCGTCGGCTGTAACCTGCCGCAGCTCTGGTAACGCCGGCGGGGCAGGGGGTCAGCCCTCCGGCGTATCCGGCGCATCCACCAGAATCTCGCGCTTCTTGGTCGGGCCCAGCGGGGCGGAGATCACGCCGCGCTCCTGCATCATATCCATAATGCGGGCGGCCTTGCTGTAGCCGATGCTGAAGCGGCGCTGCAGCAGGGAGGTGCTGGCGTTGCGCTCCGTCACCACAAGGTTCACACAGCGCGTGTACAGCTCATCATCCGCTGTGGCCTTGGAGCCCGCGAGCAGTCCGCCGTCCGGGGAGCCCGTGTCCACGGGACCCACACCCTCCGCATTGTTCATCTCCGCCGTTACGCCCTGCTCAAAATGCTGCTTGGCGTGCGAGGCGCAGAAGTGCACGATGCTCGAGATCTCTGCATCGCTCACCCAGGCACCCTGCGCGCGGGTCAGCTTGGTGATGCCGCCCGGCGGCACAAAGAGGAAGTCGCCCTTGCCGAGCAGATTTTCCGCGCCGTTGGTGTCCAAAATCACGCGGCTGTCAATGTTGCTGGATACCTTCAGCGCAATGCGGCTCGGGATGTTGGCCTTGATGATACCCGTCACGACGTTCGAGCGCGGTGTTTGCGTGGCTACCACCAGGTGAATACCCGCCGCGCGCGCTTTCTGCGTCAGGCGTGCGATGTAGTTCTCTAGGTCTTCCTTAACGGCCATCATCAGGTCGGCCAGCTCATCAATGATGATGACGATGTAGGGCAGGCGCAGGGGGATGCGCTCCTCCTCCTCAAAGTCCAGTTCGCCCTGTTCCTCCTCGCCGAGGGGGATTTCTTCCTCCGCCTGGCGTTCGATCTCGGAGGCAAAGGCTTCTACATCGAAGTTCGGGTTATCCTGCACATCTTCCTCCTCCTCCGGCTCGCCGTCGTTCTCTCGGTTGTTAAAGTCCTCGAACTTGCGGACGCCGCAGCGGCTGAAGAGGCGGTAGCGGTGCTCCATCTCATTGACGGCCCAGCGCAGGGCGCCGATCACGCGCGCGGGGTTGGTCACCACGGGGCAGGCTAGGTGCGGCAGCTTCTTGTACGGCTGCATCTCGACCACCTTCGGGTCTACCAAAATAAGGCGCAGTTCATCCGGGCGGAATTTGTATAGCATGGAGATAATCATGCTGTTGATGCACACGGATTTACCGGATCCCGTGGTACCGGCCACCAAGGTGTGCGGCATCTCCGCCAAGTCGCCGATAACGGGGTTGCCGTACACGTCTTTGCCCAGGGCCACGGGGATGCGCAGTTTGGGGTTGGCGAAAGCGGCGGACTTGAGGAGCTCCCGCAGGTAGACGGGGGTCTTGACGGAGTTCTCCAGCTCCACACCCACGGTCTTGAGCCCCGGGATGGGGGCCAGAATGTTGACGGACTTGGCACCCGTGGCCAGCATGATGTCCTTGCCCATCTGCTCGAAGCTCTTCACGCGTATATTCCGGGGCGGGACAAACTCGAAGCGCGTGAAACTCGGCCCGCAGGTAATGTCGCCGGCCTCCACCGCCATGCGGAAGGTGGCAAAGGTGTCCATAATGGCGGCCTGTTTCTCCTGCATCTCGGCGCGGGAGGCCTCCTGTACCTCGATGGGTACGGGGTGGTAGTCCAGCAGCTCGTAGGGCGGCAGGGGGTAGTCATCATACATCTCGCGCTCATCCTCGTAGGGCGCTGCGGGCGGGGGCTCCGGGCGGCGGATGGCAGCGGGAGCGGTCGGGGTCGGTCTCGGTTCGGGCTGGGTCATGGGGGGAGTGGGTTGCGGGGGGCGGGGTTCTTCCTCCTCCTCCGGCAGGTCGCGGCCCAGTGCACGGCGCAGGCCGTCAAGGGTGGCGGGGTTGATGGGCGGCGGTGTGTCGTCCAACAGCTCCGGCGGTACATCGGGGCGGAAGTCGCGGAGTTCTTCCTCTGTCTGCGGCATCAGGCCGAGCAGGTTGCTGCGGTCGTTCCGGGTGGCAAAAGCACCGCGCAGGGGGGCTTCATCCCGGCGCTGCATACGCTCCTGCGGCGGCGGCGCCTGCGGCTCGGGCTTCGGCATGGGGGGCAGGGGTTGCAGCCGTCGGGGTTCCTCCGCGGGCGCCGGGCGGCGGGGGGCTTCTTCTTCCTCCGGCTTTGGGGGCGGCGGGGCATAGCGCGCGGAGTCATCCCGGCGGACGGCTTTGCGGCGAAGGGGAGTGGGCAGGGGCGCCTGCTCGGCAGGGGAATCGGGTGTCCCGGGGGCGGGTTCCGGCTCGGACATGCGCGGCGGCGTGGGCGGCGTGTAGTCCGGCAGCACGGAGGAGGGGAGCGCAGGGGCGGTCTCCTGCGGCAGGGCCGGGGCTAAATTCGGGGCGCCGCTGCGCGGGGTGAAGGGGGCCCCCCAGGCATCGGAGGGGCGGCGGGCCCGCTCTTTCCTCGCCTCGCGTGCCGCGCGGATGGCGTCCCGGGTATTCCGAGCCAGCCGCATCACGCCCCGTCCGTATTCACCGGCCCGCAGGCGTGCGTAGTAAATCATGGCGGTGGCATGCCCCGCTATCAACAGCACCAGCGCAGCCTTCGGCCCGAGGATGGCACCCCACAGGCAGTCGCCCAGCCAATAGCCCAGGCAGCCTCCGGCGGATAGCATGCCGCGCGCAGCGGCCCACTCGTGCAGCACCCAGGGTTGCAGGGAGAGCGCCGCAAGCGCACACACCAGCATGCACGCCGCCGCCGTTATCTGCCCCGTCAGTCGAGCCCGAGGGTGCACCAGCACCACCAGCGCCACCCCCGCCGCCAAGGCACAGAGGTAATACGCACCCGCACCGAATAAAGCTAACAAAATACCCGCCGCATACAGACCCGGCACCCCCAGCGCATTGCTGCACGGCGTGGTGGACGCCTTCACCGCATCCCCCGTGTTCAACAATGCCCACCCCATCTCTTCCATGCGATACGTCGCCAGACACGCCACAACAACGGAGCAAAGCACAACCACCCCCACCGCCTTCAGGCGTATCTGCCATGCGGGCCGCTCTCCTGCGGCTGCCGCAGGGGCACCGCTCTCCGGGGTAAGAAAACTCATATCTCGCCCCGTATTATACACCCACTCACCCCTCCCCGCAAGCTCAATCTGTGTCCTATCCCTTTCCCCCTCCTCGGTTTAGCAAATTCGAGAAAAGCGGCCGCCGCGGCGCACCGCGGAGCAGGGGTGTCGATAACCGATGCCTCAGAAGTAAGTTTTTACAGCGAATTCAAATTGTTCCATGAAAATTTTCTTAAAAGGCGAGATGTTATTTTGCTCATAAAAAATCAGCATGGCTTTCTTGTAATCGATGGATTCGACGCTGCGGAAGGAAAGCGGACAGTAACCATGAGCAATTAAAATCGCGTTGGCCGTGAGTCTTGCCACACGTTTATTTCCATCCATGAATGCCTGAATATAGGACAACAGGACGAGCACAAGCAACGCCTTTGTGAAAACACAGGAAGTCTCATTCACGAGATGGCATGCCACTTCCAAGGCTTCACGAATTTGATATTCATTATCAAGCGGTCGATAGTTGGTGCCGGTGATACCGACGCGACGGTGGCGTATGTTTCTGTCGACCTGAAAATCACGCACGAGAATACTGTGAATGTCCTCGATGTGTGCTATGCTCAGCTGTTGCAGATAATCGGGCTTTGCTACAATGAAATCCAAGGCTGCCTTATGATTCAGCAGCATGGTAGCTTCATCGCGGGTTTTACCCTCCGCGGTGCGCTGTTCCAACAACAATCTCTCGGTTTCCAACAGGGTATAGGTGTTACCCTCAATCTGAGACGATTTCCAGCTCAAATCTATCCCGAGACGGGTCATTTCTTTGTTCCTAGCTGCGTCTGAAAGTTGGCTGATGTTGGATCGAAACTCCGCCTGGAGGGCTTGTAGGTGCTCTTGCTCCTCTTCGTTAAACAAGATCGCGCCCGGAAGCACGTCGGTCAGTAACTCAAAATTAAATGTGCGGATAATGCTTCGCTCATCAATATCACGTAGGTAATAGGTATCCGTGTCGATGGTAGAAAGCAGGCGACCTCGCGGAGATAAGCGGTAGCGAGTAGCGCGTCCCGCTCCGTTGATAAGCAGTTTTTTCTCTTTTATCAGTTGTTGCAATGTGCGTTTGACAGAAGCATCGCTTGCCTCCCCGGCGAGGGCTGCCATAATCTCTGTCTTGCTGAGGCTGGCGTGGTTCCAAAATAATTCAAAAATCCGGTCTTTCAGCATGGAACTTCTCCTTTCGGCTCAATTTTCTCTCATTTTCGGCTCATTATAGCCCTATTTTGAGCCGATTGCAAGCCAATAATGAGCCGATTCTGCGGTGCTGTAGGGGGATACTGAAGGGAGTTTAGCTTTGTCCGCAGGCTTCATTCCGCGTACCCGATAAAACTCACCGTCCGCTCCCGCGCCCGCAACTCCTCCCGCCCCAGCGCAAGGCACTGCCGCACCCTCCCGACACGGCCCCTGCATTGCCCCAGTGCTTCCTTTGCTACCAGAGCCGCCTCCAGTACGTCCGAACCCGTTGACTTCAGCACTTCCAGCGCCGCCGCTTCTTTTTCAGTTATCGTTTTCATATGCGTTTTTGAAAACCGTATGTCAAGCCTTTCCTGCTTTTAAGAATAATTATTGCACTTCGAAAGGAAATTGGGAAGATGATGCAACCTCCCCCTGGGGCCTTCTCGGGGATCACGGGGCAGATTACTACAAATAGGGATGGGCGTGCACTACGGTTTTCAAAACCGTATACTTGGCATCGGGATAAGTAACGTTATGAGAATAGGTATTATAACTGAGGATAGCAAGGCTAATTACGGAGGATTGCTACAAGCCGCAGCTCTGCAAAAAGTATTAAGAGATATGGGCCATGATCCCCATTCTGTGCGGAAGGAAGCAGAGGAGTTCTCTGCGCGCAAATTCGCTTCATTTAAGCAATTCTTACTCTACTTGATGGATCTAAGCGGACTGTACACACTCCGGAAGCACCTACAGGACACTGTAAAGCACCCCTCCCGCCTGTTGGGAAACAGTTTCTGTAAATGTTTTGAGTTACACCTGTTCCGTCGTCGCCACATTCGGCAGACACCTTGGATCCGCAATGGAATTTCTATCAGTGATGTAAGAAAGCTGGATTTCGACACATACATTGTGGGCAGTGATCAAATATGGCGCTACTATTATCATCCGAATGATATACTCCAATCCTACCTCTCATTTTTGCCTCGAGAGATTCGACAGCGTAGTTTCAGTTATGCTGCATCACTGGGTGTATCATCGTGGGAGTATCCGCCGGGTGTGACGGAGGCGTGCAAAAAACTTTTAGCTGATTTTTCAGCGGTATCGGTGCGTGAGTACTCGGGAGTCAGCCTTATACGCGAGCATTTAGGTCGGGAGGCTGAATGGATGCCGGATCCGACCTGCCTGCTGACGAGGGAGGAGTACGGAGAACTCGCTGCTCCGACAACAGAACCATCGGAAAACTATGTTGCCTGTTACTGCCTGGATTATACGGAAGCGATTGCTCGGAAGGTTCAGGTACTTGCCGAGCGCTTGGGGGTATCCGTGAAATATCTCGGCTGGCAATCAGATGGCAGGCTTCAATCGGTAGCGTCATGGCTGAGGGATATTCGGGATGCTCGTTGTGTGGTAACGGATTCCTTCCACGGCTGCATGTTTTCCCTTATTTTCGGAAAGGAATTTGTGTGCCTCGGCAATGCGGAACGAGGCAATGCAAGGTTTGATACGTTGGAAGAGATGTTTGATATGAAGGATGTGTTCCATCCTGCCTCTGATTCTGCCTTACCCGTTCGAATTTCTGAAGAACGGCGGAAAATGATCAACGAAAGGTTGGCCGCGTACCGAGGGAGAGGACTGGACTTTTTGAAGAGAAACTTGGAGGAAGCTGCAAGAAGAAAGGAAAGCAGCCATGAGTAATGAGTTCAAGCAGCAGGGAAGGAGAACTCCCTTGGAGCCTGATCGGCTTCGCTCAGAGGTAGCAGACTGCACGGGTTGCGGAGCTTGCGGAAATATATGTCCCGGAGATTCCATCTCGTTTCCTCCGGATGACCACGGTTTCTTTAAGCCGTTTATCAACCCTGATACCTGCATCGGCTGTAGGGCTTGTCTGAATGTTTGCCCCATCTTGCACCCTGAAAAGCGGAAGCGAAAACACCATGTAAACAAACATTATTATTGTGCATGGGCAAAGGATTCGGCCGTGCGTGTGAGCAGTTCCAGCGGGGGTATTTTCACACCCATAGCTGAGTATATTCTGCGGCAGGGCGGTTGTGTGTTCGGAGTGCGGATGGATGGTGGTGATTCTCCGCATGTTTGTATGGCTGAAACCCCGGAGGAGCTCGTTGCTTTTCGTGGGTCCAAGTACCTGCAAGCCAGGGTAGGGGATGCCTATCGGCAGGTGAAGGCAGAGCTGAAGAAGGGCCGACTCGTGTTATATTCCGGCACGCCGTGTCAAATCGGAGGTCTCTTGGCCTATTTGGGCAAGCGTCCCGACAACCTTCTGACCATTGAAATTATCTGCCACGGAGTGCCTTCTCGAATAGCTTTTGATAAGTATTTGGAAGATTTCGCGGAAAAGGGAAGAGAAAAGCGGATGCCGGAGTCTGTGAACTTCCGGGACAAGAGAAACGGCTGGATATATTCTCAATACGGCGTGGCCATGTCTTGGAAAGACTGCCCCGAGTCTTACTCTCAGCTAGGCCATGATTTGTTTCTCTCGGCTTTCCTGAGCGACAAGCTCCTGAATAAATGCTGCTACTCTTGCAGATACGTCGGTCTCGATAATCATTTGGCTGACTTTATCTTAGGTGATGCTTGGATGATTTGGAAATACTTTCCTCACTGGGACATCCGCGATGGCGTTTCCGCTGTTATCACCTGCTCAGAGCGTGCAGAGCAGATTTTGCGTAACATCAGCGGTGAGATTGTCCTCAAACCCGTACCGAAGCGACTCATTCTGCGGCACAATCCGGCCTTAGTGCATCATAAGGAACTGCCGGAGGATCGTGAGCAAGCCATCGAGGTTCTGAAACAGCAAGGCATCCGCGCCTATCTCAAGGCCTTTCCTCCACAACCGCCGCCCAATCCTTGGAAATGGAGATTGACGCACCCGTTTCGCTGGTCGCTTAATATCGTTATCCGTGTTTACGAGCACTTTTTCCTGAAAGGGTAAGTGTCGTAGGCCCATTGCGATGGGGTCAAGAAATCGGTGTTGCTTCGTCCTGAGACGGATGGAGTAAATGCTGAACTGCACCTCGAAACAGCCGGAAAAGTGCCCGAAGACTCTGCAATCCTTTAGTTCTTGCAGAAGTTGTTGATTGCTGTTCATTGCGGGATCAGCGTAGTTTTCTTGGCCGCGAAATCAGGCTCATTTCATAAGAAGAGCTTCAGGAGGGGCTGTCGTTTGAATTAATCCGTAGAAGGACCGGGGTAGGGGGAATGTGGCGAAAATGCCACAGGGAAGGGGGCGGAAAGGTCACCATAGAAAGCTTGAAAGTTGCAGCGGGATGGGGTAAACCATAGCTGTGCTTCGGGGAAGGCCCCGGGGCCGTGAACGTAAGAAGAACGATATGGACATAAACGAAGCAGAGGAGCCGGGGGTGTTCCCGGAGCTGAGCGAGAAGGTGTTGGGCCTGATGCGCCGGGTGCGCGAGGCCCTGTTTACCCCGGATGCGGCGCTGGCCAAGCGGCTGGGCGGGGAGTGCAATGCGCTGGCCGCAGAGACGCGGAAGGCGGAGGCGGATTGCAATGCCGGGGTGCTGGTGGGCATCGCGACGGAAGAGGAGCGCTTGGGTTGCGTGCGCCGCGCGCAGCAGTACAGCCGCCTAGGGCGCATCGTACACCAGTTGAGCGTGCTGGTGCAGAACCTGCAGGAGATCGCCAAGGATGTGCTGCCCGAGGAGTTGGAAGCCTTCCGCAGCATCTACCTGCTGGCCGAGGTGGAACTCTCCGACGCGGTGCTCTCCGTGCTGCGCGGGGATGAGAGCCTGGCGCACGGTGTGGTGCGCAAGGACGCGGAGCTGGATGAGATGTACGCCAAGGAGATGGAGCGCATTTTCCGCGCGGCGAGCGGTGCGATGTTCTACGAATTCCGCACCGGAATCGGCCTGCTGTTCATCCTGCGAGCCATCGAGCGCATCGGCGACCACGCGAAGCAGCTCGCCGTCCCTTCCTTCTACCTGTTGAACAATAACGAAACCAAACAATCATGAGCATATTCTACACATTGATTCTGCTGCTCCTGCTGGCCCTCACCGTCTACGACCTGACCGTGGGCGTCTCCAATGATGCAGCGAACTTCCTCAACTCTGCCGTGGGCTGCCGAGCCGCCCGCCGCAGTGTGTTGGTGGCTGTGGCGGCGGTGGGCGTGGTGCTGGGTGCCTCGTTTTCCGCCGGCATGATGGAGGTAGCCCGCAGCGGCGTCTTCCTGCCGCACATGTACGGCTTCCACGACATCATGATCCTCTTCCTGGCCGTGATGCTGACGGACGTCATCCTGCTGGACCTCTTCAACACCTTCGGCATGCCCACCTCCACCACGGTATCCCTGGTGTTCGAGTTGCTGGGCGCGGGCATCGCCGTGGCCCTCTTCAAGATCTACACCGGCGGCCCGGACGTCTGCCCGAACCTGGGGGAATACATCAACAGCGGCAATGCCCTGCGGATTATCTCCGGTATCTTCTCCTCCGTGATCGTAGCCTTCACCTGCGGCTGCGTGGTCATGTGGTTCAGCCGACTCCTCTTCAGCTTCCGCTATCAGCGCATGTACCGCTTTGTGGGCCCCCTGTGGTCTGCGGTAGCCCTCACGGCCATCACCTACTTTGCCGTCTTCAAGGGTCTGAAGAGCAGCAGCTTGGTAGACAAAGCCACGCTGCACATGCTGCAGGATAACCTCGGCGCCCTGGTCTCCTGTGTCTTTGTGGGCTGGCTGTTGCTCTCCTGCCTGTTGCAGTACGTTCTGCGCGTCAGCACCCTCAAGTTTGCCGTGCTGGCCGGCACCTTTGCCCTGGCCCTGGCCTTTGCGGGCAACGACTTGGTGAACTTCATCGGCGCCTTCATGGCCGCCCACTCCGCCTATGAGGTAGCGAACGGCGTGGCCGCCCAAGGCGGTGACCTGAGCACCCTGACCATGGGCGCGCTGGAAGGCCCCGTGCAGGCCAACGCCCTGTACCTCTTCACCGCCGGTGCCATCATGGTGCTGGCCCTGGCCTTCTCCAAGAAAGCCCGCACCGTGACAGATACCGAGGTGCAGCTTGCCCGCAGCAAAGCCAGCGCCAAGGAACGCTTCGGCTCCTGCGCCGCTGCCCGCGCCGCCGTGCGCTGCACCATGAACGCCTGCCGCCTCGCCGAGCGCGTGCTGCCTGCCTGTGTGGTGAATTTTGTGAGCAAGCGCTTTGAGCCCCTGAGCGCGGAAGAACGCGATGACGCCGCCTTCGACCTGGTGCGCGGCTCCGTGAACCTCACCGTCGCGGCCCTGCTCATCTCGCTGGCCACCTCCCTCAAGCTGCCGCTCTCCACCACCTATGTAACCTTCATGGTAGGCATGGGCTCCTCCCTAGCCGACCGCGCCTGGGGCCGTGAATCCGCCGTGTACCGCATCACCGGCGTGTTCACCGTGATAGGCGGCTGGTTCATGACCGGCTTTGTAGCCTGCTTGGCCGCCTTCTTGGCAGCGAGCGCGATGATGTGGCTGGGCTACTGGGGCGTGGGACTGATGATCGCCGCCGCCGTGGGCATCCTCATTAAATCCGCCATCCTGCACCGCAACCGCAGCGTGCAGCAGGAGAAGGTGCTGAACCTAGAGGACCCCGAGACCATGCAGTACGTGGGCGAGCACGCCGCCGCCGATCTGGAGCAGATGATGGACATCTACCGCAACACCGTGGACGCCCTGCTGAAGGAAGACCGCGGCGCACTGAAAGCCCTCAAGAAGCAGGCCCGCCGCCTGGGCCGCGCTCAGGCCCTGAATCGCGAGACTGTGGTGCTGCCCACCCTTGGCCAGCTCCCGCCCTCACAGGCCCGCCACGGTCAACTCCTGCTGCGCATTTGCGAGGATGGTATCTCCATGCGTGAGAGCCTCATGAGCATCGTGAAGAGCAGCTTCAACCACATCGACAACAACCACGCCGGACTCACGCAGACCCAGGCGGAGGAGCTGATGGCCTTGGAGGCCAAGCTGGAACTCTTCTTCCCGGACCTGTGCCGCACGCTCAAGGCCCGCGACTTCAGCCACGAGCAGGAGATCATGAAGCAAGCCGACGACCTCGGCGAGGAATTCGGCGCCTGCATCTACCGCCACCTGTTGCGCGAAGCCGAGGATGAGAGCGGTATCCGCACGAGCCTGCTCTACCTGAGCCTGCTGAACGAGACCCGCTCGCTGGTGCGCAAGGGCTTCTCGCTCATCAAGACCGAGCGAGGACTCTTCACCGCCTAGCACCTACCGCATCTGCCCCCCGTGCTCCCTGCGGGGCGGGGGGCAGATTTGCGGTTGCCAAGAGGCCCCCTTTGTGCTATGATTTTCCCCGACAGATTATGGTGAGTTGGAACACAGTGCTGGCCCTGTGCGTGCTGGCCTTCATCATCCCCTTTGTGCTCTTTGCCTGGCAATGCCGCAGCCTGACGCAGCGCGCCCACCGTGCGGAGACCGAGGCGCGCCACCTGCAACGCCTGCTGCACAGTACGGAGGAGCAGAGCTACAGCGACAAAGCGCTTTTTCTGGAGGCCTTGGGGGTGCCCTTCCTGCTGCTGCGGCCCTCCGGGCGGGTGGTGATGTCCAACAAATATGCCCGCCGCCTGCTGAAGCTGGAGAACAACGAACAGCTGCTGAAGAGCCTGCCGGAAGGCGACCTGCGCCGCGCCGTGGAAGAAGCCATAGCCGGTGCGCCCGACTACGAAGGAACCCTGCGGCTGGATGCGAACGGTGAGGAACGCATCTACCGTGTGACCAGCACGCGCATCGAACACCCCACGGAGCACATCGGCATGGTCTTCAACGACATGACCGAGGAAGAACGCACCCAGACCATACGCCGCGACTTTGTGGCCAACGCCTCCCACGAGCTTCGCACCCCCCTCACCATCATCAAAGGCTACATCGAAACCCTGCTGGAGGATCCCGACACCGCCGAGAACGAAGCCCTGCGCACACGCTCCCTCCGCATCATGAAGAAGCACGCCGACCGCATCGTGCGCCTGGTGGAGGACATGCTGACCGTCTATCGACTGGAGAACAAAGAAGGCCCCCGCCTGACGATGGAAGAATTTGACCTGGGCGAGGTGATAGACGACACACGCCTGCGCTTGGAAAGCATGATACGCGAACGCGGTGCCGTGCTGGATATCTCCCTGCAGCCGCAGCCCTTCCTGATGACGGGTGACAAGTTTTACTGGTCGCAGATAATCTTTAACCTGATGGAAAATGCCCTCAAGAACAACCCGCAGCCAGGTCTGCTGGTATGCGTGCAGGCACAGCGGGATGAGCAGGGTACACCGAATATTCGTGTATCTGATAACGGAGTGGGTATCCCCGCCGCATCGCTTCCCTTTATCTTCAACCGCTTTTACCGCGCCGCCGGCGGGAGCGGTGTACGCGGCACCGGCCTGGGCCTGGCCATTGTGCGCCACGCCGTGGAGGCCCACGGGCTCCGCATTTCCGCCGCATCCGTACCCGGACGCTGCACCACCTTTACCATCGCATCACCCGAACATTGAGTTATGCTCATCCTGATAGTTGAAGACGACGAAGACATAGCCGATTTGGTCTCCTTTAAGCTGGAGAAGCAAGGCTGGCAGACCACCCAAGTGCACCGAGGCGACGAAGCTCCGGAACGCATCGCGGCCCTGCTGCCGGACATGGTTATTCTGGACATCATGCTGCCCGGGCTCGATGGCATCGAGATCTACCGCCGCATGCGCGACAACCCCGCCACTTCCGGCATACCCGCCCTCTTCCTGACCGCTCGCGCGCAGTTGGAAGACCGCCTGCGTGGGCTGGAGCTGGGTGCGGACGACTACATCACCAAGCCCTTCAGCACCAAAGAACTCGTCCTGCGCATCCGCAATATCTTCGCGCGTCAGAATACCCGTGCCTCGCAGCTTCTGTTACGCAGTGCTCCCATCGTACTGGATAAAAACACACTGGCCGCCACCCTGGACGGCGAACCCTTGGAGCTGACCGCCACCGAATTCCGCCTGCTGGCCTGCCTGTTGGAGCGCGAGGGGCAGGTGCAGAACCGCTACGACCTGCAGCACGAGATCTTCGGGTACGCCGACACCACGCAATCCCGCGCGCTGGACACGCACATCAAACGCCTGCGCAAGAAACTGGGCGCCTACGCCGGCCGCATCGCCACGGAACGCGGCGTGGGCTATGTGTACCGCGCCACCCCTGCCGAGGAGGCGTAACAATCCGCCCCTGCCGAGCGAGAGCCGACAGGGGCGGAGCTGTATACAGGGGGGGAAGGGGGCTGTTACATGTTCATCTGGTACAGCGTCTTGTTGTTAGCCGGATCCAGAATGGCGAAAGCCTCCCGATGGATGGAAGGATCACTGCGGAAGATGAGGCGGCCCGCGCACTGGCGCTCCAGCTCCATGAGCAGCTTCGCGTCCTCATTCTTGAAGCGCGAGAGCACATCGCTGTTGACAACCACCATCATATCCCCCACGGAGTCGCGGTAGCGCATAATGGTGGCCTTCAACTGGCGCTGAATCTCCACGCTCATCGTCATCACACTCTTCACGCGCCCGCGCCCGTGGCAGTACGGGCAGTGGTCGTTCACATAATCCAGCAGAGACTCGTTGATGCGCTGGCGCGTCATCTCCATCAGGCCGATGGGGGTAATCTGCATCACCTGCGTCTTCGCCTTATCGCGCTTGAGGGCCTCCTTCATGGTCTTGTAGACCGCCAACTGGTCCTTGCGGTGGCGCATATCAATAAAGTCCACCACCACCAAGCCGCCGATGTTACGCAGGCGCAGCTGGCGCGCGATCTCGCGGGCGGATTCCAAGTTTGTCTCCAGAATCGTCTTGTCCAGATCCTTGTTACCCTTGTTGCGACCCGTGTTAATATCGATAGCGATGAGAGCCTCCGTCTCATCGATAACGAGGTAACCGCCGCAGGGCAGCAGCACCTGGCGCTGGAACGCCGCCGTGATCTGCTTCTCAATGCCGAGCTCCTCGAAAATCGGCTGGCGGCAGGGCAGGTACTGAATGTGCCGCTTGGCACGGCGGGAAATCCTACCGGCGATCTCCTGCATGCGCTCCGTCACCTCCTGGCTGTCGCAGACGATGTTATCCACATTATCCGTCAGGAAATCACGCGCCGTCCGCTCGATGAGATCGGGCTCCCGGTAGACGCAGAGCGGTGCCTGCTTGGAGTTGAACTTCTCCTCCACCTCGCGCCACTGCTCCAGCAGCATGGCGAGGTCCCGCACAAAGTGGCGGAAACGCTGGCCCTGCGCCACCGTACGCATGATGATACCCATGCCCTCCGGCACATTCAGCTTCTGCACGATCTGGCGCAGACGCTGCCGCTCCTTCGGGTCATCGATCTTGCGGGAGATACCGAACTGGTCCGTGAAAGGCATCAGCACGATGTAGCGACCGGCCAGAGAAATGTTGGTCGTAACACGCGGTCCCTTGCTGCTGATGGGTCCCTTGGTCACCTGTACCATGATATCCGAGCCGATGGGGTAGATGTCCGGAATATCCTTGCTGGTAATCTTCTTCTGCTGCTTGCGCGGCCGCCCCTCACGCTGAATCTCCTCCAGGGAAGAATCGAGCGCCAAGGGCAGGGCATCCCAGAAGTGCAGGAAGGCATTTTTCTCATAACCGATGTCCACGAACATGGCCTTGAGACCCTGCTCGATGTTCTTGACCCGGCCTTTGAAAATGCCGCCGACGATGTTATCCTCACCCTCGCGCTCGATGCTGTACTCCTCCAACACGCCGTCCTCCAGCAGGGCGGCGCGCCGTTCCAGTTTCTCGGCGTTGATGACGATAGTGGTTCCCTCCTTCGGGTTGCACTGGCCGAACCCGAAGAGGCGTTTGACAGAATTAATCATTTTAGATATAAATGACAAAGTTGTATTTCCTCGTTGAAAAGTTGATAGAAACCGATGAGCACGCAAGCCCCGCGCGGTGGGGCGTGGGGCTTTCCGGCTCAGTCGTCGAAGACGTCATCGTTCTCCTGAAGGTACCGGCCGGTACCCTCTGCAACGGCGCTCAGGGGGTCATCCGCAATGGTGATGGGAAGCCCCGTTTGCTCGTGCAGCAGGTCCGCGATACCCCGCAGAAGTGCCCCGCCGCCTGCCACCATGATGCCCGCGTCGTACAGGTCGCTGGCCAGCTCCGGCGGGCAGTGGTCGAGGGTCTTGCGCACCGCATTGACGATGACCTCCAGCTTGGGCTGCAGGGCCTCGCGAATCTCCTCCGAGCGCACTTCAACCGTCTTGGGCAGGCCCGTGCTGCGGTCCCGGCCCTTCACCTCCATCTGCAGCTCCTGCTGCAAGGGGTGGGCGGAGCCGATGCGGATCTTGATCTCCTCCGCCGTGCGCGGGCCGACGAGGAGGTTGTGAGAGGAGAGCATGTATTGGGTAATCGTATCATCCAGCGCATCGCCGCCGCAGTTTTCGGACTGGCTGTAGACAATGCCGGAGAGGGCCACGATAGCCACCTCCGTGGTGCCGCCGCCGATGTCAACGATCATGTTACCGACGGGCTCCGTAACGCGCAGGCCGCAACCGATGGCAGCGGCCATGGGCTCATCGATCAACTGCACACGCACGGCACCGGCCTCGTAGGCGGAATCCTCGATGGCGCGGCGCTCTACCTCCGTGATGCCGGAGGGGTGGGCAATGAGCACGCGCGGGCCGCGCAGACTGCGGCGCTGGCATGCCTTGCGGATGAAGTGGCGCATCATCAACTGCGCCACCTCGAAGTCGGCAATAACGCCATCCTTGAGGGGGCGGATGGCCACCATGCTGCCCGGTGTGCGGCCCAGCATGCGCTTGGCGTCCTCACCCACGGCCTTCACCTTGTCGCCCTTCATGGCAACAACGGAAGGTTCCCGCAGCACAATACCCTGGTTCTTGATGTAGACCAAGGTATTGGCGGTGCCGAGGTCTATTCCTATATCATAGGAAAACATCCCGGCGAGTTTCTTGAAAAAGTGTTTCATTGTGAAAGGTTTATGATGATGGTTCGGGGCAGAGGTACGCGGGAATCGAGGCTTTCCTTTTCACGGGATGAAGCCTCATTGATAAGAGCGCAAACCCTGCGGCATGGCAGCAAGCGAGTACAGATGCAGACCGCCACGGGGGAATTGTAAAGAGCGCGGCCCCGCTTGTCAAGCGCATAATGCGCCTGCATGCCTACAATTTGCAAGAAAAGGCGGCGGCTACACCTGCCACACCCCGCCGCAGGCCAAGGCAGCGCGCAGGGAATCCCGCACCTGCCGAGGGGAGAAACCGGCGGCACGCAGGGAGGCCAAGGAGCGGGCGCCATCGCGCTTGGCGAGCCGCTTGCCGCTGTTATCGCGCAGCAGCTCATGGTGGCAGTAGAGGGGGACGGGCAGGCCGAGCACCCCCTGCAGGGCGCGGTGGATGTGCGTGGCCTCAAAAAGATCCTCACCGCGCGTCACCAGCGTGATGCCCTGGGTAGCATCATCCACAACCACGCAGAGGTGGTAGCTGGCCGGCAGCTCCTTGCGCGCCAGAACGGGGTCGCCGAAGGCGGTGGGCACGCAGCGCTGCAGCCCGCGCCGCAGGTCCTCCCACTCCGGGCAGCCAACGAGGTCCTGCACGCGCTGCATGTTGAGGCGCCAGCTGTGCGGCTCCCCCCGCGCGATGCGCTCTGCGGCCTCTGCGGGGGACAGGGCACGGCAGGTGCCGGGGTATTGGTAGCCCAAGGTAGCGTGCGGGGCCCGACCCGCCTCTGCCGCCTGCGCGCGTATCTCCCCGCGGCGGCAGAAGCAGGGGTAGAGCAGCCCGCGCTGCCGCAGGTCCTCCAACACGCGGGCATAAACGCCGAAGCGCCGGCTCTGCACCATCACCTCGCCGTCAAAGTGCAGGCCCAGCCACGCCAAGTCCTCCTCCATCAGGCGGAGCCACTGCGGGTCCTGCGCCCGCGGGTCGATATCCTCGATGCGCAGCAGACAACGCCCGCCGTGTTCATCCGCCATACGGCGCGCCTGCTCCGCCGCCAGCAGGTGCCCCACGTGCAGCGGGCCGCTCGGCGACGGAGCGAAGCGAGTGATAACCGGTGGTGTAAGCAAGATTACTGATACGTTGCGGAGGCGATAACATCCGACACGCGGCGGATGCCATCCTTGGCCATATACGAGTTGGGGTAGATGACACGCGCGCGCAGGTAAGAGGACAGCGCGCTGCCGAACTCCCGCTCTTGCTCGAAGTTCTCCGCATCCCGCAGCAGCTTCACGAAGTCATGCGCCTCCGTCTCGTAATGGCGCAGCGCCTTATCCAGCGGCACGTCGTCGGCATACTCCGGGTGCTCGCGCATGATACGGCGCAGGGCCTCATACGCAATGCACGGGCCCATGGTGCGATCCGTGCGCGACATCTCGGCCACCTGGGTAAGAGTACCCTCGATGGTCTCCACGCGGCGGATGGCCTCCATGTACTTCTCCTTCAGCTCCGGGTCCATCGCCACGGGCGCAAAGCGCGCCTGGTCCGCAGCGATGCGGCGGTACTCCTTGGCCTCGTAGAGCTTGCGGAACTCATCCCGCAGGGGTGCCTTGTTCACCACCTCCTCCACCGCGCCCTGGAACTGATCCAGCCTGGGGTTAAGGGGCCACACGATGGCGGCGTTCTGCGCATGCTGCTTGGCGGCGTCCATGTCCCCCTTTTCCGCAGCCTGTTGGGCGGAGGCGAGCTCCATGTTGCTCTGCTTCATCTTGGCGCTGCAATAGGCCTTCAACTGCGCGTCGTCAAAGTCGATGTCCATCTCCCGCATCTGCTTGGCGATGTCCAACACGCCGCCGTAATCGCGGCCGTTCATGGCGGTGAGGGCGCGCTTGCGGAGGCTCCAGAACTTAGCGACCTTGTTGCGGCTCTCCATGGGGAAGGTACAGACGCTCTCCATGAACTCACCGACGGCCACGGCCTCGATGAGCCGCTGGGTGGCGGCGCCCATCTTGTTCTGCGCGATGAGATTACGGACACTCTCCATGCTCTTGTCCACGTCCCCGGCGGCGGTGCTGGCCAAGGAATCCACGGTCGCGACGGTGGGCGGCATACCGGTAACGCCCACGAAGGTCTTGGAGGCATCGGAGTCCTCCTTGATCTGCAGCTTGCTGTCACCGTCCCGGAAGATGTGGCGGTACAGGCGCGCGGCGATGACGGCGTGGTCATAGTAACGCTGAATGAACATGTGCACCATCATGGCCTGGTACTGCGTTTTGGCTGCCAAGAGATTCGCGGCGCGGGTGGCGTCGTTTTTCACCTGGGCAGCGGTGTTGGTGGCCACTTTCTTGGTGTTATCGGCCAGTTTGACGGTGTTGCGCTCGCTCGCGTCGCTGCCGCCGCCGGTCTTGCCCTTGCCGGCGTTGGATTTGATGGAGCGGGTGTGGGCGTTGCGGTTTTCGATGATGTTATTCTGCTTCATCATCCGCTCGATTTCCTCGTCCATTCGCTGGTTTTCCTCCTCCAGGTCGCGGTTGCCGCGCTGGGTTTCCAGCGCGCTGATGATGGCGTTGCCCAAGGCGTCGCACTGCCCGTTATCCATATCAAATTCCGCGGCGGCATACAGCGCCTTGCCGACCTTGACAAGCACCTTGCTGCCGATTTTCTGGCGGTCCTTGGTGTACTTGCGGGTCAGGGAGAGGAGCTCGCGCATGATCTTGCGGTACTTCTTCGCCTCTGCTCGTTCATCCGGGTTCTGGCTGAGGTATTTTTCAAAGCGCGCGCGCACCAAGGCGTTGTTGCCTACATCGAACTTGCCGCCGCCGTATTTCACGCTGTCGTTGGAGGGGTCCAGCAGGGGAAGCTCCATGCCGAAGAGCTGCGGGTTCGGGGTCTCGCCTACGCTGTTCGGGTCATTGTTCTCCACCCCGTTGGCTGCCTGGGCAGACTTGCCGCTGGCATCGAAGCTGCTGGGCATCTGCGCACTTGCCATACCGGGAAGCAGCAGCAAGATGGCTGTTAAAAGTTCTTTCTTCATGTTACTTGACTTCTACTTTTTTGACGACCAGGATGCCGCGCACGAGGTTTTTCTCCGCATCGCGGCCGTTCATGCACTTAACGGTAAAGATAAAGGAATCCCCGCGGGTAATGTTCACATCCGTCTTGGTTTTGGGGGTGACGAGGATGGGCAGGCGCTCCTGCGGTGCCCCGTTGCAGGAGACAGCCAGCAGCCGGTTATCCCCGATGGTGTCGATGTCCTCCACCCGCGCCGTGAAGACGTAGGTGTTGCCGTTCTTGGAGGAACCGTGGGCACGGTAATCAGCGGGGTCGATGTCGTGCTGTTTCGGCACATCCGAGTTGCCCCCCTGCGTGAGCAGGGCCGCCACGGCGAGCACAAAGACGGCCACGCCGCCCCCGACGATGAGAAGGGATTTGGAGTTGCCCCCTTTCTTGGTTCTTCTTCTTGCCATATGTGTTAAAAAGTTGTAGATTCGTGATCAGTCCCAACGGCTGCGACGAATGCCGACGTAGGCCAGTACCAGGCCGATGAGGATGTGCAGCACCAAGACCCAGAAGCACAGGGCACCCCCGCTGAAGCCGGTTTGCACGATGGAGGTGACCGCCTTGTATACCTCGGACTCCAGCCCCGTGTCGCCCATCAGCCCGCCCTTGATGCTGCCGCTCCAGGCCCAGTAGGCGGAGATGAAGGGCTGCGTGAGGGACTCGATGAAGCCCGGCAGGGCCAGCACGGCCCCGGAGAGCGGGAGCTGGAAGCCCACCAGATAAATGCTGAGCAGGGAAGCTTGGTCGCCCGTCTTACAGTTAGCGGATATACCCAAGCATACGCTGGTCATGGCCGCATTCGCCAGAATCAGGAAGAGCAGGTGGTTCATCAGGTCGCCCCGGTAGGGCCAGAAGTACTGCACGAAGGCAAACATCCACAGGCTTTGCACCAGCACCAGGCAGGATAGGAATACGCTCTTGGAGGCTAGATAAGCCCCGGGGGAGACGCCGCTCATCTTCTCTTTCTCCAGGATCTGACGCTCCGTCGCGACCTCGCGGGAGGAGTTGTTGGAGCCCATCAGCCCCAGCAAAATGACCTCGAACATGATGATACCCGACACGGCGGAACCGACCTTGGCCCGGTTCTCCGCCTGCGCCTGCTGCCGCTGCACCTCCACCGCTATATCGGCGGACTGCGAGTCCGTCAGGTGCATGAGCTGCTCCTGCCCCTTGCCGGAGAAGAGCGCGACCATGATGGGGAAGATGAGCATCATGGCCAGCTGCAGCAGGAGCTGCGTTCTGTCGCGGAAGAGCAGGGTGAAGCGCCGCTGCAACAGGGTAACAAATTGGGAGAGGGCGGAGGGTTGGTATTCCTCTTCCTCCTCTTCATCGGTCTTCGGGGTGCACTTGGCCCAGTCCGGTATGCCGCCGGGGGTGCTCTCCAGCTTTTGGATGTGCTCCTTCTCCATGCGCTCGTAGTAGTCCGCGCGGTGTTTCATCCAGCTGGCGGCCCAGGCATCGGGCTCCCGCAGGGCGAGCTGGGGGTAGACTTCCTCAAAGTTGCCGACGCCGAAGTAGTGCGTCATTGCTGCCGGTGAACCGTGATAGGCCAGGTGGCCGCGCACCAGCACCATGATGCTGTCGTAGAGCTCCGGCTGGGCCAGGCTGTGCGTGACGGATATAATGAGTCGTCCCTCGCGGCGGCTCAGTTTGTGCAGCAGGGTCACGATTTCGCGCTCGGAGCGAGGGTCCAGGCCGCTCGTCACCTCGTCGCAGAGCAGCAGGGAGGGGTTGGAGACCAGCTCCATGGCCAGGGCCAGGCGCCGTTTCTGCCCGCCGGAGAGCATCTTGACCTGCCTGTCGGCAATATCTGCCAACCCTGTCTCGGCCAAGACGTTGTCGATGATGTCGTTGAGTTCCTCCTCGTCGGCCTGCACACGCAGCCTCGCGGAGTTGGCTACGCTCTCGTCCACGGTTAACTCATCGTAGGCGATGCTGAACTGGGGCACATAGCCGATCTCGTGGGGCTCGAAGTCGCCCTCCTCCGCCAAGTCCTTGCCCTGCCACAGGAAGGAGCCGGAGGTGTTCTCTTTGATGCCTGCGATGGCCTTAAGCAGGGTGGTTTTACCGCAACCGGACGGGCCGACGATGGCCATGAAGTGCCCGCGCGGCACGCAAAAGTTGATGCCGTTGAGGAGGAAAAGTGATTCCCCCTCGTGGTCGACCTCCAGACAGATATTACGAGCTTCGAGCATGACTGTCTGCATGGTAGCACATGCGCCCCCCGCTTGGCAAGCCAAAAAGCACGCCGACGCGCCGATTTCGCACCGAAAGGGGAGGAAAATCCCTACTCCGCGGGGGCGGGAAGCTCTGCGCCGGCCAGCCAAGGGGCAAATTCCGGCGGAATCGGGGCTTCTGTCGCTACGCGATGCCCGTCCCCGGGGTGGTTGAAGGCGAGGCGCCAGGCGTGCAGCATCAGCCGGCCTGGTTGTGCTTTCTGCCGCTTGGGGTTGGCGTAGATGGGATCGCCGATGAGGGGGTGGCCCAGGTGCAGCATGTGCACGCGTATCTGGTGGGTGCGGCCCGTGTGCAGGGTGCAGAGCACCAAGGTGGTGTCGGTGGCGGCATCGTGGCGCAGTACGCGCCAGTCCGTGATGGCGGGCTTGCCGGACCCCGGGTTCACTACGGCCATGCGAAGGCGGTTGACGGGGTGGCGGCCGATGTTGGTGAAGACGGTGCCGGAGTCTTCTCTCGGGCGGCCCTGTACGACCGCCAGGTAGATTTTGGAGGTGTCGCGCTCGGCAAACTGGGAGCAGAGGGAGAGGTGGGCGGCGTCGTTTTTAGCAGCAACGATGCAGCCGCTCGTGTCCTTGTCCAGCCGGTGCACGATGCCGGGGCGCGCGCCTCCGCCCAGGGTGGAAAGCGTACCGCAGTGGTAGAGCAGGGCGTTTACGAGCGTGCCGTCCGGGTTGCCGGCTGCGGGGTGCACGACCATGCCGGAGGCTTTGTTGACCACGATGACGTCGTCGTCCTCGTATAGAACGGATAGCGGTATATCCTGCGGCTGCGCATCCTCCGGTTCCTCCTCCGGCAGGCTTACCTCGATGATCATCCCGCGCTCCACCGGTGTTTTGGGCTTGGCCGGCTTGTCGTTCACGGTGATGCTGCCGTCTTTTAACAGAGCCTGGATGCGGGCGCGGGAAAGCTCGGGCAGTCGCGCCGCGAGGTATTGGTCCAGACGGGTGCCGAAGGAGTCTTCCGGGATGATGGTCATTACATGCCGGTGGGGTTGTCGATGAAGAGGGTGGGCAGGCCGAAGGTGTCGGCGAGGAGTCGCCCTAAACTTTTGACACCGAAGGTCTCGGTGGCGTAGTGGCCGGCGAAGAGGATGTCGATGCCCATGTCCTGCGCGGCGTTGCGCACCCAGTGATTCTCCTCACCGGTGATGTAACAGCGGTAGCCCTTGGCGTGCATTTGGTAGATCTCCTCTCCCGCGCCGCCGCTGCAGACAGCCACGCGGCCCGCGGGTGCAGCGGGGTCACGGACCACGCCGGTAACATCGGATCCGGTGATTTCTGCCAGGCGCCGGCGCAGCTCGCCGACCGTGCCGGGGTAGTTGCCGGCCACGCCGATGGAGACGCCGTGATAGTCAACCTCCGGGGCGGTATCCGTCAGGCCCAGCCCGGCGGAGAGGCCGGCGTTGTTGCCGAGGGTGGGGTGCAGGTCCAGGGGCAGGTGGGCGGCGTAGACGGCGAGGTTATGCTCCAGGCAGGTTCGGATTTTGCGGCGCCACCAGCCGGTGATCGGGCGCAGGCCGCTCCAGAAGATGCCGTGGTGCAGCAGGAGAAGATCCGCCCCGGCCGCAACGGCATCGTCCAGGGTCTTTTGGCTGCCGTCCACGGCCAAAGCTACCTTGGTAACGTATCCGTTGTTTTCTACCTGCAGGCCGTTGAGGGCTACGGGGGCGTCCTTGATATCCGCGATTCTCAGTTCGCGGTCGAGCAGGGCGGTAATATCTGCTAATGTTGTCATGGCGTCAGTTCTTGCTGTTGCGGGCGATTTCGTTGTGCAGGGCATTGTTGAACTGGGCGGCAATATCCACACCGCTGTTGCGCAGGTATTGGCTCATGGCGGCTACCTCGACCAAGCGGGACATATCGCGCCCCGGGGCTACGGGCAGGTTCAGTCGGTCGACTTCTACCCCCAGTACGGATATTTTCTTGGGGGAGAGGCCCAAGCGGTCCATCATGCGGATCGGTTCGTCTTTCGTCAGGTTGATGACGAGGTCGACGGCTACCTCATGGCGCATGGCTTTGTAGCCGTACAGCGTGGTGACATTCATGATGCCGATGCCGCGTATCTCGATGTAGCCTTTGCAGAGGTTGGGGGCACAGGCGATGATTTTGCCGCTTCTGTTGCGAATGCGTACCGCGTCGTCCGCCACCAGTGCCGCGCCGCGCTCAACCAGGCCCAGGGCAATCTCGCTCTTGCCGATGCCGCTCACGCCCGTTATCAATATACCCACGCCGCGGACATCCACCGCGCAGGCATGCACCGTCGAGCTGTCGGCAAACTCGTTTTCCAAGATAATCGTGGCGCGGTTCATCAGCGTCATCGTCGGCAGAGAGGTGGAGAAAACAGAGATGGAGTTAGCATCCGCCATGGCCAGCACATCATGCGGCACCTCTGCATTGCGGGAGAAGATGAGGCACGGCACGTCATCGCTGCATACCTGTGCCAGTCGCTCCCGCCTCTCTTCTCCCCGCAGGGTGGAGAGATAAGCCATCTCCGCCGCCCCGAATACCTGAATGCGCTCGTGCGCAAAATACCCGAAATATCCCGCCAAAGCCAGCCCCGGCCTGTTCAATGCCGGTTGCCGTATATTCCGCGCCATCCCCAACGGTGAGTTCTGTAAACGCAGCGCCAGCGATGATCGGTTCGTCTCATAGAACCTCGCCACACTGATCTTGTCTACCTTCTTGACGTTTAGTTTCTCCAACCCCATACGCCCCCATTTTACTCCCCATCCTCCCCCGCGTCAAGCCATAAATACCCAAACTATTCCCCGAACCAGGGGATTTCTGCCGGGATAAGGGTGATCACCTCCTTCCTGTGACCGTGGTACAGGTCTAGGTGCAGTTCGTCAAAATCCGTTCCCGGGATAAGGCAGAGTATTCTTCCGTCATGCGGGAATGAGATGAGGAAAATTTCGCCGAGTAACCAGCCTTTTGCTTTCATGCGCAGTGTGTGAAGGTAGCTGTGCGGCTTGCTCGGTGTGACATAGGCGGCGCATTCACATGCCGATATGTCCTTGTCGAGGCATGTGAGGATGTAACCGGGCCTAATCTTGAGGTAATGACCGGGGCGCGCCTGTTCCAAAATATCTGAGGGTATATTACGGATTTTATCCATTTCCTTCAGGGAGACGACGGAGAAAGGATGACCGATGTTGTAGTAAGCTGCAATGGCTCTGTTATGAAGTGCCAGGCAGTTCGGGCGCAGATAGGAGGCACAGCAGTAGCGGCCACTGTTCCGCTCCGCTGTAGGCTCATATGAGATGAGGCTTTCGCCGTTGATGGCTTTCTGAATGATGCGGGTTTCATTTTGAAAGCAGAGCTTTATGTCTTGTTTCGCAAAATTGTAGGAGAAGAGCATCCCTGCTCCCATCAGTATAAGCAGGATGTTATACCTTGCATCGGTGAGGGCTGATATTTTGTTGATGTGAAGCAGAGTGACCGCCAAGAGAGAGAAGAGAAAAAATCCGAACGATGACCTTGAATTGATTTCCATTGAATAGATGCATGCTCCCAAAGAAAGAAGCGCTGCTATAAGAAGGTAGACCGCTTGATCATTGATTAGCTCGGATAACTGATGATGCCGTCTTTTGAGGCTGACGAGTGCAATCAACGTGAGTGCTGAGGGAATAAGGAGGCAGGTTGAGCTGAACGCGGCAACGAGCCCCGTATACAAGCGGAAGGGTATGCTCAGGAGGTTGCCGCTTGTCTGTGTTGACAGTCGGGCGGTTGTTCCGGGAGAAAAAATGTTGCTGAACGTTCCGATAAGAAGGCAGATAACGGCTGCTTTGAACAGCAGGCTCGTCTTCCGAAAATGCAATATGGTATAGATGACGATGGAGAGGGCCAGGCCCACACAGAGGCTTTCATTACTGTTTCCCGCAAGGAGTCCGAAAGGAAGGGCCGAGATATTTGCCGCTTTATGCCGGGAAAACAGCATCAGAAGAAAAGTGAGAACAAAGAGGGCGGCCCAAAGATAATTGCAACTACCTGACTGCCACATAACGATGTGTCCCGGTTGGGGCATCAGCAGCCAAAGACCGATAAATGCGACGGGGTAGATTGCAAGGGCTGTTTTGACGCGCGGAGTAGCGATAAACAAAAAACACAGAACTACCAGCGAGTATACTGCCGTGTTGGCGATATCCCATGCCGTGCGCGAGATGGAAAAAAGCTGCAGAATGCTGTGGGCCAGGAAGCGACCGCTCCAACACATGTAGTGTTTGACCTGCGAATACCATACATCATCCGGGCCGCTCACTCTCTCTGCGAAGTCCGGATCAACATAGTGTTCCGCATTGTAGACAAAACTGTACACATAGTCATCACTGCTCATCGGGGTGCTCCTGTGCAGAGAATACAGCGCTGCAACGCAGAGCACTGCTACTACCGCATTCAGAAGTATACGTACGTGAGTTCCCTTCATTCCGCCGGAGATGATACAGCATTCCGAATGCACACCCCTCTTCCAATGGGTTAAGTCTTTGAATATGAAGGAGTTAGGAGTTTTTCTCATCCAGAACTTTCATCCATAAGGATAGATATCGGAGCCCTGAAAATCCTTATTTAACGAGGACTTTTTGATTTTGGGCTTGACTACAGCATTCGGAATGCTGTATGCTCGTCTGCGTTGCATGTGGATTGTATGCAGGATAACATGAGTGATATTGTGAGAAAAAAACGGTTGAGTGGAATCGCCGCCTTGATCATGGTCGTCGGTCTGTATATTCTCTGTAGGGTCACCCCCTACAGCAGTGATGATTATGTGTATTCTTTTCTGTATGACGGTGTGCACTATATAGATACAAGTTTTAGCAGGTTGCTGAGTTCTCCGAGGGATGTCTTGGATTCAACAGTCAACGGCTACCGATGTATCAACGGACGCTTTGTTACGCACGGTTTTCAGTTTCTCATGCTGTATGCAGGCAAATCCGTATGGGAGGTTGTCAATGTATCTCTCTTCGCTCTCCTGATATTTCTCATGACTCGTCACGCGAGAGTCGGAAAAAACTCGGACCGATTTGCAGTGTTTACAGTTATAGCGTGCCTTTTCTGGCTTACGCTTCCGCACCCGGGGCAGCTTTTCCTCTGGATGGCAGGCAGCTGTAATTATTTGCTGCCGTCTGTTTTGGTGTTATCATACCTCCTGTGCCTTCTCGGCAGGGGGAGGGTTGTATTGGCCGCGCTTCCTCTGGGCTTTCTTGCCGGCAATTCTACGGAGGCTCTTTCATTAGGGCTTACCGCATGCTCTGTCCTGTATCTCTGCATCAACAGAGAGAAAATGACCCTGCTGCGTGCCTCTGCTCTCTTATGTCTTGTTGCAGGCGTTCTTTCCAATGTGCTTTCACCGGGATTGTTGTACCGCATGTCAGAACAGGGATGCGGGGCAGGTTTTATTAAGTATCCGGTTCGATTGTACCTCGGCGTGAGTAAGGTGTTGGTGTCTCCGTTCCTGATCCCCTCCCTGCTTCTCTTTATATTCGGGATTATTTTGGCTGCAAAACACCGGAGGAGATATGGTCTGAGAAGCCTTTTACTGACAATCGAGCCATTTCTTTTGTTGGGTGCTCTTGTATGCCTCCTGGCTGCCGCATATTCAACGGAAATCAACGTCAGGTCAACATATGGCTTCTATTTCTTCTCATTTCTCGCAGTGCTTCGTCCCTGTTATGCTCTTATCGCTTGTCAAAGCCGACGTCGGAGGCAATGCTGCGCGGGCTTGTTGTTTGTTGCAGCAACGGCAAGTATCGTGTGCACCTACGGGCAGATAAAGGCCGGTTTTCTGACGGAAGAAGATGTCATACGTTGTGCCCGCTCCGGAGAAAATCTGATATGTCTCGAGCAATGTTCTTCCGGAGACGGCGGACGGGCGGTTTGCACATCATATATTCTGCCGAATTGCCTGGCACTCCATAACAGAGCCATCGCAGGATATTACAAAACCGAGCCGTTTGCCCTGATTCGGCAGAAGGATAAAGCACTGATTGACAGCGTGCCGGAGGAAATATGGGATTCTACCGAGCCCGGCGATTTCCGAAAAGTGCGTGAAGGTCTTATGCTTACAGTGTTGGATCAGGACGTTTCTGCGTGTGAATGTGCGGCGTACGTTATGCCTGATGAACAGCATACTCTGCTGCATCGTTTACGGATGGAGGCGCAAGGGTGGATGTTGGGAGGAATGTCCATCATCGTCTTCCCGAGAAACGGCAAGATGTATTGTCTGATTCCCGGTGTATTTGATGAGGTTCGCCTGAAACTCTATCGGGGCCGGGAGGAACAGGTAATCATTATAAGAGACGGCAAAGTTCTCGAAACGTAACGCCCTACGGGCGCACGCATCACCTCTCATCGGCGAGGATGCCTTGGAGGAGGCGGTGGGCGTAGTGGAGGCGGGAGCGGAGGGTGCCCTCCGAGATGTTGAGGATGCGGGAGATCTCCGGGTAGGAGAGGCCGTGAATGTCGCACATGGTGACGACCTCGCGGTGGGCGGGGGAGAGTTGGTCGAGCGCGGCGACGAGCTTGCGACGCAGATCCGTCAGATGGGCACGGCGGACGGGGTCGGAGGTGAGGCCGTTATCCGCCAAGTCGCTGTCCTTCTCCAGTCGGTCGCCGTTTTCATCGTTATCAATGCTGGTGGTGTTCTCCCGCTTACGCTTGCGGATGAAATTGCGCGCCTGGTTGGCCGCGATGGAATACAGCCAAGTGTAGAAAGCACTGCGCCCGTTGAAGTAGCGCAGGGAGTGAAAGGCCTTGAGGAAGGAATCCTGGGCGATGTCGTAGGCATCTGCCTCCGACCCGACCATTTGGAGCAGCATGGCATGCAGCTTGCGGCTGTGGCGACGCACCAGCTCATCGTAGGCACGGGTGTTGCCCTCGAGCGTCTTGCGGACGAGGTCCTCGTCACTGGGCGGAAGAGCCGGTGCGTCGCTTGCCATGGGGAGGGTCAGGTAACGGGAAGCGCGTAGGCGCGGCCGTCGCGTCCCTCGAACCAGTTAATGAAAGCGTTGTTAACAGTAGTGTAACCACCGGGGGTGGGGTAAATGCCGCTGAAGTACCAATCCCCGCAGGGGCCCTCGATGGCCTCGTGCAGGCCCTCCAAGGTTTGGAAAATAACCTGAATGGGGCAGGTGGCATTGTCCGGCGTCACCAAGCGCGCGATTTCCTCGGTAATCTCATCCGAGGTGAAGGGCGCGTAGATCTGGCGCACGGGGTTGGTGCGCTGCTCCGGCGGGAGCTCGAGCTGGCGCTTGCACTCCTTGTACACGGCCGTGATGTAATCATACATCCCGCGCTTGCGCAGCAGGGAGATCGCCGCCTGGAAAGCCACGAACTTGCCCAGCTCGCTCATGTCAATGCCGTAGCAGTCCGGGTAACGGATCTGCGGAGCGGAGGATACGATGACAATCTTGCGCGGGTTGGCGCGCCCGAGCAGGCGGAGCAGGGAGGTTTTGAGCGTGGTGCCGCGCACGATGGAGTCATCGATAGCCACCAGCACCTCATCGTTGCCCACCGCCTCATAGGTCAGGTCGTACACCTGGGAAGCGAGCACACCGCGGCTGGCCTCCTGTGTAATAAACGTGCGCAACTTAATATCCTTGTGCGCGATTTTCTCCGCACGCGGCCAGCGGCGCAGGATAAGCTCCTCGATAAGCTCCTCGCTCATGGTCCCGTTGCGGAAAGCCGCCACCATTGCCGCGCTCACCTTGTTGCGGCGGTAGGCACGCAGCCCCTCCAACAGGCCGTAGTAAGAGATCTCTGCCGTGTTGGGAATGTAGGTGATGGCAGCCTTGGAGAAGTTGCCGTCCAAGCTCTCCACCACGCGCTCGGACAGGTTTGCACCCAGGGCCTTGCGCTCGCGGTAGATGATGGGATCATTGCCGCGGGAGAAGTAGATGGCCTCGAAGCTGCACGGCGTGGGTTCCAGCGGCGTGGTGTACTCGCGGATGCTGACCTTGCCGTTATTTTTCACCACAATCATGTTGGCGCGCGGCAGCTCATGCACATCATCGCTCTCCGCCTCCATCACGCTCATCAGCGGCACACGCTCGCTGGCCACCGCCAGATACTCATCCGTCAGCACATAGTGGCACGGGCGGATGCCGTGCGGATCCCGCAGGCAGAAGAAGTCTCCGTTGCCGACACCGCCCATGATGCAGTAACCGCCGTCCCAGTCCACGGAGGCCTTTCCGATAATGTCGTATAAATCCAAACGCCGAGAGATTTCCCCCGGAATGACCTGTCCCTCTACCTTCCCTCGCAGCTCGCGGTAAATATCCGTGTGCGCCTCATCCAAGTAGTACCCGATCTCCTCCAGCACGGTCTGGGTATCCGTGCCGAAGACCGGGTGCTGACCGCGCTCGATGAGCTTGCGGTTCAGGGCAGGGGCGTTGGTCATGTTGAAGTTACCCAAGAGCATGAGCGTGCGCGTGGACCAGTTGGTGCGGCGCAGGTAGGGGTGGCAGCTGCCTTCATCGAACTGGCCGCTGGTGCCGTAGCGCAGGTGGCCCATGAGAATCTCGCCGCCGAAGTTAAAGCGCTTCTTGTAGTCGTCCGGGTTCGTCCCGTCGATTTCACCCTTCTCGCGCATGTGGCGCAGGTTGCGCTGCTGGTTGTTGAAGATGTTACTGAGAGCCGAGCCGGTCGCATCGCGTGCACGGAAGACGTAGGACTCCCCGATGGGCATATTCAGCTTGATGCAGCCGATGCCCGCGCCGTCCTGCCCGCGGTTGTGCTGCTTCTCCATGAGCAGAAACAGCTTGTTGAACGCCCAATCCGGCGAACCGTATTTGGCTGCGAAATATGATAGCGGTTTGAGCAGGCGAATGGCCGCCACGCCGCATTCATGGTGAAGAGGATCCGACATGGTGGCAGGGGGTTACTTGCGAATGCTGACGCGGATGCCGCGACCCTCGCGGATCGTACCGATGACGCAGCCGCCCGGGCCCGCCGTCATGGCCTGCTCGACCTGCTCCGGCGACACGATGGCCACCCAGCCGATGCCCATGTTGAAGGTGTGGAAACGGTCCTCCGCGTCTACAAACTCCAGCACCTTTTGGGCCGCAGGGTTGTTCCAGTACGGAATCTCCAGGTCCGACCCCTTCTCCCCGAGGAAGCGCTCCAGGTTCTCCGGCAGACCGCCGCCCGTGATGTGCGCGTAGGCCTTCGGCGTGATGCCGAGCTTGCGCATATCATACACCACATCGTGGTACAGGCGGGTGGGGGCCAGCAGGCCGCGCAGCTCCTCCTCCGTCAGAAGGTCAGGATTCTGCTTCAGGATGCGGCGGATGAGGCTCCAGCCGTTCGCGTGGAAACCATCGCTGGCGTAGCCGATGAGCACATCGCCCACCGCCACCTGGGAGGGGTCGATCATGCAGCTCTTCTCCACACAGCCGATGCTGAAACCGGCCATCTCCACCAGGTCGGTCGGCACCACACCGGGCATCTCCGCCGTTTCGCCGCCGGCCAGAATGCAGTTGCAGCTCTCCAGGTAGTCGCACATGCCGGCCACCAAGCGCGTGATGCGCGGGCGCTCAATCTCCAGGTTCGAGATGCCCAGGTAGTCCAGGAACATGAGCGGGTCACCGCCCGTGGTCAGAATGTCGTTCACATTCATGGCCACCAGGTCCTTGCCCGCTGTCTCCAGCATGTCCAGGTCGAAGAGGATCTCCGTCTTGGTGCCCACACCGTCGGTGCCCGTTACGATCACCGGCTCCTTGTAAGAGGAGAGGTCGTAGGCCGCAGCGAAAAGCCCGAAGGCATTGCAGAGTTGGCGGGTTTTCTGTGTGCGCTTGACGTGGCTGCTGATGTCATGCACGAAAGACTGCGCCTCGATAGTATCGACGCCGGATTGCTTGTAAGTGAGATTGCCGGACATAGTGAAATGCGTGTACCGTGTACGGGCCGATTATAGCCGATTTTTCCCCGCTTGGCAAGCCGAAATTTCGCGGGCGGGCAAATGGGCGGCAAAAGTACCCCGCCGGCGCACTTTGCCTTGACCCGCCGACTGTGCCGTGCTACAATGCTGCCATGAGCACAACCGTTACACCGCCTCAAGCCGAGGCGGAGAATTTCTCCCTGCCGATTGACCGCCGACTCCGCTGCCTGTGGGGGCTCCTGCTCCTCAGGGCTAACCTGTTTGTTTTCCCGGTCGGTACGGTCATCATAGGCTATGTCTACCTGAATGACGCGGCGGAGGTCGAGGGTACGCTGACGGCGCTTATTTGCTGCGCTTTTCTTTCTGTCTGTTCCGCGGTGGCGCTGTGGCAACAGTTCTCCTTTTGGCGCGCGCATCGGCGGGCGGATTACCTCTACGCCACGCGGGAGGGATATTATGAATTCATTCAACTGCTCGAGGGTATGGATATTCCCTCCGTTGCGACGGTCGTTCCGTGGAGCAAGGGCGACCGCATGCTTCGTCTGGGCCACACCGTTTTCCTGTGGTCCTCCATGGCCCCCGTTCTGTGTCTGCGGGGCGGGCGGGAGGAGATCCGCCGCCTGCGCGCCCTGCGCCGTGCGGCTCTGCGAGGGGAGCGCGCGTGCTACAGTCGGGCGGAGCGGGAGGCGTTTTTCCGCTACATCGAGGAATGCCTCGGACCTGTGGCTCGGGTATATAAAAACGATGACGCGTCATCCCCGTGCCGCGAGCTGCTCCTTCTTGCGCCTGCAGAGGACGTGCCTTTCTACACCCTCTGCACCCTCGGTCTCGGTGCGCATTTCATGTGTCCGTTGGAGGAAGAGACGCCTCTTTATATGCCATGGGTTACGCGAACGGAACTGCTGATGTACCTCCCCGCCGACCGCGAACCGGGTGAAGAGCTGCCGCCGGAGGCGCACACCCTCTTGTTCGCGTCCGAGAACCTCGCCTCCATGCCGGTGGTCAGCGTCACTTCCGAGTGCGTATGTACCTTCCCGCCGAATCCGATGTTCCCGCAAGCCGGGCCCTTTCACTGCCTCTTCTTGGACCCGCTGCCGGTTTGCGCGGAGGAGGAGGCTAATCTCGTGAGCATATGCCCGCTCTCGCAGGGCCCGAGCATCTCCTTCCTGCAGGTCCTCCCCATCTCTGCCGAGGAGCTGGAGCTCAACAAGCCCGGCACCTCCCTTCGATGCTCTGATTGGCAGGACTTTATCTCCCGCCGCCTTCGGGGCGCCGCTCCTCTCTCCGAGATTCTCCGCACCGAAGAGAACCGGAGTGCCTGACGGCCATATAGCCTTGCTTTCCGGGTGGGCCGGCGGTATAATGGGGGCATGAGACGAGTGGGAACATGGCTTGGGCTGACGGCGGCGGGTTTTGCGGGATTGGCGGTGACGCTGTGGGCAGCGGGGCTGATGGTGTTTCAGCCAGTGGTGGTTTTGCCGGTACTTGTGGCGGTGAGCGTTGTGGTTTATCGCATGCGGGGAAGCCGGGTGAAGCGTGCGTTCGGCGGATGGGCGGCGGGGGTAATCATGTGTGTGGTTTGTTATCTGCTGATGCGGGCACCATCGGATGATACGGAGTGGCAGCTACCGTGGCGGGAGACCCCGGAGTTTTCTCTCGAGCAGGGGGACGAGGTGCTGCGCGTGAGCGGGGTGAGGGATTTTTCCTATCCCGAGGCAGAGTATGAGCAGGAGCGCTACAGGAAAGTAGACGTGATGCTACCGCAGTATCGGGAAGAATGCTACCCGCTGCGGGGTCTCTGCGGCGTGGATTACGCGGACTGCTTCTGGGACGGCCACACCGCCGTGTGCCACACCATGCTCAGCTTCCGCTTTGCGGACGGTCGCCGCCTGGTCGTCTCCGCCGAGACGCGGCTGCCGCAGGGGGTGGAGCAGAATGCCCTGGGCGGTATCTACAAAAAATACCGCATGCTGTATGTTTTCGGCACGGAAGCGGACATCTTCGGTCTGCGCACGGATCACCGGCACGAGGATCTGTACCTCTTCCCGATGCGCGTGAGCCCCGAGCAGGCCCGCGAGATGCTGCTGACCCTCGTGCGTCGGCAGGAGCAGGCTCAGCGCGACCGTGCACCGTATAACACGCTCACCGATAACTGCTCTACCGGCGTCATTGCCGCCCTGCGCAGCACGGGTGCCGTGCATCCCGGCCCCTTGGCTCACATGCTGAACGCCGGCTTGGCCGAGCGACTTTACTGCGCCGGCCTGCTGGAGCACCGACCCGGGGAGAGCTTCGCGGAGCTGCGCCGCCGCGCCTCCTGCGGCTACGATGTCTCCCCGGATAACCGAGCCGCCTACAGCCGCGCCCTGCGGCAGCGCTGCGGCGTGGCAGAGTAGGGGGCTTCAGCGCCTGTTGTTCAGGTAGCGCACGATGCCGCGCCCCACCGTGCGCGCGTACAGCTCTGCATTCTTCGGTTTGGCCAGCCAAGCCGCATGCTGCGGGTTGGAGAGGAACACCGCCTCCGTGATAGCCGCCGGCACCCACGAATCATTGCAGGTATTCAGCCAATCCCCGCCGCCCAGGCGCCCGTCATCGCGCAGGATGGGTTGCACCGGCTCCCCGCCGTTGGGGATGCGGCTATTCATCAGCTTGCCGTTCAGCTCTGCCACCATGGCATTGGCCAGCGGAATGCCCACGGAGTTGCAGTAAATGCCGCCCTTCGTGTACACCTGCCAGTGCTCGGAGTTGCTGTTATGGTGCAGAAAGACAACGCAGGCAGGCTTCTGGTCCAGCGCATAATCCGCGCTCAGAATGCCCACCGCCATGCGCCGCGGATTGTGGCGGGAGCGGTACACGGCCCCCGGCTGCGGCGTGTTCACCTGGTGCACCCCCGCGCGGCGCGCACAGGCCGCCAACTCCGGGTCCCGGGGGGCGGCGCCTCGGTTGCAAACCTTGCAGATGTAGCCCGCCTTCTCGATCTCCTGCTTCACGAAGCCCGCATTGCGGTACCACCAGGAGCACTCATTCATCATGCCCCCGTGGCGGCCGTTCGGCGTGCAGGCCCCCGGGGCGCCCATGTGGTGCCCTATGTCCAGCACCACCGTGCGGGAGTTGCGCACCTGCCGCTGCATGCACTGCGAGGTGCAGGAGGTGGAGACTAGGCTCAACGCGAGCAGGAAGAACAGAAAACAGAGGATGGAGGTACGGTTCATCGCATTCAGCAAAGCGGGAGTTGTCCCTGTGCGCCCCCCGCGGGGGCGACGCCCAGCTTGGTATAGGCCGCCGGCAGAGCCTCGCGCCCGCGCGGGGTGCGCTTGATATAACCCTGCATGATGAGGAAGGGCTCATGGACGTCCTCGATGGTGGATTCATCCTCCCCTACGGCCACGGCCAGGGAAGAGAGCCCCACGGGGCCGCCGTCAAACTTATAAATCATCGTCTCTAACAGGCGCTTATCCATCTCATCCAGCCCGTCGTCATCGATGTCCAGCATGGTCAGGGCAGCCTGCGCCACCTCATCCGTGATGTGGCCGTCTGCCTTCACCTGGGCATAATCGCGCACCCAGCGCAGCAGGGCATTGGCCACGCGGGGTGTACCGCGGGAGCGCCGCGCGATGCCCATGGCTCCCTCTGCCGTCAGCTCGATGTTCAGCAGGCCGGCGGAGCGGTGCAGGATGCGGCACAGGTCCTCCGCAGAGTAGTAATCCAGCCGGTTAATGAGCCCGAAGCGCGAGCGCAGGGGCCCCGTGAGCATCCCCGCGCGCGTGGTGGCACCCACCAGGGTAAATTTGGGCAGGTTCAGCTGAATGGACCGCGCCGCAGGCCCTTGGTCGATGATGATGTCCAGCCGAAAATCCTCCATGGCGGGGTAGAGGTACTCCTCGATGGCGGGGTGCAGGCGGTGGATCTCGTCGATGAAGAGGATGTCCCCGCGTTCCACGTTGGTCAGGATGCCCGCCAAGTCCCCCGCCTTCTCGATCTGGGGGCCGGAGGTGGTGTGCAGCTTGTGTCCGACGGCGTTGGCGATGATGTTGGCCAGCGTGGTCTTGCCCAGCCCCGGCGGGCCGCTCAGCAGGATGTGGTCAGGCACATCGCCGCGCAGTTTGGCGGCTTCCACCATCAGCAGCAGGCGCTCTTTCACTTTCTCCTGTCCGCAGAACTCGCTGAAGACGGGGGGACGGAGGGAAAGATCGAAGTTGCTGACGGGTGTTTCCGCCATGCGGGTGTAGAGGGAATCTGCCATGACCGGGGGCATTGTAGCATTTTTCGGCCCGCGAGTCAATGCTGCATGCCGCGGCGGTGTGCGGCTTTTGTGTGCCTGCGCGGCAGATTCTCATTGTCAAGAGCCTCCGGATGGCGTATACTGGGGGCATGGACGAGGAAACGCGAGACTTCAATGCCTTTAACTACCTTGACAGCGGCGGTGCGGTGGCGCTGCTGGCCGTCGTGGCGGCTGCGCTGAACTACACCTTCAACGACAAGAACGTGACGTGGTCGGTCCTCATTGTCCTCGTCGGTCTTGCGGCTGCGTTGGTCGTGGGGGCTTTACAGTACTTCACGGGGCAGGACCGCGTAGGCAAGTTGGTGTGCCTGGTGGGGGGAGCGCTGACGATTCTCTACGTCATCATCGCCGTGCTGGCTTGGAGCAGCGATGAGGATGACGCCCCGCCGCCCGCGGAGGAGCCGGCGCAGCAGAGCGAGGGGCACTGAGTGCGGCTCACTCCTCCGGATCCGTCGCCTCGGTGTCCACGGGCAGGGCCGGCAACAGGATGGCCTCCAGCTCGGCAGAGCCGTAGCAGCGGGGCTCCGTATTCATCAGTCGGTCCAGCACACGCAACAGGCGGGAAGTGTTGACCAGCAGTCCGTTTGCCGTGGCCCAGGCCGTCTGCGGGTTGCGTGTATACCCTGCTATGAGTGCCTGTGCCGTATCCGTGGCCTTGGCCAAATCCTCGCGCAGGGCATCCAGTTCCGGCGCTACGGCTGCGGCGGTGGCGCGGCTGCGCACGGACTCCAACAGGGGCAGGGCGCAGAGCAGCGTATCGTTGGCTGCCTTCAGCCGCGCGATGTCCGCGGAGGCGGCCTCCCATTCCTCCTGCGGGTAGTCCGCCTGCGTGCTCAATTGAAATTGCTGCACGACGGGGTCCAGTGGCTCCCGAAGGGCGGGGTCTGCGGAGATGGCCTGCACCACACTGCGGGCGAGCTCGCAGCAAATCACACCGCCGTTCAGCCGGCTTTCCTCCACCTGCAGGAAGAGGCCCGGCTCTGCCTGCGGGGGGGTGCTCTGTACCAGGGGCAACCCGGTCTGCAGCTCGCTCACCAGCTTACCCACCGCTGCCGCGCGCTCGTCGGGGGCCGTCGGCTCCGCATCCAGCAGCTCGGTGAGGGCCTGCGCGCGCGCATAGAAGCCGCGCAGGGCGGTCAGGTAGCTCGCGCAGTCCATGGCTTCCTCCGCCGTGCCTTCCGGCGCCTCTGCCGGGGGCTCGGGTGTCGACTCCGCGCGGCATTGGCGGCAGTCGCAGGACTCCGTCGGGGGTTCCGCCGCCGTCAGGGCAGCGCAGGATAACAGGCTGAACAGTGCCGTGGCTCTCATGTCTCGCTATTGTAGCACGTTCGGGGCCGGAGGGCAAGCAGAAAAACCCCGGTGCGCCTCCGCAAAGCACACCGGGGGAAGTACGCGCACGCGCGCGCGTGTTATTAATAGACGTCTTTCTGGTAACGCTTGGCCGCCTTCATGTCCGCCAGGTAGGCCGCAGCCTCCTCCGGGGTCTTACCGCCGTGCTCGGCGATGATGCGCAGCAGGGCCGCCTCCACATCCTTGGCCATGCGGTTGGCATCGCCGCACATGTAGAAGGCCGCGCCTTTCTCCAGCCACTGCCAGATCTCTGCGCCGTCCTGCTCCATCAGGTTCTGCACGTAAATCTTGTAAGCCTGGTCGCGGCTCCAAGCCACGGAGAGCTTCAGCTTGCCGGCGTTCACCAGTGCCTCCAGCTCATCCTCGTAGCAGCCGTCGGTGGCCTTGTAGGGGTTGCCGAAGAAGAACCACATGGGCCCGGTGGCGTCGTCTGCCACGCGCTGCTGCATGAAGGCGCGGAAGGGCGCGATGCCGGTGCCGGGGCCTACCATGATGATGGGCACGCTGCCGTCCTCCGGCAGGCGGAAGTTCTTGTTCGTGTGCACGAACACCTTCACCTTGTCCCCCGGCTTCACGCGGTCCGCCATGAAGGTGGAGCACACGCCGTTGCGCTTGCGGTCGGAGCCCTTGGGTGTGTAGCGCACGGCCCCCACGCAGAGGGAAACCTGCCCCGGTACGGCATCCGGGCTGGAGGCGATGGAGTACAGGCGGGGCGTGAGCTTCGGCAGAATACCCACCAGTGCCGCGCCGTTCGGGAAGCTCGCTTTCATGTCCTCGCTCTGCGCCAGGTCCAGCAGGTCGCGGCCCCACACAAAGTCCTTCAGCGCGTCCTTGTCGGCCAGAATGCCGGCCAGCTTCTCGCTGTTCGCAAAGGTGTTCCACTTGGTCAGCGTGCCCTTCTTCAGCCCCGTGATGTCGCAGGCGGTGATGAGGGTGTCGCGCAGGGTGGAGCCGTTCACGTCCTCCGCGCCGTCCAGGCCCAGGGCCGCCAGCAGGGCATCCACCAGGGCAGGGTCATTCTGCGGGATGACGCCCAGCGCATCGCCGGTAACATAGCTCAGGCCGGAGCCTTCCAGCGAGTAGTCGATGTGGATGGTCTCTTTGGCGCTGCCCGGTTTGGTGACGGGACGGACTCCCAGCACGGTGGCCGGGAACGGGTTCTTCATGCTATATGCTTCCATAATAAAATGTGAAAGGTGGGATTTGCCCCAGCATACGCCTTTCCCGCCCGCATGTCAAGCAGGAAATCCGTTTTTTCGCATGCGGGGGCGGGGAGCAGGGCAGGGGGCTCAACGCGCCGCCGCGCCGTAGCCCATCTCTTCCTCCATGCGGCGGATGAAGCCGCCCAGCTCGGGGTCCGCGCTCATCTTCTCCTCCACCGTGCGCGTGGCGTGGATGACGGTGCCGTGGTCCCGGCCGCCGAAGGCCGCGCCAATCTCCTGCAGCGAGTTCTGCGTCAGCTTGCGGGCCAGGTACATGGCCACCTGGCGGGAGTGCGCAATGCCCGCCGTCCGCCGGCGCCCGTTCAGGTCTGCCACGCGTACCCGGAACTCCTCGGCCACCGCGTTCTGGATGTCCTCGATGGTCACCTTGGAGGTCCGGCGGCGGTCCAGCAGGTCGCTCAACTGCGCGCGTGCCTCCTGCACGGAGGGGCTGCGGTGTGAGAAAGCCGCGATGCTGGAGATGCGGGTGAGGCCGCCCTCCAAGCTGCGGACGGAGGAGCTGATGTTGCGGGCCAGGTACTGCAATACCTCGTCACAGATCAGCTCACTGCGCCAGCGGCGGGCCTTGCTGCGCAGGATGGCCAGGCGCGTCTCGTAGCAGGGGCTCTCCAGGCACACGGTCATGCCCTGCTCAAAGCGCGTGCAGAGACGCGCCTCCATGTTCGTGATGCCGGAGGCCGGGCAGTCCGCACACAGCACCACCTGTTTGCCGCTCTCGAAAAGGGCGTTGAAGGTGTGGAAGAACTCCTCCTGCGTCTTGCCTTTTTTGGCCAAGAACTGGATGTCGTCGATCAGCAGCACATCGGCCCGGCGGTAGCGGCGGCGGAAGTTGCTGAGGGCTTCCCCCTTCTTGGTAAGGGCATCGATGTAGCCGTTAGTGAACTCCTCGCCCGTTACATACAGCACCTGGGTGTCCTCGTCCTGCTGCCGTATCTCGTTGCCGATGGCCTGCAGAAGGTGGGTCTTGCCCATGCCGGAGTCGCCGTAGATGAAGAGGGGGTTGAAGGCGCGCGTTTTCTCCACGGCAGATTCTGCCACACGGCGGGCGGCGGCATAGGCCAAACGGCTGTTGTCGCCCACAATAAAGTTTTCGAAGCGGTAGTCCTCGTTCAAGCCGCTGATGAGGGGCTTGCTGCGCGGGCGGCGCGTGCTCTTGGCAGCGGAGCTGCGCGGGGCGCGGGCGGGTTTCTCCGGTGCGGCGGGGGCCGCTTGCACCTCTGCGGGCGTGGCCTGCTCCTGCCCCGCACCGGCTTCCACAAACTGTAACTCGCGGGCCGCTTTCAGTACGCGCGAGACGGCGTTCAGGATCAACCCGCTGTGGCTTATCTCTACCCACTCAATCAGCATCCCGCGCTCGTACTCAATAATCAACTTGGTGCCCGTGTCCTGAAGCAGTCGCATTTTCGAGAAATACGTGTCCATCCAATACTCCCCTACCTCCCCGGTGCTCTGCATGTCCGCCAACAGGCGGTTCCAAAGCTCTGTCTCCTTTGTCTGCTCCATTGTGTTTTCTCGTTTTCTTTTCCTTGCCGCCTCCCTGCTTCCCTCTCCGCCGCGGAGTAGGTGGGGCAGGGGGGCGTTGCGGGGATGACTATGCCACGTCCGGCCCCCGCTGAAAAGGATTTTTTTTGCCCGCCTTCTTCCCCGTGCCGCTCTCCCTTCGCGTTCCATCGGTGTTCCACGCAATCCCTTTTTTCTTCCCCGGCAGTGGCGTATTGTTTAAGTTTCCTTGATTATTATTTTACCTCGGCGCCGTGAAGTGATTTTTCTGTGGAACATTTCTTGCAAAAGGTGTAAGTCGTTGATACTCAACGACTTGAACTAATTTAAGAAAAGTAAAACGAAATCCGATTTGCTAGAAACCGAATCAGTGGAACGCCCATGGAAAAGGGGCTCCCGCCACCTATCCCCACTGCACCCCGGTGGAACACGGAATCGGCAGAAAAAAGCAGTCGGGAGCAGACCGCGGACCTGCCCCTCTCGGGTTCTTCTACCTCGGCGGGCAGCTCCTTCCCGCCTCCTTTGAGTCGGGGTTATGGCGTGATTTTCACTTGACTCTGCGGGAGGGTGGGTGCAGAATAGGATGGTCATGAAAAGCCCCTTTTGTTTTTCCATCGCTGCGGTCTTGGTGCCGGTGACGGCCACGGCGCAGCAAACTCCGCCGCCTCCGCCGCAGGAAGCCGTACCTGTTTCTACCGCCGTGGAAGCGGTATCCACCGGTGCCCGCAGTGTGCGGGATGCCTACCGGGGCATTGTGAAGATTGAGATCACGAACCTGACCCCGGACTACGAAACACCGTGGCAGACGGGCCGCTACGGGCGCGGGAACGGCACCGGCTTTATGGTGCAACCCGGCGTCTTTATGACGAATGCGCATGTGGTGGCCAATTCGGAGCGACTCTATGTGTTACCGTATGCGGATGCCCGCAAGTACCCCGCCAAGGTGAAGTACGTGGCGCATGATGCCGACCTGGCCTTGGTGGAGGTAGAGGACAAGAAAGCGTTTGAGTCCATCCCCTGCCTAGAGTTCATGGACCGCCTCCCGCGCCTGGAGGAAGAGGTGCGCGCCGTGGGCTACCCCATGGGCGGCACACGCCTGTCCGTAACGCGCGGCATCGTCTCCCGCATCGACACCATCCCCTATTCCCACCCGCGCAACATTGAGCACCTGACCGTGCAGATCGACGCCGCCATCAACCCCGGTAACAGCGGCGGCCCCGTTCTGCTGGGGGACAGGGTCATCGGTGTTGCCTTCCAGGGGCTGCGCAACGCCGATGCCACGGGGTACATGATTCCCATACCCGTTATCAGCCGCTTTCTGCAGGACATCCGCGATGGCCGCTATGACAAATATGTGGACTTCGGCGCACGATTCTTCAACCTCGAGAACCCGGCCATGCGTGCGCACTTCGGGCTGCCGGATGACGCGACGGGCTCCCTGGTGGCCGATGTGGTGAAGGGCGGCAGCTGCGACGGCGTGTTACAGCCCGGCGATGTGGTGCTGGCGGTGGACAATCATCCCGTGGACAGCTCCTGCATGATTGAGCTGAACAACGAGCGCGTGAAGATGGAAGAGATGGCCGACCGCCGCTTTGCAGGCGACCGCGTCACCTTTGATATTCTGCGCTCCGGACAGAAGATGCAGGTGACCGCCACGCTGGCCCCGCTGCCCGCCCGGGATGTGAAACTGTGGTCCTACGACGAACGCCCGCGCTATGTGGAGTTCGCCGGCTTTGTGTTCCAGCCCCTCAACCTCAATGTGGTGCAGGCCAATGACATGAACCCCGCCGATTTCATGTTGGCGGTGGATGACTTCATGAACCGCGGCGGGGCGCAGAAAAAGAAGGATCTGGTGCTGCTCACCAAGGTGTTGCCGGATGAAGTGAACACGCGTTGCGAGGACTTCGGCAACCGCGTTGTGACCAAGGTGAACGGCATGGAAGTGACCGGCCTGGCGCATCTGCACGAGCTGCTGAACCCCGAGGACAAGAGCATGCGCCCCGAATTCGTGACCATCGAGTTCGATGGTGCCTCCCGTCCCGTTGTGCTGGAAGCTGCTGCGTTGGATGCCGCCAACGAGCGCATCCGCAACCGTTATAACATCCACCAAACATCCCGACTGTAAGAAGTCGTCCCCATCATGAAAATCTACCGATACAGCCTTTTGATAGCCCTGGCGGGGCTCTCCCTCTGCGCCTGCAAGAAGACGGAGCGCACCGCCCCGGAGGCTCGCAAGCACAACGACACGCAGCAGACCGCCCCGGCGGAGGCGGCCAAGCCCACCCCGACGGCGGAACCGCAGGCCGAGCCGCAGCCCACGGCGGAACCGCAGCCGGAGCCGCAATCCACGGCAGAAGCGCAGCCGGAGCCGGCGGTAACCCCCGAGCCGCAGGCCGAGGAGCCCGCGCCTACCCCGGCGGAGTCCGAGCCCCCGGCCGTCCCCCCCACCGAACCCGCTGCGGCAGAGACCCCGGCCCCCGCCGAGCCCACCGCAGGGGAACCGACCGCTACCCCGGAAACCGTCACCCCGCAGCCAACGCCTGCCGAGCAGCCTGCACCCGCCGCCGATGTGGCCCCCACGCCGCTGAACTGCCTTCTCTCCGTGCGCTGCGTGTACCACTCCTACAACCTCATACGCCCCTGGGAGCTGGACGAGGGGGATGAATCGACCTGCTGCGGTGTGTATCTGGGTAAAGGCATGGTGCTGGTGCCGCCGTGGAACATGGCCAACGCCACCTACGTGGAGCTGAGCCGCACGGACGGCAGTACACCCGTGCCTGCACGCGTTGCCTACTGTGACCTCGGCATCGGCCTGGCGCTTCTCACCCCGGTGCATCCGGAGGACGCCGCCCTCTTTGCGAACATGCAGCCCCTGCCCGTGGGCGAGCCCCAATCCGTGGGCGATTCCGCCGAGATGTGGGGCACCATCAACGGCGTCACCCCGCAGAAGGTGAGCGCCGTTGCGGAGTCCGCCGCAGCCAAGGGCAGCAGCCTAGCCTTGGTGTGCAAGCTGGCTCACATCCCGTCCCTCGATGAGCGGCGCGGTGCCCCCTTGGTGAAAGATGGGAAGATGGTGGGCATGGTGGTGGACCGCCGGGACGAGCAGACGACCGAGTGCGTGAACGCGGATCTCATCCGCCGCTTCCTGGAGGCCGCGCCTGTCGGCAGCGGGGTGGTGAATTCCGTGCCCGTCCTCGGGGTAGAGTTCAGCCCGCTCACGGACCCTGTGTTCCGCAAGTACCTCAAGATAGGGAAGGAGCAGGGGGGACTGTACGTCAACAAGGTGCTTTCCGGCAGTGCTGCTGAGCAGGCCGGTATTGCCGCCGGCGATGTGCTGACGGCGGTGGAGGACCAGCCCATTGACGTGATGGGCAACTGCAGTTTCCCCCGGTACGGCACCTTGCCCGCGGGAGATTGCTGCCGCTGGCTGAAAAAGCCCGGGGAGATGCTCACCCTGACCGTCAGCCGTGACGGCGTGGCGCGGGAGGTGCAGGTGCCCCTGAACCGCGATGCCTGCGACAAGGCCCTGCTGCGGGAGATGAAGCCCGGCAGCCGCCCGCCGTACGTCGTCTGGGGCGGCCTGGTGTTTCAGCCGATTACCCGCGACCTCCACGACAAGGTGATGCGGGTAGCCGGGGCACCGCTGCCCTTCCTCCGCCTCGTTAAGGAGGAGCAGAAGCTGCGCGAGGCCGGGGTGACGGAGCCCGTGGCCATCACCATGATTGTACCGACCCCGGCCACGCTGTCCTACGAATCCCTGCAGTGCAACATCGTTCGCGAGGTGAACGGCAAGCCCGTCCGCAATTTTGCGGAGTTCAAGGCTCTGCTCGATGAGCCGACGGAGTCGGACATCGTGAGCTTCACCATCTCCTCCGCTCCCTACACCATCTACATGAGCCGCAAGCTCGCCGCGGTGGCCGATGAGGCCATTCGCCGCAGTGCCATTCCGGTGCTGCGCTCGGATGAGGCGGCGGCACCGCAGCCCTGAGTACCGCGCAGCAGGCCGGGGGGCTTCTTCCGTGAGCCTTCTCGGCCTGCTGACTCATTCCATGCTTGACATCATGCCCGCGTCTGCTATACTGCGGGCATTCCTGTTTTATTTACAATGAAAAACTTGCTTTCCATCGAACAGTTGACTGCGGATGAAATCCGGGGCTTGCTCGCCTTGGGGCACCGGCTCAAGGCGGAGCGCGGGCACCACACGCATACCCCGCTGCAAGGCCAAACCTGGGGCCTCATTTTCTCCAAGTCCTCCACCCGCACCCGCGTTTCCTTCGAGGTGGGCGTGGCAGAACTCGGTGGTCGCCCGATGTTCCTTTCTACCCGCGACATTCAGCTGGGGCGCGGTGAGCCCATCAAGGACACGGCCCGCGTGCTCGGCCGCATGATTCACGGGGCCATCATCCGCACCTACGCGCAGCAGGATGTGGTGGACTTTGCGGACTACTCCGGACTCCCCACCATCAATGCGCTGACGGACCTGGAGCATCCCTGCCAGATTTTGGCGGATCTGCTCACGCTGGAGGAGAAGTACGGAGTAGGGGCTTGGAAGGATATGAAGATTTCCTTCCTCGGCGATGTGGATAACAACATGGGCCGCTCGTGGATGTGGGCCGCCAAGCGCCTCGGCTTTACCCTGGCACTCGCCGGGCCGGAGCAGGCACTGCCCAAGGCGGAGACCCTCGCCGCGCTGGATTGCCCGAACATTATCTGCACCACGGATGCCGCCGAGGCTGTGCGGGATTGCACTGTTATCAACACCGATACCTGGATCTCCATGGGTCAGGAGGCCGAGAAGGGCACCAAGGAAAAGGCCTTCTTCCCCTACCAAGTGAACGCCGAGTTGCTGCGTGTCGCCGCGCCCGGTCACAGTGTGTTCCACTGCCTACCCGCCTACCGAGGCTATGAGATCACGGATGAGGTGCTGGAGGCCCATGCACCGGTGATCTTCACGGAGGCGGAGAACCGCCTGCATGCTCAAAAGGCTGTGCTTTACACGCTGGCAACCGCTCGCTGAACCATGGGATATAACGAACGTATCGAGGAGCTGCTCGATGACATGTCCGTCTTCATGGATTGGACGGAGAAGTACGAGTATATTATTTCCCTGGGGCGTCAGCTCCCCCCCATGCCGGAGAAATTCCGCAAGAAGGACCACCTTATCAAGGGCTGCCAGAGCCGCGTATGGGTCGGCACGGTGCTGCAGGAGGGTAAGCTGATGATTTATGCGGACAGCGATTCACTGATCACCAAGGGGCTCATCGCGCTCTTCATCCGCCTGCTCTCCGGGCTCACGCCGCAGGAAATCGAGGAGGCGGATCTCTCTCGCATCAATGATTGCGGCCTGCGGGAGCACTTGGCCTCCACCCGTGCGAATGCGCTCACGACCATGGAGGAGACCATCCGCAAAGCCGCAGCGGCTGCACGATGAGTTTTTCTCTGCACCAGAAGCTGGCTGCCTTGCGGGAGCAGTTGCCCCCCGGCACGGATGCCTTCCGCCTGCTGGACGGCACGCTGTGGCCGGGTGTCTTTGTGGATGTGCTGGCGGATCGCTTCTTGGTGTCCCTGCGGGATGTGGCCCTGCCGCAGGCCCTGCGCCGTGAGCTGGTGGCCACGGGGGCTCCCGTCTACCTCAAGCAGCTCTCGCAGGATGACAAACGTCCGCCGCAGCAGATGGCGGGGCCGGAGCTGCCGCTGCGTTTCTGTATCTCGGAGAACGGGCTGCGCTTTATGATGGACATGAGCACGGGCTATTCTCAGGGGATTTTCCTGGACCAGCGGGACAACCGTGCCCGCCTGCGCAGCCTTTGCAAGCCCGGCATGACCGTGCTGAACACTTTTGCCTACACGGGGGCTTTCTCCGTGTATGCCGCTGCGGCGGGGGCCACGACTACAACACTGGATCTGGCGCAGCCCTGCCTGGATTGGTGCCGCGAGAACATGCAGCTGAACGGCATCGACCCGGCGGAGCATTTCTTCTGCAAGGGGGATGCTCTCTCGTGGATGGGGCGTTTTGCGCGCAAGGAGTACCGCTTCGACATCATCGTGCTCGACCCGCCCACCTTCTCTCGCGATGAGAAGGGGCACGTGTGGAAGGCGGAGCGGCATTACGATCGGCTGGTCGCCTTGGCCGCCGCATGCCTCAAGCCGCATGGCTGCCTGCTTTGCACCACGAATTGCCGCCGTCTCTCGCCCGAGGCCTTCCGCACCATGGTCGCCGCGGGCATCCCCGGTGCGCGTTTGCGGGCGGTTTCCATGCCTTTTGACTTCGAGGGGGAGCCTTACCTGAAAATTCTTTGGGCAGAGCGCTAGAGGGACCTCTTGTGGTGTTTGCGGGGCGGAGGCTCACCGGCGGATTCTGCTCCCGTTTCGGCCCGTTTTCCCTGTGTTCATCGCGTTTTGCCGCTCGCGGAGAGGTTGTTTTCCGTGATGGGGAGGGGTCGGCTTCCGGATGGGGGACGCCACAAGATATGGGGTTTCGGGTGTTTTCACCCTCCAAGATACGGGAAAAGTTTTTCTGCCTTGCGGCAATTTTCTTCTTGCCAGAGCGCGTAAAAAAGGGTACAATGGCCGCGCCTTGTATGCGCAGGCGCGCAGTCCCGGGGCACGTCAAGTTTACACCACTCACACTCAGTCATGATCGAAATCATCAAGCGCAACGGAAAACGCGAACGCTTTGAGTCCTACAAGATTCAGCAGGCCATCGAAAAGGCGTTCCATGCCTCCCAGGAGGAGTATAATCCCATGGTCTACGCCAACGTACTGGACGCCCTGAAGCACGAGGACTATGTGCCGGTGGAGAAGATTCAGGACACCATTGAGCGCGAGCTGATGCGCGAGGGGGCTTTCGATACGGCTCGTAACTTCATCAAGTACCGCTTCCTGCACAAGATTCAGCGCGAGCAGATAGGCGGCCTGTATCAGGGCAATACTTGGGTGGATTGCAAGCAGACGATTGAGGAATACGTCGGTAATACGGACTGGCGCATTAAGGCGAACTCCAACACCACCTATTCCAATGCGGGCTTGGTCAACAATACAGCCGGAAAGGTGATTGCTAATTACTGGCTTGACCAGGTGTATACCCCGGAGGAGGGCGCGGCTCACCGCAACGGTGACTACCATATTCACGACCTGGACTGCCTGACGGGCTACTGCGCCGGCTGGAGCCTGCGCGCTCTGCTCAATGAGGGCTTCAACGGCGTGCGCAGCCGCGTGAACAGCCGCCCGCCGCGCCACTTCCGGGAGGCTCTCGGCCAGATGGCCAACTTCCTCGGCATCCTGCAGAGTGAGTGGGCAGGGGCCCAGGCGTTCAGCTCTTTCGATACCTACCTCTCTCCCTATCTCTTCCGCGACCGCCTGCCGTATGAGGAGGTCAAGAAGGCTCTGCGCAGTTTCGTTTATAACCTGAACGTTCCCTCCCGCTGGGGGCAGTCTCCCTTTACGAACGTGACGATTGACTGGACGGTGCCGCGCGACCTGCGGGACCAGTACCCCATGTCCGGCAACCGCCATTTCTTCGAGGACATGCACGATGAGGCCCTGCTGGCCGTGGCCAAGGAGCGCGGGGCGGAGACTCTGACGGACCTCACCTACAAGCATTTCCAGCCGGAGATGAAGGTGATTCAGCGCGCTTTCTACGAGGTGCTGACGGAGGGCGACAGCACGGGCCAGCCCTTCACCTTCCCCATCCCGACCGTGAACATCACGGAGGACTTCGACTGGGAGGACGAAAATGTGCCGCTTCTCTTCGAGAACGCTGCCAAGATCGGCTCTTCTTACTTCCAGAACTTCATCGGTTCGCAGTATAAGTATGATGAGAACGGCAACAAGATCATCGATGAGGAAGCCTACAAGCCGGATGCGGTGCGTTCCATGTGCTGCCGCCTGCAGTTGGACCTGCGCGAGCTGCTCAAGCGCGGCGGCGGGCTCTTCGGTTCTGCGGAGATGACGGGGTCCATCGGTGTGGTTACCATCAACATGGCCCGCCTCGGTTATCTGTACAAGGGTAACAAGAAGCTGCTGTTCTCCAAGCTGGCCGAGCTCATGGACTTGGCGAAGGATACGCTGGAGAAGAAGCGCGTGTTCATCAACATGCTGTATGACCGCGGGCTCTACCCCTACACCAAGCGTTACCTGCCGCACCTGCGCAACCACTTCTCCACCATCGGTCTCAACGGCGTCAACGAGATGCTCCGCAACTTCTCCGGCGACACCATGAACACCGCCACGGAGGAGGGCATCGCCTTCGCGGAGGAGGTGCTGCACTTCATGCGCGAGCGCATCCGCGGCTACCAGGAGCAGACGGGCAACCTGTATAACCTGGAGGCGACTCCCGCGGAGGGTACCACGCACCGCTTTGCCCGCGAGGATGCCAAGCGCTTCCCGGACATCATCCAGTCCGGCACGCCCGGGCATCGCTACTACACGAACAGCTCGCAGTTGCCGGTGTCTTACACGCATGACCTCTTCAAGGCCCTTAAGATGCAGGACAAGTTGCAGTGCTGCTACACGGGCGGCACGGTGTTCCACATGTACATGAACGAGGCGATCTCCTCCCCGGAGTCCTGCCGCGACATCGTGCGCAAGGTGCTCACCAACTTCAAGATGCCTTACATCACTGTCACGCCGCTCTTCTCGGTGTGCGAGAAGCACGGTTACCTCAAGGGTCGCCACGATTACTGCCCCATCTGCGACGAGGAGCTCATTCAGCGCGTCCGCATGGAGGAGCAGCCGGAGCTGCCGCTTAACCTCTGATCCTTTCCCCATAACATCCTAAACGAACATGAATACACCTGACATCAAGCCGGTCGTCAAGACCGATGAGCAGATCCTCGCGGAGCACGCCGAGGAGCGTACCAAGTGCACCGTCTACACCCGTGTGATGGGTTACCACCGCCCGGTGGAGACCTTCAACGCCGGTAAGCAGGGTGAGTTCGAGGAGCGCGAGCACTTCGAGGAGCCCTGTGGCTGCGGGTGCGATCGTATCCTCCGCTGATGCTGCACCCCCAAGACATCACGCCGCTGACCTTCTTGGATTACCCCGGGAAGGCAGCGTGCATTTTTTGGTATACCCGCTGCAATCTGCGCTGCCCATACTGCTACAACCCGGACCTGGTGTTGGGCCACGGTGGGCGGGAGAACGAGTTTGCTTTCCTGGAGGAGCGGCGGGATTTTCTGGATGCCGTCGTGCTCTCCGGCGGGGAGTGCACGCTGAATCCGGATATCGAGGAGCTCTGCGAGCGCATTCACGCGCTGGGCTACCTCATCAAGGTGGATACCAACGGCAGTAATCCGCAGGTGCTGGAGCGTCTGCTGAGCCGGGGACTCGTGGATTACGTGGCGCTGGATAACAAGATGCCGAGCGCGCGCACCTGGAAGCTGCCGAGCGGGGAGAAGCTGTTTGATACCTTCTGCCGCTGCGTTGTGCTTCTGCAGGCCTCCGGTATCCGTTATGAGGTGCGCACTACCGTGCACCCCGCCTTGCTGGATGAGGCGGACATCCTCTGCACAATCTGGAGCCGCCGACCCGCCGCTATGACCGCCGCTTGCTCGATAAGCACTCCCCGCTCCGAATCGAGTACCGCAATTTTCCGGAAGACCGTTTCAAATATTGACGCAACATGATCATCGAATCCTTTGATAACAGAGCCCCTCAGATCGACCCCACCGCCTTTGTGGCGCGCGGGGCTGCCTTGGTGGGGGAGCTGACCCTCGGACCGCACAGCTCCGTGTGGTACAATGCAACGCTTCGTGCGGATTTAGCTGCTATCCGCATCGGGGCCTACAGCAATGTGCAGGATAACGCCTGCATTCATGTGGAAGCCGGCGGGGCCTGCACGGTGGGGGCGCATGTCACCATCGGGCACTGCGCCACGCTGCACGCCTGCACGGTGGAGGACGACGTGCTCATCGGCATGGGGGCCATTGTGCTGGACGGGGCGGTGATCGGCCGCGGTTCGATTGTGGGGGCGCATGCGTTGGTGACGAAAAACACTCAGGTGCCGCCGTTCTCGCTGGTGCTGGGCTCGCCCGCGAAGGTTGTGCGGACGCTCTCGGAGTCCGTGGCGCAGGACAATCACCGCCACGCGGAGGAGTATGCCGAGCTGGCGGCTCGCTATGCAGCCCGTTGATGAAACAGATTTGATATGAGCATGAAAACCATAGGCGTTGATTTCGGCGGTACCACCATCAAGATAGGTGTTACCCGGGGTGTGGAAATTTGCGAGCGGGCGGAGCCTCTGCCCACGCCGTCCTACGGCAGCCCGGCGGAGATTATGGATGCTATGTGCGCCACCATCCGCGGCTTGATGGAGCACCATCCGGAGGTGCAGGGCATCGGCCTGGGTATGCCGGGTTGGGTGGATTTCGGGCGCGGTGTCCTTTATCAGTTGACCAATGTGCCGGTATGGAATAAGCCGGAGCCGGTGCGGGAGGTGCTCACGGAGCAGCTCGGCTTGCCCGTGGTGCTGGATAACGATGCTAAATGTATGGCTTATGCCGAGTGGAAGGAGGGCGCGGGGCGCGGCTACGAGAATCTCCACTGCATCACCCTCGGTACCGGGGTGGGCGGGGCTTTGATTATCAATAACCGCATGGTGCGGGGTCGCCGTATTTCCGCTGCGGAAATCGGCCAGACCAGTATCTGCTTCGATGGCAGAGTGGGGCCTTTCGGTAACCGCGGCGCGCTGGAGGAGTATATCGGTAACAACGAGGTGGCAGCCGATGCTGCGGCTCTGTACGCCGCCGCCGGTACCCCGAAATCCCCGGAGGAGTGTACCCCGCTTCTGCTGGAGCGCGCCGCGAGGGCAGGGGATCCCATCGCACAGAAAATCTACAATGACTTCGCGGAGAAACTGGCCTGCCATATCATGAATATCATGTACACCGTCGTGCCGGATGCCTT